>JBGANR010000011.1:0-145731 GCA_044222225.1 Mycobacteriaceae bacterium
CCGTTCGCCACTCGTGTACCCCCGAAAGGGCCTTACCGTTCGACTTGCATGTGTTAAGCACGCCGCCAGCGTTCGTCCTGAGCCAGGATCAAACTCTCCGTGAAAACCCAATCAACACCCGAAGGCGCAATCGAAGTTATCCAGAAAAAATCCTAGCCAAACACCAAATCTGGCATTCAACTTTCAAAAACAAAAAGCATCCACAACAACCAACCCCCAGCAATCCGACCCCGAAGAGTCAGACCACGAGAACCGGCCGTCATGCACGCCACCATGGCACACAAAAAAACAACCAATCATCATCACACTGTTGAGTTCTCAAACAACACGCCCCACCAGACGACCACCCGAGCTCACACTCAGAAAGTCTGTCCAGCAGGCCAACCCCGTTCGCGTTCCCGCTCCGGAGCAACCCCACCAGCCTAGCAGACCCGATCACTCAGGGCCAAACCGGAGGGAATTCCGCAACCAAGCTGCCGGGCTCGATCTCTCGCGCCCCGGCTCGCTGCGGCCTGGACTAAGTTACGCAGGACCGTGCACAGACGCAAATCCGCAGGTCAGAGGAATATCGCTGCTCGAAAGCGCTTCGGACGGCCCCGCCGACGTCCCGAGGCGCCCCGATTCGCGTCCCCTACAGCCGGGGATCGACCGGCTCCGACTCCAGCGCGAGGATCGCGAAGACCGACTGGTGGACCTGCCACAGCGGCGCACCGTCGACGAAGTCGGCCAGCGACTCGATCCCCAGACCGTGCTCGCGCCGGGCCAGGCTCCGCTTGCGCACGAGATTGCGCACCCGGCGCACGTCGAACGCATCGGTGTAGTCCGGTCCGTAGACGATCCGCGGGTACTCCCGGCCGCGGACCTTCAAGCCGGGTTGGGCCGCGCCTCGGAGCCCACCCGCCGCGCGATCTCGGCGCCGCCGCGGCACGGCAGCACCGGCATCTGGATCTGCAGCGGGATCGCCGAATCCGCGAGCTGCCGACGCGCGTCGCACCGCCCGCTGCGCGCAGTGTTAGAAGACGTCGGCCATCGCGACGGCGAACAGGGACGTCGCCGCGTAGGAACGTCTCCCCGTTCCGGCAACCGATTTTCGCGGTTCGCGACACGCCGGCCAGGGCCGGCAATAGATTCAGGCCCGGAGTCCGTAGACTCCGGGCCTGAATTGTAGTAGCGGGGACAGGATTTGAACCTGCGACCTCTGGGTTATGAGCCCAGCGAGCTACCGAGCTGCTCCACCCCGCGCTGCATGGATTAGATTACACACCACCCCCGGGGAACGCAAAACAGCTGGTCAGGCCGTTTTCCGTTCCCCGGGGCATGTGTCAGCCGCCCTGGCCGGTCGCCTTCTGATACTCCTTGACCGCGTCGTCCAGCTCCTGGAGCGCCTGGCCCTGCACGGCGAAGTCACCGTCCTGCTGAGCCTTCTTCAGCTTCGTCAGTGCTGCGCCGACCTTCGTCATCGCGGCCTGGACCTCCGGCGTGTTGGCTCCGCCGGGCGTCGGGGTCGTCGGGTTGGGCGTCGTGGGATTCGGCGTCGTGGGATTCGGGGCCGGCGGCGCCCCGGGGATCGTCGCCACCGACTTCGGCGGCGTGATGCCCACCGCCTCCAGCGCTTCGGCGACCGTCGGCTTGTAGCCCACCTTCGGCGCCGTACCGGACCTGTCGTCGTAGGTGGCCAGCACTCGGGAGACCTTCGGAACGGCGCCGTCGCTGTTCTTCGCCTGCGTGTAGACGGGCTCGATGTAGAGCACCCCGTTACGCCCCACCGGCAGGGTGAGCAGGTTGCCGAAGGTGACGGTGGCCGCCTGCTGCACGACGCCGAGGTTGGCCGCGACGGCCGGGTTGCCGGTGAGCTTGTCCTGCGCCTGGTTCGGCCCGTCCGGCTGGGCGGTGCTCTGGGTCTGCTTGATGATGATCCGCCCGTAGTTCTCCGGATCGCTGTTCGCCGAGATGTACGCCGACAACGTCGGGGTACCGCGGGCCGTGAGCGTCGTCGTCAGCTGGAACGTCGCCTTCGACTTGGCCGTATCCGCCTGATCGGTGGCCAGCACGTAGTAGGACGGCTGGGGCTTCGCGATCGCGCCGGCGTCGACCTTGACGGTCGGGTCGGCAGGCACCTCCCAGCGCTCGCTGCCCTGGTAGAAGGTCTGCGGATTGTCGACGTGGTACCGCGTGAGCAGCGACCGCTGCACCTTGAAGAGATCCTCCGGGTACCGCACGTGCTCCACCAGGTCCCGGTTCTCACCGAACTCGGCCTTCGACTTCACCGTGTCGGGGAAGATCTTCATCCAGGTCTTGAGCACCGGGTCGCTCTCGTCGAACTGGTACAGCGAGACCTCACCGGTGTAGGCGTCGACCGTCGCCTTCACCGAGTTGCGGATGTAGGAGACCCGCTGGTCGGCCTGGGTCCGGCCCGTCTGTCCCTGCCGCTGCTCCTGGGTGTCCTCCGTCGAGTCCTGCAGCGACACCCGCTGCGCGTACGGGAACTGGTCGAGCGTCGTGTAGCCGTCCACGATCCACTTGATGGAGCCGTCCCGGAAGACGACCGGGTACGACTTCGAGTCGACCGTCAGCCACGGCGCCGCCTTCTTCACCCGGTCCCGCGGGTCCCGCTCGAAGAGGATCTTCGAGTTCTTGTTGATCGCGCTGGACAGGATGAAGTTGCGCTCGCCGTACTGGACGGCGAAGGCGAGCTTGTTGACGATGTTGCCGAGCGCGACGCCCGAACCGCCGGAGTGCGTGTAGTTCTGGCTGTCGGTGTCGTACTCGCGATCCTCGCCGCCGTCCTTGCCGACGATCGCGTAGTCGGGATCGACCTTGGCGATGAGCTGCCCGTAGTAGATGCGCGGCTGCGTCACCTTGTTCGGCAGTGCGATGTCACTGTTGTCGCATCCGGTCAGGTTGCAAGTGGAGAACCGCGGCAGGCCGGCCTCCTCCGTCTCGAGGTTCGGCGACGCGCGCAGCGTATTGGCCGGCGCCGCGACGAAACCGTCGCCGTGCGTGTAGCGGGTGTGCTTGTTGATCCAGGTCTGCTGATCGGCGGCGTACGTCTCCGGATTCAGTTCCCGGACGGCGACGACGTAGTCACGTGGCTTGCCGTTCACCGTGTACCGGTCGACGGACAGCTGATCGGGGAACCCGTAGAAGTTCCGCTCGCGGTTCTCGCGGGTGAACGTCGATCCGAGCACGTTCGGGTCGAGCAGACGCAGGTTGGCCAGCGTCGCCTCGTCCCCGTTCACGGCGGCGGCGTCCTGCGGCGTGACCTCCTTGCGCGCCGCCCAGTCACGCTGATAGGTCACCTTGTCGTCGGTGAGACCGTACGACAGCTTCGTCGCATCGATGTTGCGGCCGATGTAATCGGCCTCCTTCGTCGCGGCGTTGGGCTTCACCTGGAACTGCTCCATGATGAGCGGCCATCCCGTACCGAGGACCAGCGCGGACAGCACCATGAGTCCCGTCGCCAGCGCCGGGATACGCAGGTCGCGCAGCACGATCGCCGCGAAGAACGCCACGGCGCAGATGACCGCGATCGCCATGAGGATGAACTTGCTGGGCAGCACCGCGTTGATGTCGGTGTACGTCGCGCCCGAGAAGTCCTCCTGCTTACGCGTGCTGCCGAGCAGCGTGAAGCGGTCGAGCCAGTAGGAGACCGCCTTGAGGAGCAGGAACATCCCCGCGATCGTCGCCAGCTGGGCGCGGGCGCCACGCGTCAGCGTCGAGCCCTTGCCCGCCAACTGGATTCCACCCAGCACGTACTGGGCCAGCAGGTTCATCGCGAACGCCAGCACGACCGCGATGAAGAGGTAGTCGACGATCAACTGGTAGAAGGGCACGTCCCAGGTGAACCAGCCGATGTCGTATCCGAACTCGGGGTCGCGGATGTCGAAGGTCTCGCCGTTGAGGTAGACCTGCACGGTCTGCCAGTCGCCCTGGGCCATCAGCCCTGCGACGGCGCCGAACAGCACCGGGGGCACGATGCCGACGAGCTTCATGTGCGTCGCGACGAACTCGCGGTAGCGGCCGAGCGGATCCCCCGCCCCGACGGGCACGAAGACCGGCCTCGCCTTGTACGCGGCGAACAACGAGATGAACGCGATTCCGCCGATCACCAGGGCCGCGGCGAAGTAGAGCCCGACTCGCGTCCACAGGATCGTCGAGAACACTCCCCCGAAACCGATGCTCTGGAACCAGAGCCGGTCGATATACAGACTGACCAGCGGCGGCAGTACGAGAAACAGCGCCAGCAACACCCCGATGGAGATGAGGGCGAGCTTTCCCCATCTTCCGATCGTCGGCATCGCCCTCGGCACTCTGACCGTCATGGACTCCCCTTTATCTTCGGGTGGATGTCGGATTCACCGTCACTCTACTGATCGACACCGACAACGACCGAGCCCGTCACCGGACGGCGGGAGCCGACGCGGGTGCGAGGATGTTCCGATGCATCCGAGCGAGCTGACCGACAAGGCCCTCGGCGACGCCCTGCGCGAGCTCGCCGACTACGTCGAACCCGGCGGCTGGGACCAGCCGCCACAGCTGTTTGCGCTGGTCGCGACGTCCGACCTCATCGCATCGCAGCCGGAATGGGCCGACGAACTCGACACCGACGGCGAGTTGAGCCTCGTCGAACAGGATCATCTGCCCGCAGGCGGCACGACATCGGACGGCGAACTCGAACACCTGCTCGGGTACACGAGTTGGCCGACCGAAGTCCTCGGCTGCGCGCTCGTCCGGCAGATCACCGTGCTGCCGCCGTCGGCCGAGAGCGACATCGACGCGGCGTTCGAGCCGCTCCTCGCCGATCCGTACGCCGACGAGACCGCGGCCGACGTCGCCCACCATCACCCCGACGCGCGGACGGGCCGATTGTTCGTCGGCGTGCTCCGGGACGGACGCTCACTCGTGCTGCTGCAGCTCGAAGGCGACGAGGACGGCGAGTTGCTCACCCACCCGGATCTCGCGGCGAACCTCGTCTCCGCCCTCGGCGCGACCCTGGAGAACGACCCGGACCTCTGACGGACCGGGACCGTCGGCGGGGCCGCGTCGGTCCGGGCCGGAGTCGCGTCGTCAACAACCGGGGGCGTCGGCTCCGGTCCGCAGGGCGTCGAGCGAGGCGATCGCGTCGGTGATCGCATCGACTCTCACCAACCGCAGTCCGCCGGGCACGTCTGTGACGGCTTCGGCGCAGTTGCCCGCGGGGACGAGGAACACCGTCGCGCCGGCCTCGCGCGCCGCGAGCATCTTGTGCGTGATCCCGCCGATCCGGCCGACCGAGCCGTCCAGCGCGATCGTCCCGGTGCCGGCGATGAACGCCCCGCCCGTCAGCTCGCCCGGCGTCAGCTTGTCGACGATGGCCAGTGCGAACATCAGACCGGCCGACGGCCCGCCGATCCGCCCCGTCGAGATCTCCACCTTGACCCTCGGATCCCTGGGCACCTGCGTCACAGTGACGCCGAGCACCGGCACCACCGTCCCGTCCGCGTCCGCCGCGGCGAGGGTCACCCGCTCGTCCGAGCGCTTGCCGTCGCGCTCGACGGTGACCGTCGCGACCTCCCCCGGCTTGCGCTTGCGCACGAGGCTCGGCGCCGTGTCTCGCTCGGTGACCTCGGCCCCGTCGATCGCGATGATCCGGTCTCCCGTGCGCAGCACACCCGCCGACGGGCCGTCGGCGGCGACGGCCGCGACGCTCGAGGCCATCGGCACCCCGGCCGTCCGCAGACCGACCGCGATGGCCAGCTCCTTGGAGTCGACGATCTGCATCTTGCTGTCGTCGCTGACCTGCTGCGGCGTCTTACCCGCGGGAAAGTAGACCTCGCCTGGGATGAGCTGGGCGCGTCCACTCGCCCACCGCGCCAGCGCCTCGAACAACGTCAGCGGATAGGTGACGCTGACGGTGGTGAGGTTGAGGTTCCCGGACGTCGGGTCGACGTCGGTGCCCATCACGACCACGACGTCGCCGCCGTCACCACCGTCGTCGGCGCCCAGGACGCCGAGCGTGTTGACCGTCAGCCCCGGACCTTCAGACACGTACGGGACGTGCGCGAACACGCCGACGACGAGGAAGAGGACCAGCGGCAGGCAGGCGGCGGCGAGCGTCAGCACACGCCGGTTGCCCGGATCCCGCAGCTCCGCTCGCCCGATGACGCCGCGGCCCCCCGGCGTCGCATCGCCGCTTCCGGCGGCCGGCGTCTCGATCACGGGCCCACCCTACGTCGCCCGTCTGTTCGCTCACAGCGTGGACAAGAGTCGGTCGCGACGAGGCCCGGCCGGTACCGTTGGCGATATGACGAATCTGCCCTTCGGCTTCGCGAACAGCGGCGACGACGGCGACGACGACAAGAAGGGCTCGAATCCCGGCGGTTCGGGCCCGGAGAACCCGTTCGGAGCCGCCGACCTCGGAGCGATGCTCACCCAACTCGGCCAGATGCTCAGCGGTATGGGCGGCGCCATGGGCAAGGGCCAGGCCGGACCGGTGAACTACGAGGTCGCCGGCTCTCTGGCGCGGCAGTCGATGGGTCGATTCACGCCCGTCTCCGACGGCCAGCGGCGCGCCGTCGCCGACGCCGTCCACCTCGTCGGCGTCTGGCTCGACGGCTCGACGGCGTTCCCCGACACGGGCACCGTCGCTGCAGCGTGGACGCCGGTCGACTGGCTCGAGAAGACGATGCCCACGTGGCGCCGGCTCTGCGACCCCATCGCCGAGGCGATGTCCGGCGCCATGGCCAAGGGGATGCCGGAGGAGGCCCGCGCGGCGATGGGCCCGCTGCTGCCGATGCTCGCCCAGATGGGCGGGATGTCCTTCGGCACCCAGCTCGGCCAGGGCCTCGGCCAGCTCTCGAAAGAGGTGCTGACCTCGACCGACATCGGACTTCCGCTGGCCCCGGCGGGGACGGCGGCGCTGCTCCCCGAGGCCGTCGAGGCACTCGCCGCCGAGCTCCAGCTGCGGCAGCAGGAGGTGCTCGTCTTCCTCGCGGCTCGCGAGGCGGCACACCTTCGGCTGTTCGGCCACGTCCCGTGGCTCACCGAGCGGCTGCTCTCGACGGTCGAGGAGTTCGCACGGGGCACGACCATCGACTTCCAGGGCATCGAGGCCGCGGCGAGCCAGTTCGATCCGAGCAAGCTCATGGACCCGAACGCCCTGAGCGAACTCCTCGCCGACGGCTCGGCATTGGAGCCGAAGGCGACGCCGCAGCAGGAGAGCGCCCGGCGGCGTCTCGAGACGCTGCTGGCCCTCATCGAAGGCTGGGTCGAGGTCGTGGTCACCTCCGCCCTCGCCGATCGCATCCCGAGCGCGGCCGCGCTCACCGAGACGATCCGCCGGCGACGCGCCACGGGCGGCCCCGCCGAACAGACCTTCGCGACGCTCGTCGGGCTGCAGCTGCGTCCCCGGGAACTGCGCGCCGCGGCCGTGCTGTGGCAGCGCGTCGGCCAGGCCACGACCGTCGAGACCCGGGACGGCGTCTGGGCGCATCCGGATCTCATCCCCGACTCGTCCGACCTCGGCAATCCCGCCGCGTTCATCGATCGGCTCCTCGCACCGGCCGGCGACGATCCGTTCGCCGAATGGGAGCGGGCCCTCACCGACGCGGCACGCGAATCCGAGAACGGCGGGTCGGCGTCCGACACGCCGACCACGGACACCGGCCGCGATGGATCATCGAAGAAGCCGGACTCGACGCCGGACAAGGACGACGACCAGGGCTGATGCCCGTCGCGGCCTGTGGATAACCGGCGTCGGGCCCGCCGTTTCGTCGGACGTCACCGGGATACTCCGGCCATGACCGACGACCCCGCACCACCCGCGTCCGTTGTCCCCACGGACTCCGCACCGGCCCGCACGGCGACACCGGTCGTCACGCGGGCCGGACGGCGTCTTCAGGTCGGCGCCGACCCCGCGACGGCTGTCGTCGTCACCGCCCCGCCCGGAGTCAGGGAGGCCGATCTCGCCGCCCTTCTCCGCGAACCCGACTCCGGCGATCTCGATGAACGCGCCGCCCGCATCGGCCTCTCCCGTCGCCAACGCGAGGAACTCGCGGCGGCGCTGCGCTCGGCGGCACCCAGGCCGGCCCGGAAGATGCGGTTGCGGATCCACGGCCGGGGACCGATCGCCGAAGGTCTGCACGGCGCCATCGCCACGGCCGGGCATCCCGTGACCCGGTCCGTCCCGACCGATCGAGACATCGACACCGATCCCGACCCCGCCCGCCGTTGGCGCGACGACCTCGTCGTGCTCTGCGACGATCTCTCCCCGGACGAACGGCTCGTCGACACGCTGCTGCAGCGTCGGACCCCGCATCTGCTGGTGCGGACGCGCGACGGCGTCGGCATCGTCGGGCCGCTCGTCCTGCCCGGCCGGAGCAGCTGCCTGCGCTGCGGCGATCTCTACCGCCGGGGTTCCGACCCCGAATGGCCGACCGTCGCGGCGCAGCTTTCGGGACGCGTCGGCACCGCCCGGCGGACGGTCGTGGCCGTCACCGTCGCGCTGGCCCACGCCGAACTCGACCACATCGTCACGCTGTCCGGTGATCCGCCGCGGACGCTCGGTGCAACGATCGAGGTCGGCGCGGTGCCGTTGACGATCGGCGTCCGGTCGTGGCCGCGTCATCCCTTCTGCGTTTGCTACATCTAGCATGGAGACGCGCGGGTGACCGGGGGGTCACGTGTGCGTGGTCGGCGAATGACCCGACGGACCGATGGGCACATCAGGTTCGCGCCGGCACCGGACAGTGGAAGGATCGGATGAGCGAGATCGCGAAGAGCGGCACACGGCGCAACGCCAAACTCGCGTCGCTCCCGCTGGGAATGGCCGGTCGCGCAGCTGCCGGCCTCGGCAAGCGTCTCGCCGGCAGGGACAAGGACGAGGTCAACGCGGAACTGACGGCCCGGGCCGCCGAGCAGATCTTCGCCGTGCTCGGGGAGCTCAAGGGCGGCGCGATGAAGCTCGGCCAGGCGCTCTCGGTCATGGAGGCCGCGGTCCCGGAGGAGTTCGCCGAGCCGTATCGGGACGCGCTCGTCAAACTCCAGGCCGAAGCGCCGCCGCTGCCCGCGGAGAAGGTGCACCGAGTGCTCGACCGCCAGCTCGGCACGTCGTGGCGCACCCGGTTCGCCGAGTTCGACGACGTGCCGGCGGCGTCCGCCAGCATCGGGCAGGTGCACCGGGGAATCTGGGCCGACGGCCGCCCGGTGGCCGTCAAAGTGCAGTATCCGGGCGCCGACGTCGCGCTCAGGTCCGATCTGCGGACGCTGTCGCGGCTGTCGGGTCTGTTCAAGGCCCTCTCCCCCGGCAGCGACGTCAAGGCCGTCATCAACGAGCTCATCGAACGCACCGAGGCCGAACTCGACTACCGCGCCGAGGCCGACAACCAGCGCGCGTTCGCCGTGGCGTTCGCCGACGACCCCGATTTCGTCGTGCCGCGCGTCATCGCCAGCGCGCCGAAGGTCATCGTGTCCGAGTGGCTCGACGGCGTCCCGCTGTCCGACCTCATCAAGTCCGGCACCGCGGCCGAACGGGACGAGGCCGCGCGCAAACTCACCGAGTTCGAGTTCTCCTCGGCCAGCCGGGTGGGCCTCGTGCACGGCGACCCGCACCCCGGCAACTTCCGCATCCTCGCCGACGGCAGGATGGCGATCCTCGATTTCGGCGCCGTCGGCCACTACCCCGACGGTCTGCCGTCGGAGCTCGGCCACATCCTGCGCCACGCACGCGACGGCGAGTACGAGGAGCTGTGCGACGTCATGCGGACGAACGGCTTCATCCTGCCCGGCCAGGACGTCAGCCCGGAGCAGATCAAGGCCTACCTGCGGCCGTACGTGGACCCGCTGTACACCGACGAGTTCCGCTTCTCCCGGCGTTGGCTGCAGCGCGCCGCCGGCGCCGCGACGAACGTCCGAGGCGAGACGTATCAGGTGGCGCGCCAGCTCAACCTGCCGCCGCAGTACGTCATGATCCTGCGCGTGCTGCTCGGCTGCGTCGGGATCTGCGCCCAGCTGGACGCCACGGCGCCGTATCGGCGGATCGCCGCGCAATGGGTGCCGGGATTCGAGTTCGACGACTGAACCACGACCGACGCCTCGAAGCGGAATCGCTTCGAGGCGTCGGTCGTATCGTGTCCACGCGTCAGGCGGCGTTCTTCCGGGGACGGCCACGCGGACGCTTGCGAGCGACGACCATGCCGCGCTCGAAGATCTCGCCGCCCCAGACGCCCCACGGCTCGCCCCGCTCGAGAGCCGCCGCGAGGCACTGCTCACGCACCGGGCAACCGCCGCACAGCACCTTCGCGCGCTCGAGGTCGACGGGTGATTCGGCGAACCACAGGTCCGGGTCGGCCACATGACAGGGCAGCTCGACGCGAACGGTGCGGTTCGCCTCGAGTATGGGCTCGGTGATCGTCACGGTCATCGTCAGTCCTTCCACAGGTATGGGGTGGTGATCGCGATGTCCGCCGATCGACACCCGCGCCCCTGTGAACAGGGCTGCGACGTGCGAGAACCACGGATACCGCTTTGGGGCGCGGCCTTCCGTGGTGGGTATGGAGACCCTTGCGCTACCGAAGAACGGTGCGCGGATACGGAGACCGCGATCCGGCTGCTGCGCCGGCGTGCCAGTCGTTCGCGTCGGCCGGTGTGAACGACAGGCCGGCGGGGACGCGGGGACGAGCGACGACGGAGACGTGCTCGGAAGCGAAGATCTTCACCGGTCAACCTCCTGGTTCTGTTCACGCGGGCCGTGCGGCGCGCTGGTGCGGTCTGAGCCGGATCCCGGTGATCCGGTTCGATTCGTCCGGCAGCGGAAGCTGTGGCCGGGCGAATCGGTCGGGTACGACTGTACGCGGGGGTCTACGAAGCTGACAACCTATTTTCTACCTGCGGTTTTGCACCGCGCCCGGACCGATCAGCGCGCGCGGGTGCGTTCGAGAACGGCGTCGCCGAAGTGCTCGAGCTTGTACGGGCCGACGCCGCTGATCGTGCCGAGGTCCGCCAGGCTCGTCGGCACCTTCTCGGCGATGGCCTCCAGGGTGCGGTCGTTGAAGACGTTGTACGGCGGCACGCCATGTTCCCGGGCCTGCTCGATGCGCCACCGCTTGAGCTCGGCGAGCAGTTCCTCGTCGAGATCGGCGGGACAGTCGTCGCAGCGCCCGCGCGCGCGGTCGGCGCGGGCGAGCTCGATGCCGCAGACCCGGCAGGCCGCGCGTGTGGACGTGCCGGCGGGGCGCGCCGCAGCGGGCGCGAACGGCTCGATGAACCGCGAGGGCTTACGCGTCCGGCGTCCACCCTCGTTGCGTGCGGCGGCCCACGACAGGTACAGGTGCTCGCGGGCGCGCGTGACCGCCACGTAGAGCAGCCGCCGCTCCTCCTCGATCGCGGCATCCCCCTCGGCCACGGCCATGCTGAGCGGCAGGGTGCCGTCGGCGAGGCCGACGACGAAGACGGCGTCCCACTCCAGACCCTTCGCCGCGTGGATCGACGACAGTGTGACGCCGTCGATCGTCGGCGGATGGCGCGCCTCGGCGCGGGCCGCCAGCTCGCGGCCGACGTGCGCCATCGTGAGATCCGGCACGTCGCGGACCAGCTCGTCCACCAGCCCGACGAGAGAGGTCAGCGACGACCAACGCTCCCGGGCCTGAGCACCTGCCGGTGCCTCCTGCGCATAGCCGAGCGGAACCAGCACCGCCCGGACGACGGCCGCGGGCGACGCCTCCTCCGGCAGGTCGTCGCGGTTCACCGCGTCCGCGATCGCCCGCATCGCTTGGCGGACCTCGGCCCGCGCGAAGAACGCCTCACCGCCGCGGAGCTGGTACGGCACCTCCTCGGCCGAGAGCGCGTTCTCGAAGACCTCCGACTGCGCGTTGATGCGGTACAGGATCGCGATCTCCGACGCCCGGACACCGCCCGCGATGAGCCGCCGAATGTTCTTCGCGACCGCAGCGGCCTCCGCGGGCTCGTCGTCATGGGCGTCGATCTGGGGCTGCGGACCGTCCGGACGCTGACCGATCAACCGCAGTCTGGTGCCGGCCGCGGCACCACGCGCCGCGCCGATCACGGTGTTGGCCAACCCCACGACCTGCGGCGACGACCGGTAGTCGCGTTCCAGCCGGACGACCGTCGCATCCGGAAAACGACGGGAGAAGCCGAGCAGGTAGCCGGGCGTCGCGCCGCCGAAGCTGTAGATCGTCTGATTCGCGTCGCCGACCACGGTGAGATCGTCCCGTCCGCCCAGCCAGGCGTCGAGAAGCGCCTGCTGAGCGGGGGTGACGTCCTGATACTCGTCCACGACGAAACAGCGGTAGCGGCTGCGGAACTCCTCGGCGATCGCCGGATTCTCCCGCAGGATCGCCGTCGTCAGCAGCAGCAGGTCGTCGAAGTCGAGCAGTCGGTCACCCTCGGGCGATGTCTTGGCCGCCTCGTACCGCGCGAACACCTCCGCCACCTTCTCCGGCGGCGCGGGAGGCTCCCGCCGCAACCGTGCGGCCTGCTCCGGATACTCCTCCCGCGAGACGAGGGATGCCTTCGCCCATTCGATCTCCGAGGCGAGGTCGCGGACCAGATCACTCGACGGCGAGAGCCCCGCGGCCTTCGCCGCGCGTCCGACCAGCATGAACTTGGAGTCGAGCAGCTGCCAGCGAGTGGCGCCGACCGCGCGCGGCCAGAAATACGAGAGCTGACGACGCGCCGCGGCATGGAACGTCAGCGCCTGGACGCCGCGCGCGTCGTCGGCGAGCAGGCTCCGCAGCCGTCCCCGCAACTCCCCCGCCGCCCGGGCCGTGAACGTCACCGCCAGAACCTGCGACGGCGCCACCTGGCCGCCGGCGATGAGATGTCCGATGCGATGGGTGATGGTGCGCGTCTTGCCTGTTCCGGCCCCGGCGAGGATGCAGACCGGCCCGCGCGGCGCCTCGACCGCCGCACGCTGCTCGGGGTCCAGCCCCGTCGGCGGCACACCCCCCGGCGCCCCGCCACGAGCCTGCTCCTGGTGCGACGCACCGCGACCGGCGGCAGAACGAGCGCGGCCGGACCCCCGGGCTGTTGATGTTGGCGTCGACATGGCCTTCAGTATCCACGGGGCACCGACAGAATCGGGCGTAGCCTGTACGCGTGAGCACGACGGACGCCCCTGCCCTGACGATGTACACCACGACGTGGTGCGGCTACTGCCAGCGTCTCAAGCTGGGGCTCAAGGGCCTCGGCATCGCGTGGAACGAGATCGACATCGAGGCCGATCCGGCGGCCGCCGAGTTCGTCGGCAGCGTCAACGGCGGCAACCACGTCGTGCCGACCGTCCGATACGCCGACGGCAGCACGGCGACCAACCCGTCGATCGCCGACGTGCGGCGCAAGCTGCGCCTCTAAGGCTCAGGCGTCGGCCCAGGCCCGGATGAGGGCGCGGGAGATCGACACCGATCCGGGCAGCGCCAGCGACGCCGACGGCGCGGTCCACGCCCAGTCACCCGCGGCGAGCGCGTCCTTGATCTCCCGGCGCTCGAACCAGCGAGCCTCGGCGACCTCGCCGTCGAGGAAGTCCAGCGGCTGCGCGGGGTCGGCCGTCGCGATGAAGCCCACCATCAGCGACCGCGGGAACGGCCACGGCTGACTGCCGAGGTACTGCGGATCACGCACGTCGATGCCCACCTCCTCCCGGGCCTCGCGGACGACCGCCTGCTCCAACGACTCCCCGGGCTCGACGAAACCCGCGATCGTCGAGAACCTGCCCACGGGCCACGCCGCACCACGCGCCAGCAGCGCGCGCTCACCGCGGCCGCCGACACCGTCGTGCACGAGGAAGATCACGGCGGAATCGGTACGTGGAAACTGCTCCGCACCGGCGTCGTCGACGCGCGTCCAGCCCGCGTTCGCCGTCCGCGTCGGCCTGCCGTGCACCGGCGAGTACGCGGCGCCGGTGTGCCAATGCCGCATCGCGACGGCCGTCGCGGCGAGGCCCGGTTCGGCACCCGCCAGGCGTCCGACGGCCGCGCGGAGGTCGACCCATTCGGCGTCCGGCAGGTCATCACCGGCCGAGACGCTCCACAGATCGACGCCGTCATGGCTGCCGAGGTAGACCCCGTCGGCAGGCGGCGCGTCCGCGACCACCACACCCGGCACCCACTCCAGAGTCGTCCCGGACATCGGAAACCGGCCGCGGGCGTCGACCCGCAGCACCCGGGCCGTGGGCCATCCCGCGACCAGCCGAGCGACGTCGCCGCGTCCCTCGCTCCGTCGGTCGACGGCGGAGTCCGCCATGAGCAGGGGCCCGGGCAGCACGAATCGCGTCACGAGGCGAGCGTACCGAGGCCGTCCGCGCGGACGGCCGACTCAGCCGTTCGCACCGCGGCGCACGTAGAGCAACCGGTCACCGCTCTCGACGGCCTCGACATGCTGGTCGTCGACCCGGTAGAGCACCCCGCCCCGGACGACGCCGAGCACGATCTCGCCGAGGTGCATCGGGCTCGCGCCCGTCTCGTTCTGCTCGACCGCCCGCTCCGCGATGGACATGCCCTCGTCGGGAGTGAGCAGGTCCTCGATCACCTCGACGACCGTCGGCGTGCTCTTCGCGAGGCCGAGCAGCCGGCCGGCCGTCTCCGACGAGACGATGACCGAATCAGCGCCCGACTGCCGGATGAGGTGGGTGTTCTCGGCCTCCCTGATCGAGGCGATGATCTTCGACTTGGGCGCCATCTCCCGCGCGGTGAGCGTGGCCAGCACCGTCGTGTCGTCCCGGTTGGCGGCGATGATGATCGACGAGCAGTACGGGACACCCGCCAACCGCAGCACGTCCGACTTCGTCGCATCACCGCGCACCGTGACCAGTCCGTGCCGCGCCGCGGTTTCGAGCACACCCTGATCGGAGTCGACGACGACGATCTCCGACGGCTTCGTGCCGTCCGCGAGCATCGCCTCGACCGCCGTCCGGCCCTTCGTCCCGTAACCGATGACGACGGTGTGATTGCGCACGCTGTGCCTCCAACGCTGGATCTTGAGGGCCTGCCGACCCCGTTCTGTGAGCACCGCGAGCGTCGTCCCGACGAGGACGATGAGGAACAGGATCCGCAGCGGAGTGATGACGACGACGTTGACGAATCTCGCCTGGGCCGTGACCGGCGTGATGTCGCCGTAGCCCGTGGTGGAGAGCGAGACCGTCGCGTAGTAGAGACAGTCGAGGAGCGAGAGCTCGTCCCCCTGACCGCCGTCGCGGTAGCCGTCCCGTTCGATGTAGACGATCGCGACGGCGAGCACGAGCGCGCCGACCGCCACCATGACACGGCTGAGGATCGCCCGGACGGGGCTCACCTGTCCCTCGGGAATGCGGATGACGCCGACAAGCGCAAAATCCGGACGCTCGGTCAAGGTGTCGGTGCGCCGGCGAAGCCTGCTGGGCATCTAGTGTGTCCTTCGGTTCGGCGGTCGCTTCGACGGTGACTGTAGATCATCACCGAGCCCACCGCCCCCGGCCGTCTCGGCGGCCGCGAGCAGTTCTCCGAGACGGTCCGCGTCCGGCAGCTCGGCGGGGGCCAGCGTCAGACCCGCCCGGACGTAGACGAACGCCGCGCGGACCGTCTCGATCGCGACACCGGCGAGTTCTGCCCAGGCCACCCGGTAGGCGGCCAGTTGCAACTCGGCGGCGGCGCGGTCGCGGCCGGTCGGGACGGCACCCGTCTTCCAGTCGACGACGGTGAAGCCGCCGTCCGCCTCGGTGAAGACGGCGTCCATCCTGCCGCGCAGGATCCGGCCGCCGACGGACGTCTCGAACGGAACCTCGACGTCGATCGGCGTACGCGCCGCCCACGGCGTCTCCAGGAACCGCTCCTTCAGCTCGGCGAGGTCGGCGTCGCCGGCGGCTTCGGCATCCGCGGCACCGGGGAGCTCATCGATGTCGAGCAGTTTCGACGCCCCGAACCGGCGCTCCACCCAGGCGTGGAAGGCCGTGCCGCGACGAGCGAGCGGGTTGGGACGGAACGGCACCGGACGACGCAGGGCTCGGGCGAAGTCCTCGGGGCTCTTGCCGAGTTCGACCAGCTGGCTGACCGACATGTGCCGCGGCAGCGGCACCGTGACCCGCGACGCCGCCGCCTCCCGACGCTCGGCCAGCAGCGCGTCGGCCTCGGCGATCCAGTCGGCCACATCCGGATCGGCCGCGGCCACCGCACCGAGGGACTCCTCGGCCCATGCCGGCGATCGCATCGCCTCGGCCACCGTGGCCGCCGCCGCCTCGACCACCGCGCGTCGATCGCCGAGCGGATCGGCCGGCCACGACGCGGTCACGGGGCTGAGCGTGAGCGGGTTCACCTCTGCGTCGGGCACCTCCGGGATCGGCGCCCACACGTCGACGGCCATCCCGTCGGGCACGGCGCGTGCGACCTCCGCGATGCGCGTCATGAAGTCCGACGGCCCGCGCACCTTCCCGGTGTCCGGCCAATGGTGCGACGAGACGAGCAGCATGCGCTCGGTCCGGGTGACCGCGACGTACAGCAACCGCAGGTCCTCGTCGAGCCGCCGGCTGTCGATCGCCTCCTTGAAACCGGCGATCGCGTCGGTCAGGTCCCGTCGGTTCTCCAACCCGACGAGCGGCAGCTCCGGATAGCCGTCACCTCGGATGCGCGCCAGATCACCGCGCAGCGGCCCGGGCAGCTCCCGCGCGCTGCCGAGCCACGACGACTCCTTGCGCCCCGACGGGAACACGCCGTCGGCGAGATGCGGCACCGCCACGACCTCCCATTCGAGGCCCTTCGCCGCGTGCACGGTGAGGATCTGCACCCTGTCCGGGGCGACGTCGACCGGCGCAAGGGCCAGCCCGTCCTCGATCGACGACGCGGCGTCGAGGAACGCGAGCAGGCCCGACAGCGTCGGCGTGTGACGTTCGGAGTACCGGGCGACCTCGGCCGCGAACGCGTCGAGGTGCTCGCGTCCCGTCGCATCGCCACGCAACCGCCTGGCCGCGATCTGCGCCTCGACGTCGACGCCGATCGCGCGCTCCACGTCGGCGACGAGCTCGGGCAGCGGCGACCCGATGCGCGCGCGCAAGCCGTCGAGCTGCCGGTTGAGCGCGGTGATGCGCGCATGGCCCTCCGCCGAGTAGCGACCGGGCGCCCCGGGGTCGGCGACGGCGTCACCGAGGCCGGCGGCCTCGACGAGTTCCCCGGGCAGCGCTGCGTCCAGGCTTTCGGCGAGCTGCCCGGCGTCCGTCAACGCCCCCGACGCCCCGCGGGACCCGACGGCGGCGAGTTCCTTCGCGCGTCGCCAGAGAGCGGCGAGGTCGGCGGCACCGAGCCGCCAGCGGGCGCCCGTGAGCAACCGCATGGCGGCCGAACCGGCCATCGGATCGGCCATCAGCGTCAACGTCGCCACGACGTCGGCCACCTCGGGCACCAGCAACAGACCGCCGAGGCCGACGACCTCCGCCGGGATCCCCCGCTCCGCGAGGGCGTCGCGCAGCGGCGGCGCGTCGGCGTTGCGCCGGACGAGGACCGCGGTGGTCGGCGGCGACTCCCCCCGGCTCGCCGCCGCCTCGTACTCGGCGGCGATCGAGTCGGCCACCCAGCCCCGCTCGTCGACGACGGTCTCGGTGACGGCGATCGCGACCCGGCCCGACGGCGCGTCCGGTCTCGGACGCAACGTGCTGACCGGTACCGAGCCGGCCCGCAACTCGGCGGACAGATCGTTGGCCAGGACGAGCGCGCTCGTCGGGTTGCGCCAGCTGGTGAGCAGCTCCAGCCGGTTCGCCGGGCCGTCCACGCCCGCGAAATCGGTGGCGAACCGCGGCAGGTTCACCGCCGACGCCCCGCGCCAGCCGTAGATCGACTGGATGGGGTCGCCGACGGCCGTCACCGCCGCCGACGGCCGCCCGCCCGCCGCACCGAACAGATGCGAGAGCAGCACGCGCTGCGCATGGCCGGTGTCCTGGTACTCGTCCAACAGGACCGCACCGACGGCTCTGCGTTCCGCCTCGACGACATCGGGGTGGTCCCGCACGAGCCGGGCCGCCAGCGACATCTGACTGCCGAAGTCGAGCACGCCGCGATCGGACATCACCTGTGCCATCCGCCGGAGCAGCGGTACCAGCGTGCGCCGCTCGGCGGCGGTGTCCGCGATAGCGGTGAGATCCTTCGGCGGGTTCGCGCGCTGCCCTTTGCCCGGGGGAAGCGTCGCGATGAGCCGTTCGAGATCGTCGGTGGCCGTCAGGAGATCGTCGGTCGTGGCGAGGTGCTCCGCGAGCGCCGAGTGCAGCGCGAGCACCGACTCCGTGACCGTCGCCGGCGTCCTGGGGGTGTCGAGCTCACCGTCCCACTGGGCCACCACCTCGAACGCGAGCTGCCACAACTCGGTCTCCGACAGGAGCGTCGCGGACGGCTCCATCGGCAGCAGCAGCCCGTAGTCGGCCAGCAGCCGTCCCGCGTACGCGTGGTATGTGCTGACCTCGGGGTCGCTGCCGCGGATGTCGGCACGGATCGATCCGTCGGGGTCGAGCCGCTCCATGATCGGCGCCGCGGCGAGCCGCGCCAGCCGCGACCGGATCCGCGTCGCGAGCTGCTGCGCCGCCTTGCGGGTGAAGGTCAGGCCGAGCACACGATCGGGCGTCAGCAGCCCGTTCGCGACGAGCCAGATCACCCGCGAGGCCATCGTCTCCGTCTTGCCCGCGCCCGCCCCCGCCACGACCAGCACCGGCGCGAGCGGATGCTCGATGACGGCGATCTGCTCGCCGGTCGGCCGCGGCAGCTCGAGGGCAGCCGCCAGCGTCACCGCCGAGACCATCGGAGTGTCGATCCGCAGCGCGATCTGGTGCTCGGCCATCGACACGCGACGCCTAGCCATCGGTCACCGCCCGTCCGGCCGACTGCGCCGGGCAGCTCGACCACACCGGACAGTACGAGCAGGTCGGGTTGATCTCGGCCCGGAAGGTCGGCCCCACGCTCGCGGCAGCGGCCGACCGGACGACCCCGATCCACTCGTCGACCTGCTCCGGTGTGAGCGGCTCCTGCACCCGCTCCGCCGCGCCCGTCGTCCGATTAGGCGTCGACACGTACACGAGCCGGCCACCGCCGGGGGCGGCCCCCGACTCCTTGACACCGCCGAGCGCGATGGCGAGTTGATACGCCGCGAGCTGCGGGTGCTCGGCCGCGGCCTGTCTGGTGATCACCGTCTTCGCCGTCTTGAGATCGACGATGACGGCGCGCCCGGTCCCGTCGGCCTCCAGCCGGTCGACGCGTCCGCGCAGCCGGACGGCGGGGGCGGCCGGCTCCACGCCGCCTGCGCCCTCCTCGTCGGCTCGCCCGACTTCCTCGACGACGGCGTCGACGTCGACCTCCACGCCGAGCTCCGACAGTTCCGCACGCGAATACCGCAGCCAGGCACGGAGATTGGCGAGCATCGACTCCGTCCTGGCCAGCTCGGCACGCGAATACCACTCCGCACCGGTGTCGATCGCACTCCACACCCGGCGCAGTTCGGCCGTCACCTGCTCCGGTGCGACGTTGCCCGCGACGGCCTGCGCGAGCGTGTGCAGCAACGTGCCCTGCAGCGCCGGCGCCGCGTCGCCGTTCACACCCCCCGAGCGTTCCAGGAACCACCGCAGCGAGCACGCCGACAACGTCGCCACCGTCGACGGCGACAGGACGACGGGCCCACGCTCGGCCGTCCACAGCGGTTCGACGGTGCTCACCGGCGCGACGCCGTACCAGTCATCCGGGCCGGCGCCCGGCACCCCCTCGGTCGCGAGGCGTGCCAGCAGCGCGGCCGCGGCGCGCCCCCGATCCGTGTCGCGCGCGCCGACCACCTCGGTGCGGAGCGTCGCGACGAGATCCGCCAGGTTGAGCCCTCGCCGCGGCCCGCTCTCGATGGCGATGCCGCCGTCCTCGGGCGCCGCCGCGAAACCGGCGAGCTCGGCGATGAACCGCGACGGCACGAGATCGCCGACCCCGTCGTCCACCGCGGACAGCTGCACACCCAGCCTGGCTCTCGACGCGGCGACGAGCAGCAGCCGGCGCTCCTCCGCCAACGCCGCCGCCGGACGAGACAGCGTCGACAACGCGTCCGCGGCGACGCCGTCGAGGAGATCGAGCAGGTCGGGCGTGCCGAGCACACCGCCGCGGCTGCGCAACGACGGCCACGTCCCCTCCTGCAGGCCGGTGACGGCGACGACGTCCCACTCCCGTCCGGCCGCGGCATGTGCGCTGACGATCGTGACGGTGTCCGGCGCCGACGCACGCCGCCCGGTACCGGACGGGATGAGCAGTTGCTCGACGTAGTCGACGAAGGCCGTGAGCGAGGCCCCGGGCAACGTGTCGGCGTACGCCGCGGCCGAGTCGAACAAGGCCACGACGCCGTCGAGCTCCCGGTCGGCGTAAGTCCCGAGGGAGCCGCCGGCCAGCGCCTGACCCGTCCAGCGCTGGGCGAGCCCCGTGTGCTGCCACGCCGCCCACAGCGTCTCCTCGACACCGCCCCCGCTCGCGCGGGCCCGCCGGCCTGCGTCGACGGCGCCGAGCACCCGGCGCAGCGGCGCCGACTCCGCATCGCTGAGCTGTTCGCAGAGCGAGGAACCTCCGTCGGCGATCGCCGCCGCGAGCACCGCGCCCGACTCCCGCTCGCCCCCCGCGGCGAGTTCGACGCGTCGTACACCGCGTCGCAACCGACGGAGCGAGACCGGATCGGCCCGTCCGATCGGCCCCGACAACAGCCGGACGGCGACGTCGGCGTCCGGCACGCCCTCGACGCAGCGCAGCACCTCCAACAACCCCGCGACGGATCGCTGCCGCGCCAGCGGCGTCTCGCTCGCCGACGCGGCGGCGGGTACACCGGCGGCCGCGAGAGCCCGCCGCAGCGGCCCGATCGACGCCGTCACCGATCGCGCGACGATCGCCATCCTGTTCCACGGCACCCCGTCGAACAGGTGTGCACGGCGCAGGAGGTCCGCGATCCCCGCGGCCTCCTTGGCCGCCGATTGATAGACGCGGACCACCGCCGTGCCGCCGGGTGCGTCCGGAGCCGGTTCTGGAGCGGCCAGGCGGGCGCCGGGCAGTCGGCCTGCGATCGTGGCGGCCATCGACGCCACGGCCCGGCTGTGCCGGAACGACCGGGTGAGCACGACGTCCCGGTCGGGCGTCGGCGGCGCCAGCTCGGTGAGAAAGCGCGAGCTCGCGCCGCGGAACCGATAGATCGACTGGGCGCCGTCACCCGCGATGACGACGCGCTCGGCGGTGCCCGCCGCCCGTCGGATGAGGTCGGCGGCCTGCGGATCGAGGTGGTGGGCGTCGTCGACGTAGACCTCGCGCAGCCGCGACTGCTCGCGCATGAGCAGTTCCTCGTCGGTCGCGAGCGCTGTGAGCGCCGCACCCACCAGTTCGGCGGCGTCGAACGCCGCCGGCGTAGCCTCCGGCGCCGTCGCACCGCGCAGCAACGTGGCCTGCTCGTAGACCCGGTAGGCGTCGCCCGCCGCCGTCCACTCCGGACGACCGTGCTCCCGCCCCAGCTCGATGAGCCATTCGGGACCGACGCCCCGCTCCGCGGCGCGCATCATGATGTCGCGCAGCACGACGGCGAATCCGTTCGTCCCCAGCGCCGGCCGCAACGCCTCCGGCCACCTCGTGGCGCCGTCGGCGACGTCACCGGCGAGCAGCTCGCGCATCATCGCGTCCTGCTCCGCGGACGTGACGAGCCGCGGCGGGGATTCGTCGAGCAACGCCGTCTGCAGCCGCAACACCGCGAAGGCGTAACTGTGGACCGTTCGGACCAGCGGACTTCGGGAGGCACGCAAGGACGCCGTACCGAGTACGCGATCCGCGATGCGCTCGGTCATCTCGACGGCCGCCCGACGCGACGACACGAGAACGAGCACCGACTCCGGATCGACCCCGCGCTGCAGCGACGCCGCGACGGCGTCGACGAGCAGCGAGGTCTTGCCCGTACCCGGACCGCCCCGCACCCGATAGGGCACCCACCCGCCACGGCCCGCGACGCGCGGTGCGCGCAGCAGCGCCGCCGCCGGCTCCGGCCAGCCGCGCTCGACGCGTTCGGGCGCCGGCGTCGGCACGAGCCGCACCTCGATCGCGTGGCCCGATGCCGTGGATGTCGTCGTCATCGCCCGCCTCCTCCCCTGTCAGCGGCGTACCGCAACAAGAACACAGGGGTCCGACAGAATTCGCGGTCGGGCCTGTGACCTGCGCAGATATCACGGATGCACGTTTTTGTCGCACCCCTCTGCCACGATGCCAAGCATGCACATCACATCCCGCACCGCCGACGGCCGGGCGCACTTCCACCGCTTCGGCCCGCCGCCGTCCGACGCGCCGGTCGTCCTGGCGCTGCACGGCGTCACCGGGCACGGCGCGCGCTGGCGGTCCCTGGCCGAACTGCTGCCGGAGACGACATTCCTCGCACCGGACCTGCTCGGCCACGGCGAATCGTCCTGGGAGCCGCCGTGGACGATCGAGGCGCAGGTGGACGCCGCGCTGGCCGTGCTGGACGCCGCCGGCGTCGGCCACGGCGCCGGTTCCGTGCTCGTGCTCGGCCACTCCTACGGCGGGCTGCTCGCCGTCCATCTCTCCCACCGCCTCGGCGCCCGGGCACGGGCGCTCGTCCTCCTCGACCCGGCCATCGCGCTCCCCGCCCGGGCCGGCGAGGAGCTGGCCCGTCAGACACTGCTCACCTGGACGATGGCCGATGCCGATGACGCGCGGTCGCGCAAACGCGCCGAGGCCTGGCACGACGTCCCCGCACACGAGTTGGAGACCGAGATCGCGACCCACCTCGTACCCGCCCCGGGGGGCCGCGTCCAATGGCGCCTGCATCCGGGCGCCATCGGCGCGACGTGGGCCGAGCTGACGCGATCGGCGGTCCTACCGGCCGACGGCGTCGACGTGGACATCGTCATCGCCGACCATCAGGACCCGCCGCTGCTGCCGACGGGCTACGCCGAAGCAGTGGCGGCACGTCAGGGATCTCGTGTGCTGCACACCGACTGCGACCACATGGTGCCCCTGGCGCGTCCGGAGTTCGTCGCGGATGTGATCCGGGAGCGATGGCGATGACGCGGATCACCGACGCCGTCGTCGAGCGGGTACGCGCCCTCATCGCGACCGTCCCGGCGGGGCGCGTCGCGACCTACGGCGACATCGCCGACGCCGCGGGGCTGTCGAGCCCCCGCATCGTCGGGGCGATCATGCGCGAGGATTCCGCGGATCTGCCGTGGCACCGCATCATCGCCGCCCACGGTCGCCCCTCGCCGCACCTGCGCGAACGCCAGCTCGAGTTGCTGCGCGGCGAAGGCGTTCTCGCGATCGACGGCCGGGTACCGATGCCCCGCTACCGCGTCACCGGCCTCGGCCAGGAGGAGGGCGCCTAGACGAGAACCGCCGATCCGCCCTGAACCGGGGCGACCCGCACAGCGATGCGCCTAGACGAGGAACCTGACGAGTTCGGCCACGCGCAGCAGCCCCGGCAACGCCTCCGCCGTGGCGCGCGGATGGACGGCGTGCACCGCCAGGCGGAACATCGTCGCCCGGAGCAGCATCTGCGGCCACTCGGGGGTGTCGGCCCAGCGTCCGATGAGTCCTTCGTCGGCGCCGCCCCATGCGATCGAGTCGACGACGACCACGGCGGCGGCCCACCCCGCAGGCCGCCAGTACGGGGTGATGTCGGTGAGACCGGGCGCCGCGGCACCGGCGAACAGGACGGTGCCGAAGAGGTCACCGTGGACGACCTGGTTCGGGGACGACACCGGGCGGCGCAGCGATGCGAGCTGCCGGAGGACGTCGACGCTGTGCGCGCCTTCGCGATCCGTCGGCTCGGACAGCCCTGCCAGGCGGGCCGTCTTGAGCGGCTGGTCCTCCCAGGCGGCGCGGTCGGCCACCGTGAAGATGTCGACCTCGCTGTGCGGCGGCGCCGGCGTCTGCAGGATGAAACGCGGACGCTCCAGCGGCGCGGTCGCCTCGTGCAGGCGCCAGGAGAGCTGGACGAGTTCGTCATGCCGGGACTCGGGGGTGCCCGCGACGTACGTGTCGGCGCGCCATCCGGCGACGACGTAGCGGCCGTCGGTGGCCCGGACCGGGCGGGCGACCCGAATGCCGTCGACGACGAGCTCCTCACGCACCGCAGCGGACCAGGCGGCACGCGCGTGGTCGGGGACGAGGGTCATGACGACCTCCCCGATCCGCCACCCGCCGCCGGGCCGGGGCACGACGTCCGCCCGGTCCAGACCGAACGTGGCGCGGACGTGATCGGGCGGCGGCACCGAGCCGGACGCGGGGAACTCCCCTTCGCGGGGCGGCGCGGCGTGGCTGTCTGTCACCCGGACACGGTACCGCCGGGTGGAAGCCGCGCGCGTCAATACCTCGGCAGCGTCGGGTCGACCTCGTCGGCCCAGGCCAGCAGGCCGCCCCGTAGATGGACCGCATCGGCACGCCCCGCGGAGCGGACGCGTTGCACGGCGACGGCGGATCGCGCGCCGGACTTGCAGTACAGGACCGGCCGGCCGGCCGGCAGTCGCTCGAGCGCGTCACCGGCCGCGATCCTCGAGACCGGCACGTGGACGGCGCCCGGCAGCCGGACGATGTCCCATTCCAGCTGCTCGCGGACGTCGATGAGAACGAGCGGCTCACCCGCGTCGAGTCGCCGCCGCAGCTCCACGGGCCCGATCGAACCGTCGTCCGCGGCCTCGACGCCGTCCGCGGCCTCGGCACCCGGCAGCCCGCAGGCCGCCGCGTCCGTCACCTCGGCGACGACGTCGGTGACGAGCCGGCGTCCGGGCTCGGCGGCCAGCCGGACGACGCGCTGCGCCGGGCCGAGCGCGTCGTACACGGCGAGGCGGCCGTAGAGCCCCTCGCCGAGGCCCGTGATGAGCTTGATCGCCTCGGTGGCCATGAGCGATCCGACGGATCCGCACAGCACTCCGAGCACGCCGCCTTCGGCGCAGCTCGGGACGGCGCCGACCGGCGGCGGCTCCGGATAGACGTCACGCAGGCCGATGCCGCGGCCGCCCGGAGCTCCGGGCCCCGACCACCACACGGCGACCTGCCCGGTGAAACGGAAGATCGAGCCCCAGACGAGCGGGGTCGACGTCGCCTCCGCGGCGTCGGCCGCCAGATATCGCGTCGCGAAGTTGTCGGTGCCGTCGATGACGAGGTCGTAGCGGGACACCAGGTCGACCGCGTTCGACGCGTCGAATCTCGCCGCGTGCCGTTCGACGCGCACCCCTCCGCCGAGCGCCGCGATCGCGTCGGCCGCACTGTCGACCTTCGGCCGTCCGACGTCGGCGACGCCGTGCGCGATCTGCCGCTGCAGGTTCGACTCCTCGACGACGTCGTCGTCGACGATCCCGAGCGTGCCGACGCCGGCCGCGGCGAGGTACATGAGCACCGGCGAGCCGAGGCCGCCCGCGCCGAGGACCAACACCCGCGCGGCCCGCAGACGTCTCTGCCCCGCGACGCCGACGCCGGGAAGGATGAGATGCCTGGCGTACCTCGAGATCTCGGCGGCGGTCAACTCCGGTCCCGGTGCCACGAGCGGCGGAAGTCCCATAGGCGACCAGGCTACGCGCCGGCCGATCAGGGGTTGGGCCACGGATTCGGCCGACAGGTGAAGTCGGGATTGCCCTTGAGATCGGTGTCGAACTTCATCGCCTCGCGATTCGACACACTGAACGTCTGCTGCATCATGATCGGCGCCAGCTCACCGTTGGCGGCGCAGGTCTGATGATGGATGTAGCCGATGGCGTGCCCGACCTCGTGGTTGATGAGGTAGGTGCGATAGCCGAGGTCGTCGCCGCGATAGGGCACCGCGCCCCGCAGCCAGCGCGCCTCGTTGATGACCACCCGGTTCTCCACCGACGTGTAGCAGCTCGACTCCAACTGCACCTCGTAGCCGCAGGTCGCACGGGTCGTCATCGCGGATGTCAGCGAGATCCGGAAGTTCGGCTCCCCCTTGTCGACGCGCTGGAACGACACCTCGCCCCGGCCGGTCCAGCTCCGCGGATTGGACAGCGTGGCCTCGACCATCTTCGCGAAGGCGGCGTCGCCGCCGTACTCGGTCGTCGGAATGCCGCCCTCGACCTCGATGGTGTAGGTGAACACCTGCTCACCGGTCCCGACGCGCGTCCCGGCCCCCTGCACGATGCGGTACTTCCCGTCACCGCGCTGGGTGTACGCGGCCCCGGCCGGAAGCATCCCCTGCGGCAGCGACTCCGGATCGACCAGCCCGGTGGGAGCGCCGATGATCTTGTGCTGCTGCGCAGCCGAGGGATCTCGGGTCTCCGTCGCGGACGCCGTGTCGCCGCCGTCGATGCGCACGTCCCGGACCGTGGCGACGACAAGCGCGACGGTGAGCACGACGAGCACCGGGACGGCGTACGCCCGCCAGCCGTAGGTCGCGACGAACCGGCCGAGGGCCGTCGACCTGCGGGTTCCCGTGCGGACCGCGCGATCGGAACGCTGTCGGCCGACGTCGTCGCCCAGCGGGTCCCAGCTCGCGCGCAGCGGCTGGTTCGACTGCGCCGCACGCGGTCGACGCCGAACGGCCTGATCCTCCGGGCCGTCCCGACGCACGGCGGGTCGCCCCCGCTCCTCCCGGCCGTCACGACGCGCGGCGGCCGGTCGCCCCGGCTCCCCCGTCCGCGGCCGACGCGGCCGTCCGTCCGGATCCCCCCCGGAGACGGCTCGCCGGCGATCGCGCAGCGTCCGCTGCTCGTCGCGCTCTCCATCCCCGCCGTCCGATTTCACGCTCCTCACCTTCTCACAGACCTCCGGACGCGCCGAGACGGCGCGCCACCCACACCACCGGCCACCCGTGACGGCGCGCCCCGCCGTCCGGTCGCCACGCGGACGGTCGGGGAACGATCACCGACCCGCGGGCGTATGGTCGCCATATGTCGACCACGCTTCCCAGGCCACGCGGCGGTGACGCCGAACCCGTGTCGCGCCGGGCCGGACGGCTGCCGCGCAGCGCGCGCCGGCAACAGCTGCTCGAAGCCGCCAGCGAGGTCTTCGTCGAGAACGGCTATCACGCCGCGGGCATGGACGAGATCGCCGTCCGCGCCGGCGTCAGCAAGCCCGTGCTCTACCAGCATTTCCCCAGCAAGCTCGACCTTTATCTCGCTGTTCTCGACTCGCATACGACGACGATGATCGACGTCGTCCAGAACGCGCTGCGCACCTCCACCGACAACCGGGTCCGCGTCCGGGCGGCCGTGCGCGCGCTGTTCGATTTCGTCGACCAGGACGACAAGGGCTATCGCCTCATCTTCCAATCCGATTCGAACGACCCCGCCGCCATGCGACGCGTCGAGAACGCGACCGAGGCCTGCGTCGACGCGGTCTACGACCTCGTTCTGCACGACTCCGGGCTCGACCCGTACCGCAGCCGCATGCTGGCGGCGGGCATGGTCGGCACCTCCCAGATCAACGCGCGGTACTGGCTCGACGCCGATCGCCCCATCCCCATGGACGACGCCGTCGACACGACGGTCGCGATGCTGTGGGGCGGCCTCTCCCGCGTCCCGCTGCTGCACGCCGAAAGCGCCCACGGCTGAACCGGCCGGCCCGACACCGCCGGCACGGCACCCCGACACACGAGCGAGCCGCCACCCGATCCGGGCGGCGGCTCGTCTGCGATGTCCGTCAGGCCGTGAAGCCGACCTTGCGTGAATCCCCGGCGCCGATCTCCACGTAGGCGATCCGCGCGACCGGCACGAGGTACCGGCGGCCCTTCTCGTCCTGCAGCCGCAGCACCGGCTCCGTCCCCGCGAGCACGGCCTCGACGGCCTGCGCGACATCTCCCTCGACCCCGCCGATCGTCAGCTCGCGCGGGTTGTCGGTGAGACCGACCTTGACGTCAACTGCCACAGCTGTCCTCAACTCTCCGTGTCACGATCTCTGCTCGTCGCGGGCGCCTCGAAACACCGGCGCGCGACGCCAGACCAGGCTAGATGATCACCGATCAGAAGTGCCTACGTCGAAAGGCCGAGGTCCGACATCCGCGCGTCGTGCCGGCTCTGGATCGAGTCGAAGAACTCCGTCATCCGGCCGAGGTCACCGCCCGCGGAGAACAGCATGTCGGTGAGCTCGTCACGCGCGGCGAGGACGTACTGCGCCTGTGTGATGGCCTCGCCGAGCAGTCGCCGCGCCCACAGGGTGAGCGGCGAGACCAGCCGCGGATTGTCGGTGACGGCCCGGCGGACCTCGGCGGCGGCGAACTGCGAATGCGCCGTCTGCTCCATGGCCGCCTTGACGAGATCCGACGGCCCCGTCGGCAGGACGTCGGCGACCTCGCGGTAGAAGTCGGCGGCGAGGCCGTCGCCGATGTACGTCTTCACCATCGACTCGAGCCACGTCCGCGGCACGGTGAGCTGGTGGTACTGGTCGAGCGTCGACTGGTATTGCGCCACGGCGTCGCGCACGTCGACTCCGCGCTCGACGAGCTCGGCGGCGAGCAACTCGAAGTGCCCCATCTGCGCCGATGCCATCCGGGCCATCGCGATCCGGCCGTCGACGCCCGGCGCGAGCTCCGCCTCGTCGGTCAGCCGATAGAAGGCGGCCAGCTCGCCGCAGGCCAGGATGGACAGCAACTGCGTGATGCCGATGTGGTCCTCGGGGATCGACGAACCGGCCGGGGCCGCAGGGGTCTCGTCAGCGCTGGACATGGGCCGATCCTAGTCACCGGACGGCCGTACGCGTGGCCGCACCTGAGACGATTCATCCAGCGCGGCCGCGAACCCGTAGAATGGCCCTCGGCAGATCGTGCTCACCAGCACTCGAGCTGCCGACAACACCGCGCATCCGCGGCCCCCGGTGGTGACGGGCCGCGTCGGAAGCCGAGCGCCTATCGCGCGCGTCGACCGTGACGGGTGCGCCGACACGATGAACACGACGCCACCGCCGAGCCGACCCGATGTCGGCGACGGCGACCCGCCGACGCAGGTCGGCGAGGAGCCCGCCGACACGATTCGGCGAGGAGAAGGCACGGAAGGCCCCATGACCACGATCGACCAGACCCCTATCCCGAGCGGCGCCGCCGCAAGCCCGATCGACGACGACCTGCAGACGACGATCGTCGCCGAGGATCACGTCCCGCCCACGTTCGCCGAGCTCGGCGTCTCCCCCGCGATCGTCGCGGCGCTCGCCGTCCAGGGCATCGAGCGCACCTTCGCGATCCAGGAGCTGACGCTGCCGCTCGCGATGCGCGGCGAGGACCTCATCGGCCAGGCGCGCACCGGCATGGGCAAGACGTACGGCTTCGGCGTCCCGCTGCTGCACCGGCTCGCCGGCGGCGCCACCGCGACCCCGCTCGACGGCACGCCGCGCGCGCTCATCATCGTCCCGACGCGCGAGCTCTGCCTGCAGGTGTTCGACGACCTGACCAAGGCCGCGACCGGGCTCACCGCGGGCGCCACCGGCCGCCCGCTCAAGCTCACGGCCATCTACGGCGGACGGCCCTACGACTCGCAGATTGCCGACCTGCAGGCCGGTGTCGACGTCGTCGTCGGCACCCCCGGCCGGCTCCTCGACCTGGCCAACCAGGGCAAGCTGGTGCTGGCGAAGGTCGAGATCCTCGTGCTCGACGAGGCCGACGAGATGCTCGATCTCGGGTTCCTCCCGGACATCGAGCGGATCATGTCGGCGCTGCCCGCCGGGCGTCAGACGATGCTCTTCTCGGCGACGATGCCCGGCCCGATCGTCACCCTGGCGCGCACCTTCCTCAGCCGCCCCACCCACATCCGCGCCGAGCTCGCGGGCGACTCGGCGATCCACGAGCGCACAAGGCAGGTCGTCTATCGGGCCCATGCGCTCGACAAGGCCGAGCTGGTCGCACGCGTGCTGCAGGCCGAGGGCCGCGGCGCGACGATGGTCTTCACCCGCACCAAGCGCACGGCGCAGAAGGTCGCCGACGACCTCGCCGAGCGAGGCTTCAAGGTGGGCGCCGTACACGGCGACCTCGGCCAGATCGCCCGGGAGAAGGCGCTCTCGCGCTTCCGCGACGGCTCGATCGACGTGCTCGTCGCGACCGACGTGGCCGCCCGCGGCATCGACGTCGACGATGTCACGCACGTCATCAACTACCAGTGCCCCGACGACGAGAAGACCTACGTCCACCGCATCGGCCGCACCGGCCGCGCGGGCCGCACCGGCATCGCCATCACGCTCGTCGACTGGGATGAGCTGCATCGCTGGGAGCTCATCGACAAGGCCCTCGGCCTCGGCATGCCCGAGCCCGTGGAGACCTACAGCAGCTCCGATCACCTGCACGACGACCTCGACATCCCGACCGAGGTGAGCGGCCGCATCGGGCGGCCCAAGCGCACCGACAACGAGGAGCGCCGGACCGTCGAGCGGGAGCCGCGGGAGCCGCGCGCCCCCCGGACGCGGCAGCGGCGACGCACGCGCGGCGGGTCCGGCACGAGCGGCGCCGCGACCACCGCCGACGGCGACGCGGGCACCGCGCCCACCGGACCCGCCACCACACCGGCCGCCGAGGGCGACGCCCCCGCGAAGCGCCGCCGCCGGCGTCGCCGGACCGGTGTGGCCGCCTCGGCCGACTGACCACACCCGCACCGGACGACGGGCTCCGGAGACGTCGAAGGACGGTGGGTACCCTCGGCCGGGTGATCGCCCCCGAACGCCGCACCCGCGGTGACCTCATCGCGGCCGCGGCCGTCGTGATCGTCGTGATCGTCGCGGCGGCGGCGGTCTGGTGGACGTCGTCCGCCCGGCGTTCGACGCTGACGCCCGCCGCCGGCCCGATCCCGCCGGCGGCGGCACCGAGCGGACCGCCCGCGGAACTGCGGGCGCGCTGGTCCGAACCGAGCCCCGCGACGTCGCGGCCGGTCTTCCTCTCCGGTGTCGCCGTCACCGCCGGCGACGGCGACGTCGTCGGGCGCGATCCCGCCACCGGCGGGCAGCTCTGGCGCTACCACCGCGATGCGCAGCTCTGCGACGTCACGGGCCTGCAGGATCTGGCCGTCGCCGCCTACCGGCAGGACGAGGGCTGCGGGGACGTCACGGCCATCCGCGGCGCCAGCGGCCTGCGCGGGCCGACGCGCCGTTCGGACGCCGACCGGTCCGTCACACTGACGGCCACCTCGACCGCCGTGCTCTCGGCGGGCGAGAGCCGGATCGAGGCCTGGGGCCCGCAGCTGTTCCGGGAGATCGAGTACGGCCGCACCGACAACCCCGTCAAGCCCGGGGTGCAGCCGCGGTCGGGCTGCACGCTGCGATCGGCCGTGCCGGGCGTCGCCCGCATCGCGATCGTCGAGGACTGTCCCGGTGACGTCGGGCACCGGCTCACCGTCATCGAATCCCACCTCGACAAGGACGACAAGGTGGTGCAGAACGGCTCGTCAGTCATCACCGGGGACGGCCACGGCACGCCACCGCCGCTCGTCCTCGGCGCCGGACCGTCGGGCGCCGTCGTCTTCTATCCCGCCGGCTCGGCCGCCGCCTGCCCCGGCCCGGCCGTCGCCGTCCTCCCGCAGACGAGTTCGACGCCGCGCTGCGTGCCGGTGCCCGCGGGCCCCGCGGGCAGCCTTCCGGCCGAGGTCGCGGACGTCGTCACCTGGTGGACCGGCACGGCGACCGTCGTGGTCCAGCCCGCCGGCGGCCGCGTCGCGATCATCCCGTCGACGCTCGGACCGGCCACGATCTGGGGCGGACGCCTCGTGGTCGCGACGGCCGAGGGCATCGGCGTCCTCTCCACGGGCCTCGACGGCCGGATCGAACGGACCATCCCCGTCACGCGTGACGCGGCGCCGGCCGGGCCCGTGTATCTCGAGGCGGCCGGGCCGGGCCTCGTCGAACTCGCCGGCGGTCGGCTGACCGGGCTGCTGCCGCCGGGCTGAGCAGGCGCTCTACCGTTGCGCGCGCCGTCAGACGCCCGGCTCGGCGAACAGCGCCGGGCCGTCGCCCGTGGTGATGTGCTTCCACAGGTTCTCGGCCAGCTCGCGATAGGCCGCCGCGCCCTTGTTCCGCCGGCCGGCCATCACGCTGACGCCCGACGCCGACGCCTCCGCGAAGCGCACGGTCCGCGGGATCGCGGGCGCGAGCACGGGCAGGCCGTACCGGTCGGCGACGTCGCCGAGGACGTCGCGGCTGTGGGTCGTCCGCGCGTCGAACAGCGTCGGGACGGCGCCGAGCAGCGCGAGGTCGGGGTTCGTGATCTGCTGCACCTCACGCACCGTGCGCATCAGCTGGCCGACGCCGCGATGCGCCAGCGTCTCGCACTGCAGCGGCACGATGACGTCGTTCGCGGCCGTCAGGCCGTTGAGCGTCAGCACGCCCAGCGAGGGCGGGCAGTCGACGAGCACGACGTCGAAGTCCCCCGCGACCGTGGCGAGCGCCCGCTTGAGCGCGTACTCCCGCCCGGGCCGCATGAGCAGCATCGCCTCGGCGCCCGCGAGATCGATCGTCGCCGGCAGCAGTGTCACGCGGTCCCGCGTATCGAGCAGCACGTCGCCGATCCGCGTCTCACCGAGCAGCACCTCGTGCACGCTGCGCTCGAGCCGGTCCGGATCGTGGCCGAGCGAGAACGTCAGGCATCCCTGCGGATCGAGGTCGACGACGAGCACCGACACGTCCATCGCCGCCAGCGCCGCACCGACCGACGCGACCGTCGTCGTCTTCGCGACGCCGCCCTTCTGATTGGCCACAGCCAGCACTCGGCTCATCGCGTTCATCCCCTCACTCGCTCGCGCTGCGCCGTATCGCACACCCGCATGGCGGCATCGCCGCGTCCCACGGAGTGGAATATACCGCCGAGTAGCAAACTCGGCGTTCCCCGGAGTCAGTCGAGATGCGCGTCCGGCGCGTAGTCGCGCGCGAACCAGCCGGCGGCCGCCGGGTTGAACAGACAGCCGAGCACCGCGAGGGCGACACCGCCGAGCGGGATCCCGAAGAGCGGCTGATGGCTGGTGAACAGGTAATAGGAGACGGGGATGAGCAGGATCTGCGCGACCACGGCGATCGACTTGCCCCAACGCCTGCTGCGCGTCAACGCGACGCCGCCCACGAGAACTGCCGAACCGAGCAGGCCGAACCACAGCGCCAGTCCGTAGCCGTCGGACACGCCGTGCTCGGCGCCGCCGAGCCGCCGCACGAGGAAGACGAGCGCCCCGAGGACCGCCACGGCCCCCTCGAATGCGACGAGCCACCCGCCGACGACGATCGACCGCGGCGCAGGGGTCCGGCGGGCGTCGTCTCCAATCGGCATTGCCCCAGCGTAACGACGCGCCCGCGGCCCGACGTCCGCCGGGGTGGCGACGCAGGGCTCGGCTCGCGGATTCCGCCGCGCATCGGCGCCCTGAGATTCGCCGTACGCGCCGACGTCGCCCTAGTCTCTACAGACCGTGCGCGCCTTGCTGATCGTCAACCCGTATGCGACGTCGACGACGGCTTCCGGTCGCGACGCCCTCGTACAGACGTTGTCGGCGGCCATCGATCTGCAGGTCGTACACACCACTCACCGCGGGCACGCCGCCGAGCTGGCCTCGACCTGCGACGTCGACCTCGTGGTGGTGCACGGCGGCGACGGCACGGTCAACGAGGTCGTCAACGGCCTCCTCCCGACGGTCTCGGCGACGGCGACGACGCCCCCGGGCACCCCCACCGTCGCCGTCATCCCCGGCGGCAGCGCCAACGTCTTCGCCCGCAGCCTCGGCATCGACGCCGATCCGCAGACCGCCACCGCCCAGCTCGTCGAGCGGCTCGCGGCCCCCGAGCTCGCACCGACGCCGGTCGGACTCGGCATCGCGCACGATCCGGCGATGAGTCACAGCCGCTGGTTCCTCTTCAACTCCGGGCTCGGTGTCGACGCCGCGACCGTCCGCGCGATGGAGGTCCTGCGGGCGTCCGGCAAGGCGGCGACGCCGCTGCGGTATCTGCGCGAGACGGTCCGGGCGTTCTTCCACGCGGCCGGCGGGCCGCCGAGCCTCACCGTCGAACTGCCCGGCGCGGACCCCGTCGCCGGCGTGTACTTCGCGTTCGTCTCCAACTCGAGCCCGTACTCGTTCTTCGGCGACCGCCCCATCCACACCAATCCCGGCACCAGCCACGACACCGGCCTCGGGATCTTCGCCTCGCGTTCGATGAGCACGCTGCGCAACCTGCCGCTCGTCTGGCAGATGAACGCCCGCGACGGGCGGCCGGACCGGCCGCATCTGCTGCGCGAAGACGATGTCGCCTGCCTGCGCATCACGTCCGACGAGCCGATCGATTTCCAGGTGGACGGCGACTATCTCGGCACTCGCACCGAGGTCTCGTTCGGCCATTGCCGGGCCGTGCTGCCCGTCGTCACCTTCGCCTGACATCCCGCTGACCAGCGCAGACGTACCGATCGCCGGCCGCCGGACACCGGCGCGTCACAGAAGCGAGCGACGTAATTCACAGAGACGCCGACGAGCGCGCGGCGTAGTGTAAACCTTCGACGCGCAGCGATCCCGCCCGCCCCCGGGAGTGAGATGCTTCACGGTTCCGGAAGATGCCATTGACACCGCCGGAATTCGTGAAAGTATTCACAAAGGATACGCCACGGTAACAAGCCGGTAGCGCGAGAGACATGCCCGCAAGGGCGACCACGCCCCCAGCCCGGGGCACGAGAGCGCGCGGCGACGCGCACGCGAAGGAGTAGTCGAGATGGACTGGCGTCACAAGGCCGTGTGTCGTGATGAGGATCCGGAACTGTTCTTCCCGGTCGGGACGAGCGGCCCGGCGATCGCGCAGATCGCCGACGCGAAGCTCGTCTGCAACCGCTGCCCCGTGATGACCGAGTGCCTCACCTGGGCCCTCGAATCAGGCCAGGACGCCGGCGTCTGGGGCGGCATGTCCGAGGACGAGCGCCGGGCCCTCAAGCGACGCAACGCACGCAACCGTCGCGCAGCCGTCTAGACCCCGAGATCGGATGATCGGCCCCGGCAGCTGCCGGGGCCGATCGTCGTTCCGGGACCCGGGATTCAACGCAGGGGGATCCTCAGCCGCACGCGCGCGCCGTCGTCGGAGGTGAACTCGATACGGCCGCCGAGTTCGATCGTCACGAGCGTCTGCACGATCTGCAGCCCGAGCCGTCCCGTCGCCGTCGGGTTGAAGCCGGCGGGCAGCCCGACGCCGTCGTCCTCGACGACGAGCCGCAGCTCGCGCGCCGACCGCTCGGCCACGACCCGGACCAGGCCGTCGCCGCCGCCGTAGGCGTGCTCGACCGAGTTCTGCAGCAGCTCGGTCAGCGCCTGGACCAGCGGCATCGCCTTCTCCGAGCCGAGGGTGCCCGCCGAACCCACGCGCCGGATGCTGATGCGTCCGCCCGCCGTCGGCGCGAGATCGGTGATGACGCCGGCGAGCTGATCGAGGACGACGTCGAGATCGACCTCCTCGCCGACCCCCATCGAGAGCGTGTCGTGGACCAGCGCGATGGCCGCGACCCGGCGCGTCGCCTCGGCCAGCGCCGTCCGCGCCTCCTCGTTCGAGGCCCGTCGCGCCTGCAGCCGCAGCAGCGCCGAGACGCTTTGCAGATTGTTCTTGACGCGGTGGTGGATCTCGCGGATCGTCGCGTCCTTGCTGATCAGCGCGAGGTCGCGGCGCTTGATCTCGGTGACGTCCCGGACGAGCACCGCCGCCCCGCTGCAGACGCCCCGCGGCGTCAGCGGCACCGCGCGCAGCAACACGCTCGCGCGCCGGGCGTCGGCCTCGATGCGTGTGCCCGTCTCACCGCGGATCGCCGCGCGGATGATCCCGGCGACCTCGGACGCGACGAACGGGTCGTTGACCAGCCCCTGCGTGAGGTCGGCCAGATCGGAACCGATGAAGTCGTCGACGATCCCCATCCGGTGATAGGCGCTGATGGCGTTGGGACTGGCGTAGACGGCACGGCCGTCGGCGTCGACGCGGATGAATCCGTCGCCGGCGCGCGGCGTCGACAGCCCGCCGGGGTTGGCCTCGTCGCCGGGGAAGAGCCCGTCGGCGACCATCTGGAACATGTCCTGCGCCGTGCCCTGATACGAGAGCTCGAGGTTGGACGGCAGCCGCGGATAGGTGAGGTTGATGACCTTGCTGAGCACCGCGATCGGATCGCCCGCCGACCGTGCCCGCACCGGGTACGCCTCGCGCCGCGTCGACCCCTGCGTCGACCAGCGCAGCCGCTCCTCACGCAGGACGACGCCGCGCGTCAACGCCTCGGCGAGCTGCGGCGAGTCGCCGTCGGTGGTGACGGCGCCGACCGCGTCGTCGGGGAAGACGGTCGGCGTCGTGTTGGGCCGGCACTGCCCCACGCAGACGAGCCGGTCGCCGGCGCCGATCGCGGAGCCCTCGTCGACGCGGACCCACAGCTGCAGATCGGCGAAGGAGAGGTCGGAGAGGAGCTGCCATTCGGCGACGAGCCGCTGCAACTGCACGGTGTCCTCGCCGCGGAGCGAGGAATGCTCGGCGAGAAGATCGGTGAGGGTCGACACCCGGTTCGGCCCCCCTCACACTCGTCGACGACCCCCGTATCGTCTCATCGCCGGAGCGAGCGGTCACACGTGGGACATCTCCCGGACGATCCGAAGGAAGTGCTCGGCCGGGTATTCACTGCCCGCGGCCAGCGGATACGGCGCCGGTGACAGCGGGACGACGACCCCGTCGCCGTCGCCGGAGAACCCGCCTTCCGACGACCCGCCGCCCGAGAGCGGGCCGCTCGAGAGCCGGCCGTTCGAGAACCACAGCGCCATGATCGCCAGCGCCGGGATCTCGACCAGCCGGATCTCCCCGCCCGGCGCACCGCGGGTGGGCGCCGGCGCCGCGAGGATCTGCGTGATCGACGCGAGGAACGAGCCGTAGTCCCGCTGCAGGACGTGCGGCACATCGTCGGCGGGCGAGACGAAATCGGTGCAGACGGGCCCCGCGACCGAGAGCTCCATCGTGGCCCGCTCCATCGTCTTCATCGCATCCCTCTCCGTCGTGATCCTCGTCCGGGTCGACTCCGCAAGCTCCGTCTCGGTCCCGTACGCCGCGGCGCTCACGGCCGGCGTCGCGTAACGCTCCGTGTTCATCGGTGCCTCCCTGAACGTGCTGTCACGATCGACGTTAGAAGCCCGTGACGCGCACGGCCCGCGTAGCGCACTACCTGAAACCCACGACGTATCGACGCGGGTCCGCCGACCGGTCGATCGGGATGTCAGCGACGCCGAGGACGTATGGAAGAATGGCCGACTGGACGAAAGGAGGTCCTCATGGGCAAGCGAGGACGCAAGAAGCGCGCGCGCAAGAAGAACGCCGCCAACCACGGCAGGCGCCCCAACGCCTGATCCGGCGTCGGCGTATGCGTCGGCGGGGCTAGTCGCCGTGGACGATCATCGTCTGGGTGAACTCGATGATCAGCCTGCTGCGCAGCCCCTCGGGCGCCCGCTCACCGCGGCAGCCGCGCGAGATGACCGCCTTGACGCGCTCCTCGATGCCGTAGTGCTGCAGGCAGCTGCCGCATTCCGCGAGGTGCTGCTCGACGCGGATACGCGCCTCGGTGTCGCATTCGTCGTCCAACAGCAGCCAGACGTCGGCGATCACCGCCGAGCAGTCGAGCCGCGTGATCTCCGCCGCGGCGTCGTCCCTGATGCTCATGCCGTCGCCTCCTCGCGCCGGACCCCGATGCCACGCTCCTTGGCCACATCGGCCAGCAATGCCCGCAGCTGCTTGCGGCCGCGGTGCAACCGCGACATGACGGTGCCGATCGGGGTGTCCATGATCTCGGCGATCTCCTTGTACGGCAGGCCCTCCGCGTCCGCGTAGTACACGGCCATGCGGAATTCCTCCGGCAGCTGCGCGAGGGCGTTCTTGATCTCGTCGTCGGGCAGGGACTCGAGTGCCTCGACCTCGGCGGAGCGCAGACCGGTCGACGTGTGCTCGGCCGTCTGCGCCAGCTGCCAATCGCTGATCTCGTCGGTCGGATACTGCGCGGGCTGTCGCTGCTTCTTGCGGTAACCGTTGATGTAGGTGTTGGTCAGGATGCGGTAGAGCCAGGCCTTGAGGTTGGTGCCCTCCCGGAAACTCGCGAACGACGAGTAGGCCTTGATCATCGCCTCCTGGACCAGGTCTTCGGCGTCGGCCGGGTTGCGCGTCATCCGCATCGCGGCACCGTAGAGCTGGTCCAGCATCGGCAGGGCGTCCGTCTCGAAACGGGCACGCAACTCGTCCGGGGATGCGTCCGAACGACGCGTGGAACCGGCATCCGCCGTCGCGGCGTCGTCGGGGTGCTCTGTCACGCGGTCTCCTTCGGCGGGCGGGCTGCCGCTCCAGATTACCGCCCGCAACAGCAGCGGGTTCGCCGTCGTGCGCGTGAGCGTCGCCGTGGTCATCGGCCGTCACCTCCTGTCGTCACCGGGCTGCAACGCCGCGAAGACGGCCGCTGTTCCCCGGTGCGGGCTCGACATCATTCAGTGCACGGTCGTACACTGATTTCTCATGTCGACCTCCCTGGGCGCCGACGAGGCCCGCGCCCTCACCGAACTCGCCTTCGACGAGCTGGCTGCGGCCGCCGAGGGCGTCGCCCGCATCCATCAGGCGATCGCGCGGGTCGCGGCGCCGGTGACGCTCGCGCGGACCGTCCACGACCCCATCGCATCGGCCGTGTACTCGGGGGTCGCGGGATGCCTGCGGGCGGCGTCGTCCGTCGGGGGCCTGATCGCCGAGGAGGCGGGCGCGACGCTGACGGCGCCGCCCTCGTACACGAGGTCGGGCGCCCTGACGATCGCCGCCTTCAACGGGTTGATCGGCGACGTCCTCGCCGCCGACGGGTCGCCGCTGGCCACGGAGATGTCGCTTCGGGTCGGCGGAGCGCCGGTCACGGTGCCGACGGCAGCCGCCACTCTGCCGGCGGTGGCCGATCGGCTGGTGGTGTTCGTCCACGGGCTGATGGAGACCGAGCACGCGTGGGGCGAAGGCGCCGCGGATGACGATCCGGAGCGCTGGAGCTACGGCGGGCGGCTCGCCGCGGAGCACGGGCTGACGCCGTTGTACGTCCGCTACAACACCGGACGCCGCATCGGCGAGAACGGTCGTGCACTCTCGGAACTGTTGGCCGACGTGGTCGCAGACTGGCCGGTGCCGGTCACCGACATCGTGCTCATCGGCCATTCGATGGGCGGACTCGTCATCCGCGCGGCGTGCCACACAGGGCGTGACGACGCCTGGGCGCCGCTCGTCTCGACGACGGTGAGTCTCGGCAGTCCGCATCTCGGCGCACCGCTGGCGAAGGCGGTGCACTACGCGGCGCTCGCGCTGGACCAGGTGCCGTTGACGCGTCCGCTCTCCCGACTGCTGCGCCGGCGCAGCGGGGGCGTGCGCGACCTGTTCCACGGCGACGTCGCGGCATCGCCGAACGACGATCCCGACGGCGTCCGGCAGACCGCGCCCGAGGACGTCCCGCTGCTCGCGACGGCGCGGCACTACGCGATCACCGCGACGATGACGCGCAGCCCGGGCCACATCATCGGCTGGCTGCTCGGCGACGGCCTCGTCCGCGCGACGAGCGGTCAGGGTAAGAGTTCGACCCGCGACATCGGCTTCGCCCCGGTCGATATCGCCCACCTGGGCGATGCGCACCACTTCACACTGCTCCGCGACGAGGCCGTCTACCGCTTCATCGCCGTACGCGTCGGCGCTTGAATCGGGCCCCGGTCACAGCAGAGTCCCCTGCTCGGGCGCCGGCTCGGCGGGGTCGATCAGCTCCGGTCCGTCGTTGCGGACGCTGTTGACCAGCGACGACACCTCACGGATCTCGATGGCCCGGACGAGTTCGAGCGCGGGCGGCGCCAGCAGCGCGGGGTCGGGCGGCGCGTCGGGGTCGAGCCAGTCGTCCCACCATTCGCGGGGCATGACGAGCGGCATCCGATCGTGCACCTGCGCCAGCGGGCCGACGGCGCCGGTGGTGAGGATCGTCGTCGAGAGCAGCCACGGTGACCCGGGAGCCTCCGGGACCCGCGGCACCGGGGCGCGCCAGGCCGTCCACAGTCCGGCCATGAACAGCCGGCTGCCGTCGCGCGGCGTCATGTAGCAGGCCTGTTTGCGCGGACGCCCGTCCGGACCCGACTCGACGCGCCACTCGTACCAACCGTCCATCGGGAGCAGGCAGCGGCGGCCGGGCAGCGATGTCTTGAACGACGCCGTCGTCGCCGCGGTCTCCGCCCGTGCGTTGAACAGCGGCTTGCCGCTCACCTCTTTCTTCCACGCGGGCACCAGCCCCCAGCGCATCGAGCGGATGCGCAGCCGGGTCTCGGCGTCCGGCGGGGCGCCCCGGTCACGTCGCCGTGCCACGACCAGCACCTCGTCGGTGGGCGCCACGTTGTAGCGCGGGCCGTCCCAGTTCTCGACCTCGTCGAGCGCGTCGAGTTCGGTGGCGAGCACGGCCGGGTCGACGGTCGACGTGTAGCGCCCGCACATCAGCGACTCTCCCTCATCCGGCGACCATAGGCCGCGCCGCGCGAGGAGGGGGAAGCACACCGAAAACCCGTCGAAGCGCCGTCGGCACGCATGCGATACTGGCTGCCGTGACCGCCTGGCCTGCCCCGACCGCCATCGCCTCGCCGACCGGATCGACGCCGCGGGCCTCGTTCGGGATCGACGCCACGGTCGAGGTGCCGGGCTCGAAGTCCGAGACCAACCGCGCCTATGTGCTCGCCGCACTGGCCACGGGGCCGTCGACGATCACCGGTGCGTTGCGCAGCCGCGACACCGATCTCATGGCCGCCGCGCTGACGACGCTCGGCGCCGACATCGCGCTCGACGGCACGACCGCCCGCGTCACACCCGGACCGCTGCGCAGCGGCGATGTCGACTGCGGGCTGGCCGGCACGGTGATGCGGTTCGTGCCGCCGGTGGCGACGCTCGCCTCGGGCACCGTCGTGCTCGACGGCGACGCGCACGCCCGCGTGCGTCCGATGTCCGCGATCACCGGCGCCCTGCGCGACCTCGGCGCCGACGTCGACGGCGACGCCCTGCCGCTCACCGTCCGCGGCCGCGGCGGACTCGCCGGCGGCGAGGTGACTCTCGACGCGTCCGGGTCCTCCCAGTTCGTCTCGGGTCTGCTGCTTTCCGCCGCCCGTTTCGACGCCGGCGTCACCGTCCGGCATCGCGGCGGCAAGTTGCCGTCGCTGCCGCACATCGACATGACCATCGCCATGCTGCGCGACGCCGGCGTGGCGGTGACGAGCGACGAGCCCGACACCTGGCGGGTGGCTCCCGGGCCTGTCGCCCCGCTGAACCGCGTCATCGAGCCCGATCTGTCCAACGCCGCCCCGTTCCTCTCGGCGGCCGCCGTGACCGGCGGCGTCGTCCGCGTGCCGAACTGGCCGGCGCACAGCCTGCAGCCCGGCGCACAGATCGTCGACGTGCTCCGCGAGATGGGGGCCGACGCGTCGCTCGACGACAGCGTGCTCACCGTGCGCGGCCCCGCCGAACTGCGCGGCATCGATCGCGACCTGTCCGACATCGGCGAGTTGACGCCGACCATCGCCGCACTCGCCGCCCTGGCGACCACGCCGTCGCGGCTGCGCGGCATCGGTCATCTGCGCGGCCACGAGACCGACCGTCTCGCCGCGCTCTCCGCGGAGATCACCCGACTCGGCGGTGACTGCGTCGAAACGTCCGACGGCCTCATCATCACCCCGCGCGACCTGCACGGCGGCCTGTGGCACTGCTACGCCGACCACCGGATGGCGACGGCCGGGGCGATCATCGGGCTGCGCGTCGCGGGCGTCGAGCTCGACGACGTCGCAACCACCGCCAAGACGCTGCCCGACTTCGCGCGGATGTGGACGGAGCTGGTCGCCGGATGACCCCGCGGGCTCGGCAACGTGACTGGGACGAATCCGATGTCCGGGTACGGCCCAGCAAGGGCAGCCGACCCCGCACCAAGACCAGGCCCGCGCACGCCGACGCCGAGCCCGCGATGGTCGTCTCCGTCGACCGCGGACGTTGGGGCTGCGCGCTGCACGGCGATCCCGGCCACATCGTCGTCGCCATGCGCGCCCGCGAACTCGGCCGGACGCCGATCGTCGTCGGCGACACCGTCGACATCGTCGGTGACATCTCCGCACGCCCCGACAGCCTCGCCCGCATCGTGCGCGTCGCCGATCGCCGGACCGTCCTGCGCCGCACCGCCGATGACACCGATCCCTACGAGCGGATCGTCGTCGCGAACGCGGACCGGCTGCTCATCGTCACAGCGCTCGCCGATCCCCCGCCGCGCACCGGTTTCGTCGAACGCACCCTCGTCGCCGCCTTCGTCGGCGGCCTCATGCCGATCCTCGGCCTGACGAAGTCAGACCTCGCGCCGTCCGCCGAGTTCGCGGCGGCCTTCGCCGACCTCGACGTCCCCGTCGTCCTCTGCGGCCGCGACGAACCGCTCGACGCCGTCCGCGACGCGCTGACCGGACACGTCACAGCACTGATCGGGCACTCCGGCGTCGGCAAGTCGACGCTCGTCAACCGCCTGGTGCCCGACGCCTTCCGGGCCACGGGTGCCGTCTCGGGCGTCGGCAAGGGACGACACACGTCGACCCAGTCGGTCGCACTGCCGCTGCCGGACGGCGGCTGGGCCGTCGACACGCCCGGGATCCGCTCGTTCGGGCTGGCGCACGTCGAGGCCGACGACGTCGTGGCGGCGTTCGGCGACCTGTCCGACGCCATCGAGGACTGCCCTCGGGGCTGCACCCACCTCGGCCCGCCGGCCGACCCGGAATGCGCGCTCGACATGCTCGACGGCCAGGCGTACCGCCGCGCGATGGCCGTCCGGGTGTTGCTGGCCGCGCTGGCGACGAACGACACGTACTGACCTGCAGACGGACTCCTGACCGGTCACGAACAGTCCACGATGATGATCAGTTCGACGCTAAAATTGATCAGACAGCCCAGGAGGCCACCGTGACCACAGTGAAGATCGACCCCGCTCAGGTCGAGCGAGCACCACTCCCCAGCGGCGACCTCGGACTACCCGAGTGGGCGATGTCGGCCCTCGCTTTCATCCAATCGGCGAGCAAGGCCGGCGAGTCCGTGTCGCTGGTACCAGACGAAGTCACCTTGTCCCCCAGTCAGATGGCTGAGGAGATCGGTGTGTCGCGCGCGAGCATCCAGCGCCGTATCGTCAGCGGCGAGATCCGCTGCAGGAGAGTCGGGAGCCGCTACCGAATCCCGATTCAAGAGGTCGAACGGTTCAGGCGGGCATTCGTCCGTGACCTGGCCACCACTCTTGCCAACGACTTCTGATCCGGCGGAGGATCGGCGACGCCGGGCCACCGTCTACCTCGACGCCAACGTGCTCACAGCCGGTCTCGTACGGACGCTTGTTCTCCTCTCCGGGCCGATCGCGGACCACCGGACCATATGGAGTCCCTATGCCGAACGTGAAGCCGCCCGGCACCAGCCATCCGGAGCCAAAGGCATCGCCACCGTCCGCAGACAATACGGGCTGCGAATCGCCCCGGACGGACAGTCACCCGTCCCACTCGTGGATACCGATCCGAAGGATATTCCGATACTGGCGTCCGCGGCTGCCGCCGATGCCCGCTATCTCATCACCGAGAACGTCAAAGACTTCGGGCCGCTTGACCTTGCACGGCTATCGATGTCGGCAGTCCATCCCGACCTCTTCCTCAGCTCACGGATCACCCGAACCGAATATCTCTTCGTTTTAGGCGCCATCGCCGAGAAGCGGTTGCGCGAGCCGAAGACAGCAGCGGGCATCCATGCACTGGAGATTGCGAAGAAACTTCCGAGACTGTTCACGAAGTACAGGGTTGAACTCGGCGTCGAGCCCGCTTTCCCACTACCCGGGATAGCAAAGACATCATTCCGTGGCGTCCGGTGCATCGTCTGCGCAGCGATCCTCGACGCCGAAGACATGGTTTACGGAATGGACCGGCACTGCCGCCGCTTCGCATGACCGCAATCGCATGGTCATCCGCCCCCGGCGATCGATCACGGATACCGCCGAAGATCGCTACGCGATCCCCGCACGAACAGCCGTGAGCGCCGCCAAGACTCGATTGGTGACGCCGAGCTTCATGTTCACCGATGTCATGTGCGACTTGACCGTCGTCTCGCCGACGTGCATCCGTTTGGCGATCTCTTTGTTCGAGAGGCCGTGCGCGAGGTGGATCAGGACCGTCCGCTCCCTGGCGGTGAGCGTGGAGATCCGATTGACCGCTGCGGCGTCGATCTCCGGTGCTCCACCGACGGCCACGAGCCGCTGGAGTGCCGGGTAGGAGAACAGAGTGTTGCCCACGGCGACCGCGCGGACGGCCTGATGGAAGGACAGCGGCGGCTCGTCCTTGGAAAGGAAGCTGTGGGCGCCGGCCTCGAAGGCACGCACGACGAAGTCATCGACGTCGAGGGCCGTCATCGCGACGACCCGTGGATGATTCGGCGTCCTCATCAGCGCGGCGATGGCCTCGATACCCTGCACCCGGCGCATCTTGAGGTCCATGAGCACAACGTTCGGCCGGTACCGCGCCACAGCCGCGGGAACCCGATCGCCGTCGTCGGCCTCCCCCACGACGACGATGTCCGGTGTCGCCGCGAAGATGTCGGCGATGCCGCGACGGTTGTACTGGTCGTCGTCGACGATGAGCACGCCGATCATCGACGGCGGCACGGGGCGGCCGTCAGCGGCGGGGTACGGCGGCGAAGCGGTGATGTCGATCATCTCGCGGATAACGATATCGCCGCCGGTGCCGACGGCGCGGCACCCGCCCCGCCGGCTCGACCTGGACCCGTCGCCTATCTCAGACCGCGGTCAGGAATGCCACGGCGCCCACACCCGCACCCGGAACTCCGCCGTGACGCTGCGCGTCAGGCTGCCGCCGATCGCGGCGGCGTCGGTGGCCAGCGCGGCGAGCCCACTCCCGGACCCGGGTGCGTGCGCATAGCCGTCCGGCGGACGCGGATTGCGCGCCTGGACGAGCAGCCCGTCCGCGCCGGATCCGGTGATCGTGATCCGCAACGCCTGATCCGGCGCGTACTTCTGCGCGTTGGTGATGCATTCCCGCACGGTGTCGTACGCCAGTCTCGCCGCGAGCGGGCCCGGCGATTCCGGGGGTAGGTCCGAGGCAAACAGCACCCGCAGGCCGGCCCGCCGGGCGCCGGCGATGAGGCCGTCGACGCCTTCCATCGTGGCGCCCGGTGACGCGTCCGGACGCGGCGGAGCATCGCCGCGCAGAACCCCGACGATGCCGCGAAGATCCTGTAGCGCCTCGTGGGCGGACGAGTGGATCAGCGATGCCGAGTTCGCGACCGCCGGCACCCCGGCCGAGTTGAGCTGCAATCCCCCGGCCGCGAGCGAGATCCTGCTCAACCGCTGCGCGATCGTGTCATGCATCTCGCGGGCGATGCGCTGCCGCTCCTGGCTGCGGATGACCTCCTCTCGGAGTTCGTCCTGTCCCGCCGCCGCCCGGTCGCGTGACGCCACCGCCTCCGACAGATCGGACCGCGCTTGGACGATGAGCCCGAGCGTCAACACGACACTCACCAAGAACAGCGCGACGAGAAACGGGATCCACCAAGCGATCGGATAGTCTTCCGTGACTCTGGTCACAGGATCTTTGTGCGCACCGATGGTCAGCACCGAATAGCCGCGATGTCGGTGCGCGTCGTACGTCAGCGACACCACACAGGCCACGTAGACGGCCAGCGCCGGAACGATCAATCTGCGGCCCCGGACCGATCGAGCCAGCGCGTAGAGGGCGAAGAGCGCCGCCGTCGCATCCGTCTCGAAGAAGAACGGACCCACCACCGAAAGACAGAGGACGAGCCGCGGACAACGGTATCGCCAGATGAGCGCCACAGCGGCCACGAGCGCGAAGGTGAGACCGAGACCGTGGTTCCATGCCGACGTCCGCGAGGACATCGAGGCGAGGGTGACGGTCATCAGGGAGCAGAACACGCACAGTCCGACCACCAGCATCGTCGCCGAGACGTGCCGAAAGGCCACCAGGTCGAGGGCCCGAAAACGGGCGCCGAAGTTCCACACGCCGACACCATACGGCCGGGGTCCGACAGGAATCGACGGCGATCAGGCCGCACCTCGCCGACCGATCGGAGGAGACGGTCCGCCCGGACGGCCGATGTGCCGGAACGCCGCGCAGCGAGAGGCTGACATCATCCGGCGCGGGTGCGCGCCGACGCTCAACGCCTGAAGGAGGCACGATGTCGACCGAGCAGTATCCGCAGGGCCCGTATCCGCAGAATCCCGGCCCGCAATATCAGGCTCCGCCGCCTCCGCAGTATCCCGGCCCGCAGTATCAGGCCCCGCCGCCGCCGAAGAAGAAGCGCAAGTGGCCGTGGATCGCGCTGGCCGTACTCGTCGTGCTCATGATCGTGGCCGTCGCCGGGGGTGGCGACAAGGAGAAAGGCGAACAAGATGCCACCGCGACTTCCGGCGCGACGACCACCGACAAGGCCGAGGAGACGAAGGACCCCGGCCTGAACACGCCAGTCCGAGACGGAAAGTTCGAGTTCGTCGTGACCCGTGTCGAGAAGGGCCTGAGCAGCGTCGGTGACAATCCGTACCTGACCCAGAAGGCGCAGGGTCAGTTCGTCGTCGTGTCGATCTCGATCAAGAACACGAGCGACAAGCCGCAGTCGTTCAGCCCGTCGTCGCAGAAGATGAAGGACACCGAGGGTCGGAGCTTCGAATCCGATACGAGTGCGCAGATCGCATTGCAGTCCGACATCCCGGTGTACGACAAGATCAACCCCGGCAACACCGTACGCGTCAAACTCGTCTACGACATGCCGAAAGACGCTGTTCCGGCCACGATCGAACTCCACGATTCGATCTTCTCCGGCGGCTCGACGGTCTCCCTCAAGTAGCGTGCAGGGCGGTCACCCGGTCAGGCGGCTCTGCCCCGCTCGACCGGGTTCCGCCGCCGGCGGCGCTTCGACCGCCGGGCCTGCCGAAGCTCCTCGAGTGCCGTCGCCAGACCGCGCCGCAGACCCGACTCCGCCACGTGGCCACGCGCGTGTTCCGCGTGCTCGCGCGCCTGTTCGGCCGCTTCGCGGGCCTGACCAGCAGCCTGACCAGCGGCTTCACGGGCCTGGTCCGCCGCGTGCCCGGCAGCCTCCCGCGCCTGCCCGACCCGAACGCGCAACGCGCCCTCGGCCTGCGTGCGCATCCCGTCGGCCTGCTCCCGCATGGCGCGGAACTTGAGCTCCGAGCTCGTCTCGGGGGCGTCGTCAGACGTCCGCCTGAGGAAGCGGTCCGGCAGGGCGAGCTTGCAGATCGTCCGGAACGACAGCCAGTACATCGCGGGCAGCGAGCCCGTGGTGTACGGCAGATCGTAGGTGCGGCACAACTCGCGCACCCGTACCGAGATCTCCGCATAGCGATTGCTGGGCAGGTCCGGGAACAGGTGGTGTTCGATCTGGTAGCAGAGATTGCCGGACATGAACGCCATCACCCGGCCGGCGTGGAAATTCGCGGTGCCGAGCATCTGCCGCAGATACCACTGCGCCTGCGTCTCGTTCTTCAGCGACTCCGTCGTGAACTTCTCGGCGCCGTCCGGGAAATGTCCGCAGAAGATGACGACATAGGCCCACAGATTGCGGACGAGATTCGCCGTCAGGTTCGCCTTGAGCGTCGCGACCGCTCCTGGATAACGGCCGAGCACGACCGACGACGCCGGATGCAGGGCGTAGTCCTTGCACATCTGGCGAGCGACCTTGCGCACCAGTGCCATGACCTCCGGCCGCGCCTCGTCCCACGACTTCTCGCCGCTGACGACCTCGTGCAGATGCAGGTCGTGCAGCGCGATACCCCATTCGAAGGTGGCCGCGAGAAAGAGGTTGCTGACCGGCTGGACGACGCGCCGCGGCTCCCACGGCTCGTCACGCGTGACGCGCAGCAACCCGTAGCCCACGTCCTCATCCATCCCCAGGACGTTCGTGTATTTGTGATGCACGAGATTGTGCGAGTGCTTCCAGTGCCGGGACGCGCAGACCATGTCCCACTCCCAGGTCGTGGAGTGGATCTCGGGATCGTTCATCCAATCCCACTGCCCGTGCATCACGTTGTGCCCGAGCTCCATGTTCTCGATGATCTTCGAGAGCGAGAGGCACGCCGTGCCCACCCACCACGCCGCCCGCCGGTGAGACGCGAGGGTCAACACCGCGCGGCCCGTCACTTCGAGCGCGCGTTGCGTCTGGATCGTGCGCTTGATATAGCGCGCATCCCTTTCGCCGCGCGAGGCCTCCACCTCACGCCGAAGCTCGTCCAACTCGGCGCCGAGTGCAGCGATGTCCTCCTCGGACAGATGCGCGTACTCAGCGATGTCGGTGATCGCCACGCGACAACCCTTCCCTGTTTCCCAACTCGCCGTCCATTGTCCGTCCCACCCCGGACGATTGCGACCCGATCCCGGATACGTCACCCGTCACACGGGTGAAACGACACATCCGGGCCGGTTTCAGACCGTCGTCGATGACCGCCGCCGACGCGATTTCCGCAAACCGGCGATCGCCGAACGCAATCCCCGCCGACGCCCCGTGATCGGATCGACCGTCGCCCGCAGCGGATGCGGTTCGGCCGCGAAACGCTTCTCGGACGCCGTCTCCGGCGCGTCGTCGGACGTCGCCTTGAGGTACTTGTCCGGTAGCGAGAGCTTCGCGATCGTCCGCCACGACTTGGCGTACTGCACCGGCAGCGAGCCGGTCGTGTACGGCAGGTCGTACTTCTCCGCCACCTCGCGCACCCGCACCGAGATCGCCGCGAGCCGGTTGCTCGGCAGGTCCGGGTAGAGGTGATGTTCGATCTGATAGCACAGGTTTCCCGACATGAACGCCATCGTCGGACCGGCGTCGAAGTTCGCGCTGCCGAGCATCTGCCGCAGATACCACTCGCCCTGCGTCTCGTCTTCCATGTCCTGCCTGGTGAACTTCTCGGCGCCGTCCGGGAAGTGCCCGCAGAAGATGACCGCGTTGGTCCACACGTTGCGGATCACGCCGGCCGTGATGGCCGACGTCAGCGACTTGCGCGCCGCGTGTCGAGCCGACCGGCCGCGGTAGCCGGCAGCTCCCGCGGCGACCACGGGCAGCACGACGTAGTCCTTGAGCGACTGCCGTCCGATCTTGCGGCCGACGTCCCGCAGGTCCGCCTTGAACTTCTCCTTGTCGGCGCGTCCCGAGACGACCTTGCCGATCTCGAGGTGCTGAGCCGCGACGCCCCACTCGAACGCCAGCGCCAGAATCGCGTTGTAGGCGATGTTGCCGAGATAGAACGGCTGCCACCGCTGGTCCCGCGTGACGCGCAGCAGGCCGTAGCCCACGTCGTCATCCATCCCGAGGACGTTCGTGTACTTGTGATGGATGTAGTTGTGGGTGTGCTTCCAGTGCTTGGAGGGATCGTTGTTATCCCATTCCCACGCCGTCGAGTGGATCTCCGGATCGTTCATCCAGTCCCACTGCCCGTGCATCACGTTGTGCCCGAGCTCCATGTTCTCGACGATCTTCGACACCCCCAGGGCACCGGCGCCGAGCCACCACAGGCTGCGCTTCGTGGAACCGAGCGCGATGATCGTCCGGCCCGTCACCTCCAGGGCACGCTGGAAACGGATCGTGTTGCGGATGTAGCGCGCATCCGACTGGCCGCGGCTCTCCTCGACCTCACGCCGGATGACGTCGAGCTCGTAGCCCAGCGCCTCGACGTCCTCCGGGGACAGGTGCGCGTACTCGGGAATCTCCGTGATGGCCATAGGGCTCCTTCCGATGACTGGTCCCGTTACCTACGTCAGCGTAACCTACGGGTGCGTAACCAAGCAATGAGACGTCGTCACAGCAATTCCAGCAGGAACGGCAGCTCCTGTGTGGCGTACCAGCCGAGAGAGTGGTCCTCGGCGTCGCCGACGGCCAGTTCGGCGTCCTCGTCGCCCAGATCGGCGGCATCGACGACGGCCGCGGCCTTGCGCACCGCCTCCTCGGCGTCGCGGCCGTCGACCATGACGGCCGCGACGTCGGCGAGCGTCACCGGACGCTCCAGCCGGACGGCGGCGTCGTCGAGATCGGGGCGGGCCTTCGCCGGGACGTCGGCGGCCACGACGACGCGCCGCGCCGGCAGCTCGGAACCACCGGCGGCCAACAGCCGCAGCGAGGCGAGCGCCGCCTCCCGCTGGGCCGCGTCGGCGAGCTCGTCCTCGTCTCCGGACGTGTACGCCTCACGCAGGGCGGGCGTCAGCGCGAAGGCCGTCGGGCTCGCGTGCGGCAGGACGCCGTCGCGCGACAGCTCCGCCACCATCGCCAGGGTCGCGGGCACGTACACCCGCATCAGTTCACTCACGGCGCGCGGCCTCCACCAGCTCGTTGAAGGAATCGGTCAGGTACCCGGACATCGCCGCGACGTCCCACATCGTGTGGTGGTCGGCGTTGACCCCGAAATCATGATGCCCGTTGTAGGTCGTGATGCCGACCGACACCGCCCGTCGCAGGGCCAGCACCGGCACGGGGAACATCGCTTCGACCTCGCCGCCCGCGAGATAGACCGGCGCGGACGGCCCGCGCGCCACGGTCACCGGGACGGTGAAGGACCGCCGCGAGAGCGTCGCGACGGCGCGCGCGCTCATCGCGTGGAAGCTCGCCGGGCCGATCTCCGGCAGCCAGGCCGCACCGCGCAGCGAGACCCGTTTGCGGCTGCGCGGGCCGCTGCGACGCGTCGTCAGAGCGACCTGCGTCAGCCGCACGCAGGGGTTCTCCTCCCCCACCGGCAGGTCGGCGAGGTAGCCGCGCAACCCGCCGGCCGTCCACTGCGCCGCGTCGACCGGGCTGCCGTCGTCATCGGCGTCGAAGGCCGAGTGCGGGACGAGGACACGGACCGACGCGTCGGCCGGGACCGTCGGTGCCCGCGAGAGCAGCCAGCGGCGCAGCGCGCCCGCGAGCGTCGCGAGCAGCACGTCATTCGTGCCGCAGCCGAAGGCCTCCTTGACCTCGGCGCCGTCGGCCACCGACAGCCGGGCCACCGTGTAGCGCCGCGCCGCGCCGTCGGACCCGACGAGCGGGGTGTTCGGCGCCGAGCTGGTCGCGACGTCGACGGCCGACGGGATGCGGCACAACGCGCCGACGACGTCCCCGGGCGACGGCACCAGCCTGCGCGCGCCGTCCAGCAACCGCCAGGGCCGCGCGATGGCGTCGGTGACGGCGCCGAAGACGAGCTCCGCCCCGCCCGGCTCCCGGACCGGATGCCACAGATCCTCGGGCATCCGGGCCGGTGTGGGCACGTCGTCGGTGATGACGGCGGCCAGGTCGAGCGCGGACGCGCCGTCGACGAGGGCCTCGTGCGCACGCGTGAACACCGCGGTCCGCCCGTCGGCCAGGCCTTCGATGACGTACATCTCCCACAGCGGGCGTCCGCGATCGAGCGAGCGCGACATGAGGCGGCCGATGAGCTCGTGCAGTTGCTCGGGACGTCCCGGCTCCGGAAGTGCCGAGCGCCGGACGTGATACGTGATGTCGAACTCGGTGTCGTCGACCCACACCGGACGCGCGAGGCCGAACGTCACCTCCCGTACCTTCTGCCGGAACCGCGGCACGAGCTGCAGCCGGCTCTCGACGAGCGCGAGGATCGAGTCGAACTCGACGCCCGGCGCCCGGCGGACGAGCAGCAGCGACCCGACGGTCGCGGTCGTGGCGGCGGTGTCGGCGAGGAACAGCATCGTGTCCGTCGACGACAGCCGCGTCACCATGCCGATTCCGGACTCGACGGAACCGAAGCGGTCCGGCGGGAGTCGTATCGGTATGGCATGACGCGAGCCTAGCCAGTCGCCGCCGGATCGGAGACCGCCGGATGCTGTGCGACCGCTCACGTGACGCCGTTCGGCTCGTCGCCGCCCACACCTCGGGCCGACGAGCGCCGCCGGTCGATCTCGGGGAGGAATCATGACCGTCGCCATCGAAGCACCATCGCAGAACACGAGGCCGCCGTATCCACTCGGCACCGCGCCGCGCGACGACCCGCAGACCGCCTTGTGCGGCGCGGCGCCGCAGTGCGAACCGCCGCTGCGGCTGTTGCTGCCGACCACCGCCGTCGGACCGCCACCGGCCCCGGACGAGGACGTCGTCCGGCCGCGGGGCGTCGACGTCGACCCCCGGCTGCGCGAGTTCGCGACCGTGGTGCTGACGCGCACCCTCGAGACGCTCACCGGACGCCGGCCACCGGCACAGCTCGCGCCGATCGTCTCGGACACCGTGTTATCCCAGGTCGGATCACTCGCCCGGCGCTGGCGGGGCGGCACGCCCGCCAGGCTGCTGCGCGTTCACCTGCAACCGAGCGGGCCGGGGAGCGCCGAGGTGTGCGCGACGTTCGCCCACGGCGGACGTGTGCGTGCCATCGCCGGACGCGTCGCCTGGGTGCCGGGGCCGCGTCGGCCCCGGTCCCGCAAGGCCGTGCCGCCGATACCCCGGCTCGTCGCCCTGCGAACGGACTGACGCGGCGCCGGGGCCGACCGAGCGCCGAAGACGCCGCCGCGGCGGAATTCGCTGCGGCGGCGTTCGGCGGGCTTCCGGGTGTGTTCCTTCCGGGTTCGGCGTCAGCGGCGCTTCCGGCGCGGCGTCGCGCCCGGACGTCCGGTCTTCTGCGATGCGCGTGCGGCGGCCCGGCGCTCCCGGCGACTGCCCGCGCCGGACGGGCCGCTGAGCTGGGCGTGGCCGTCCTCGTCCGGGCCCGAGTAACGCAGCTGCGACGGGTTCACGTCGTCGACGAGCGCCGTCGAGCCGCCCGCCGCGATGGCTGCGGCCGCCGCCGCGGCCGTGACCGCCGCCGGATCCTCACGAGGCGTCTCGGCGGGGCTCGACTCGGCCGCGCCGTCCGTCTTCGTCATACTCACACCCGACCGGGCCTCGTCCGCGGCGGCCGCGGGCTCCGGCTCCGGAGCCGCCTGCACCGTCACGTTGAAGAGGAACGTGACCGTCTCCTCCTTGAGCGCGTCGAGCATGCCCATGAACATGTCGTAGCCCTCGCGCTGGTACTCGACCACGGGGTCGCGCTGCGCGAGCTGACGCAGATGGATGCCCTCCTTGAGGTAGTCCATCTCGTAGAGGTGATCGCGCCACTTGCGGTCGAGCACCTGGATCATCACCGAGCGCTCGACCTGCCGCATCGTGCCCTCACCGGCGACCGCGTCGAGTTCGGCCTCCCGGCGCTCGTACGCCGCGAGGGCGTCGGCCACGAGCTTCTTCTTGAGCTCGACCGCCGTGATGTCCTCGCGGTTGCCGAGGGCGTCCTCGGGGACGACGTCCGTGTGGTCGAGCTCGATCGGATAGAGCCCGCGGACCGCCGCCCACAGCTTCTCCAGATCCCAGTCCTCGACGTACCCCTCGGCCGTCTCGGCGTCGACGTACGCCCCGATGACGTCGCCGATCATCGACTTGACGTGCTCGGAGACGTCCTCGCCCTCGACCACGGTGCGGCGCTCGTCGTAGATCACGGTGCGCTGCTGGTTCATCACCTCGTCGTACTTGAGGACGTTCTTGCGGACCTCGAAGTTCTGCTGCTCGACCTGTGTCTGCGCGCTGCGGATGGCCTTCGTCACCATCTTCGCGTCGATCGGCACGTCGTCGGGCAGGTTGAAGCGGTTGAGGATGACCTCGAGCATCGGGCCGTTGAAGCGCCGCATGAGCTCGTCGCCGAGCGAGAGGTAGAAGCGGGACTCACCCGGATCGCCCTGGCGTCCGGAGCGTCCGCGCAACTGGTTGTCGATGCGGCGCGACTCGTGCCGCTCGGTGCCGAGCACGTAGAGACCGCCGGCCTCACGGACCTTCTCGGCCTCCTTCTCGGACTGCTCCTTGACCTCGCCCAGCGCGTCGTCCCACGCCGCCTCGTACTCCTCGGGCGTGTCGATCGGGTCGAGGCCGCGCTTGCGCAGCCGGATGTCGGCGATGATGTCGGGGTTGCCGCCGAGCACGATGTCCGTGCCGCGACCGGCCATGTTGGTGGCGACCGTCACCGCGCCGGGCAGACCCGCCTCGGCGATGATCTGCGCCTCCTGCTCGTGGAACTTCGCATTGAGCACGTTGTGCTTGATGCCGCGCTTGGCGAGCTGACGCGACAGGTACTCCGAGCGCTCGACGCTCGTCGTGCCGATGAGCACCGGCTGATCCGCCGCATGCCGCTCGACGATGTCGTCGACGACGGCGGAGAACTTGGCCTCCTCCGTCTTGTAGATGAGGTCGCCGCAGTCCCGGCGGACCATCGGACGGTTCGTCGGGATGGGCAGCACGCCGAGCTTGTAGATCTGATCCAGCTCGGCCGCCTCCGTCTCGGCGGTGCCCGTCATGCCGGAGAGCTTGTCGTAGAGGCGGAAGTAGTTCTGCAGCGTGATCGTCGCGAACGTCTGCGACTCCGCCTGGATCTCGACGCCCTCCTTCGCCTCGATGGCCTGGTGCATGCCCTCGTTGAAGCGGCGACCGTCGAGAACACGGCCGGTGAACTCGTCGACGATGAGGACGTGACCGTCCCGGAGGATGTAGTCCTTGTCCTTGGTGTAGAGCTCTTTGGCCTTGACGGCGTTGTTGAGGTAGCTCACGAGCGGCGAGTTCGCCGCCTCGTACAGGTTGTCGATGCCGAGCTGGTCCTCGACGAACATGACGCCGGCCTCGTGCACGCCGATGGTCCGCTTGCGGATGTCGACCTCGTAGTGCTTGTCCTTCTCCATCAGCCGCGAGATCCGCGCGAACTCCAGGTACCACTTGCTGGAGGCGTCCGCCGGACCGGAGATGATGAGCGGCGTGCGGGCCTCGTCGATGAGGATCGAGTCGACCTCGTCGACGATCGCGAAGTTGTGGCCGCGCTGCACGAGCTCGGCCACCGAATGCGCCATGTTGTCGCGCAGGTAGTCGAAGCCGAACTCGTTGTTGGTGCCGTAGGTGATGTCGGCCTCGTACGCCGGACGCCGGTCGCTCGGGGCCATCGAGGTGAGGATGACGCCGACCTTGAGGCCGAGGAAGCGGTGGACGCGGCCCATCCACTCCGCGTCGCGCTTGGCGAGGTAGTCGTTGACCGTGACGACGTGCACGCCGTCACCGGAGAGCGCGTTGAGGTAGGCGGGCAGCACCGACGTCAGCGTCTTGCCCTCGCCGGTCTTCATCTCCGCGACGTTGCCGAAGTGCAGAGCCGCGCCACCCATGATCTGGACGTGGAAGGGCTTCTGGTCGAGCACGCGCCAGGCCGCCTCGCGAGCGACGGCGAACGCCTCCGGAAGCAGCTCGTCGAGGCTCTCGCCCTTCTCGACCCGCTTCCTGAACTCGTCGGTCTTCGCCGTCAGCTCCTCGTCGGTGAGCGCCTCCATCTCGTCCGACAGACCCTCGACGTGAGTCGCGATCGCGTCGAGGCGCTTGACCATGCGGCCTTCACCGATCCGAAGCAGCTTGTTGAGCACCGAGAACCTCGATTTCTTCCCCTCGCGACGGGACCGTGGATCCCGCGCATCACGTGCACCTCGCCCGTGTCCGGCGGAGCGGCTCGACCGCCACGCCCGATACAGCGACGACCGCCCGGCCTGGACGGTACCGGCCGCGCTCGACGGGCGAGCGCGGCCGGAAACCATGCTAGCCGTCGTCGGGACCTGCGCCGAGAATCCGGCCGGCCCGCCCATCGGCACGGCGGGGGATCACGCCAATCGGATGACCCCGTAGTCGAAGGCGTGACGGCGGTAGACGACCGTCGGGCGGTCCGTCTCCTTGTCCTGGAAGAGGAAGAAGTCGTGGCCGACGAGCTCCATCTCGTAGAGCGCGTCGTCGACGCTCATCGGGATGGCCGGATGCTCCTTGACGCGGACGATCTGGCCGGGCAACTTCTCCTCGACGTCGTCCCACCTGTCGGCGGCCTGATCGCCGCGGGGCGCGTCGGGCAGCGCCGAGGGGGCGGTCGCCTCCGCGACGGACACCGGGGTGCGCAGGCCGTGGTGGACGCGCCGGCGATCCTTCGTCCGCCGCAGCCGGGACTCGACCTTGGCGACCGCGGCCTCGAGCGCCGCGTAGAAGGAATCGGCGGTCGCCTCGGCGCGGACGACCGGGCCCGTGCGCCGCACGGTGATCTCCAGTCGCTGGCACCGCTTGGCCTGTCGCCGGTTGCGCTCGTGGGTGAGCTCGACGTCGAAATGGCCGATCGTGGGATCGAACTTCTCGAGGCGGGTGAGCTTGCCACCCACGTGGATGCGGAAGTGATCGGGGATCTCGACGTTGCGTCCCTTCACGACGACGTCCGCCTCGGGCCTCCCGGCCTCGATCGCGGCGATGTGATCGGGACGAACGAAAGCGCCCTCGTTCTCTTCGATATCGGTGGCGGTGATCTTCTCGGTCGTGGTCGACACGCTTACCTCCTGGATGTGATCAGACGGGTCAAGCAAAGATCGGTCGGAGACGGCAAGGACCCTGGCGCTCAGTGAGCCCGACGGTAGTCCTGCGTCACGGTTCCCGCCATGTTTTCGCCACCCCCGTGTCGGCGCCCGTTTCACGGCATCGTCACGCTGCGCAGACGGCCAGCACCGCCGCGACGGGCGCTCCAGCGGCCCGCAGCGCCCGCACCGAGGCCGCGGCGGTGGCCCCCGTGGTCAGCACGTCGTCGACCAGCACGACGGCGCCGCCGCCACTCGCACCGGCCTCCAGGCGGCCGGACACGCGGACCCGGCCGTGCATCCGTCCGGTCCGTTCGGCGGCCGTCAGCCCGACGGCGTCACGCGTGGGACCGGCGATCGTCAGGACCGGAGCCACCCGCACACCGACGGCCTCCGGCTCCAGCCGGCCGAGCGTCGTCGAGGCCCACGCCTGCGCCGGCGGGGCCGACGCGGCCGCGCGTCGGCACACGGCGGTGACGACGTCGCCCCCGCGTCGCCGGGCGGCGGCGACCGACGTCGGGGCCGGGACCAGCAGGATCGGCCCGCGCGCCGGCAGCTCGCCCCAGGCGGCCAGGTGGCCGAGCCCGCGGGCGAGGGCGTCGGCGAGCGGGACGGCGAGGTCACGCCGTCCGGACTCCTTGAGCGCCAGCACCGCCCGCCTGGGTGGGCCGCGATAGGGCGCCAGCGCCCACGCGGGGACGCCGACCGCGCACCGCGGACGCAGCGGGCGCGGGGCGTCCCACAGCGCCGGCGCGCAGCCGGCGCACCACGCGATGCCCGGTGATCCGCAGCCGCCGCAGACGAGCGGCAGCACGAGGTCGGTGAACGCGGCGACGAGCAGCGCGAGCCTCCGGTCGATTCCGCAAGCTCCAGATCCTCGCGCCGACTCCGGCGTGCGTCCGCGGCGAGGATCGGCCGGCGCCGCCCGGGGACGGGCGGGGTTCGATGTCATGGCGACAGCGTCGCATCGACGTCCGACAGAATCGGCCGAGGCGCGTCGGGCGTCCACAGGCCACGCAAACCGTCCGATCTCGTCCACAGGGCCGGCATGGTCGCGGGCGGCCCGCCGCGCTCAGCCGCCGCTGACGCCCACCGGGATCGCGCCCGTGCCGAGAGCCGGGCCGACCTCCACCCAGCGGTCCGACGCGTCGGCGTCGAGCCGCAGGACGCCGCGGGAGTCGGCGACGAAGATCGTCCGGCTCGACGCCGCCACGGCGCGAACCGGCGGCGAGAGATTCGAGCTCGTCAGCGCCGACGGCGCCCACGCGTCGATGGGCAACTGGACGACCTGCGCGTCGAGCGAAGGGCGCACGACGACGAGGGTGTCCGCGGCGCTCCACGCCAGCGCGGACACGGTGTCGGCCGCCGGCAGTGCGAGGCGGCGCGGCGAGAACAGCCGCACGCCGCGCGGCTGCACCTGGATGGTCGCCAGCATGACGCGGCCGTCGACGACGAGCGCCACCCGCGCGCCGTCGGGACTGATCTGCACCTCCCGGACGCCGGACGCCGGCCGCCCGCCCTCGGCCGCGGCGCGGGTGAGCGTCTCGGCGACGTCGACCTCGTCGTCCGAGGAGACCTGGCCGCCGGCGTCGAGACCGAAGCGCCGGAGCCGGCCGTCGACGACGGCCCACACGGAGCCGTCGCGCGCCGAGACGCTCGGCCGGGAGATCTGCTGCCCCGTCGCGACCGTCACCGCGGGCCCGCCGACGCGTCCGACGCGCAGCTCCGAGCCGCCGCGGCCGCCGGCGACGGCCGCGATGAGCGTGCCCGACGGCGCCACCGCCGCCGACGTGACGTCTCTGGCCCCGGCGGCGTCGCCGGACAGGCCGCGCAGCTGGTTCCCCGTGACCGTCATGAGCCCGCCGCCCACGAGGACGTACGGATCCGGCTTCTCCGTCGAGGTGCCCGGCGGGGCGAACGCCGCGAGGTCGGACGTCGTCCAGCCGAGGCGATGGGCGGGGTCGAGCGGCGCGCCGTCGGCGTTGACGAAGTACCGCGCCCCGACCTTCGCCGCGTTGAGCGTCCACACGAGCTGGGCCGCGATCTGCGTACGCGTGGCGGCGTCCACCGAGCCGAGCCCGGAGAGATCCACCGAGACGTACTGGCCGTAGATCGTCACCGCGCCACGCAGCTGCGAGCCGGTCGGCAGCCCGCGGGCCGCGCCCTGCAGCTCGTCGGACGGCCCCGCGAGCAGCATCGCCATGAGCTGATCGGGCAACTGCTGGACGTTCGCGACGGTCCACCGCGGGTCGGCGACGAGCCCGGCCCCGGCGTTGTCGACGAAGAACACCTCGACGCGCCGGTACGTCCGCACGAACTCCTCGCGGTCGACCAGCACGCCGTCGCTGAGGGCGTCGATCCGCCATTCACCGTCGACGCGGCGCACCGTCATCGGCGCCTCGATCGCGCCCTCCCCCGGGATGAGCTGTCCACCCGCGGTGAGCGTTCCGATGCGCAGCGCCGACACCCGCACCGAGATGACGTCGCCGCCGCCGGGTTCGCCGGACACCTCGACCTTGTCGACGACGAGCGTCCGGTCCCGGTCGTTCCACGACGCCGCCGCCTGCGGCGAGAGGAACTTGCGGGCGGCCAGATGCCGTGACGCCGGGCTGGCGTTGGCCCGCAGATAGTCGCGGACCACCTCCTGCGGGCTCATTCCGGCCCGCGGCGTCGGCACCCGCAACGACTGAGGTGCCGGCGTCACCGTGCTGATCGGCGTCGGGTTCGACGACGTCGGGATGGTCGCGCAGCCGCCCAGGAGCAGCGCCGTCGCGGCGAGCGCACCCGCCGCGCGCCGGGCCCGCGGGCCCCCGGCCGGCTCCGCCCGCACTCCCGCCGCATCACGTCGCACGATGCACCGCCGGATTCGTCTCCCGCGCACGCGCGGCCACCTGACCGACGGGCCGCAGCGGCAGCGGACTGCCCACGAGCTTGTGCCCGCGCACCAGCGGCAAGGTCAGCCGGAAGCAGGCTCCGCGGCCGGGCTCGCCCCACGCCTCCAACCGGCCGAGATGCAGCCGGGCGTCCTCGATGCTGATGGCGAGCCCCAGACCGGTGCCGCCGTTGCGACGCACCCGGGACGGATCCGATCGCCAGAACCGGTTGAACACGAGTTTCTCCTCCCCCGGCCGCAGTCCGACGCCCTCGTCGAGGACGGTGACGGCGACGGCGTCGGCGTCGGCCCGCATCCGCAGCATCACCGGCTTGCCGTTGGAATGGTCGATCGCGTTGGCGAGCAGGTTGCGCATGATGCGCTCGACGCGTCGCGAGTCGACCTCCGCGTGCACCGGCTCCGGGGGCAGATCGACGACGAGTTCGGTGCCGGACTCCTCCGCGATCCGCGAGACGGTGGCCAGGGCGAGCCGGATCGGCACCGCCATGTCCACCCGGTGCGCCGACAGCTCGGCGACGCCGGCGTCGTGCCGGGAGATCTCCAGCAGCTCGTCGAGCAGCGTCTCGAAGCGGTCGAGCTCGGCCACGAGCAACTCGGTGGCGCGCCGCATCATCGGATCGAGATCGTCGCGGCCGTCGTGGATCATGTCGGCGGCCATGCGGACCGTGGTCAGCGGCGTCCGCAGCTCGTGGCTGACGTCGGAGGTGAACTGCCGCTGCAGGCTGCCGAACTCCTCCAACTGACGGATCTGCCGCGACAACGACTCGGCCATCTCGTTGAACGAGACGGCGAGCCGCGCCATGTCGTCCTCGCCGTGGACGGGCATCCGCTCCTTGAGCCGCCCCTCCGCGAACCGGGACGCGATGCGCGCGGCACTGCGCACCGGCTGCACCACCTGCCGTGAGACGACATAGGTGATGACGGCGAAGAGCAGCACCAGGATGAGCGAGCCCACCCCGAGCGTGCCGCGGACCAGCGAGATCATGCTCTCCTCGCTGCTGAGCGGGAAGACGAGATAGAGCTCGAGCGGACCGTATCCGGTGTTCGACGGGCTGCCGACGATGAGCGCCGGCGTCGTCCGGTCGTCGCTCGTGATGGTCGTGTACTGGTAGCTGACGCGGCCCTGCTGCACCATCGTCCGCAGCGCGTGCGGGACGTCCGCGGCCGGGCCGGCCGACGCGGGCGAGGACGGCGGCGTGGCCTGCAGGATGAGCACGGCGTCGAAGGCCGCACGCTGCACGGCGAGGCTCGCGTCGGCCGTCGACGTCGCATCCAGCAGGACGTAGCGGGCGCTGGCGAGCCGCGTCTCCATCGGCGCGTTGTCCGTCGGATTGGCCAGCTCCCGCTCCAGCGAGACGCGGCTGCGGTCGAGCTGCTCGGTGGCCGCGGTCACCTTGGCCTCCAGCAGCCGGTCGGCGATCTGGCTCGTCAGCAGGAACCCGACGACGCTGAGCACGATCGCCGCGAGCAGGAGCGTCGTCCCGACCACGCGCAACTGCAGCGACCGCCGCCATCGCCAGCCCAGCTCCCGCAGCAGCCAACGGGCGTGGAGCAGCATCGGCGCGAACGCCGCGGCGATCACACGGCGGACGCGCTCGATCACGGCGGCCCGGCTTTGTAGCCGACACCCCTGACGGTGAGGATGATCTCGGGGTGCTCGGGATCGTCGCCGAGCTTGGCGCGCAGCCGCTGGATGTGCACGTTGACGATCCGCGGGTCGGCCGGGTGGTCGTAGCCCCACACCGATTCGAGCAGCATGTCGCGCGTGAAGACCTGACGCGGCTTGCGAGCCATCGCCCCGAGGATGTCGAACTCCAGCGGCGTCACCGACACGGGCTCGCCGTTCTTCGTGACGCGGTGCGCGGCGATGTCCATCGACACCGGACCGATCTCCAGCATCTCGCTGGCCGGCAGCTCCTGGCGCCGCAGCTGCGCCCGGATCCGGGCGACGAGCTCCTTGAGCCGGAACGGCTTGACCATGTAGTCGTCGGCGCCGGACTCCAGCCCGAGCACGACGTCGATCTCGTCGGAGCGGGCGGTGAGCATGATGATCGGCACGCCAGAGTCATGACGCACGGCGCGGCAGACGTCGATGCCGTTCATGCCGGGCAGCATGAGGTCGAGCAGGATGAGATCCGGGCGCAACTCCGCCGCGGCCTTGACGGCCTCGATGCCGTCGCCGACGACGAGCGGCTCGAAGCCCTCACCTCGAAGCCCGATCGTCAGCATCTCCGCCAGGGCCGCGTCGTCATCGACGACGAGAATCCTCGTCTTCATAGAAGCATCGTCGCATCGAGCGCGCGGAAACGACGCACTGCCGCGCCGAACGCGGCTCCTTCCCCCGGCGACGATACGATCGCCGGGTGGGACTGCTCATCGCGGTGGAGGGGATCGACGGCGCCGGCAAGCGCACCGTCGTCGACGGACTGACCCGCCGCTGGACCACCACGGGACTCACGGTCACGTCCTTCGCGTTCCCCCGCTACGGGCAGGCGTTGACGGCCGATCTCGCCTCGGAGGCCTTGCACGGCGCCCACGGCGACCTGCGGAGTTCCGCCTATGCGATGGCGCTGCTGTTCGCGCTCGACCGCCGTGACGCCGCCGACGAGATCCGGCGGGCCGTCGCGGCCACGGACATCGTCGTACTCGACCGCTATGTCGCGTCGAACGCCGCCTACACGGCCGCCCGCCTTCACGAGGACATGGACGGACCGGCGACGCTCTGGGTGCGCGACCTGGAGTTCTCCCGGTTCGGCGTACCGGTCCCGGACCGGCAGTTGCTGCTCGGGGTGGCGCCGCGCATCGCGATGGGACGGGCCGCGAGCCGCGCGCAGGCGGACCCGGGACGTCCGCGCGATCACTACGAGCGCGACGCCGACTTGCAGCACGCCGTCTACGGGCGCTATGCCGATCTCGCCGCGACCGGCTGGGCGAGCCCGTGGACCGTCGTGGACGACGGAACCGACCTCGACGGCCTCGCCGCGGACATCGCCCGGACGTAACCGACCGGTACTTGTCGCTGACAGAGCCGACGCGACGATATACGTCGCGTCGCCCCTGTCAGCGACAGATTTCGTCAGTAGCGGTAGTGATCCGGCTTGTACGGGCCCTCGACGTCGACGCCGATGTACTCCGCCTGCTCCTTGGTGAGCTTGGTGAGCGTGCCGCCGAGCGCCTCGACGTGGATGCGGGCGACCTTCTCGTCGAGATGCTTGGGCAGCCGGAAGACCTCGTTGGCGTACTCGTCCGGCTTCGTCCACAGCTCGATCTGGGCGATGACCTGGTTGGAGAAGCTGTTGCTCATGACGAACGACGGGTGCCCGGTGGCGTTGCCCAGGTTGAGCAGCCGGCCCTCGCTGAGCACGAGGATCGAGTGGCCGTCCGGGAACGTCCACAGGTCGACCTGCGGCTTGATCGTCGTGCGGGTCATGCCCGGCGCCGATTCCAGACCGGCCATGTCGATCTCGTTGTCGAAGTGACCGATGTTGCCGAGGATCGCCTGGTTCTTCATCCGCTCCATGTGCGAGAACCGGATGATGTCGAAGTTGCCGGTCGCGGTGATGACGATGTCGGCATTGGCGATCGCGTCGTCCACGGTGACGACGTCGAAGCCGTCCATGAGCGCCTGCAACGCGTTGATCGGGTCGACCTCGGTGACCTGGACGCGCGCGCCCTGCCCGGCGAGCGACTCGGCGCAGCCCTTGCCGACGTCGCCGTAACCGCAGACCAGCACCTTCTTGCCGCCGATGAGGACGTCGGTGCCGCGGTTGATGCCGTCGACGAGCGAATGCCGGGTGCCGTACTTGTTGTCGAACTTGCTCTTGGTCACCGAGTCGTTGACGTTGATGGCCGGGAACGTCAGCTCGCCCGCGGCGGCGAACTGGTAGAGCCGCAGGACGCCGGTCGTCGTCTCCTCGGTGACGCCGCGAACGGAATCGGCGATCGTCGACCACTTGGTCGGCTCGGTCGCCATCCGCTCGCGCAGCAGGTCGAGGAAGACGGCGTATTCGGCCGAATGCTCCTCGGCGGGCGCAGGCACGAGCCCGGCACGCTCGAACTGCGCGCCGCGCAGCACGAGCATCGTGGCGTCACCGCCGTCGTCGAGGATCATGTTGGTCGGTTCCGCCGGCCACGTCAGCATCTGCTCGGCCGCCCACCAGTACTCGGTGAGCGTCTCGCCCTTCCACGCGAAGACCGGGACGCCGCGCGGCTCCTCGACCGTGCCGTACGGGCCGACGACGACCGCCGCCGCCGCGTGGTCCTGCGTCGAGAAGATGTTGCACGACGCCCAGCGCACCTGGGCGCCGAGACTGACGAGCGTCTCGATGAGCACCGCGGTCTGCACCGTCATGTGCAGCGAACCGGAGATGCGCGCGCCCTTGAGCGGCTGCACGTCGGCGTATTCGCGGCGCAGCGACATGAGACCGGGCATCTCGTGCTCGGCGAGCCGGATCTCGTTGCGACCGAACTCGGCGAGCGACAGGTCGGCGACCTTGAAATCGATGCCGCCTCGGACGTCGGCGACGGGGGCCGTGCTCATGGAATCACTCCTCGGGAATATACGGACTGCGACCCCACACGGTAGATGAGGACATCCACCACGCCGACCTCCGGCCGCCGGCCGCGGTCGGAGGATCGGCGCGGCGTCAGATCTCGCCGCGCTCCGCCTTCCCCACGCGGGAGTGCCGCATGGAGTAGAGGAAGTACACGGCGACGCCGATCACCATCCAGATGAGGAACCGGATCCAGGTCAGCGCCGAGAGGTTGAGCATGAGCCACAGGCACGTGACGATGGCGAGCACCGGGATGATCGGTCCGCCCGGCACCGTGAAGCCGCGTCGCAGGTCGGGACGGGTGCGGCGCAGCATGAGGACGCCGCCCGCGACGACGACGAACGCGAACAGCGTGCCGACGTTGACCATCTCTTCCAGCTTGTCGATCGGGAAGAGACCCGCGACGATCGCGACGACCACGCCGATGCCGACCTGCAGCCGCGCCGGGGTGCCGAAGCGCGAGGTCTTGGCCAGCGGCGTCGGCAGCAAGCCGTCGCGGGACATGGCGAACAGCACCCGGGACTGGCCGAGCATGAGCACCATGACGACGGTCGTCAGGCCGGCGAGCGCGCCGATCGCGACGATCTTCTCCACCCAGGGCATGCCGTTGATGCGGAACACGTAGGCGAGGTTCTTGGGCACTCCCGCCCACTCCCCCTCGCCCGCGGACTTGGCCAGGTCGGAGTACTTCGCCATGCCGGTGACGACGAGCGTCACCGCGATGTAGAGGACGGTGACGATCGCGAGCGAGCCGAAGATGCCGCGCGGCAGGTCGCGCTGCGGATCCTTGGTCTCCTCCGCGGTGGTGGCGACGACGTCGAAACCGATGAACGCGAAGAACACGATGGACGCCGCGGCGAGCACGCCGTACACGCCGTAGGTCTCGCCGCCGGCGCCCGTGATGAGCGAGAACAGCGACGATTCGACGCTGCCCTCGGCCGAGCCGCCGCCCTGCGCCGGCGGGATGAACGGGGTGTAGTTCTCACTCTTGATGTGGAACACGCCGACGCCGATGATGAGCAGCACCACGGCGATCTTGACCGCCGTGATCGCCGCGGACACCCCGGACGAGAGCTTGGTGCCGATGACGAGCAGCGTCGTCAGGGCCGCGACGACCGCCATCGCGCCCCAGTCGACGACGTTGCCGGCGATCTCGACGGTGCCGCTCGCGCCGAAGACACTGGTGAGATAGCTCGACCACGCCTTGGAGACGACGGCCGAACCGACCGCGAACTCGAGGATGAGGTCCCAGCCGAGCACCCAGGCCAGGAACTCGCCGAAGGTGGCGTAGCCGAAGGTGTACGCGCTGCCTGCGACGGGGACCGTCGAGGCGAATTCGGCGTAGCACAGCGCGGCGAAACCGCAGGCGATCGCGGCGAGGACGAAGGACAGCGAGATGGCCGGGCCGGCCTTGTCGCCGGCCTGACCGGCCGTCACGGAGAAGATGCCCGCGCCGATGACGACGGAGACACCGAAGACGGTGAGGTCGCGCCACGTCAGGTTCTTGCGGAGCCGGCTCTCGGCGATGTCGGTGTCGGCGAGCGACTGCTCCACCGACTTGGTACGGAGAAGCGGATTTCCCATGGCGAGAAGTATGCCGCCAGGGCGTCGGGGTGACCAGAGCCGGGCCGGGCCGTCCGCCGCCGAGATCCGTTGGGCCCCCGGCGTTCTCGATGCGGCTCCGGCCCGCCCCGGTCAGGCCGCGCGGCGCAGCGGCATGCGATCGTCGGCCGGCGCGGCGGCGTCCTCGGCGAAGCCGGGGCGTCCGGTACCGATGAACGCGAGGAACCAGGACCCCACCGCGGCGAACCGGTTGCGGAAACCCACCAGATAGAAGAGGTGCACGGCGAGCCACGCGAACCATGCCACGACACCGGTGAGCTTCACGCCGAGCGGGGCGTCGACGACGGCGTTGAACCGATTGACGACGGCCATGCTGCCCTTGTCACGGTAGCGGAACGGCGTGCCGGGCCCCTCGCGCCGGGTGATGACGTCCGCGACGTGCCGCCCCTGCTGCATCGCCACCGGGCTCTGCCCGGGGTAGCCGTTCAGGCTGGTCATGTCGCCGATCGCGTAGACGTCCGCGCAGCCGCCGACGGTGAGGTCGGGGTTGACCAGCAGGCGTCCGGCGCGATCGGTGTCGCAGCCGGTGGCCTCGGCGAGGATCCCGGCGAACGGTGTCGCCTGCACACCGGCGGACCACACGACGGTCTCGGCGGCGATGACACGCTCGCCGTCCGGGCCCGCCACAGTGACGCGACCGTCGGCGATCTCGGTGACGACGGTGTCGGTGAGCACCTCGACCCCCGCCTTCGCGAGCGTCCGCCGGGTGTAGGCGGAGAGCCGGCCGCCGTAGAACGGCAGCACGTCGCCGGCGCCCTCGACGAGATAGACGGAAGGATCCGCGTCGTAGTGACGCGCGGCGAGCTCGCGGATCTGGCCCGCCATCTCGACGCCCGTCGCGCCCGCGCCGACGACCACGAAGGTGCGCTCGGGGCCGGCGGAGCCGCCGTCGCCGGTGCCGTCGGCCGCGAACGCGTCGGCGATGCGGCGGCGCAGCGCGATCGCGTCGTCGCGGGTCTTGAGCGCGAAGGTGCGCTCGGCCCATTCGTCGTGCCCGAAGTAGGCCTGCGCCGCACCCGTCGCGGCGATCAGCCGCTCGTAGCGGATCCTCCGCGGGCCGCGCGCCGTGACATAGGTGACGACGTGCCGCTCGGCGTCGACGGCCACGACCCGGCCGGTGATGACGTCGATCGTCTCGTGGCGGGCCAGCACGTCGGCGATGGACGGGGCGATCTCCTCGGACCGCAGGACACCCGTCGCGACCTGGTACAGCAGCGGCTGGAACAGGTGCTCGCCGGTGGCGGTGATGAGCGTGGTGCGGACGTTCTTCGCGGCGAGCCGCTTGGCTGCGGCGAGCCCGCCGAAACCGGAACCGACGATGACGACCTCGGTGCTGCGCATGATTCCTCCCCTGGATTGATCTCGACATCCAGGTAACCCGCTGCCGGACAGGGCGTCGACCACGCCTTATGCATACCGGTCATCTTGAATCGTCATAAGCTGAGCGGAATGGAGATGCGCCAGCTGGAATACGTCGTCGCCGTGGCCGAGGAGCTGGGCTTCTCTCGGGCGGCGACGCGGTGCTTCGTCTCGCAGTCGGCGATCAGCCATCAGGTGGCGCGGCTGGAGCGCGAGCTGGGCGCGCCGCTCTTCGACCGGTCGACGCGCCGCGTCGAACTCACGGAGCAGGGCCAGGCGTTCCTGCCGTTCGCCCGGGAGATCCTGCGGCTGCGCGATCGAGCCGTCGACGCGGTGCGGCCGCCCGTCGCCCGCGTGCGGCTCGCGGCGAACATGTCGTTCGCCCGCGACTCACTCGCCGCGATCGCCGCGCTGCGACCGCGGTTCCCGGGCGCCGAGATCGAATTCGTCATCAAGCCGTTCGCGCAGCGGATCGCGGCCGTCCGGTCCGGCGACGCCGACCTCGCGCTCATCCGGGGCGGTGTCGACGACGCCGGGCTGTTCGTCGAGGAGTTGCGGGTGGACGAGTTGGTCGCCGCCTTCGCCGCGACGCACCCGTTGGCGGCGGGCGTCGACGATGCGGCGGACGAGGCCGGCGCGGACGAGGGCGGTGCGAACGGGGCCGGTGCGGACGAGGCCGGCGGTTTCGGCCTCGCCGCACTCGCCGAATACCCGTTGCTCATGCCGGCCGCACGCGAACAGGTGCTGCTGCACCGCGTCATCGACGACGCGTTCGCCGCCGAGGGCCTGACGCCGCGGCTCGGTCCGGCCATCGCCGCCGATCACACGGCGACGGCCGAACTGCTCAACCACCCCGACGCCTGGACGGTCCTCTACGAGGATCCCGGCCAGCCGGGGATACGCACGCGGGTACAGCAGGCTCTGCGGGTGCCGGTCTCGGCGGTGCTGCGCGAGGACGCCCGGCCGAATCCGCTGGTCACGGAGTTGCTGGCCGCGTTGCGAGAGCCCCGGTGAGCGCACCGGCAGGCGTTCTGGACGGGCGTCAGGCGCCCCGGTCGATGTCCGGCTCGATGTAGATGCGCTGCGCCGCGGGCTGCACCTTGCGGACGGCGATCTCCGCCGCATCGATGGCCGACGCGACGTCGCGCGCCGTCTCGAGGGCGCCGACGGCGACCTTGGCGGCGATGAGCACCTCGTCCGGGCCGAGGTACTGCGAACGCAGATGGATGACACGGTCGATGCGCGGCTCGCTCTCCAGAGCGGCGCGGACCGCGTCCTGGTCGGCGATCGTCAGCCCCTCGCCGATGAGCAGGCTCTTCATCTCGATGATGAGGATGACGGCGATGATCGCGAGCAGCACGCCGATCGCGAGGGTGCCGATGGCATCCCAGACCGGATCGCCGGTGATCACCGTCATGCCGACGCCGCCGAGCGCAAGCGCGAGACCGACGAGGGCGCCCAGATCCTCCAGCAGCACGACCGGCAGCTCCGGCGTCCTGGACGTGCGGATGAACTGCCACCACGACACGCCGCCCTTGATCTTCACCGACTCCGTCATCGCGGTATAGAAGGAGTAGCTCTCCAGCCCGATCGCGACGACGAGGATGGCGACGGCCACCATCGGCGAGGAGAGTTCGTGCGGATGACGGATCTTTTCGAAACCCTCGTAGAGCGCGAAGAGCGCACCGAGACTGAAGATGATGAGCGCGACGACGAAGGCGTAGAAGTAGCGGGCGCGGCCATAGCCGAATTGGTGCAACTCGTCCGCGCGACGGGAGGCATAGGCCTGCCCGCGGAGAAGAAGAGCCTGGTTGGAGGTGTCGGCCACGCTGTGCACGCCCTCGGCGAGCATCGACGAGGATCCTGTGATGAAGAAACCGACGAATTTCGCAGTCGCGATACCGGCGTTGGCGGCGAGCGCTGCGAGGATGGCCTTCTTCGAGCCTTCTGCTGACATGCCGTTGAATGATAGGGCAGCGCGGCCGGTCACCCGGCGAGACCGGCGCCATGTCCAGGAGATATACCCCTAACGTCGGGGATATCGCCGTTTTCCGGGCGTTCTCATTCGGGTCTACGACGGCACGATCGCCCGGAACAACTGCGTCGTCGCGGCATGGGCGGAGACGACGACGTCCGGGTCGGAGTCCGAGAGCCAGAGCGCCCGGCCGCAGGGGATCGCCGTCTCGCCGGCGGCCGAGCGGACGACGGCGCTGCCCGCGGTGCAGAGCAGGATCTGCGGTCCGGGCAGGTCGAGGCCGATCGAGGACGGACGATGCAGTCCGGTGGCGTCGAGGTCGATGCGGGAGAGCCGGAACTCGGCGGCCGACGTCTCGTAGACGAGTTCGGCGCCGACCGCTCGGGTGCGCGGCGCGAGGCCGGCGGCGGTGACCGGACCGAAGTCGAGCACGCGCAGCAGCTCGGCGACGTCGACGTGTTTCGGCGTCAGGCCGCCGCGCAACACGTTGTCGGAGTTCGCCATGATCTCCACGGCCGTGCCGCGCAGGTAGGCGTGCAGGCTGCCGGCCGCGACATAGAGGCCCTCCCCCGGCGCGAGCGCCACCCGGTTGAGCAGCAGCGCCGCCAGGACGCCGGGATCCTGGGGATAGCTGTCCCCCAGCTCGACGACCGTTCGCGCGACGTCGAGGTACTCGCCGTGTCCGGCGATGTAGCGGACGCAGCCGTCGAGCACCGCCGGGATGAGCGTGGCGAGCACGGGCGACGGCAGCGTGATCCACGTCGTGAAGACGGCCCGCAGGCCCTGCGCGTCGCACTGGCCGACGAGCATCCCCAGATACGGGTCGAGCGCGGGGACCGCGAGGCCGCGCAGCAGGGCGACGGTCTCGCGCGGATCACGGAAGCCGACGAGCGCTTCGAAACCGTCGATGGCGACGACGAGCTCCGGCTTGTGGTTGGCGTCGCGGTAGTTGCGCACCGCCGAATCGAGCGGCACGCCGGCGGCGTTCTCCCGATGGAAACCCTCGACGGCCTGGGCGAGGCTGGGATGCGCCTGCAGACTGAGCGGCTCGTCGGCCGCGAGCACCTTGAGCAGGAACGGCAGCGTGCCGTCGTACTCCCGCGCGCAGTGCGTGCCGAGCTCCGCCTCCGGCCGGTCCGAGATCGCGGCGAGCAGCGTCCGGCCGGTCGGTGCGAGATCGGGACCGATGAGCGGCGTCGGGTTGGCCGGATGCGCGCCGAACCACAGCTCCGCCTCGGGATGCGGGCTGGGCGTGGGCTCGCCGCGCAGCCGCGCGAGCGCCGTCCGCGAGCCCCACGCGTACGGCCGCACCGCACCGTCGAGCAGATTCACTGCACCCTCCCGGCGCCGATGAGTCGATGGGCGGACCGGCCCGAACGGGGAGAACCGTTCACAACGCACCCCCGGCGCCGATGAGCCGCAGGTAGGCGGCGGCGAAGTCGATGCGCGTGGCGAGCACGAGGGCGTCGGTGAGCGTCGCCGACGCCATGGGCGAGACGTCCACGACGGAGTCGGCGGCGACGACGTCGACGTCCGACAGCGACGCCAGCCGGTGCCGTGCCTGCGCGGCCCGCCCCGGCGAGGTGATGACCTCGACGAGCACCGGGCGCACCGGGATCGGATCGAGGAACGGGTCGGCGAAGATGTCGTGCGGGGCGTCGTCCGGGCGGGCGGCCAGCGCTCCCGCGACGGAGGAGACGGCGGCCGGGCGGCCGGCGAGCGTCAGCAGCATGGCCGAGCCGTGCCGGGCGACGGGTGCCAGCGCAGGCTCGTCCGGACACAGCGCGATCTCGCGGCCGACCCACCGCATGGCGAGTGACTTGGCCGCGTTGGCGAACATGTCCGCACCGGCTCTGTCCGAGAGCGATTCGGCGTCGACGGCGTCGGCGACCCGGCTCAGCGACGAGCCGCCGTCCGGCGGACCGCCGGCGACACCCCGGTCGGCCACGGCGCCGAACACCCCTTCTGCACCCGGCGCGACGGCGGCGATGACCGCGGCCGTGACGGCGACGAAATGCGGGTAGGTGAACTCGTCCGGCACCGGGACGCGCGGCGAGAGGTCCAGCGCGCGGCCGGAGGCGGCCTCGGCGAGCGGACCCGCCAGCGGCCCCGCGACGATGAGCTCGGCACCGCGCCGGCCGGCGATCGCGGCCGCTTCGGCGAGCTCGGGGCTCGCCGGATCGGTGCCCGCCACGATGACGACGTCGAGCGGACCGACCCAGCGCGGCAGCCGTGGCGCGACGACGAGCGGGACGTCGACGTGCGGGGCGGCGAGCGCGAACGCGGTCTCGACGCCGTCGGCGGCGGGCCCGGGCGACGCGACGGCCACGACGGCGCGCGGCGTCATCCCCGTCAGCGCGCGCAGCATCGACTCTGCCTCCGAGACGACGCGCACCTGCGCACCGGCACTGGCGGCGGCACGCAGCCAGCCGCCGGAATCGGCGTCGAGAACGGCGCCGGAGTCGTCGAGATCGAGCATGTCCGCCAGCATCCCCCTCCTCCTCTCCTCCCCCGCGCATCGCGCCGACACCGTCGGCGCAGACGGGTGCGCCTCTCCCTCGATCATCCGCCGGTCTACGGGCTCAGGCCCGGCCGCGGTCGGATCAACTATGCCAGGCGGCATCGACCACCCCTGCACGCCGCCGCTGCCCGCAGGCGCGAATCCGACCCGCGTCCGGCTATCCCGCGCGGACGATCGCGAGGATCTTGTCGACGAGCGCCGACACCGTCGCCTCGTCGGCGGCCTCGACGTTGAGCCGCAGCAGCGGTTCGGTGTTCGACGCCCGCAGGCTGAACCACGAGCCGTCGGCGAGTTCGACGGTGACGCCGTCGAGCCGGTCGACGGCCGTCGTATCGGTCGCGAACGCGTCGATCACCGCGGCGACCGTCGCGTCCGGGTCGGCGACCGTCGAATTGATCTCCCCGCTCGCGGCGTACCGCGAGTACCGGGCGACCAGTTCGGAGACGGTGCCGTCCGACTCGGCCAGCGCGGCGAGGACGTGCAGCGCCGCGAGCATCCCGGAGTCGGCGCCGAAGAAGTCGCGGAAGTAGTAGTGCGCCGAGTGCTCGCCGCCGAAGACGGCGCCGGTGGCGGCCATCCGCTCCTTGATGTAGCTGTGGCCGACACGCGTGCGCTCGGGCACGCCGCCGTTCTCCTCGATGATCTCCCGCACCGCGTGCGAGGTGATGAGGTTGTGCAGGATCGTCGCGCCCGGCACCCGCGCCAGCTCCCGCTCGGCGACGAGCGCCGTGATCGCCGACGCCGACACCGCCACGCCGCGCTCGTCGACGACGAAGCAGCGGTCGGCGTCGCCGTCGAACGCCAGGCCGATGTCGGCACCGGTGTCGACGACGAAGCGCTGCAGGTCGACGAGGTTCCGCGGGTCGAGCGGGTTGGCCTCGTGATTCGGGAAGGTGCCGTCCAGTTCGAAGTAGAGCGCGTGGACGGTCAGCGTCGGCAGCGGACCGAGGACGGCCGGCACGGTCAGGCCGCCCATGCCGTTGCCCGCGTCGACGGCCACCGAGAGCGCGCGACGCGTCGGCACCGGGGCCAGCTCGTGGAGGAACTCGCCGTACCCGGCCAGCACGTCCTCGGATCGCACCGTGCCGCCGCCGGGACCCGCGGGGACGCCCGCGGTCACCTCGGCCGCGATCGTCGCCAGCCCGCTGTCCATGCCGACGGGCTTGGCTCCGGCGCGGCACAGCTTGATGCCGTTGTAAGCGGCCGGGTTGTGGCTGGCCGTGAACATCGCACCGGGCCGGTCCCCCGCGCCGGACGCGTAATAGAGACAGTCCGTGGACGCCAGACCGATGACGACGACGTCGAGACCCTGCCCCGTGACGCCCTCGGCGAACGCGGCCGACAGCCGCGGCGACGAATCGCGCATGTCGTAGCCGACGACGATCTCGGTGGCGCCTTCGGCGGCCATCAGCCGCGCGAACGAGCCGCCGACGTCCCGCGCGAAGCCCTCGTCGAGATGCACGTCGACGAGGCCGCGGACGTCATAGGCCTTGATGAGAGCGGATACCTGCTCCGGGGAACGACTCACGTCGCTCACCGTAGCGGGTCACGGCGATTCGTACGACGACACGGGCGCCGCGAGACAGGATGTCCGCGGCTATTCCGGGTCGGGCAGGACGCGGAGGTGGCCGCGCCGGGCCGGGCGGGTACGCGCCGGCTGGGGCACCGGCGTCAGGACCGGGTCGCGGCGGGCGGCCGGGCGGCTCGCGACCGCGCGTCCGGCACCGTCGCTGACGGCCTCGGCGAGCGCCGTCAGGTCGTCCTCGTCACGGGCGACGGGCTCCGGGAAGGACGCCGCCGATCGCATGAGCTCCCAGCCCCGCGGCACCGTGATGCGCGCGGCATGGCGAGCGCACAGATCCCACGAGTGCGGCTCGGTGCTGTGCGAGAGCGGGCCGATGACGGCGATGGAATCGGCGTAGACGAACGTCAGTGTGGCGACGGCGCGTTGCGCGCATGCGGGTCGACTGCACTGACGGGGGCTACTCACGCAGGACACCCTACGATGTCGCGCCGCGGGAGCCACATCGACACGCTCGGCCGATCGGGCCGACGTCTAAGATCACCGCCATGCGAACGCACCGGGACCGACGTGGCCGCGGGCTGCGCTCCCCCCTCTTGACGCCCGCCCACCCGGCGTGGGCGTCGCGGGCGGACAGATTCGACGACGCGGCGCTCGCCGCCTACGCGGAGATCGACGGGGCCTGGCACGAGGAACTGACCGACCTCGACATCGCCGTCGACGACATCCCCCGCATGCTGCCGAAGGATCCGGATTCGGTGAACTGGCCGATCGAGGTGACCGCCGACGGCCCGGTCCCGCTGGCGCGGCTCATCCCGGCCGGTGTGGACACCGAGGGGCAGGCGACACGGGCGCGGATCGTGCTGTTCCGGCGACCGATCGAGACGCGGGCGCACGACGACGACGAGCTGGAGGACGTGCTGCACGAGGTGCTCGTGCAGCAGGTGGCGACGTATCTGGGCGTGGACGAGGACACCATCGACCCGGAGGGCTGAGCGGGCCGGGTCGAGCGCCGAGCCGGCCGGGTCGATCGGGGGCGCCGGGCTCGATCAGAGAGACGAGAAGGCTCACCCGGCCGGACGATGCCGAGTGAGCCCTGGACGATCAGACGTGCAGACGATCAGATGATGCCGCGCTTCATCCGGCGGCGCTCCCGCTCCGAGAGTCCGCCCCAGATGCCGAAACGCTCGTCGTTGGCGAGCGCGTATTCCAGGCACTCGGCCTTGACATCGCAGCCGTGGCAGATGCGCTTGGCCTCACGCGTCGAGCCGCCCTTCTCGGGGAAGAACGCCTCGGGATCGGTCTGTGCGCACAGCGCACGGTCCTGCCACTGGTCCTCTTCGATGGCTCCGAACAGCTCGTCGAAATCGGTCGGTACAGCCGCCAAGTGGCGCATGCCACCTGCCTCGTTCACGCTCATTCCCCGCCTCCCCGTCCACCGCGCACACGGCACCGCCGCGCCGGCACAGTGACGTCGTCTCGTCCGTCGATCGTTAGCTGCAAGACTCCCGCAGGACCTGCAGTCCCGAGAATCGGAGTCGGCCCCCGTTGCTGAATAACACTACTGTGATTAGACACGCGGACCGAGCGGACGGTCAAGCCGAACGAGGACGTCCGCCATATCACGCAAGCACGCGTTCACAGGTTCTCCACACGCGCGTTCGTGTCGTGAATCGCCTCACCCGAGCGAGCCCTTCCACGAGCGTTTCCGCAGGTAGAAGCCCTGCGTGTGCGGCGCGCCCGCCGACGGACGAGGGTGTCGCCGACGTCACACGGCCGGCGACCGCGCGGCGTCTGGACGCGGACTCTAAGAAGACTCTGAGGCCCGGCGCGTCGGTTCGACGGCGCGTCGCGGAGCCGCCGGACGGCCGCCCCGGACGGCCCGTTGATCTGGATGATCGAGGCCCGGTGGTGGTCGACTATGCGGCAGGCTCCGACCACCCGGCGACTAGGGTTGTCCCGGTGAAGATCACCGTCCTCGTCGGCGGCGTCGGCGGAGCCAGATTCCTGCAGGGGGTCCGCGAACTCGCCGGCCCGACGCCCTTCCCGTCCCGGCCGCCGCTCTCGGCCGCGCAGCCGGCGTCCGGTGGAACAGTCGACGCGCCGGCGCACGAGGTGACCGCGATCGTCAACGTCGGCGACGACGCATGGATGCACGGCGTCCGCATCTGCCCGGACCTCGACACCTGCATGTACACGCTCGGCGGCGGCATCGACACCGAGCGCGGCTGGGGCCGTGCTGGCGAGACCTGGCACGCCAAGGACGAGCTGGCCGCCTACGGCGCCGACCCGGACTGGTTCGGGCTCGGCGATCGCGACCTCGCCACGCACCTCGTCCGCACCCAGATGCTCGAGGCCGGCTACCGGCTCGCCGACGTCACCGAGGCCCTGTGCCGACGCTGGCAGCCCGGCGTCCGGCTGCTGCCGGCCACCGACGACCGGCACGAGACGCACGTCGTGGTGTCCGACGACCCGGCCGACCCGACCGCCAAGCGGGCCGTCCACTTCCAGGAGTGGTGGGTGCGCCGCCGCGGCGACGTGCCGACGCACGGCTTCGTCCAGGTGCCCGGCAAAGACGCCGCGCCGGCGCCCGGCGTCGAGGCCGCGATCGCCGAGGCCGACGTCGTGCTGCTCGCGCCGTCGAACCCGATCGTCTCCATCGGCGCGATCCTGTCGGTCCCGGGCCTGCGGGCCGCGCTGCGGACGACGCCGGCCCCGATCGTCGGCGTCTCCCCCGTCATCGGCGGGCATCCGCTGCGGGGCATGGCCGACCGCTGTCTCGACGTCGTCGGCGTCGAGACGTCCGCCGCGGCGATCGCCCGGCACTACGGCGCCCGCAGCGGCAACGGCCTGCTCGACGGCTGGCTCGTCGCCGCGGGTGACGCCGAGGAGGTCGACGGCGTCGCCGTCGCCGAGGCGCCGCTGCTCATGACCGATCCGACCGCGACCGCCCAGATGGTGCGGGCCGCGATGGCACTCGTGGGAGTCGAACTGTGAGTACTCAAGAGCCGGCGACGGCGATTCCGCAAGCACCGACGGTGCAGGCTCCGTCGGCGCAGGACGACCACCGCGCCCACGGGCCGATCCAGATCCTGCCCGTCCCCGGCCTGCCCCGCTTCCGCCCGGGCACGGACGTCGCGGCCGCCATCGCCGCGGCGGCACCGTGGCTGGCCACCGGCGACGTCGTGGTGGCCACCAGCAAGATCTTCTCCAAGGCCGAGGGCCGGCTCGTCCAGTCCCCGGCCGACCCGGACGAGCGCGACGCGGCCCGGCGTGCACTCGTGCTCAGCGAGTCGGTGCGCGTCGTCGCCCGCAAGAACCGCACCCTCATCACCGAGAACCGGCTCGGCATCGTGCAGGCCGCATCCGGCGTCGACGGCTCGAACGTCGCCACCTCGGAGATCGCGCTGCTGCCGGTCGACCCCGACGCGTCGGCCGCCCGGCTGCGCGCCGGACTCGCCGAGTTGCTCGGCATCGACGTCGCCGTCGTCGTCACCGACACGATGGGGCGCGCGTGGCGCACCGGGCAGATCGACGTCGCGATCGGCGCGGCCGGCATCACCGTGAGCCACCCCTACGACGGGATGCGCGACGACTACGGCAACGCGCTCGTCGTCACCGACATCGCGGTGGCCGACGAGGTGGCCGCCGCCGCCGACCTCGTCAAGGGCAAGCTCGACGGGATCCCCGTGGCCGTCGTGCGCGGGCTGCGGCCCGTCGACGACGGCTCCTGCGCCCGCGATCTCGTCCGCCCCGGCGAGGAGGACCTCTTCTGGCTCGGCACGGCCGAGGCGATCGAGCGCGGCCGCCGCGAGGCCGTCGCCCTGCGGCGATCGGTGCGGCGCTTCGCCGACGAACCGGTCGCCGAGGAGGAGCTGCGCGGCGCGCTCGCCGACGCGCTCACGGCGCCCGCGCCGCATCATTCGACGCCCGTCCGCTTCGTCTGGCTGCGCGATCCCGCCCGCCGGGCGCACGTCCTCGACGCCCTCGCGTCGCGCTGGCGCGCCGATCTGGAGGCCGACGGGCGCGACGAGGACGAGATCGAGCGGCGCGTCGCCAAGGGCCGGATCCTCTACGACGCACCCGAGATCGTGCTGCCGTTCCTCGACCCCACCGCGGGTGAGCACGATTATCCGGACGATGCGCGACGGGCCGCCGAGCGGCACATGTTCCTCGTCGCGGGCGGCGCGGCCGTCGAGAACCTGCTGGTGGCGCTGGCCGCGCGCGGGCTCGGCAGCTGCTGGATCGGCTCGACGATCTTCGCCGGCGACGTCGCGACCGCGGCACTCGACCTGCCCGAGCACTACGTCCCGCTCGGCACCGTGGCCATCGGCGTGCCGGCCGACGCCCCGACCGAGCGGGGTGCGCGGGACGTCGGGGCGTTCGTGTTGGAGCGGTGAGCGGGGAGCGGCTGCATCGGTCGGCGGTCGCCGAACTCACGGCGTGGCGCGCCCCGGACCACGGCCAGGACGCGCTCCGGCACACGTTTCTCGCCTTCCTGGCCGCCCGCGAGGACGGCTGTCTGCGCGCCTGCGCGCCCGGGCACGTCACGGCGTCGACGGTGGTGCTCGACGAATCGCGCACCCACGTGCTGCTGACGCTGCACCCGCGCGTCGGCCTGTGGATCCAGCTCGGCGGGCACTGCGAACCGGGCGACGACGGCGTCCGCGCCGCTGCTGCCAGGGAGGCCCTCGAGGAGTCCGGGATCGCCGGGCTGCGTCTCGGGCCGCTCGCCCAGCTCGACACGCACCCCATCACCTGCTCCCTCGGCGTCCCGACGCGTCACCTCGATCTGCGGTACGTCGCCCTCGCCTCGGGGCGTCCCGATCCGGTGTGCTCCGACGAATCCGTCGCGTTGCGGTGGTGGCCTATCGACGCGCTGCCCGACAGAATCGAGAAGACGGCGTTGCCCGACCTCATCGCACGGGCCCTGGCGGCGCTGGAGACAGAACCCGTCTGAGCCGGAAGGGACACACATGCGCGAGCAGGACGTCATCATCGTCGGAGGCGGACTCGCCGGGCTCGTCGCGGCGTACGAGATCACCCGGACCGGGCGGCGGGTCGTCGTTCTCGAACAGGAGAACGGAGCGAACCTCGGCGGCCAGGCGTTCTGGTCGCTCGGCGGGCTGTTCCTCGTCGACACCCCCGAGCAGCGCCGGACGGGCATCCACGACAGCGTCGACCTCGCGCTGAGCGACTGGTTCGGCTCGGCCGGATTCGACCGCGAAGAAGACCACTGGCCGCGGCAGTGGGCGCGGGCGTATGTCGAGTTCGCAGCCGGCGAGAAGCGCTCCTACCTGCACGACCTCGGGCTGCGACTGCTGCCGAACGTCGGCTGGGCCGAACGCGGCGACGGCACGGCGAGCGGACACGGCAACTCGGTGCCGCGCTTCCATCTGACGTGGGGCACCGGGCCGGAGGTCGTCCGGGTGTTCCGTGAGCCGGTGCAGCAGGCCGAACGCGACGGCCTCGTCCGTTTCCGGTTCCGGCACCGGGTCGACGAACTCCTCGTCGAGGGCGGCGCCGTCGTGGGAGTGCGGGGCGCCGTGCTGGCCGACGACCCGTCGCCGCGCGGCGAGGCGTCCAACCGGGACGTGGCCGGCGACTTCGAGCTGCGAGCGGACGCCGTGGTCATGGCGTCGGGCGGCATCGGCGGCGACGCCGAGAAGGTGCGACGCAACTGGCCCGTCGATCGCCTCGGACCGGCGCCGACCGACATGATCTGCGGCGTTCCGGCTTACGTCGACGGCCGCGGGATCGACATCGCCGTCGCCGCCGGCGCCAATCTCGCCAACCGCGACCGGATGTGGCACTACACCGAGGGGATCGTCAACCACTCCCCGATCTGGCCGAACCACGGCATCCGCATCCTCCCCGGGCCGAGCTCGCTGTGGCTCGACGCCCTCGGCCGCCGCCTGCCGCCGCCGCTGTTCCCGGGTTTCGACACCCTCGGCACCCTCGCGCACATCGTCGGCACCGGACATCACTACTCGTGGTTCATCGCCAACGCCGCGATCGTCGAGAAGGAGTTCGCGCTCTCGGGCTCGGAACAGAACCCCGACTTCACCGGCAAGGACCTGCGGCTTCTCGCGCAACGCGTCAAGTCGGGGCCGACCGGTCCCGTCGACGCCTTCCTGCGCCGCGGCGCCGACTTCGTCGTCCGCGACACGCTGCCCGAGCTCGTCGCCGGGATGAACGCGATCAGCCCGGGGCCCGCGCTCGACCCCACCGAGGTCGAGCTGGCCGTCACCGATCGCGACCGGCAGACGGCCAACCCGTTCGCCAAGGACATGCAGATCACCGCCATCCACAACGCGCGGGCCTACAAGCCGGACCGCATCGTGCGGGTGGCGGCGCCGAAACCGCTGACGGATCCGAAGTACGGGCCGCTCGTCGCCGTCCGGCTGCACCTGCTCACCCGCAAGACCCTCGGCGGACTGGAGACGACGCTCGACGGCCAGGTCGTCGACACCGACGGGACCCCGATCGACGGTCTGTACGCCGCCGGCGAGGCCGCGGGCTTCGGCGGCGGCGGCGTGCACGGCTATCGGGCGCTGGAGGGGACGTTCCTCGGCGGCTGCATCTACTCCGGACGGGCCGTCGGACGGGCGCTGCGCTGAGTTCGGCGCGATCGGCGTCATATCGGTAGGCCCTGACGCGCATCGAGGAGATAATCGTCGGCACGTCGCCGTAGGGCTACCGATATGACACGTGGACAAGTGCGTAACTGATCAGTTACGCTTTTTCCATGCAGGTCGCCGCCGCCGTCGCCGACCCGGTGCGTCGAGAGATCCTCGAACTGCTGCACTCCGGGCCGCGATCGGCGGGCGCGATCGCCGCCGCCTTCGACATCAGCCGGCCCGCCGTCAGCCGCCACCTGCGCGTGCTGCGGGAATGCGGACTCGTCGTCGCCGGCACCGACGCGGCCGACGGGCGCGGCGTCGTCTACCGGATCGAGACGGCGCCGCTCGCCGAACTGGACGCCTGGCTCGCCCGGTTCCGCACCGCGGCGCACGCACAGCCGACGGCCGGCACCGACGGGCGACCGCTCCCCCGGACCTACTCGCCGAGCCTGCTCGACGCCCTCGACTTGGAGGTCCGGCGCACCGTACGGGAACGCCGCGACACCGCCGATCCAGCCTCGCCCGGCGCCGCCGGCGCAGGCTCCACCCGCCGGCACGACGCCGGCGACACCGGAAGGAACACCGCATGACCGAGCGCACTGGCGAGATCGTCGCGACCCCCGCGGGACGCGACCTCGTCCTCACCCGCAGCTTCAACGCCCCGATCGACGACGTCTGGGCCGCGATCACCGAACCGCAGCGCACCGTGCGCTGGTTCGGCGCGTGGACGCCCGGGGCCGCGGCGTCCGACGGCCGTCCGACGACCGTGAGCGTGACGATGGCCTTCGAGGAGGAGGGTCCCGCCGTCGACATGGACGTCGTCGCGTGTGAACCGCCGCATCGTCTCGCGCTGTCGGCGGTCGACGAGTACGGCAGCTGGCACCTCGACCTCACCCTGAGCTTCGATTCCGGCGTCACGACGCTCACCTTCGTCCATCATCTCGACGCGTCCGCCGACGTCGGCGAGGTCGGGCCCGGCTGGGAGTACTACCTCGACCTGCTGGTGTCGGCCGAGACGGGACGTCCGCAGCGGTCATTCGACGACTACTTCCCGGCGCTCGCCGAATCGTATCGGGGGCTCCTGACGTAGCGCCGGCACGCCCGCGGGTGCTTGCTCCCGGCTAACTATGTGTGCCACGCTGTTACAGACAGGTTTCGCCGACGCGGAACCGGCACCGACACCGGGAGGTCAGCGGAGTGCTGTCGTACGAGCGTTTCGGATCCGGCGAGCCCCTTGTGCTCGTCCACGGCATCGGCCATCGGCGGCAGGGCTGGTACCCCGTGGTCGACCGGCTGGCCGAGGAGCGGGACGTCATCATCGTCGACCTGCCCGGGCACGGCGAATCCCCCGCACTCGAGCTCGCGGGGCGTCCGGTCAAGGAGGTGCTGCAGAGCGAGCTGCTCGGCTTCTTCGCCGAGCTCGGCCTGGAGAAGCCGCACATCGCCGGGAACTCGCTCGGCGGTCGCATCGCTCTGGAGGCCGGTGCCGACGGCCTCGTCAGCAGCGTCACGGCGCTCTCACCGGCCGGGTTCTGGCGCTCCAAGGCCGATTTCGCCTACATCCGGGGACTCTTCGCGAGCGTCTCGACGGCGGCACGGGTCACCGCCCCCCTCTCGCCGCATCTCGCCCGGACGACCGTCGGCCGCGCCGTGATGTGCGGCTGGATCAATTCGCGGCCCGCGCTCCTCGACCCGGACATCGTCGTCGGCGACGCCGCCGGCATGGTGGCCGCCGGCCCGGCGCTGCGCGACATCATCGCGAGCGCCTACCCCTTCGACTCACCCGTCGACGACGTCCCCGTCACCATCGCGTGGGGCACCAAGGACAAGGTGCTGCTCGGCTACCAGGCACGACGCGCCCGGCGCGCGCTGCCGAACGCCACCCACCTGCCGCTGCCCGGCTGCGGGCACGTCCCGATGAGCGACGACCCGGCGCTGGTCGCGGATGTCCTGCTGCGCGGCAGCCGATCCGTGGCGACCGCCGAGCGGGCGGCGTAGCCGGCGAGCAGAGCGCGCCGAGCGGGCGGCGTAGCCGGCCCGGCGAGCGGGCGGCGGGCCGGCCCGGCGCACGGCCGGCGGCGCCGGCGGTCACCGTCCGGAGCGGCTCGCGGCGAGTTCGGCGAGCACGTCCGCGGTGACGTCCCAGGACATGCACTTGTCGGTGACCGACCGCCCGTAGGTCAGCGGGCGGGCGTCCGGCGACTGCGCGCCGGCGACGAGGAAGCTCTCCAGCATGATCCCCGCGACGCCCGGCGACGCCGCGGCCGCGATCTCGCGGGCCACCTCGGCCTGCCGGACGTGGTCCTTGCCGGAGTTGGCGTGGCTGGCGTCGATCATGAGCCGCGGCGGCAGTCCGGCCGCGGCGAGAGCGGCGACGGCCGAGGCCACCGAATCGGCGTCGAAGTTCGGGCCGGCGGTGCCGCCGCGCAGGATGATGTGGCAGTCCGGGTTGCCGACGGTCTCGACGATCGCGCCGCGGCCGTCGCCGTCGACGCCGAAGAAGACGTGCTCCGCAGCGGCGGCGCGGACACCGTCGACGGCCACCTGGACGTTGCCGTCGGTGCCGTTCTTGAAGCCGACCGGCATCGACAGGCCCGACGCGAGCTGCCGGTGGACCTGCGATTCGGTGGTCCGCGCCCCGATCGCGCCCCAGGCGACCGCGTCCGCGATGTACTGCGGGCTGGTCGGCTCGAGGAACTCGCAGCCGACGGGTAGGCCGAGATCGAGGACGTCGAGCAGCACCCGACGCGCGAGGCGCAGGCCGCGTTCGACGTCGAACCCGCCGTCCATGCCGGGATCGTTGATGAGGCCCTTCCAGCCGACGGTCGTCCGCGGCTTCTCGAAGTACACCCGCATGACGATCTTGAGGCGATCCGCGTATTCGAGCATCAGCGGCGCGAGCCGGCGGGCGTAGTCGAGGGCGGCGACCGGATCATGCACCGAGCACGGGCCGACGACCACGAGCAGCCGGTCGTCGCGACCGGCCATGATGTCGGCGATCTCGCGGCGATCGGCCGCGACGCGCGCGGCCCGCTCATCCCCGAGGGGGAGTTCGGCGAGCACCTCGGCGGGCGAGGAGAGCCGGCGGAAACCGGCGACGCGCGTGTCGGATGTCCGCGGCGGATGGATGAGAGAGGCGGTCATGGTCTTCCTTTCGGACGGGCTGCGCCCCGAGAGGAAGATCCGGGGCCTGGGACGAAAAAAGCAGCGAGTGATCTCGCTGCTCGGGCTCCGGGAGTTCGTGCGGTCTACACGGCGTGCATGACGCGACCGTCGGCTCCTCCCGGAGCCTCGGTAAAGCGCCAATAGCTGTTCCGCACGTCGACGACCGTAGCACAGTCACTATTGACAGTGCGCTGTCATTTGAACGATGATGACAGCACACTGTCAATGAGAGGAGGCGTCATGACGAATGTGACGCTGTACGTGACCGACACCATGGCCGACTGGGAGTACGGCCACCTCATGGCCGGGCTGGCCTGGGCGCAGGAGGCCGGCGCCGACATCACCGTGCGCACCGTGGGCGTCGGCGGCCTGCCGGTCCGGTCGAAGGGCGGCCTGCAGGTGCTGCCCGACGCCGCCCTGCCCGACGTCTCGCCCCCCGGCACCGGCTCCCCCGACGACGAGGTGCCCGATCTCCTGGTCCTGCCGGGCGCCGACACGTGGGACGCCGGGCACGAGCAGGCCCTCGACCTGGCGCGTCGCACCCGGGCCGCCGGCGGCACCGTCGCCGCGATCTGCGGCGCGACGCTCGGCCTGGCCCGCATCGGCATGCTCGACGACGTCCGGCACACGTCGAACGCGGCCCAGTTCCTCACCCTCGCCGAGGAGTACAAGGGCGGCGAGCTCTACGAGGACGCGCGCGCCGTCAGCGACGGCGGCGTCATCACGGCCGGCGCCGTGTTCCCGGTCGACTTCGCGCGGGCGGCCTTCGAGGCGCTCGGCGCCTTCCCCGACGTCGTCACCGAGGCGTGGTACGGGCTGTACACCACGGGCGAGATCCAGTACTTCGAGGCGCTCGACGCGGCGCTCGCCGACGTCGGGGACGCGCCGGAGTGAGCGGTTCGACAGGCGGAGCGGCGTCGGCCGGCGAGACGGGGTCGGCCGACGCCGATCGGGGCGCCGGGGGTACCGAAGCCCGGGGCGTTCGCACGACCGGCGGCGACGCCGTCACCGCGCTCGTGCTCCCCGCGTTTGCACTCAACGCCGAGTTCTACGCCGCCGCCGACGCACTCGCCCGGCCGACCGGGCTCAGCCCGGCACAGTGGCAGGTGCTCGCCGCCGCCGAACACGAGCCGGCACCCGTCGCCGAACTCGCGCGGCGCGTCGGACTGGGACTCGCGCGGCAGAGCGTGCAGCGCGTCGCCGACGTGCTCGTCGCCGGCGGCTGGGCCGAGTACGCGCCGAACCCGGGCCACCGTCGCGCGAAACTGCTGCGCACCACGGACGCGGGCCGGGACGTCGTCACCCGGCTGCGGGCTGCGCAACACGCCTGGGCCGACGCCGTCGGACGCGAACTCGAGGCCGAGGGCGTCGAGCCGGCGGAGTTGGCGACGCTGCGCGAGCTGGCCGGACGGGTCGCCGAGGCGTCGCGCCGGGCCCGGGTGGCGGTTTCCGAGGAGTGATGCGAATCCTTCTTTCCTCGTCCACCGCCGTACGCGCGCTCCTCGCCGCACGGGGAGCGACGAACCCGCGGATCTTCGGATCGGTGGCTCGCGGTGACGCCGGTCCCGACAGCGACATCGACCTCATCGTCGATTTCCCAGGGCAGCAGGGCGGCGCCCAATTCGTCAACGCGTCCGGATTGACCGTCGAGTTACGCGAACTGCTCGGCGTACCCGTCGACGTCGTGACGGCGACCGGGCTTCGGAGCCGGATCGATCTCCGCGTGCTCGCCGCTGAGGCCATACCGTTGTGAGCCGCGGCGACGAGCGCTACATCGCCGACGTCCTCGATGCGATCGCGCGGATACGGTCATATCTACCGGCACTGGGCGCTCGATCGAGACACGGTGCAACAGATCCTCGACAGTGATCTCCGCATCCTGGCGGAAGCCCTCAGCTCAGACGTCGACTGACCGCCCGAACAGTCCGGACAACTCCGCCGCAAACTCGGCCACATCCGTCAACGGCAACGAGCACACCCGGCCCCGGCAGACGTAGGCGGCGTCCCGACCCCCGACAGGATTCCGATCGGCCAGAGCCGGAACCGAATCCGGCCGTCCGGCGATGACGACCGCTCCCGACGGGGCGAGTCGGCGGGCCGCCGTGGCGAGCGCGCCGTCGGACGTCTCGGTCTCGGCGATCGCTACGACGACGCCCGGGCGCTCGGCGACGGCGAGCCAGTGCCCGGCCGCCCGTGGCGCCTTCGCGAGCAATGCAGCCGCCGCGGCGAGCGCCGCGTCGGCAACGGCGACGTAGCGAGCGGCGTCGGCAGGCGCGGCGAGGTCGGCCGCCAGCGACAACGCCTCGGCGAGCAGCGACGCGCCGGCGGGCGTCGCACCGTCGACGGGGTCGCGCGGCCGGACGATGAGCCGCGCGTCGGGTTCGGCGTCGAAGAACGAGCCGGGGCGGTCCGGATCGGCGAACCGCGCCAGCGCCTCGTCGACGCACCACTGGCCGCGCTCCAGCCACCGCGACTCGGCGGTCGCGGCGTGCAGCGTCAGCGCCGCCACACCGAGCGCCGCGTAGTCCTCGAGCACGCCCGGTGCGGCGCCGACGACGCCGTCGAGCGAGGCTCGCCGCAGGCCGCCGTCGACGACGTGCCGCGCAAACACCTCATCGAGGCACCACGTCGCGTCCTCGATGGTTCGCCTGCCGCACACCGGCGCCGCCTCGACCAGCGCCGTCGCGACAAGCCCGTTCCACACCGTGACGACCTTGCCGTCGCGCGCCGGTTGCGGACGCGCCGAGCGAGCGAGCGCCAGCCGCGCCGTGACGTCGGCGAGCCGCCGCGGATCGGGGTCACCGATGCGCCGCAGCGTCGAGCGACCGTCGATGTTCCCGGCTGCGGTCACCCCGAACGCGGCGGCCGCCCACGCGCCGTCGTCCGCGCCGAGCACCGCGGTCAGTTCGGCGGGCGTCCAGGTGTAGGTCAGGCCTTCGACGCCGTCGGTGTCAGCGTCCAGCGCCGAGGCGTAGCCGAACGGGGTGCGCAGCGCGTCGTCGAGGAAGCGGATGATCCCCGCGGAAACGGCGCGGTATCGGTCGGTCCGTCGCGCCGCCGCGGCGTAGACGCGCAGGAGCAGCGCGTTGTCGTAGAGCATCTTCTCGAAATGCGGCACCTGCCACGCGGCGTCGACGGCGTACCGGGCGAAGCCGCCCGCGAGTTGATCACAGATCCCGCCGGCGGCCATCGCGTCGAGGCAGCGCTCGACGGCGCCGATCGCCGCGTCGTCACCGGAGCGCTCGGCGGCCCGCAACAGCCCGAGCAGCAGCGCCGACGGCGGGAACTTCGGCGCTCCACCGAAGCCGCCGAACCTCCGTTCCTCATCGGCGAGGACCACCGCGACAGCGGCGTCGCGCTCGGCCGAGGTCGCCGGACGCCCACCCGGCGGCAGCCCCGACGTCGCCGCGGCGAGGTGCCCGGTGATCCTGCCCGCGACGTCGTCGACCTCGGCGCGTCGCTCCCGCCACGTCTCCCCGATCGCCGCGAGGAGCTGCGGAAACGACGGCGATCCGTGCCGCGGCTGCGCCGGGTAGTAGGTGCCGCAATAGAAGGGCTCGCCGCCCGGGGTGAGGAAGCACGTCATCGGCCAACCGCCCTGGCCGGTCATCGCGACCGTCGCGTTCATATAGACGGCGTCGACGTCCGGCCGCTCCTCGCGATCGACCTTGACGGCGACGAAACCCTCGTTGATCAGGGCGGCGATCCGCGGGTCCTCGAACGACTCGTGCGCCATGACGTGGCACCAGTGGCAGGCGGCGTAGCCCACGCTGAGCAGCACCGGAACGTCGCGCCGACGCGCCTCGGCGAACGCGTCGTCACACCACGGCCACCAGTCCACCGGGTTGTCGGCGTGCTGGAGTAGGTAAGGACTGGCGGACGTACCAAGACGGTTCATAGGTTCCATGCTGCCCAATCACCGAATCGACGAGAAGTCGAGGAGTGCGTGACCACAGCCTTTGTCGCCTGAGACGGGCAGATTCGTGCCAGCGAAGACGCTCTCCGTGACTCGGTCGGCATGCCCGCCGAGCCCTGAGTTCGTCGACAGCTCTCGCGGCAAGCATCCTTTTCGGTTCGACAGACAAGGATCGGTGGAGCGGCCTACTCTAGCAATCCATGCGGAGATCGACAGACTTGAAACCTTTGAGGTGCTCGTCCTGCGGCAGCAACGACCTCGTCGAGCAGCACGCCGTCGTCGTGTGCTCCTACTGCCGTTCCAGGTTCACCCGTCAGATCGATGAGCTTGCGCCATCGGCCAGCACGGTAAGCGTCGCATCCGACATCGAGGCCCTCCTACAGCGCTGCGTCACCGATCCGGCAAATCGTCGACGCTATGCGAACCTGGTTCTCGATCTCGACCCGACCAATCGGTCCGCGCTCCAATATCTGCGATAGGAGAAGGAAATGAAGTCAAAGGATATCGCACGAAGCCACGGCCTCGATCCATCAGCCTTCGACTCTTGGCTCAAAGGATCGGGCTACCCTTTCCGTAGCAGCTTCACCGGCCTAACTGTCGATGACAGCGTCGACATCAATCAAGTCGTCGGGAATTTCCGGCTCCACCAACAGGCCGAGCGCAACCGGGCCGCTGCGGATCAGGCTCAGCGGGAAGCGGAAGCAGCAGAAGCCGAACGCGCCGCGCAAGCGAAAGCACAGGCGATGGCCGGCATGCTAATCACATCCGGGTTCAACTTTGACGGGTACGCAATCACCAAGTACTCAGGATACATCTCCGGTGACGCAGCCGTGCAGGTCGATCGTCCTACTCAAGGGTTCTGGACAGGCGTCAAAGGAAACGTAGGCGACGACATGATGCTGGCTTTATCCCAGATCCGTCGGCAAGCGCTCACGGAGCTGAAAGAAGCAGCATACGACCTGGGGTGTAACGCGGTTATCGGCGTCGACTTCGATTACCTAACACTGGACCCAGAAACGGTGAATTCAAACGGAGGCACACTGTACTTGCCATTCCTCTTCGGTGTCACGGCAAACGGCAACGCAGTAGTGATCGAGAGCAGGTCCGTAGGCTCCTGAGTCCCGAATGCCGCCACGGGCCACCGCCAGAATCGTCTCCGCGAGATCGGCGGGTTCGGCGTGACCGAGACCGTGTCACCCCTCTCGAAATCATGGAACCGCTACCGCGGCACGACCGTCCGCGTGACCCGCCCGACGGGAAGAAGACTCGTACAGGGATGAACCATCTGGCGCGTTCTCCGAAATCAGTCGCGATCGGCTGCAAGACTCTGGGCATGAGCCAGCCGTTTCACGATGTACGGGACGCCTTGCGTACGTTCGTCGCCGAGCGCGAGTGGGGGCAGTTCCACTCTCCGGCAAGCCTGTCCAGGTCGATCGTCATCGAGGCGGGCGAGCTCCTCGAGTGCTTTCAGTGGTCGGATGCCGCCGACGCCGCCGCGGTCAAGTCGGAACTCGCCGACGTCCTGACCTACGCCTACCTGCTGGCCGATCAGCTCGGGTTGGATCCGGGACAGATCGTGATGGACAAGCTGGCCGTGACTGCTGAGAAGTACCCGGCCGAGCGCGCCCGAGGGCGGAGTGACAAGTATGACCGGCTTCCGGATTGATCCCGTTCTGTTCGCACCGGGGGCGGTGAGGTCCTGGGCGGCGCTGGATCGCAGGCACTCGAACTGGCCGATCGTCTACACGCTGGACGGAACGGGCGAGATCTATGTCGGCGAATCGATCAACGGCTCCGGCCGTCTCAAGCAGCACCTCGACAGCGGCACGAAGAAAAAGCTCGCCACCGCACGGATCATCGTGGGCGACACGTTCAACAAGTCCGTGTGCCTCGATCTCGAGTCGTACTTGATCCGGCTTTTCGCCGGGGACGGCCGGTTCCAGGTGATCAACCGCAACGACGGGATCACCAACGCCGACTATTACGGCCGCTCCGGCTACCAGGCAACGTTCCACGCGATCTTCGAGCAGCTCCGCGAACTGGGCCTCTTCACGCGGCCGATTCGTGAGATCGAGAACACCGACCTCTTCAAACTCTCGCCGTTCAAGGCGCTGAGCCAGGATCAGGCGATCGCCGTCGAGGACATCCTCAGCGGCCTGTTCGACGATCTGGAGAACCAGAAGCCGAGCAGGATCATCATCCAGGGAGATCCCGGAACCGGCAAGACGGTTGTCGCCATCTACCTCATGAAGTTGCTGGCCGACATCCAGAACGCCGACCTCTCGGAACCCAACGAGGGAGACTCGATCCTCAGTGAGTTCTTCGTCGAGGGTTACCCGAATCTTCTCGCCGGGTTTCGGGTGGGTCTCGTCGTTCCGCAGCAGTCGTTGCGAAGTTCGATTCAGAAGGTCTTCAAGAAGACTCCCGGGCTGGACCCGACAGCGTCTTGACGCCCTTCCAGGCGGGACAGTCCCGGGATGGATTCGATCTGTTGATCGTCGATGAGACCCATCGTTTGAGCCGGCGCGCCAACCAGACCTCGGCCCAGAAGAACCGCCAGTTCACGGAGATCAATACGCGACTGTTCGGCAAGGACGATCGTTCGTACACCCAGCTCGATTGGATCAACACCGTCAGCACGCACCAGATCTACCTGCTGGACGCTGCGCAGAGCGTCCGCCCGATGGACGTCTCGTCCGAATCACTGGCGGGCCTCCTCGGCACCGTCGACGAACACATCGCCGCTACCGCCTGACCTCCCAGATGCGCGTGAAGACCGACCAGGACTACGTCGGATACGTCCGCCGTGTGCTCGCTCAGCGGCAGCAGTCCACCGAGGAATTCGGCGACTACGACCTTCGCTTCTTCGACGACTTCGGCAGTATGGTCGAGGCGATCCAAGAATGCGAGCGCGACGTGGGACTTGCGCGACTCTTGGCCGGATACGCATGGCCGTGGAAGACCAAGTCCGATAAGACGGCCTACGACATCACCATCGACGGCATCCGGTTGCGCTGGAACCAGACGGGCGTCGACTGGGTCAACTCGCCGAGTTCGCCGAACGAGGTCGGATCGATTCACACGATTCAGGGCTACGACCTGAACTACGCGGGCGTGATCATCGGCGAAGATCTACGGCTCGATCCAGCAAGCGGTCGGATGGCATTCGACCGGGCCTCGTACTTCGATACGAAGGGTAAGCAGAACAATCCTGATCGCAAGTTCGACGACGACGATCTCCTGGAGTTCATCCGCAACATCTACGCGGTCCTGTTGACCCGGGGAATGCTCGGCACCTACGTGTACGTGTGCGATCCGCCCCTCCGCGAATACCTCCGCCGGTACTTCGGGGCGGCTCTGTAGGCATCGGTCGCATACATCAGTTCAATCCGGCAGCCGGGGCGCATCGGGACGACGGCCGCGCCCCAGCAGCACCCCTCGCGTGACGGCCTCGCGCCCGAACTTCTGACGCAGCGTGTCGAGCGCCGCGTCCAACTCGGCGGCATGCGCGCGACCCGCCGCGGCCGGGACGACGGCACCAGGTGCGAGCAACCCGCCGAGATCGAGCGTCAGCTGCACCGCGCCGTGATTCTCGAGGTTGGTCAGCGCCAGGCCGAGCAGCGTGCAGCCGCGCTCGCGGATCAACGGCAGGGCGTCGTCGAACAGACTGCGGGCGACGGCGAGGATCACCTCCGTCAGATCGGTCGGCTCGACCAGTGATCGACTTCGGGTGGCCTTCTCGAAATCGTCGAAGCGCAGCCGCAACACCACCGTGCGGGTCACCCGGCCGGCGTCCCGCAGCCGTTCACCGAGCCGGTCGACGATCGTCAGCAGCGTGGCTTCGAGCTCGGCCTCGGACTTCAAGCGCCTGCCGAGCGCGCGTTGTGCACCGATCGACCGGCGGCGACGCCCGGTCTCCACCCGGCGCGGATCTCGGGCCTGCGACAACGCGTAGAGATGCCGCCCGGAACCCGGACCGAGCAGCGAGCAGAGTCCGGCCTCGCCGAGTTCCGCGAGTTGCCCGACGGTGCGGATCCCCGCCTCTCGTAACCGCGTCTCGGTCTTCGGGCCGACGCCCCACAGACGACCCACGGGCAGCGGATGCAGAAACGCGACCTCGCCACCGGCCGGCACCTCGAGCAAACCGTCCGGCTTGCCGACGGCGCTGGCCACCTTCGCGACGAACTTGGTGCGCGCCACCCCGACGCTGATGGGCAGCCCGACCTCGACGCGCACCCGTCTGCGGAGCCGGTCCGCGATCTGCACCGGGGCGCCGGCGATCACCCGCAGGCCGCCGACGTCGAGAAACGCCTCGTCCACCGAGATGCCCTCGACCAGCGGCGTCGTGTCGTGGAAAACGTCGAAGACGGCGCGGCTGGCGGCCATGTACACGTCGAAGCGCGGCCGCATGACGATCGCGCCCGGGCACAGGGCTCGCGCCTCGCGCTCCGGCATGGGCGACCGCACGCCGAACGCCTTCGCCTCGTAGCTGGCGGCCAACACCACACCGCCGCCGACGAGCACCGGCCTGCCACGCAGGCGGGGATGGTCCCGCTGCTCGACCGAGGCGTAGAACGAGTCGAGATCGGCATGCAGGATCGACGCCTCGGCGCGCTCCCGACGTTCGATTTTCATGAACACATGTTCGCATCGACCACCGACAGATTTCGGGGCGAAGCGGCAGGGTCATCGCGACGACATCCGACGGACGCGATCGGCCCCGCGAAGCCACCAAGAGAGTCCTGCTGAAGGTAGCGTAGAACTGCTGCTAAAGGTAGCGCAGGACTCCTGCTAAAGGTAGCGTAGGACCATGGGATACGACGTCAGGACCATCGACCGCGAACTCGATGAACTGCTGCCCGTCGCACCCGCGATCGCGATCGACGGCCCGAAAGGCGTCGGTAAGACGGCCACCGCCAAGCGTCGCGCGACGACGACCTGGCTCTTGGACGACCCGACGCAGCTCGCACTCCTGAAAGCCGATCCCTCCTTCGCCGGTGCACCGGCCGGCACCCTGCTCATCGACGAATGGCAACGGTTTCCGGCGGCGTGGGACTCGGTACGGCGACAGGTCGACGACGGCGCGCCCGCCGGCCGCTTCCTCCTCACCGGGAGCGCCACACCAGCCGCCGGGGTGGACACCCACACCGGCGCAGGCCGGATCCTGTCACTGCGGATGCGCCCCATGGCGCTCTACGAACGACGCCCGACGTCGCCCACCGTCAGCCTGCGGGCGCTTCTTCACGGGGACGCCGCAGCGATCGCCGGTTCGACGACGCTCACGGTCGCCGACTACTTCGCCGCGATCGAGGCCGGCGGCTTCCCCGGCATCACCGGTCAGTCCCCCCGACTCCGACGCGGTCTGCTCGACGCCTATGTCCAGCGGATCATCGACCGCGACCTTCCCGACCACGGCGTCTCGGTTCGCCGCCCGGAGACACTGCGCCGTTGGCTCGCCGCCTACGCCGCGGCATCGTCGATGACGACGTCCTATTCTCGCCTCCTCGACGCCACGACCGGAGGCGACGGTTCTCAGCCCGCCAAGACCACGACGATCGCGTACCGCGACCACCTCGCCGCACTGTGGCTGCTCGACCCCGTCCCAGGCTGGAGCCCCAGCCGCAACCCGCTGCCCCGGCTGCAGCAGGCGCCCAAACACCAACTGGCCGATCCGGCGCTTGCCGCGCGCTTGCTCAACCTCTCCGCGCAGACTCTGGCGACGTCCGTCGGCGCCGCCATGGCGGGACCGCTGTTCGAGTCGTTGACGACCCTCACCGTCCGCGTCGCCGCGCAGGCCGCAGAGGCGCGAGTCGGCCATCTCCGTACCCGCAACGGCGACCACGAGGTCGATCTCATCGTCGAGGGACCGGACGGTCAAATCGTGGGGATCGAGGTGAAGCTCGCCGCGATCGCAGACGATTCCGATGTCCGGCACCTGCGCTGGCTGCGCGAGCAACTGCCGCAGGACGTCGTCGATCTTGTCGTCATCACCACCGGAACACATGCCTACCGACGCCAGGACGGCATCGCCGTCGTCCCGCTCGCGCTGCTCGGCGAATGATCAGCGCAGAACAGTACGACTCCTGGGCCGAGGAGCAGTGCGCAGGCATCGAGATCGTGGACGGAATGGCAGTCGCACGCCCGAGCGCCTCCAAACGGCACAACCGACTGGCCCGGATTCTGGCCAACGCATTAGATGCCGCGGCAGGCCCGGACTGGAACGCCGATACGGACTTCGACGTCCGGCTACAAGACGTCCCGCTGACCAACCGCCGTCCGGACGTCGTCGTCTACCGGGCGGAGACCATCGACCTCACACCCACCCGCCCCGAACAGGCCGTGACCGGTGTACCCGTGATCTACACCCATGTCCTCGATCCCGCCGTCGGGGTCTATCGGGACGGCGAGACGTTCACCGGCACGATCAAGACGGTCGCACCCTTCCCCGTCACCGTCGACCTGGGAACCGTCTGACGATCTCGCCGGATCTGTCCCCAGCCGATCACCGCGCTCGCACCGGTTCCCACAACCCATCGGCGTTGAGGTGATGAGTCATCCGGAACCGGATCGGCGCATCGACCCACCCCACGCGCTGTTGCTCGATCAACGGAACGACGAATGGACTCGCCGACTCGAGTTCGAGGGGATCGACCCAGGCCGTTTCGAGAATGCGCGGCTCACCGGGAGGAACTCGCGGCGTACCGCCGCCGACAGCCGTCGCCTCGAAGAAATGGATCAGCTTCCGTTGCCGTCGTTCACGCCATTCGTGGATGCAGTACGCCACCAGACGACCGACCTCGACGTCCATCCCGGTCTCTTCTACCGTCTCCCGCGCCGCGGCGTCTTCGAGCGTCTCACCTCGATCGACATGACCGCCCGGCAACTCCCACCTCGTCACGCTGGAGCGTTCGTGGCGCACCATCAGCCACAACGGCTCTCGACTCGTCACCGTGAAAGCGGTCGCGGCCGTCGTCCAAGACTCGCTCACAGCAACCCCGACCGCCGCGCCAGGCATCGCTCATCGACTGCGCGGTCCGCCCGACTTCAACAGCGCCAACCGCAGGAAACACTCGTACGAGGGCCGCCAGTTCATATTCTTCGCGCTGCCGGTCTCCCCCGCTCGCCACATCTCCCGGGCGGCATGAACGGCGGCTTCGGCATCAAGAACGTGGCCGACGGTTACGGCACGGACCGGATCGTAGTTTCCGTCGTAGTCGGCACGATGCCTGGCGTTCTGTAGCTGCTGAAATCCTTCGGCAAGAAGAATCAGTTCCTTCGGGGGCGAAAAACTACCGGCGGCTGAGCGGATCGCCATCACCGCCGAGCGGTTCGCCTTCGCCAACTGCTCCGTCGGCCTGCCACTGTCGGCGTCGAGGACGACTGTCGCGGCGTTGTAGACGCCTGTGTGAGTGAACCAACGAGAGATCTCCGCGATCTCAGGTTCGGTAGCACCTGGAAGAAAGACCAACGATCCGTGGCGTATCACCTGATGGAAAAGCGCGTAATAGGCCGTCGATGTCGCGCGCCGCAGATCAGCCAACGCCGGCCGGCCACGACCTGCCCCATGCCCGGCAAGTGTCGATGCCGTCTTCAACAAGCCCGAGGCCAGGATTCGCCGCGTCATTCATCATCCCCCGCTCATACCCCGACTTACTCGTCGGGCTCCGGAACTTCCTCCGGTGCCGTTTCTGCTTCCGACGCCTCGTCCGTGGTCAGCACCACCAGCGTCTGTCCGGGGAGAGCCGAAGAAAGACCATCGATCGCTCGATCAAACGCCTTGGCGACCGCCCGCCTGACTTCGAATGCAGACTCGACATCCCACGTGTCGCCCTCAGGCCGGTTCAATACCAGAATAAGCCGCCACGCCTCGTCCCCCGCACCGTCTGCATAGGTCTCGACGTCGATCCGCTTCGGACGGATCGACGTCGAGAGCCGAGCGTTCACCTGTGCTACCAGCTCCTCCACCGAGGGCTCCGTGCGCGCTGCCGACATGACACCTCTGCTCTCTGCCCGGATCCGCGACCGTCCAGGCCCCGGATCGTCGCGTCCCGTCCAACCTGCCACATTCGAAGCGATCCCCGACGGACCAGCCGGAAGACGGGTCGTCTCCCTCAGCGATCCCGCCTGCGCGACGATGTCGAATCCTCGCCGTCCCCGGGATCGTCGAACGACGCCGGCAACCCCCGGATGCGCTTGTTCATGTTGCGGATGAGCAGCACCGTCGCGATGAGCAGCAGCAGGATGACGAGCAGCCCGATCGGCGACGCCTTGCCGAACTCCGGGCCGTTCACCGCGAGATCCAATACCTCGGTCATTCGGTCACCTCTTCGATTCCGGCGAACAGATCGCTCTCCGGGATGGACGTGCGCACGCGGGTCTTGGCGAGTTCGAACTCCTCGGTCGGCCACAGTCGCTGCTGCCACTCGAGGGGCACGGCGAAGAAGAAGCCGTTCGGATCGATCTGCGTGGCGTGCGCACGCAGCGCGTCGTCGCGGTTGCCGAAGAACTTGGCGCACTCGACCTGCGTCGTCACCCGGGCCATGATGTCGTCGCGGGAAGCGTCCCACTTCTTGAGCATCTCGGCGTACGGATCGGCCATGCCGTGCGCCGCGAACTCGTCGGAGAACAGCTGCAGCCGGCCCCGGACGAAGCCGTGCGTGTAGTAGAGCTTGAGCGGCGTCCACGGCTCACCGGTGCCCGGGTACGCGGCCGCGTCACCGGCCTGCTCGTAGGCGGCCACCGACACCTCGTGGCAGCGGATGTGATCGGGATGCGGATAGCCGCCGTGCTCGTCGTAGGTGATCATGACGTGCGGACGGAACGCGCGCACCACCTCGACGAGCCGACCCGTCGACTCCTCCAGCGGCACGAGCGCAAACGAGTCGGCCGGCAGCGGCGGGCGCGGATCGCCCTCCGGCAGCCCCGAATCGACGTAGCCGAGCCACGTCTGCTCGACGCCGAGCGCCGCAGCCGCGTTCGCCATCTCCTCGCGACGGACCTCGGGCAGCCGCTCCAGGATGCCCGGCGTGTCCATCGCCGGGTTGAGGATGTCGCCGCGCTCACCGCCGGTCAGGGTGACGACGAGGACGTCGACACCCGCCGCGGCGTACTTCGCGAGCGTCGCCGCCGCCTTGCTCGACTCGTCGTCCGGGTGCGCGTGCACCGCCATCAGTCGCAGGGCCACTGGCCTTCGCTCCTCGGGGGTCGTCTCTCAGAGGGTCATCCGCCACGCCGACCTCCGGCCGCTTCGCCTGCGACCGGGACTCGGACGTGTGAGTAAGGTTCCGATTCTGTCATGGTAGGCATGTGACCGTGACCGACGCCCGACCCCAGCGCCCGCCCGAGGGCCGCTACCCGGCGCAGCGCTCAGCCCGATCGCGGCGGCGGTGGCTGATCGTGCTGTCGACACTCGTCGTGGCCGCCGGCGTCGGCATCGCCTGGGTGGGCTACCAGAAGTTCTCCGATCCCCCGATCCGCGGCACGGACCTCGGCTTCGAGGTGGTGGACTCGTCGACGATGCGCGTGCGCTTCACCGTCGAGCGCTCCGATCCGACGGCCCCCGTCACCTGCGTGGTGCGCGCCCGTTCGGCGGACGGCGCCGAGACCGGACGCCGCGAGGTCCTCGTGCCCGGCGGCACATCGCACTCGGTGGAGGTGACGGCGATCGTCCGCACCTCGGCGCCGCCGGCCGTCGGCAACGTGTACGGCTGCAACGATCACGTCCCCGAGTACCTCAAGCCCGATCCGGCGGTCGTCGTCCGGTAGCCGCCGGGCCGCCTCCCGACCGGCGCCGGAGCATAATCGGCCCGCGTGACCACGAAACACCTCTCCGAGTCTGGACGGCCGGCCCCCGCGGAACATCGCGCGGCGCCGGCGTTCGCCTCCCTGTCCACCCCGTACTTCCCCTACCTCGTCGCCGTGTTCGTCGGCGTCATGCTGATCAGCAACATCACGGCCACCAAGGGCGTCGTCTTCCTGCCCGACCTGCAGCTCGGCGTCGGCCCGATCTCCACCACCGGGATCTTCACCGACGGCGCCTTCTACCTCTTCCCCCTGGCCTACGTGCTGGGCGACGTGATCTCCGAGGTGTACGGCTTCCGCGCCATGCGACGCGTCGTCCTCGCCGGATTCGGCGTCCTGCTGCTGGCCTCCGCCTGCTTCACGCTGACCATCGCGCTGCCCGCCGCCCCCGAATACACCGGCCAGGAGTCGTTCGCGGCCGTCGCGGGCGTCGCGCCGCGGTTCCTGCTCGCCGGGCTGGCGGGCTACCTCGTCGGCGAACTGCTCAACTCGTACGTCCTCGTCAAACTCAAGGAACGCACCGGCGAACGCCGGCTCTGGGTGCGGCTGGTGACGTCGACCGTCGTCGGCGAGCTCGCCGACACCGTCATCTTCTGCGCGATCGTCGCCGGCGCCCTGGGCTTCACGACCTGGCAGTCCTTCGTCAACTACACGCTGTTCGGCTTCCTGTGGAAGACGCTGGTGGAGGTCGCCGTCATGCCCGTCACCTACGCCGTCTGCCGCGAGCTCAAGCGGCGCGAACCGAGCTATCAGGCCGCACTGCACGCTTGATGGTGTTACCCTCTAGCGATACACGGTCTCGTACTGCGAGGCCGTGTTCGCGTATATAACTCCATCTCCCGGTGATCGCCGCCCTGCGGCCGCCGCCGCGCGGGCAACAGAGCCGCGCACTCACCCACATACCGCGCGGGCTCGAACATACGGGTCCGCGTCACTGGTGCATATCCAGCGATGTGCACCCCGACGCTGACACCGTGACGATCAAGGGCGATCGCCACCGAAGATGAAGGAGGACGAGTATGACCGACACAGCCTGGCTGACGCCGGAGTCGCATACCCGACTCAAGACCGAGCTGGACGCACTCATCGCGAACCGCCCGATCATCGCCGCCGAGATCAACGAGCGACGCGAAGAGGGCGATCTGCGCGAGAACGGCGGCTACCACGCCGCGCGCGATCAGCAGGGCCAGGAGGAGGCGCGCATCCGCCAGCTCCAGGAGTTGCTCAACAACGCCAAGGTCGGCGAGGCGCCGTCCCAGTCCGGCGTCGCGCTGCCGGGATCGGTCGTCAAGGTCTATTACGACGGCGACGAATCCGATTCCGAGACGTTCCTCATCGCCACCCGTGAGGAGGGCGCCCAGGACGGCAAGCTCGAGGTGTACTCCCCGAACTCGCCGCTCGGCGAGGCGTTGCTGGGCGCCCACGCCGGCGAGACGCGCAAGTACCTCATCCCGAGCGGCGCGACCATCAGCGTCACGCTGGTCTCCGCGGAGCCGTACCACTCGTAGTCGACCCTTCAACGACCACAGCGCGGCCGCACCCTCCGGTGCGGCCGCGCTGTCGTACGTCCGTCAGTTCGGGCTCGACTCCGTGCCCGATTCCACGACGACCAGCAGATCGCCGCCCTCCACCTGCGCCACCTTGCCGATGGCCAGCCGGGCGACCGTGCCGCCGCGCGGCGTCGTGATGGCCGCCTCCATCTTCATCGCCTCGATGGTGGCCACCGTGTCACCGGCCTTGACCTCGTCGCCCTCGGAGACCGACAGCGTCACCACACCGGCGAACGGTGCCGCGACATGGCGGGAATCGCTCTTGTCCGCCTTCTCCGCGACGGGCGCCTCGGACGCCACCGAGGTGTCGCGCACCGAGATGGTGCGCATCATGCCGTTGAGCTGGAACATCACGGTGCGCATGCCGCGTTCGTCGGGCTCGGAGATGGCCTCGAGCTTGATGAGCAGCTCGACGCCCTTGGCCAGCTTGACCGACTGCTCCTCGCCTTGGCGCAGCCCGTAGAGGAACTGCCCCGTCGAGAGCAGCGAGGTGTCGCCGTACTTCTCCAGGTGCGCCTCGTACTCACGCGTCGGCGCCGGGAAGAGCAGCCGGTTGAGCGCCCGCTGCCGCTGCTGCGACGTCCCGTCGAGCTCCGCCTCGTCGGCGGCGGTGAGCGGCGTCTCGACGCGCGCCGCCGCGCGGCCCTCCAGGGCGCGCGTCCGGAACGGCTCGGGCCAGCCGCCGGCCGGCGTGCCGAGCTCGCCGCGCAGGAACCCGATGACCGAATCGGGGATGTCGTAACGCCCCGGATCGGCGGCGAACTCGTCGACCGCGACGCCGGAGCCGACGAGGCTGAGCGCGAGGTCGCCGACCACCTTCGACGACGGCGTCACCTTGATGAGCCGGCCGAGCAGCCGATCGGCCTCGGCGTATCGCGCCTCGACCTCCTCGAAGCGATCGCCGAGCCCGAGCGCGATCGCCTGCTGCCGCAGGTTGGAGAGCTGCCCGCCCGGGATCTCGTGCGTGTAGACGCGGCCCGTCGGCCCGGCCAGGCCCGATTCGAACGGCGAGTAGACGCGGCGCACGGCCTCCCAGTACGGCTCGAGGTCGCACACGGCGTCCAAGCGCAGGCCCGTGTCTCGCTCGCCGTACGCCGCCGCGGCGACGATGGCCGAGAGCGACGGCTGGCTGGTCGTGCCCGCCATCGGCGCGCTCGCCCCGTCGACGGCGTCGACGCCCGCCTGCCAGGCCGCGAGGTACGTCGCGAGCTGGCCGCCCGGGGTGTCGTGCGTGTGCAGGTGCACGGGCAGGTCGAACTCGCGACGCAGCGCGGTGACGAGCGTCGTCGCGGCCGGAACGCGGAGCAGGCCGGCCATGTCCTTGATCGCCAGGATGTGCGCGCCCGCCGCGACGATCTCCTCGGCCAGCCGCAGGTAGTAGTCGAGCGTGTAGAGCGTCTCGTTCGGGTTCGAGAGATCGCCGGTGTAGCTGAGCGCCACCTCGGCGACGGCCGTACCCGTCTCGCGGACGGCGTCGATGGCCGGACGCATCTGGTCGACGTTGTTGAGGGCGTCGAAGATGCGGAAGATGTCGATGCCGCCCGCCGTCGCCTCCCGGACGAACGAGCGCGTGACCTTCTCCGGATACGGCGTGTAGCCGACGGTGTTGCGGCCGCGCAGCAGCATCTGCAGGCAGATGTTCGGCACGGCCTCACGCAGCGCGGACAGCCGATCCCACGGTCCCTCGTGCAGGAACCGCAGCGCGACGTCGTACGTCGCCCCGCCCCACGCCTCGATGGACAGCAACTCCGGCGTCATGCGGGCGACGTGCCCGGCGACGGCGACCAGGCTACCCGTCCGGACGCGCGTCGCGAGCAGCGACTGGTGGGCGTCGCGGAACGTCGTGTCGGTGACGGCCACCGCCTTCTGCTCCCGCAGGGCTTTGGCGAAGCCCTCGGGGCCGAGCTCGAGCAGTCGCTGCCGCGAGCCGGGGGGCGGCGGCGTCGTGAGATCGATGGCGGGCAGCTTCTCGCTCGCCGCGATCTCGGTGGGACGCCCGCCGTGCGGCTTGTTGACGGTGACGTCGGCGAGATAGGTGAGGATCTTCGTCGCCCGGTCCGCCGAGTGCCGCTGCGTCAGCAGGTGCGGACGCTCCTCGATGAACGACGTCGTCACCCGGCCGGCGCGGAAATCCGGATCGTCGAGCACGGCCTGCAGGAACGGGATGTTGGTGGAGACGCCGCGGATGCGGAACTCCGTCACGGCCCGCCGGGCGCGCGTGACGGCCGCCTCGAAGGTGCGAGCGCGGCACGTCAGCTTGACGAGCATCGAGTCGAAATGGCCCGTGACCTCGGCACCGAGGTTCGCCGAGCCGTCGAGCCGCACGCCGGCGCCGCCCGGCGACCGGTAGGCGGTGATGCGGCCGGTGTCGGGGCGGAAGCCGTTCGCGGGATCCTCGGTGGTGATGCGGCACTGCAACGCGGCACCGCGCAGCGTGATGGATTCCTGCGTCAGGCCGAGATCGGCGAGCGTCTCGCCGGCGGCGATGCGCAGCTGAGCCTGGACGAGGTCGACGTCCGTCACCTCCTCGGTGACGGTGTGCTCCACCTGGATCCGCGGGTTCATCTCGATGAACACTTGCTTGCCGCGGGTGTCGAGCAGGAACTCGACGGTGCCGGCGCAGGTGTAGCCGATGCTCCTGGCGAAGGCGACGGCGTCGGCGCAGATACGGTCGCGCAGCTCGGGATCGAGGTTCGGCGCGGGCGCGATCTCGATGACCTTCTGGTGCCGGCGCTGCAGCGAGCAGTCGCGCTCATAGAGATGGATGACCTCGCCGGAGGCGTCGCCGAGGATCTGCACCTCGATGTGCCGCGGGTCGACGACCGCCTGCTCGAGGAAGACGGTCGCGTCACCGAAAGCCGATTCGGCCTCGCGGGCGGCGGCCTCGATCGATTCGCGCAGCTGCCCGCGCTCGGCGACCCGCCGCATGCCGCGGCCACCTCCGCCGGCGACGGCCTTGACGAAGACGGGGAACTCCATCTCCTCGGCGGCCGCGAGCAGCTCGTCGACATCGGCGGACGGCGCGGACGACGTCAGCACCGGGATCCCGGCTGCGCGTGCGGCGGCGACGGCCCTGGCCTTGTTGCCCGTCAGTTCCAGCACCGCGGGCGACGGACCGACGAAGGTGATGCCCTCGGCCGCGCACGCGGCGGCGAGTTCCGGGTTCTCGGAGAGGAACCCGTAGCCGGGGTAGACAGCGTCTGCGCCGGCCATCTTGGCTGCGGCGACGATCTCGTCGACCGACAGATAGGCCTTGACGGGGTGCCCCTTCTCCCCGATCTGATAGCTCTCGTCCGCCTTCGAGCGATGGCCGGAGTTTCGGTCCTCGTACGGAAACACCGCGACGGTCCCGGCCCCGAGTTCATAGGCGGCACGCAGCGCGCGGATCGCGATCTCGCCGCGATTGGCGACCAGCACCTTGTTGAACATCCGAATCCCCTTGCGACGGGCCTGCGCGACAGGAAATACGCGCAGGAAAGCTGTACATTGTCAGACAATCATGGGTGCCCCTGCACACTAGGGATGCTTCCATGCAGCGTCAAGAGCCGCAGGCGTTGCGAGGAACCCGTCAGCCGTCGGAGGCGCGCCGGTTGATGACGGCCGTCAACGTCGCCGTCACGCGCGAGAGTTCGGCGGTCGTCTCCTGCTCCGTCGACCGACGCGCCGGCCGACGACCCGCATCCGGCATGAGCAGGACGGGTTCGATCTCCAGGGCCGCCGCGATCCGGTAGACGGTTTGCAGCGCCGGATCGGACGGCGACTCGCCACGACTGTTGAGGTTGCGCTCCAGATTCGAGATCTGATTGCGATGCAGCCCGGCGAGTTCGGCCAGACGCTCCTGCGTCAGCCCCCGAGCCTTCCGAACGGCCACCAAGCGGTTGGCGAACGAATCGCCGTACGTCACCCAGTCCAAGGTGATGCATCCAGCTCGTCCCCGTCACGCCCGAGATCGCCTGCCGGAACGGCGGTCTCGAGCCCGTCGAGGTTGACTCCACACGGCCGAGGCGGCGGCCTTCTCCGCCGGAACAGCCGCTGGCCAGAGGGCATGGAGCCGCGCCGACCGACGGTCCGACGGGCGTCCGTCGCGACGTTCCGACGCCGGAAATGAAGTCCACCACGCACTCCGGCACTCCCGGCGACAGCGCCTAACCGGCCGACCACTGCGGTGTGTTAGACAATCGACGACGTGTCCGCCATCTGCTCGACCGCCACTTTCGACGCCGATCCGGCCGTGTTCCGCCGCTGTGTCGAGGCATTGCGGATCTCCATGTCCGGATCCTTCGAGCCGATGAGCGCTGTCTCCAGCAGCCGCGTCGACCCTCTTCCGCATCAGATCACCGCGGTCTACGGCGAGCTGCTGCCTCGGCTTCCACTGCGTTTCCTGCTCGCCGACGACCCCGGCGCCGGCAAGACGATCATGGCCGGGCTGCTGGCCAAGGAGCTCATCCTGCGCGGCGACGTCGAACGGATGCTCATCGTGGCTCCGGGCGGCCTCGTCGACCAATGGCGCGACGAACTGCACACCCGATTCGGCATCGACGCACGACTCCTCCTGTCCGGCGAGGAAGAGCCGTTCCGCCCCGGCGTCGTCATCGCCCGGATGGATCAGCTCGCGCGCGGCGAGCACTGGCGCGAGCCGCTGCGCGCGGCGAGCTGGGATCTGGTCGTCGTCGACGAGGCGCATCGCATGGCGGCGCGCTGGTGGGGCGGCGAACTGCGCACGACGGCCCGGTACCGGCTCGGCCGACTGCTCGGCCGCCGCACGCGTCACCTGCTCCTCATGACGGCGACGCCGCACGCCGGTAGCGACGACGACTTCCACAGCTTCCTGGCGCTGCTCGACGAGGACCGGTTCGCCGGCCGGCGTCGCGACTCAAGCCCTCCCGACACCACGGGGCTCATGCGCCGGATGGTCAAAGAGGATCTGCGCACCTTCGACGGTGCGCCGCTGTTTCCGGAGCGGGTCGCCGAGACGGTGCCGTACCGCCTCTCCCCCGCCGAAGCCGCGCTGTACGAGGCCGTCACCGAGTACGTGCGCGAGGAGATGAATCGGGCCGAGGCCGCCGCCGACGGCCGGCGCCGGACCGTCGGCTTCGCGTTGACGGTGCTGCAGCGTCGGCTCGCGTCGAGCACGGCGGCGATCACCCGAAGTCTCATCAGGCGGCGCGAGCGGCTCGCGGCGATGCGCGCGGACCTCGCCGCCGGGCGGCGTCCGGGTTCGCCGGACAGGGAATGGGACGATCCGGATGACTGGGCGGCGGCCGAGGTGGAGGAGGCCGAGGAGCTCGTCGCGTCCGGGGCGTCGGCGGCGTCGACGCTCGCGGAGCTCGACGCCGAGCTGGCGGCGCTCGACGGCCTCGTCGTCCTGGCCCGGCGCACGCTCGCCGCCGGCGAAGATCGCAAGTGGCAGGAGGTGCGTTCGCTACTGCTGGGCGGCGAGGGCGGGGCGCCGTCGGGTGGCGGGGCGGGCGGGGCATTGTCGGGCCAGGCGGACGCGAAACTCATCGTGTTCACCGAGCATCGCGACACCCTGCTCTATCTCGCCGGCGCGATCCGCAACGTGCTCGGCCGCGACGACGCCGTCGTCACGATCGACGGGTCGACGCCCAGAGCGGAGCGGCTGCGCCGCACCGAGGCGTTCACCACCGAGCCCGCGCGGCGGGTGCTCGTCGCCACCGACGCCGCGGGCGAGGGCCTCAATCTGCAGGCCGCGCACCTCATGATCAATTACGACCTGCCGTGGAATCCGAACCGCATCGAGCAGCGCTTCGGACGGATCCACCGCATCGGACAACAGCGCGTCTGCCGGCTGTGGAACCTCGTCGCCGAGGACACGCGCGAGGGTCAGGTCTTCCTCCGGCTGCTGGAGAAGATGGAACAGCAGCGTCGCGCGTACGGAGGGCGGCTGTTCGACGTGCTCGGCGAGGCGTTCCGCGAGCGTCCGCTGCGCGAACTGCTCATCGAGGCGGTCCGCTACGGGCACGAATCCGCGCGGCGCGTCGAGATCACGGCGGCCGTCGACGCCGAGGTGGCCCGCGGCTGCGACGAGCTGATCCGCGAACGGGCGCTGGCACGCGAAGCCCTCGACCCGGTGGAACTCGAGGCGCTGCGCCGGCGCATGGACGACGCCCGGGCGCGGCGGGTGCAGCCGCACTTCATCGAGGCGTGGTTCCGGGAGGCGTTCGGCGCGGCGGGTGGGCGGATCGTCCGGCGGGAGCGTGGGCGGTTCGAGATCACGCATGTGCCGAGTGGGGTGCGGCGGGATGTCGCGCGGCCGGTGTCGCGGGCATATCGACGAGTCGCCTTCGAGCCGACCCTCGCGTCACCGGATTCGGCACGTGAGGTCGATCTCCTCGCGCCCGGGCATCCGCTGTTCGACGCGCTGCTGGGCACCGTCGCCGCCACCGGCGCCATCGCGTTGCGGCAGGGTGCCACGCTGTTCGACCCGAACGACGCCGGGGCCGAGCCGTCGCTGCTCGTCGCGGTGACGACGACCATCGTCGACGGCGCGGGCACCGTCGTCGGGCGGCGATTCGCGTTCGCGCGGGTGCTGGGCGACGGAGCGGTCGTCGATGCGGGGCCCGCGCCGCATCTCGATCTCGTGCCGCTGCCGGAGGGGCGCGGCATCGACGTGCGCGGCTTCGGGGCCCTCGTGTCCGACGCGGCGGTGTCCGAGGCTTTCATGTCCGACGCCGCGGGCGGGTGGATCGGCGGCGGGTCGGACGGCGGTGTCCGGAGGCCTGCGGTGGCCGAGGAGCTCGCCACCGCACTCGCGGCCGCCGAACGGTGGGCGCGTGACGTCGCGGCACCGGCGCACGTCGCCGACGTGCGGGCCCGCCTCGTACCCCAGCTGGCGCGCACCCGGGATCTCGTGCGCTCGCGGCTCATCGCGCAGATCAATCTGCTCGACTCGCAGGCCGCCGCGTTGCGGGCGGACCCGTCCGGCGGTGATCGCCGGCGGCGTCCGGCCGACCCGGCGCGACTGGCCGCACAGGCCCGCACGCTGGAGGAACGGCTGGGTCGCCGCATGGCCGACCTGGCCTCGGCCGCGCAGTTGGCCGTGGACGAGCCGATCGTCACGGCGGCGACGCGCGTCATACCCGCGGGGGCGCTCGGCGGTGCGCCTGCGGCCCACGCCCGGGACACGACCGTCACCGACCGCCGGGCGGTCGCCGCGGTGCTGGCCGCCGAGCGGCGGCTCGGCCGGTCGCCCGAGGTGATGGCGCACAACAATCCCGGCTTCGACGTCCGCTCGACCGCGCCCGACGGATCGCCGGTCTACATCGAGGTCAAGGGCCGGGTCGAGGGCGGCGCGAGCGTGCATGTCTCGGCGACGCAGGTGCTGTTCGGCAAGAACACCGGCGCGGCACACCGGCTGGCGCTCGTCTCCGTCGCCGACGCGGGGCCGGCACACGACGACGTGCGGTACCTGACCGACCACTTCCGCGGCGTCGACTTCTCCGGGCTGGCGCCGACGGGCGTCGAGCTGTCGTGGCCCGCGACCTGGGCGAAGGGGACATCGCCGCACTGACACGGGTGTCACGGACGTGCGCCGCCCGAGGCCGCCATCAACTCGCCAGCTGATGAGCCCGCTGATATGAGACACCGAGCACAGCACCGATGTCGCGGACAGGCACCCCAGCCGCCGACAGACCTGCAACCACCTGGCGCTGACGGTCCTCGATGCGCTGCCGAGCCGTGTCGATCTCCGCCCGGGCGGCTTCGATCTCGCGATGCACGGCAGTCAAGTCCATCCCATCGAGCACGGCTCGGACATCCAATGTGATCGCAGAAGGCTCCGCACCCGTCACGACGGCGATGTAGTCGCGGGCCTCGACCTCGATGTCGGCGAACCGGCGGGCCTGGGTGATCGCCTCCCCGACCAGACCGTTGGTGTCGTCGAGCTCAGGGAAACGAAGCATCCACCAGCGGTCGTCCCGGGTGACGTCGACGTGATACGTGGTCATGGCTGGTCCTCTCGGCAGTCGCAAGCAGCGATCGTGCGAAGCACCGTGCGATGCACGCCGGGCGAGGTCGTCTTGTGCCCCTCCGCGATCGATACGACATGGCGACCGGACGGACACGACCACAGGGTGTGAGAGCCCTTGGCGTCACGTTTGGCGAAACCGGCGGTACGGAGCTTCCTGACGATGTCCCGCGTGGGAGCTGGTGCGATCACGAAGCCTAGTCTAATCAATTGACTTAGAACAAGTCAACCAACTTGACTGAATATTCGCAGCGGCCAGCAGCTCCCGTCACCCAGGGCGAGGTTCATCAACACCCCGACCGGCACAGCAATTCGGGCGCGAGACAGAATCACAGACGACGCACACCGCAGTGTGTCATATTGACGCATTCTGCCCGACAACGAAACGGAAACCATGACCGAGCGCCGCAAGCTCATCGAGGTCGCGCTGCCGCTGGAGGCGATCAATCGCGAGTCCGCGCGGGAGAAGTCGATCCGGCACGGGCATCCATCGACGCTGCATCTGTGGTGGGCGCGCCGTCCGCTCGCCGCGGCGCGAGCGGTGCTGTTCGCGCAGCTCGTCGACGATCCGTCGTCGAACCCCGAGTTGTCCGAGGAAGAGGTGGCGCTGGAACGCAAGCGCTTGTTCACGTTGCTGGAGCGGCTCGTCGTCTGGGAGAACACGACCGACGAGGCGCTGCTGGAAGAGGCGCGCGCCGTCATCCGCGAGTCGTGTGGCGGGACGCCGCCGCCGGTACTCGACCCGTTCGCGGGCGGCGGCACGATTCCGCTCGAAGCGCAGCGACTCGGCCTGGAGGCACACGCCTCCGACCTCAACCCGGTCGCCGTTCTCATCAACAAAGCACTTATCGAGATCCCACCGCGATTCGCGGGCCAGCCGCCGGTCTTTCCGGGGGCGGCCGAAGAACGACTCGGCGACTGGCCACGAGCCACCGGACTCGCTGAGGATGTCCGGCGCTATGGGAAATGGATGCGCGACGAGGCCGAAAAGCGTATCGGGCACCTCTATCCGAAGGCGACACTTTCGGACGGAAGTCAGGCGACGGTGATCGCTTGGATCTGGGCGCGGACGGTGACCTGCCCGAATCCGGGATGCGGAATCGAGATGCCGTTGGTCAGGTCGTGGTGGCTGGGTAAGAAAAAGGGCAAGGAAGCGTACGTCGTGCCACGCGTCTCCGATGGCCGCGTCAGCTATTCGATCGGGCATGATGTCGCGACCGCGCCGACTGCGAAGGAAGACGGGACCGTCGGGCGGACCGGGGCGCGTTGCATCGGCTGCGAGACGTCGGTGCCACTCACCTACGTTCGCGCCGAGGGAAAGGCCGGGCGGATTGGATCGCATCTCATCGCCACCGTGGCCGAAGGAAGGCGCACACGCCACTATCTTGCACCAAACGACGTCATGCGAGATGCGGCCGATATCGTTCGGACAGAAACCCCGCCCGCCGGAATGATTCCACTGCAGGCATTGAGCTTCCGCGTCAGGGCATACGGTTTCACCGAGTATTCCGATTTGTTCACCAATCGCCAACTCGCGGCACTCACAACGTTCAGCGATCTCGTCAGCGAAGCTCGGGAACGGGTGCTGACTGACGGACGCAGCACCGGGATACCCGAGGGTGACCGTCTCACCGAAGGCGGTGACGGAGCGGCCGGATATGCTGATGCCGTTGCCACTTACCTGGGCCTTGGATGTAGTCGCATGACTGATATACACAACGCCTTGGCGACGTGGTCGAGCAGCCGCGACCAGACCCGCAATCTTTTCGCTCGACAGGCCATTCCCATGGCCTGGGACTTCGTCGAAGCCTGCCCCTTCGCGACGGCTTCCGGTTCACTGCATGTAGTTTGCGACTCCATTGCAAACGCACTTCAAAGGGTCCCCGCACATAGGATGGGGCGGGCGATCAGCCGATCGGCAGAGAACTCCGAATTCGACGAAACCGCGGTATCGACCGATCCTCCGTACTATGACAACATCGGATACTCCGACCTCTCAGATTTCTTCTATGTATGGCTACGCCGGAGCTTGAAATCGATCCATCCAGACCTTTTTTCGACAATTCTCGTCCCTAAAGCCGAAGAGCTCGTGGCCAACCCATATCGCCACGGCGGGAAAGACGCGGCCCAGCAGTTCTTCCAGGAGGGCTTCGAGGCCGTATTCCAGCGCGCCCGATCGCACGCACTACCCGACTTCCCCATCACCGTCTACTACGCTTTCAAACAGCAGGAGTCGGCGCTCGGCGGCGAGTCGTCGACCGGCTGGGAGACTCTGTTGGAAGGCATGATCCGTTCCGGCTGGCAGATCACCGCCACTTGGCCGATGCGCAGCGAACGTTCCGGCCGCATGTTGTCCGTCGGCACTAATGCACTCGCGTCGTCAATCGTTCTCGCCCTTCGGCCCCGCCCCGACGACGCACCACGCACCGACCGCCGCGGATTCATCTCGGCGCTGCGACGTGAACTGCCCGTCAAACTCCGGGAGCTGCAGCAGGGGTCTATCGCGCCCGTCGACGTGCCGCAGGCCGTCATCGGTCCGGGGATGACGGTGTTCACCCGCTATTCCGGAGTGCTCGAGGACGACGGTTCGCGGATGAGCGTGCGCACGGCGTTGCAGCGCATCAACGCGATTCTCGACGAGGTGCTGAGCGAGCAGATCGGCGATTTCGGGGCGGGGGCTCGATTCGCGCTCGAATGGTTCCGGCAATACGGCTTCGGCCCGGGGTTGTTCGGCGATGCGGAGAGCATCGCATGGTTCCGGCAATACGGCTTCGGCCCGGGGTTGTTCGGCGATGCGGAGAGCATCGCGAACGCGCGCGGCGTCTCCCTCGACGCGCTGCATCGCGCGGGCATCCTCGTCAGCGGCGGCGGGCGGGTCAGGCTGCTCGCGCCGGCCGATCTGCCCACCGACTACGACCCGGCGACGGATCCGTCGATCGACGAGTGGGAGGTGGTGATGCACCTCGCCCGCACCATCGAGGACGGCGGCGTGCAGGCGGCCGCCGTGCTGCTCGGCAAGGTGCCACCGACCGTCGACCGCGACCTGTGCCGCGAGCTCGCGGGCCTGCTGTTCAAGCTCGCCGGCGATCGCAAGCTGACGGCCCACGCCGTCACGTTCAACACCCTCGGCGCGGCCTGGCACGACATCATCGCGGCGGCTCCGGACGCCACCGAGCAGCTCACCCTCTGACGCCGAATCCGCCCTACCGAGCGATTCTGTCGGACACGTCGGCTATAACAGACACACCACAGTGTGAAAGAAGGTGACGCATGGCGCCGAGCAACCGCGATCGGATCGGGCGGGCGATGGAGCTCCTCGGACCGGCGCTCGATCGCTTCCTCGCGTCCGTCCTCGACGCCGAACTCGGCGGACCGTGGATCGGGCTCGTCGCCACCGGCGGTGGACCGTCGCGCGACTACGACCCGCGGGATCCGCAGAACGGGCTGCGCGTCCTCACCGACGGGATGCAGACACGGGTGCGGCCGCGGTGGTACCCGTTCGACGATCGGCTCTCACGCAAGGAGAAGAGCTGGGCGGATGAGCTCAAGGACGTGCGCAACGACTTCGCGCACATGAAGCCGTTCAGCAACGACGACGCGCAACGCGCACTCGACACCACCGAACGTTTCCTGCGGGCCATCGGCGCCCCGACCGAGGCCGAGCAGGTGAAGCTGATGCGATTGGAGCTGCGGCGCGTCTCGGCCGAGCGCGAGGACGAGGCCGTCGCCAGGACCTTCCGGCACACGACCACGATCGCGTCCGACAACCTGCCGCCGTGGCGCGAGATCGTCCGGCCGCACGACGACATCCTGCACGGCACCCAGAAGGCCGCCGATTTCGCGGCCGACCTGCACACCGTGGCCGAGACCAACCGCCTGGGACAACCCGGCAACGAGTACTCCGACCCGCGGCAGTTCTTCGCGCGCACCTACCTCACCCGCGGCCTCAGCGATCTGCTGGTCGGCAGCGCACGACGTCTCGCCGGCGACCCCAACGCGGCGCCCGTCGTCAATCTGCAGACCAACTTCGGCGGCGGCAAGACCCACTCGATGCTCGCCCTGTGGCATCTCGCGTCCGGGCTGCCGCTCAGCGAACTCTCCGACGACGTCGCCGAACTGCTGCGCGACACCGGCGTCGACGACGTGCGCCAGCGCGTGCAGCGCGTCGCGCTCGTCGGCAACCAGTTGGAGGCCACCGGCATCCGCCACGCGGACGGGACATCCGTCAACACCCTGTGGGGCGAGCTCGCCTGGCAGCTCGGCGGCCAGGAGGCGTACGACCTGATCGCCGACGCCGATCGCGCCGGCACCAACCCCGGCGCGTCGCTGCGCGAACTGCTGACGCTGTACTCGCCCGCCGTCATCCTCATCGACGAATGGGTGGCCTACGCCCGGCAGCTCTACGGTCGCGAGGACGTCGCCGGCGGCACGTTCGACACCCAGTTCACGTTCGCGCAGACCCTCACCGAGGCCGCGGCGACGACGCCCGGCATCCAGGTCGTCATCTCGATCCCGGCGGGCAATGGCAGCGGCGAGGAGGACGTCGAGAACAACGAGGAGGTCGGCGGCGACAACGGGCGCGAGGCGCTGCGGCGGCTCAAGCGCATCGTCGGCCGCAACGCCGAGCACTGGCGGCCCGCGGACGCCACCGAGAGCTTCGAGATCGTGCGCCGGCGCATCTTCCGCGCTCGCGATGCCGAGACGATCGGCAGGATCAACGCCATCGCCGACCGGATCTCCACCTACTACGCCAAGTACGCCGCCGACCTGCCGCCGGACGCCTCGTCGCGGCCGTACCGGGAACGAATCGCGCGCAGCTATCCGATCCACCCCGAGTTCTTCGATCGGCTCTACGAGGACTGGTCGACGCTCGACCGGTTTCAGCGCACCCGCGGCGTCCTGCGTCTGATGAGCACGATCGTCGAGCGGCTGTGGGCGGCCGGCGGGGCGGAGGCGCTCATCATGCCCGGCTACCTGCCGATCGACGACGACGCCGTCTCCACCGAACTGACCGGCTACCTCGAGGACAAGTGGAAGGCGGTGGTCGACGCCGATGTCTCGGGCGCATCGTCGTCGGCCTTCGAGATCGACGCCGCGCACAGTCACCTCGGGCAGCGGCACACCACGCAGCGGCTGGCGCGGTCGATCTTCCTCGCGGCGACGCCGCGGCTGCACACCGCGCACAAGGGTGTCGAGAAGCCGCGCATCTTCCTCGGCACCGCGCTGCCGGGCGATGTTCCGGGCAACTTCCACGCCGCGCTCGACCACCTGGCCAACCAGGCGACGTATCTCATGACGGACGGCCCGCGGTACTGGTTCGACACGCAGATGAACACGACGCGCCGCGCCCGTGAGTACGCCGACGGGCTGTCGGCGGTCGACGTCGCGGCCGAGGCGCGGCGTCGGCTCGAGGCCGTCCGCAAGGAGAGCCGGGACACGCGGTTCGCCGGCGTCCTCGTGTTCCCCGACAGCGCGGATGTCGGCGACGAGCAGCAGACGCGGCTCGTCATCGCGCCGCTGGACCGCCGGCATCGGCGCAGGGCAGGCGATTCCCCTGCGATCGAATGGGCGTCGGACGTCGTCCAGCGTCGCGGCGGAGCAGGACGACTGCATCGCAACACGATCGTGGTACTCGCCGCCGACGAGAAGGACGCCGACCTGCTCGACAAGGCGATCCGCAATCACCTCGCCTGGCAGCACGTCGTCGACGAGCGCGACGCGCTACAGCTCTCCGGGCAGCAGGAACGACAGGCCGCGTCGAACGTCGCGAAATGGAACGACATCGTGGCCGCTCGCCTCGCGGACACGTTCGTCTGGCTGCTCCACCCGACGCAGCACCGCCCCGACGAGAAGATCGCGATCGAGGCGCTGCAGGCCCGCGGGACGACGCGCGATCTCATCGCTCGCGCAGCCGACAAGCTGCACGCCGAGTCGCTGCTGTCGGTGCAACGCAACGCGCAGTCGATCCACGACGACCTCGCGGGGCTGCTGGCCAGGCACTGGAACACCGACGGCCACATCACGCTGCGCGAACTGTTCGACTACTACACGCGCTATCCGTTCCTCGCGCGGCTGCGTAATCGGGACGCGTTGACCGCCAGCTTGTCGGCGGCCTGGGAGTCTTTCGATCACCTTCCGTTCGGCTTTGCCGACGGCTGGGACGGCAGCGAGTACGACGAGTTGCGGTTACCGCAGGCCGACACGTTTCCGCCGGCGTTCACCGACTCGCTGCTCATCATCGAACCCGGCCGGGCCGAGGGGTTCGCAAGGCGACAAGCCGAGGAATGGGGTGGCAGACGCGGCAAAACCGGTGGCGGGCCCGGCTCCGGAGCCGGGGCGGGAGCCGGGGGCACTCCCGCACCACCGACCGAGGCGCGTCCGACGCGCTACTTCGGCTCCGTCCAACTGGCCGGGCCGTCGTACGCGCGCGGATTCGCGCAGGTCACCGAAGAGGTGCTCGCGCTCCTCGCCGGCGTACCGGGCGCCGAACTCGACGTCCGCCTCGAGATCGGCGCGACGGCCGCGAGTGGCTTCGACGACCGCATCCGCCGGGCGGTACAGGAGAACGGCACCGTGCTCGGCTTCACCGACAATGAATTCGATGCGGATTAGACGATGCCGTCCACGCTGTCCTGTCGTTCGTTCGTGCACGTCCGCAGCGAGCCACGCGTCGAGCACCTCGTAGACGAGCAGATCCGCTCGTGGCTGCAGGCCAAACGCTGGACGCCGTTCAACTCCGCGACGGAGGTCGCCGTCACCGTCGCCGACGGCATCCTCGGATCAGCCGTCCGCATCGACGAACCCGACGGAACCACCACCCGCCGATTCCGCTGGACCCAGAACAACCATCGTCAGACGTGGATCACCGAGATCACCCAGCACATCGCACCCGAGGGCGCGAGCGGCTGGATCTGGACCGACCTGCACGGACCACCGGCCGCCGAACCGCGCCTGCCACGGCTGACCAAAGACCTCCTCGGCATCCTCCCCGCCTACGACGGCGCCCACCCCCTCACCCCCGAACCCGCCCTCACCCGCGGCACCGACACCGACCGCGTACGAGCGGCGATCCTCGACCCCCGCCGCCGCGGACTGCTCTTCGTCGCCGGTACCAGCCCACAACTGCCGTACGACCAGTGGGCCGACTACATCCGCACCCTCCTCGACGACACCCGCGGCGTCGCCGGCGCCCACATCCTCGACGCCCACGCCACCGAACACCTCAACCGGCACCTCCCCGCCTCACACCAGGTGCCACCCGCCACGATGCGCACGTTCGCCCCGCACGTCGACCTCGACAACACAGCCGACTCTTACCGACACCGACTGCTGTCCACCCAACGCATCATCGACAGCAGCACCGGCTTCCTCAAACGGCTGCTCACCGACCGCGCCTTCGCCCAATCCATCGAATCCCAACTGCCCACCGACGCCCGACGCATCGACCGCCTGCTGCGAGACCGGCTCGACGAACTCCTCACCGCCACCATCGTCGACGAACCCGCACCCCACACCCACACCGGCGCGGGCCTGGCCGCCGCCCTCGACACCGCCTGCACCGAGCTCCTCGGCCACCCACCCACCGCCGACGACGCCGGCGACATCATCGACCTCCTGCGCCGCGGACGCCTCCACGACCGCACCGCCGCGCAACTGACCGTCACCAGAACCCGACTCTCCCAACTCCAGGACTCCCTCGACGAACTCACCGACACCAACCGCCTGCTGCAACGCCGATTCGACGACGAAGCCCTCGACCACGCCGTCATCCAAGAAGAACTCGCCGAAGAACGCCGCCAACGACGCCACCTCACCGCGCAACTGACCGCGATCGAACGCAGCGACCTCGTCGACTGGGACGCCGGCGCCGCCACCGGCCTCGACCTCGTCCCCGACACCATCGAAGAACTCCTCGCCCGACTCACCGAGTTCACCTGGGTGCACTGGACCGGCGACGACACCGTCGCCGCCGACCTCGACAAACACTCCCACCTCACCTGGGCCGCCCGCGCCTGGGAAGGCCTGCGCACCCTCGAATCCTGGGGCGCCTGCCGCGCCGGACACCTCACCTCACCCGGCCGCACCCTGCGCGAATTCGTCCGCCAACCACCCCCCGACGCCGTCACCGCCCCACCCGGCCGCTTCACCTTCGTCGAATCAGACGCCACCGCCACCCACCGCAAACTCAAGACCGCCCGCATCTTCCCCGTCCCCGCCACCGTCGACCCCACCGGAAAAACCTTCATGGCCGCCCACTACGTCATCGGCACCGACTCCTCCGTCTCACCCCGCATGCACTTCCTCGACGACACCGCCGGCACCGGCAAGGTCTACATCGGCTACATCGGACCCCACCTGCGCAACACCAAGACGAACTGACGACGGCCCGCGCACGAGGCGGAGATTTCTGTCAGACCCCTCGGCTACGGTCGGCGCAACATTCGACCTAGGGGGGAAAGAATGGACACCGCACGACCGCTCGACGAGATCGTCAGCACCATCGACCAGGCCAGAACCGCACTCGGTGATCTCGGAGGTCTCGGCGACGCCGAGGCCTTCGACCTGCTCGAACGACTCACCGGCCTGACCGCCGCAGTCGGCGCGGCGCAGGTCACCGTCGCGAACGAGATCCGGCGCGCTCGGATCAGCACCCACGGCCACGCCCGCGGGCTCGCCCGCGAAGTCGGGCTCGCGATGAAGTCGTCGCACAGCCAGGCGCGCACGTTCCTCAAACACGCGCACGGGCTTGTACACGAGATGCCGCAGACGCTGCGGCTGCTCACCTCGGGGGATCTCACTCCGCGTCGGGCGCACGCGGCAGCGGAGGAGAGCCAGTTTCTCGACTCCGGCAAGCGTGCCGAAGTCGACGAGAAGATCGCCGAGACGCCCGCCGCGACGACCTACGGCGACAGAGATTTCGCGGCGTTCGTTCGCGGCGTCGCTCAGCACGTCGACCCCGATTCCGCGATCGAGCGTCAGAAGGCCGCCGTCCGGCAACGACGCGTCACGGTGCGTCCGGCGCCCGACGGCATGGCCTACTTCACGCTCGTCGCGCCGTTGCCGCACGCCGTCGCAGCATTCGCATCACTGAAGAAACAGACCGACACCGCGCCCGGCGGTGCACGTCACGCGGCGATGGCCGACGAAGCCCTCGCCCGTCTGACCGGCCGGGCCGACGGCGTCACGCCCGTCGCCGTCAGCCTCGTCATGTCCGACAAGGCGCTGCTCGACGACGACGCCCCGGCAACCCTCGGTCGCGACCCGATCCCGGCGCGTCTGGCGCGTGAACTGATCGCCGCCGGCATCGACGCAGGCGACACCGTGCGGATTCGCCGGCTCTATGAGAACCCCGCGGGACGGCTCATCGCGATGAGTTCGGACACCCGTGTGTTCCCGCCCGCACTCGCCGCCTTCATCCGCGTCCGCGACGGGGCCGTCTGCAGGACGCCCTACTGCGACGCGCCGATCGCCCACATCGACCACACCGATCCGCGGGCACACGGCGGCCCGACGTCCGAAGCGAACGGCGCTGGGCTGTGTGCCGCCTGCAACCTGGCGAAGGCCGAAAGCGGCTGGTCGGATGCCGCAGCGTCGGACGGGACCATCACGATCACGACGCCCACGGGACGCAGGTACCCGAGCCCGCCGCGCCCCGAGCGGGGAACGCTCGGAAACGCGGCGTGACTCGGGCGGCGGTCAGACGTCGGCTCCCCGCAGCGGCGGCGCCGCGGTGAGTTCGGCGTTCTCCTCGTCGGTGAACGTGCGGGAACGGGAGAGGAATCGGACGCCCTCGGGCGCCTCAAGTGAGAACCCGGCTCCCCGCCCAGGCACGACGTCGACGATCAGCTGTGTGTGCTTCCACAACTCGAACTGATCACCGTTGATCCACACACGGACCGGGGGCAGCGGCTCGGGGAGGACGACCTCCCCGAGCAGCACGTCGCGTTGCGCCACCCTGTACTCGCCGACCGGGTAACACATCGGAGCCGATCCGTCGCAGCAGCCGCCGGACTGGTGGATCATCAGTCCGCCGTTCACTTCCGACAGCTTCGTCAGCAGAGCCACGGCGGTGTCCGTCGCGGTCACCCGGTCGATCATCAGAAGAATCCCTTGGCCTGCTGCGCGTAGCCGACGAGCAGATTCTTGGTCTGCTGGTAGTGCTCGAGCATCATGAGGTGGTTCTCACGGCCGATCCCCGACTGCTTGTATCCGCCGAACGCGGCGTGGGCGGGGTAGTCGTGGTAGGTGTTCGTCCACACCCGGCCGGCCTGAATGGCACGTCCGGCGCGGTAGGCCGTCGCACCGTCACGCGTCCAGACGCCGGCGCCCAGTCCGTAGAGCGTGTCGTTGGCGATACCGATGGCCTCGTCGTAGTCCGAGAATCGTGCCACCGAGAGCACGGGGCCGAAGATCTCCTCTTGGAAGATCCGCATCGTGTTCGTGCCGGCGAACACCGTCGGCGCGATGTAGTAGCCGCCGGAGAGCTCGCCGCCGAGATCGACCGGCTCACCGCCCGTGAGAACGGTGGCGCCCTCCTGCCTGCCGATGGACAGATAAGAGCTGATCTTCTCGAACTGATCGTTGGACGCCTGCGCGCCCATCATCGTGTCGGTGTCCAGCGGGTTGCCCTGCTTGATCTTCTTCACCCGCTCGACGGCCAGCTCGACGAACTCGTCGTAGATCGACTCCTGGATGAGCGCCCGGCTCGGGCAGGTGCACACCTCGCCCTGGTTGAGCGCGAACATCGTGAAGCCCTCGAGGGCCCGATCGCGGAAGCCGTCGTCGGCGGCCATCACGTCGGAGAAGAAGATGTTCGGGCTCTTGCCGCCCAGCTCGAGCGTGACCGGGATGATGTTCTCGGACGCGTACTGCATGATCAGCCGGCCGGTCGTCGTCTCGCCTGTGAACGCGATCTTGCGGATCCGGTTGCTCGACGCAAGCGGCTTGCCGGCTTCGACGCCGAACCCGTTGACGATGTTGAGGACGCCGGCAGGGAGCAGATCACCGACGAGCGACATGACGTAGAGGATCGACGCCGGGGTCTGCTCCGCGGGCTTGAGGACGATGGCATTGCCGGCGGCGAGCGCCGGCGCCAGCTTCCAGACCGCCATGAGGATGGGGAAGTTCCACGGAATGATCTGCCCGACGACGCCGAGCGGCTCGTGGAAGTGGTAGGCGACGGTGTCTTCGTCGATCTCGCTGATACCACCCTGCTGCGCCCGGAGCGCTCCGGCGAAGTAGCGCAGGTGATCGATGGCCAAGGGGATGTCGGCGGCGAGCGTCTCGCGGACGGCCTTGCCGTTCTCCCACGACTCGGCGACCGCGATCTTCTCGAGATTCGCCTCCATCCGATCGGCGATCCGATTGAGGACGTTGGCCCGCTCGGCCACTGACGTCCGTCCCCACGCAGGCGCCGCGGCATGAGCCGCATCGAGTGCGAGGTCGATGTCCTCGGCGGTGGACCGCGCGACCTCACAGAAGGTCTTGCCCGTGATCGGCGTCGGGTTCTCGAAGTACTGGCCCTTCACCGGCGGCACCCACTGCCCGCCGATCCAGTTCTCGTAGCGCGACTCGAAACTCATCACCGAGCCAGTCTCACCGGGATTCGCGTAGACGGTCATGGCTGCTCCTTCTTCTGCGGCGGTTGTGACGCTGACCACACGGTAGGTCGGCCGACGTTGCATCCGGGTTGCAGCGGCCCGCCAACCCTGCGCTACTTCAGTCGGGCGTCGGCGAGCCGGGCGCGGGCGGCAGCGCGTTCACGCGAGGCGGCGTCCGGGGCGACGGCCGCGAGGCGGCGCCACGCGTCCGCGTCGTCGGCGCCGAGAGCCGACGCCGTCCACGCCACGAGGCCCGGTGCCCCCGCCGTGACCGCGGCTGCTCGCAGATCGGCGGCGAGGTTCTCGGCGATCCGGACGATGCCCGGAGCGAAGGACGTCGTCAGCAGGCCTCCGCCGCCGTAGGCCCGCAGCGCTCCAGCGATGTCGCCGGCCGTCGCACATGACCGAACGTCGTCGAGATCCGTCGTGACCGCCCCGCTCAACCGATAAGGCCGCGAAGCGACGGCGTCGCGGCCGATGTCGCGGCGCAGACGCGACACCTCGGCACGCACGGTGACCGCGTCGAGCTCGGACTCCGACAATCGGCCGGCGAGATCGTCGGCGCCGATACCGGCGGGATTCTCGGCGAGCAGAAGCAGGATCTCGGCATGCCGCCGCGACACCCGCCTCTCCCCGAAGCGTGGCGCGTCGCCGAGCACCGACAACACGGGCTCGTCGCCGCCGGCGACGGACACCACTCCCGGAAGCAGCACTCGCAACTCGGCCTCGACGGCGGCCACCACAGACCGGACGGCCGTCATCGCGAACGCCTCCGCGACGACGTCCCCGCCGGTGACGTCGATGACGCCCAGCAGCACCCCGCTGCGCGGATCGTGCACGGGCACCGCCACGCAGTTCCACCGCTGCACCGGCGCACTGAAGTGCTCCGCGCCGAGGATCTGGACCGGACGGTCGACGGACAGCGCCACGCCCGGTGCGTTGGTCCCGGCCGCCGCCTCGCTCCACAGCGCGCCCGCCGCGAAGTTGATGGTCTCGGCCCGCCGCCGTGCGTCGGCGTCGCCTTCGACCCAGAGCAGCCGTCCGTCGGCGTCCGTCACGGCGACGACGGCCCCCGATCCGGCGATCGCGTCACCGAGCAGCGTGCGGATGACCGGCAACACCCGGGCGAGGGGGTGCCGTTCGCGATAGGCCGCGAACTCGGCCGGCGGAGCGACACCGCCGGCGGCACCGAGCGGATCGACGCCGAGTCGCATCGACCGCCGCCACGAGTCACGGACGACGGCCGGTAACCAGTCGGGCGGCTCGGCGCCGCCGAGCAGGGCGTCGTAGGCGCGCCGGGTGCGGGCGAGCCGATCCGCCACGGGAGGTCGTCCCGTCCACGGCGGCGGCTGCTCAGCCACGCTGTTCACTCCACAGAGCTAGGCGCGTACCCCTCCCGCTCCATCGCCGCGATGACGGCGGCCTGGTGGTCGGGGCCCTTCGTCTCCAGGCTAACGGTGACCTGCACCTCACCGAGCCGGACCCGGCCCGATACCCGCGAGTGCACGACATCGACGACGCTGGCGCCCTCGGCGGAGAGCAGCTTCAGCAAGCCCACCAGCCCGCCCGGCCGGTCGGGCACGGTCGCCGTCACGGTCAGATATCGGCCGGCGGCCTGCAACCCGTGTGTCGTGACGTGGCTGAGCAGCAACGGATCGATGTTGCCGCCGGATAGGACGACGCACACCGGCCCGCCGTCGAGCCGCAGGTCGGCGACCTCGAGGAGTGCGGCCGCGGCGGCGGCTCCCGCGGGTTCCACCAGCAGCTTCGCGCGTTCGAGGACGAGCAGCAGCGCCTGCGAGAGTCCCTCCTCGCTGACGGTGACGACCTCGTCGACGAGGTCGGCGACGATCGCGAAGTTGACGTCTCCCGGACGCCCGACGGCGATGCCGTCGGCCATCGTCGCCATGTCCGCGGCGGGGACCGGCCTGCGCTCGGCCAGCGAGGTCGGCCACGCCGCGGCCTGCGCCGCCTGCACACCGATGATCCGGACGTCCGGCTTGCGCACACGCAGCGAGGCGGCGATCCCGGCGAGCAGGCCGCCGCCGCCGAGCGGCACGATCACCGTGCCGACGTCGGGCAGCTGCTCGACGATCTCCTCCCCGACCGTCGCCTGCCCGAGCACGATGTCGAGGTGGTCGAACGGATGGATGAGGGTCGCGCCCTTCTCCGCCGCGAAGGCGCGCGCCCGCGTCAGGCACTCGTCGATCGTCGCCCCGCCGAGCACGACGTCTGCGCCGTACGCGCGCGTCGCCTGCACCTTAGGCAGCGACGCACCGGCCGGCATGAACACCGTGGAGGCGATGCCGAGCGTCGTCGCCGACCAGGCCACGCCCTGCGCATGGTTGCCCGCGGACGCGGCGACGACGCCGCCGGCCCGCTCGGCCTCGTTCAGCCGCGCGATGCGCGCGTACGCCCCCCGGGGCTTGAACGAGCCGGTCCGCTGCAGGTTCTCGCATTTGAGCCACACCTCGTGACCGCACCGCTCGGTGAGCGCCCGCGAGGCCACCATCGGCGTCCGGCGCATGACGGGCGCCAGCAGCTCGACGGCCGCATCGAGGTCGGCGGCCGAGATCCCGCTCACTGCAGCGCGGATTCGAGATCCGCGAGCAGGTCGTCGACGTCTTCGATGCCGACGGACAACCGCACGAGATCCGCCGGAACCTCCAGCTGCGAGCCCGCCGTCGACGCGTGCGTCATCGCCCCGGGATGCTCGATGAGCGATTCGATGCCGCCGAGCGACTCGGCGAGCGTGAAGACGCGCGTCAGCGAGCAGAACTTCTGCGCGCCGTCGATGCCGCCGTCGACGAGGACGGAGATCATGCCGCCGAACCGCGACATCTGCCCGGCCGCCACCGCGTGCGAGGGGTGCGACTCGAGCCCCGGGTACAGCACCTTCGTGATCCGCGGGTGCCCGGACAGGTAACGCGCGATCGTCTCGGCGTTGTCGCAGTGCCGCTCCATCCGCACCGCGAGCGTCTTGATGCCGCGCAGGGTGAGGTAGGCGTCGAACGGCCCCGGCACGCCGCCGGCGCCGTTCTGCAGGAACGCGATCGCCGCGTCGAGCTCGGCGTCGTCGGTGACGAGCGCCCCGCCGACGACGTCGGAGTGACCGCCGAGGTACTTCGTCGTCGAATGCAGGACGACGTCGGCGCCCAGCGCCAGCGGCTGCTGCAGGTACGGCGTCGCGAACGTGTTGTCGACGACGAGCTTCGCTCCGGCCGCGTGCGCGATCTCGGCGAGCGCCGCGATGTCGCCGATGTTGAGCAGCGGGTTCGTCGGCGTCTCGATCCACACGAGCTTCGTCTCGGGCCGGATCGCCGCCCGGACGGCGTCCAGATCGGTGAGCGGGGCCGGCGTGTGGGTGACGCCCCACTGGCTGAACACCTTGTCGATCAGCCGGAAGGTGCCGCCGTACGCGTCGTTCGGGATGACGAGGTGATCCCCGGGCCGCAGCGACGCCCGCAGCAGGGCGTCCGTCGCGGCCATGCCCGAGGCGAACGCGCGTCCGTAGGCACCGCCCTCGATCGCGGCGAGGTTCGCCTCGAGGGCGGTTCGCGTCGGGTTGCCGGTGCGCGCGTACTCGAATCCGCCGCGCATCCCGCCGACGCCGTCCTGGGCGAAGGTCGAGCTGGCGTAGATCGGGACGTTGACGGCGCCGGTCAACGGATCGGGCTCGTAGCCGGCGTGGATGGCGCGCGTGGAGAAACCGGGCTTGGAGGTGGACGTCGGACGGTCGGACATGTGTGTTCGATCCCTACTTTCCGTGACTGACGAAACCGAGGACGTCGTGCCGGGTGATGACACCGACCGGTTTGCCCTCCTCGACGACCATGAGCGCGTCGGTCTCCGACAGCGCCTTCGTGGCGGCCTCCAGCGACTCACCGGATCCGATGAGCGGCAGCGACGCCTCCATGTGCTTGCTGACGGGATCGGCCAGCGCCGCCCGCCCCTCGAACACCGCGGACAGCAGTGCGCGCTCGGACACCGATCCGGCGACCTCCCCCGCCATGATCGGCGGTTCGGCACCGACGACGGGCATCTGGGACACCCCGAACTCCCGCAGGATCTCGATGGCGTCGCGGATCGTCTCCGTCGGGTGGGTGTGCACGAGGTCGGGCAGATCCCCGGACTTGCCGCGCAGCACGTCGCGGACGCTGACCTCGACGGCCGTCTCGTCGCCGGCGACGGTCGAGAATCCGTAGCTGCTCATCCAGCGGTCGTTGAAGATCTTGCCGAGGTAGCCGCGTCCGCCGTCGGGCAGCAGCACGACGATGACGGCGTCGGGCCCGGCCGTCTCGGCAACGCGCAGCGCGGCGACGACGGCCATGCCGCACGAGCCGCCGACGAGCAGTCCTTCCTCCCGGGCGAGCCGCCGGGTCATCTCGAACGAGTCGGCATCGGAGACGGCGATGATCTCGTCCGGGATCGACGGGTCGTAGGCGGTGGGCCAGAAGTCCTCGCCGACCCCCTCGACGAGGTACGGCCGTCCGGTGCCGCCCGAGTACACCGAGCCCTCCGGGTCGGCGCCGATCACCTTCACCGCGCCGCCCGAGACCTCCTTGAGATAGCGGCCGGTGCCGGTGATCGTGCCGCCGGTGCCGACGCCGGCGACGAAGTGGGTGATCCGGCCGTCGGTGTCCCGCCAGATCTCGGGTCCGGTCGTCTCGTAGTGGCTGTCGGGGCCGCCCGGGTTGGCGTACTGGTTCGGCTTCCAGGCGCCGGGGATCTCGCGCGTCAGCCGGTCCGAGACGCTGTAGTAGCTGTTCGGATCCTCCGGCAGCACGGCCGTCGGGCAGACGACGACCTCGGCGCCGTAGGCGCGCAGCACGTTGCGTTTGTCCTCGCCGACCTTGTCCGGGCACACGAAGACGCACTTGTAGCCGCGCTGCTGAGCCACGAGGGCCAGCCCGATCCCCGTGTTGCCGCTGGTCGGTTCGACGATCGTGCCGCCCGGGCCGAGCAGGCCCGCCTTCTCGGCGGCGTCGACCATCTTGACGGCGATCCGGTCCTTGCTGCTGCCGCCCGGATTGAGGTACTCGATCTTGGCGGCGACGAGCGGGAATCCCGGCCCGACGACCTTGTTCAGCTGGACGAGGGGCGTGTTGCCGACGAGGTCGACGACGTGCTTCGCGATCCGCATGACCCCTATGCTTCCAGATCCTCCGCTACCGTTGGAGCCGTGTCCGACGCGACGCCGACCATGCCTGCCCACAGCCGTCTGGTTGCGGTCGCGAAGCCCGCGGCGGCAGCCGCCGTCGCCGCGGTCGGCACCGCCGGAATCGCGGCACTCGCCCACGGCTTCCTCACCCAGCAGGCGGCGCTCGCGCGGCGCGTCATACCGCGTCCGATGGAGAGCGCCCCGAACAGCGACGGCGTCTATGCCCCCGGCGCCGACCCCGTCCGGCTGCGCCGCGGCGTCGGCTACGACGCGCACCTCATGGTCTTCGGCGATTCGACGGCCGCCGGGCTCGGCGCCGACGTCCCGGCCGAGACCCCTGGCGCGCGGTTGGCCCGGCTGGCGGCCGACGAATCGGGACTGACGCTGCGTCTGTCGACCAAGGCGATCGTCGGCGCGACGAGCAAGGGGCTGGCCGGCCAGGTCGACGCGATGCTCATCGCGGGCAGGCCGCCGGACGTCGCCGTCATCCTCGTCGGCGCCAACGACATCGCCGCCGTCAACGCGCCGGGCCCGTCGGCCACCCGACTCGGCGACGCCGTCCGCCGGCTGAAGAACGCGGGCGCGGAGGTCGTCGTCGGCACGTGCCCCGATCTCGGCGTCATCACGGCGATCCCGCAGCCGCTGCGATCCATCATGCGCGCCTGGGGCCGCCGCCTGGCCGCCGCTAAGAACGCGGCGGTGCGGCGCGCGGGCGGCGTCGCTGTTCCGATGGCCGATCTGCTGACGAAGGAGTTCCTCCAGGCGCCGGACCGGATGCTCTCCGCCGACCGCTACCACCCGTCGTCCGCCGGCTACGAGCTCGCCGCACACGCGCTGCTGCCCGCCACGCTCAACGCCCTCGGCGCCTGGGGCACCGGCCCGCTTCCGGAACCGCCGCAGCGCTCGGCGATCGCCGATTCGGCGTCGATCCTGCGCCGCATGGCCGGGCGCTGGGCGTCGTGACCCGCTCCCGATACGACGGCGCCCCGTCACCGCGAGGGTGACGGGGCGCGTCGAGCGATCGGCCGAACCGCTAGTCGTTGTTGAAGTAACTCAGCAGCCGCAGGATCTCGATGTACAGCCAGACGAGCGTGATCGTCAGACCGAGCGCGACGCCCCAGGCCGCCTTCGCCGGCGCACCGGCGCGGATCAGCTGGTCGGCCGAGTCGAAGTCGATGAGGAAGCTGAACGCGGCGAGGCCGATGCAGATCAGCGAGAAGATGATCGCGATCGGGCCGCCGTCCCGCAGACCCATGTTGACGCCGAACATGCCGAGCACGAGGTTGCCGAGCGCCAGCACGAGGACGCCGACCATGCCGGCGAAGATCATCCGGGTGAAGCGCGGCGTGACGCGGATGGCGCCCGTCTTGTAGACGACGAGCATGCCGAAGAAGACGCCGAACGTCGCCAGCAGCGCCTGCGTGATGAGCGCACCCGCGCTCGTGCTGCCCACGGTCAGGTTGGCGAACACGAACGACGCCGCGCCGACGAAGAGCCCCTCAAAGGCGGCGTAGCTGAGCACGATGGCCGGGTTGTCCATCTTGCGGCCGAACATCGCGATGAGGACGAGCACGAAGCCACCGATGCCGCCGATGAGCAGCAGCGGCATGGCGTAGGCCACGTCGATCGCCGACAGCGCGTAGGCGACGACCGCCGTCAGGGCGACGACGCCCAGCGTCATGCCCGTCTTCGTCACGATGTCGTCGATGGTGATCGACCGCGTCGCCGGCGTCGGCGGCGCGTAAGGCTGGCCATACGGCTGTCCGTACTGCCCCTGCTGCCCGTACTGCTGCGCGCCGTACATCCCCGCCTGCGCGGCGCCGGGGTGGTTGGTGGCGGCGTTGAAGCCCGCGTAACCCCCTTGGCCCTGATTCGACCTGGTGAGGTTCTTCATCACCGGGTTACTGCTCTCCCTCACGGGTGGTCCCCTTCCGGAACAAGTCGGTGTGCTCCTGACAGCCAACGCGCGGACGGGTGCGTTCGGTTCCCACGCCCGCGGACACGTCCGACATTACCCTCCCTTTACGCCTGGCGCGGAAGAGATCTCGCGAACTGACACTGTGACGTCGTCGGCGGCGGATCACCCGGATCGACGGATCACCCGCCCGCCTCGCGCATCGCCGCGACGAGATCCGCGACGGCAGCGGACTCGATGTCGCCGCCCCGCGACGCGACGACCGCGAGACCGAGGCAGCCGGCCGTCAGCACCTGCTCGGCGAACTCCATCGGATCGCCCCACGGCAGGAACGGCTTGGCCACGAGCATCGCCGCGACGCCGTGGACGACGACCAGCGTCCGCAGCGCGATCGGCACCGGATCGCCCAGGGGATAGAAGCCCTCGTCCATGAGCTTCTCGATGAGACCGGTGAAGTGTGCGAAGGCCGACGCCTGCAGCACGAGATCGACCTCCGACGCCGTCGCCGCCGGCGTCATCGTCGCGAGCCGATACAGCTCCGGCGTGGCGAGCGCGAACTCGACGTAGGCCAGCCCGACCCGCTTCGTCTTCTCCAGCGTCGCGTCCGCCCCCTCGGACGCGGCCCGCAGCGCGACGTCCAACTGCGCGAAGTACCGCGCGACGACCGCCGTCAGCAAGGCGTCCTTGTCGGCGAAGTGCAGGTAGATCGACGGCGGCGTCACACCGACCCGCCGCGCGACGGCTCGGACGGAGACGGCGTCCACACTGTCGGTCTCGATGAGCAGATCCGTCGCGGCGACGAGGATGTCCTCGGCGAGCGTCTCCCCCTCGCCGCGCCGCGACCGCGGCCGCGCCGTCATCCTTCCCGCCACCCGTAGCGGGCCTGGAACCGCGCGAGCGGCGGCGGCGCCCACCAGTTGACGGTGCCCATCAGTCGCATGAACGACGGAACGAGGAGCATCCGGATGACGGTCGCGTCGAGCAGCACGGCGATCGTCATCCCCACGCCGAACATCCGCATGAACGAGACCCCGCCCGTCCCGATGGCCGCGAAGACGATCGCCATGAGCAGCGCGGCCGCGGTCACGACGCGTCCCGTGTGCGCGATGCCGTAGGCGACGGCGTCGTCGTTGGCCCCGCGGGTCTTCTCCGGCGCGCCGTCCCAGTGTTCCTTGATCCGCGCCAACAGGAACACCTCGTAGTCCATCGACAGCCCGAAGGCGATGCAGAACATGAGCACCGGCATGTTCGCGATCAGCGAGCCCGTGACGGTGGTGCCGAGGCCGCCGAGGTGGCCCTCCTGGAAGATCCAGACGAGCGCGCCGAACACCGCCGAGAGCGAGAGCACGTTCATGACGAGCGCCTTGAGCGGCAACAGCAGGCTGCCCGTCAACAGGAACAGAAGGATGAACGTCGTCACGGCGATGACGGCGAGCACGAGCGGCAACGAGTCGAGGATCGACTCCACCGAATCGCGGTCGAGCTGCTCGGCTCCCGAGAACAGCGCTCGATGCGGCGCCGCGACAGCGTGCAGCGCGTCGAGCTGATCGGCCGCGGCGTCGCTGCCGGGCTCGACGGTGGACACCGACAGCAGGACCGCCTCACCCCGGCGGGCCGTCGGATCCCCCGGTCCCGCCTTGACGCCGCGCAGATACGTCCCGTCCGGGGAGACGACCGCGGCGACGTCGGCGACCCGGGAGAGCTCGGCGGCGTAGCGATCGAGCTCCGGCGACGGACCGCCCGCGTCGGGCATGACGACGGAGGTCAGCCCCGTGGCGCTCTGCGCGAAGTCCTCGCGCAGCAGGTCGCCGACGACGTGGCTCGCCGAGTCCTTCGGCAGCACGCGGTCGTCGGGGTAGCCGAAGCGGATGCCGAGGAAGGGAGCGCCGAGCAGCAGGAGGATCGCGACGATCGTCACGCCGATCGGCAGCGACCGGGCGAGGACGACGCGGGTGAACCGGAACCAACCGCCCTCCTCGACCGGCTTCGCGACGCGCGCGTCGCCGCCGCGCCGCCGGCGCCACAGCCGGTGCACGTCGAGGGCGTCGATACGGTCGCCGAGCAGCGTCAGCAGCGCCGGGGCGAGGACGAGGGTGGCGAGCGCCGCCAGCGCCACGACCGCGACGCCGGCGTAGGCGAACGAGCGCAGGAAGTACATCGGGAACAGGGCCATCGCGGCCAGGCTCAGCCCGACGGTGATCGCGGAGAAGACGATGGTGCGGCCGGCCGTGCTCATCGCCCGGACGAGCGCCGCGTCCCGCGGCGATCCGGCGGCGACCTCCTCCCGGTATCTGCTGACGATGAGCAGCGTGTAGTCGATCGCGAGCGCCAATCCCATCGCCGTCGTGAGGTTGAGCGCGAAGACGGACACGTCGGCGAACTCGGTGATGCCACGCAGGATGCCCGTGGTTCCGATGATGGCGGCCACGCCGATGACGATCGGCAGCGCCGCCGCGATGACCCCGCCGAACACCCAGATGAGCAGTAGGAAGCTGATCGGGATGGCCACCAGCTCGGCCCGCAGCAGATCCGTCTCGGAGGTCTTGTTCACCTCGGCGTAGACCACGCCCTGCCCGCCCGTGATCACGGTGGCATCGCCGATCGGCGGGGGCATGTCGGCGACGATGTCGGCCGCGTTCTTCTGACCTTCGAGATCACCGCCGCCGACGCCCGCGACGACGAGCCCCGTCCGCCCGTCCGTGCTGCGCAACGCGGCGGCCGCCTGCGGATCGGTCCACGCCGACTGCACGGTGAGGACGCGCGCATCCCCGCGCAACCCGGCGACGATCGCCTCACCCGTCGCGCGGGCGTCGGCGCCGTCGATCCCCGCGTCGTCCTGCACGGCGAACACGAGCGAGAGCCCGCCCCGGCCGAAGGTGTTCTCGAGCTGGTTGAACGCCTGGATCGAGTCGGCCTTCGGGTCGACGTAGCCCCCCGCCTGCAGTCGGTCCGCCACACCGACACCGGCGAGCCCGAGCGCCACCAGGACGATGATCCCGGCGATGAGCACGGCTTTCGGCCTGGCGATGACATACCTGGTGAGGGCGGCGATCACGGCGTCTCCTTCGTCGATGAACGGAGTTAACTTAACGCCGTTATCTCAGAAGGTCAACGACGCCTCGAACGCCTCGATCGCCGCGTCACCGGTCGCCCACAGCGCCCGGACCTCCGCCGCGGCGGCCGGTCGGGTGCGCGGATCGCCGAGCACGAGGCCGTTGCCGAACGTCAGGACGTTGTAGCCGACGTCGGCCGCCCGCAGCATCGGACCGGTGGCCCTGCCCGCCCCGAGCAACCGGTCGAGCCCTTCGCCCACGAAGTAGAACCGGAACAACGGCCCCATGTCGACGCCGTACGCCCGCTTGGTCTCGGCGACGATCGAGTCCCCGTGCGCGGCGATCGCGTCGACGATCGTGAAGAAATCCCGCGCGTTGCGCTGCGTCGCACCGACGTCGGCGAGCGCGTACGCGAGATCGACGGTGATGTGGGCGTTGTAGCCCGTCAGCGCGACGCGTTCCCCGCCGACGCCGCAGGTGCCCGCGAGCCGGAAGTGCCGCACCCACTGCTCCGCGGGCGGCTCGCCCGAGAACTCGGCGCGCACCGCGTCGAAGAAACGCTCCAACAGCCGGGTGCTCAGCGCCCTCGCCCACGCCGGGTCGTCGAAGGCGCCGCGCTCCTGCATCGGCATGACGGCGTCACGTTCGACGGCGGCGAGCCCGAGCGCGAACAGCCCCCGCCGGTCGCGATGGGCGACGAGGACGTCGACGATCCGCCACAGCCCGGCCACCTCCGAGCGCAGTCGGGGCAGGCCGGGCGCGGCGGCGGGCGGAGTCGCGTCGGCGACGATCGCGGCTCGCTCGGACGCCGTCAGCGGCACCCCGCAGCCGCCGGTCGGGGCCGCGGCGGCCGTCCCGACCGGCCCCCACACCAGCCCGATGACGACGATGAACGCGGCGACGACACGGCCGACCATCTGCTGACCGTACGCTCGCGGGCCGGCTCCGACGACACGGCCGACCATCTGCTGACCGTACGCTCGCGGGCCGGCTCCGCGGAAGACCTGCCGCACGTGAAGTCCGAGTCCACGCCCTTTCGGCGAATGACACGTGGGATGCTCTGACCCGACGCCCCCGTAGCCCAATCGGCAGAGGCAGCGGCCTTAAAAGCCGCACAGTGTCGGTTCGAACCCGACCGGGGGTACCGATCAGGCGTGCCGCTGCAGCCGGCGGACCGCGGCGGCGACGACGAACCACGCCGACGTGACGGCCACGGCTTCGACCACGTGCCCGTGATAGGTGAGGACGGCGGCTCCGACGGCGACGACCGCGCCCCCGGCGACGAGATACTTCATGGTCTGGACGATGTCACAACCCCGGGGCTTCTCCGGCTCGTATCGACGCAGACGGGGAACGTCCTGGATGTAACGGACCTATAGACACCCGCCCACCCTTTACTTTGATGTCAAACGATGTAATAGTTGGACGTCAAAGCATCTGGAGGGAGTGACGTGTCCGACCCCTTCGTCCTCGACGACGACGAGCGCGCGATCACCGAGACGGCGGCGGCGTTCGCAGCCGAGCGACTGGCCCCGAACGCCCTGCGCTGGGACGCCGAACAGCACTTTCCGCTCGCCGAGCTACGGGAGGCGGCCGCACTGGGCATGGGTGCGATCTACGCCCGGGAGGACGTCGGCGGCAGCGGCCTGCGACGGCTCGACGGCGTCCGGATCTTCGAGGAGCTCGCGGCGGGCGATCCCGCCGTCGCCGCCTTTCTCTCCATTCACAACATGTGCGCCTGGATGGTCGACACCTACGGCACCGACCGGCAACGACGCGCCTGGCTCCCCCGGCTCGCCGCGATGGACGCCGTCGCGAGCTATTGCCTCACCGAACCGTCGGCCGGCTCCGACGCCGCGAACCTCCGGACCCGCGCCGTGCCGGACGGCGACGGCTGGCGGCTCAGCGGCACGAAACAGTTCATCTCCGGCGGCGGCGTCTCGGACCTCTACCTCGTCATGGCCCGCACGGGCGGCGCGGGCCCGGCGGGCATCTCGGCCTTCCTCGTCGAGAAGGGGACGCCGGGACTCTCCTTCGGGATGCCCGAATCGAAGATGGGCTGGCACGCGCAGCCGACGGCCGCCGTGATCCTCGACAGCGTCCGCGTCGGCCCCGACGCACTGCTCGGCGGCGAAGCGGGCCGCGGCTTCGGCATCGCGATGGCCGGATTGAACGGCGGCCGGCTCGGCATCGCGGCGTGCAGCCTCGGCGGTGCGCGAGCGGCCTACCAGCGAGCGGCGGCGTATGTCGCCGACCGCGAGGCGTTCGGCGGCCGGCTCATCGACGAGCCGACGGTCCGGTTCACCCTCGCCGACGCCGCAACGGGGCTCGAGGCGTCGCGAATGCTGCTCTGGCGCGCGGCGGCGGCCCTCGACGCCGGCGATCCCGACGCCGTCCGGCTCGTCGCGATGGCCAAGCGCTTCGTCACCGACACCTGCTCCGGTGTCGCCGACACCGCGCTCCAACTGCACGGCGGCTACGGCTACCTGCACGAATACGGTATCGAGAAGATCGTCCGCGACCTGCGGGTGCATCGCATCCTGGAGGGGACGAACGAGATCATGCGCGTCGTCATCGGCCGGGCCGAGGCGGCGCGAGCGAAGGGAGTCCTGCGATGAATCCTGCCGAATCACCCGAGCCCACGGCGCCAGCGTCGTACACCGTGGCGTTCCTCGGCCTCGGCCACATGGGCGGCCCGATGTCGGCGAACCTCGTCCGCGCCGGGCACGTCGTCCGCGGCTACGATCCCGTGCCCGCGGCCGTCGCGGCGGCGTCGGTCGCGGGCGTCACCGTCGTCGGCTCCGAGGCGGAGGCTGCCGCGGGCGCCGACGTCGTCGTCACGATGCTGCCGAACGGCGACCTCGTCAAACGCGCCTACGACGCGCTGTTGCCGGCGGCGGCGCCCGGCACGCTCTTCATCGAGAGCTCGACGATCTCGGTCGACGACGCCCGCGAGGTGCACGCGCGGGCGATCGCGGCCGGGATGCGTCAGCTCGACGCGCCCGTCTCCGGCGGCGTCAAGGGCGCCGTCGCCGGGACGCTCGCGTTCATGGTCGGCGGCGAGGTCGACGCCGTCGCCGCCGCGCGTCCGGTGCTCGCGCCGATGGCCGGCAAGGTGGTGCACTGCGGCGCCGCCGGAACCGGTCAGGCCGCGAAGATCTGCAACAACATGGTGCTCGCCGTGCAGCAGATCGCCGTCGGTGAGGCGTTCGTGCTGGCCGAGGGGCTCGGGCTGTCGGCGCAGTCGCTGTTCGACGTCATCACCGGGGCGACCGGCGACTGCTGGGCGGTCTCGACGAACTGCCCCGTCCCCGGCCCGGTGCCGACGTCCCCGGCCAACAACGGCTTCGTCCCCGGCTTCGCGGCGTCCCTCATGAACAAGGACCTCGGCCTCGCCATGGACGCCGTCGCCTCGGCGGGCACCAACGCCCCGCTCGGCAGCCACGCCGCGCAGCTGTACCGCGAGTTCGCCGCCGAACACGGCGGTCAGGACTTCAGCGCGATCATCGAGACGCTGCGCTGACGGCACCCGTCGCCGGATGGTCGGAGCCGACGAGTACAGCGCGACCGGAACAGTCACCTATTCCCTCGCCCACGGCGCCCCGCCGGCATCGGCGAAGTCGCCCGCGTCGCGGCGGAACCGCGACAGGATCGCGTTGAGTTCCGCGATGTCGCCGGCCGACGCCCCGGGCACCGCGAAGACCTCCGCGTTGAGCCGCCCCGTCGCCTCGGCGGCGAGCGTCCGGCCCGCGTCCGTCAGCCGGACGAGCGTGGCGCGGCGGTCGCGCGGATGCGGCTCGCGGACCACGTACGACGCGCCCTGCAGCCGGTCGACGAGATTGGTGACGCTCGCCGGATGCACCTGCAGCCGCGAACTGATCGTCGCCATCGGCAGCGATCCGGCGCGCGAGAACGTCAACAGCATGAGCAGCTCGTAGCGCGCGAACGTCAGCCCCAACGGCTTGAGCACCGCCTCGACCCGCGCGAGCATGATCTGCTGCACCCGCATCACCGACGTCACGGCGGCCATCCCGTCGGCCACCTCACCCCACCCGTGCGCCGTCCACAGCCGATGCGCCTCGGCGATCGGGTCGAGCGGCAGCGGGTCCGACGGCACGCGCCCAGTTTTCCACAGGGACGCCATCTACACTCGCCCCGTGGCCCCGCCGACCCTGCGCGAGGTGCTCGCGCTCCCCGAAGTCCGCCGCGGCTCACCGGTCACCCTGACGCCCGACGCCTGGCTCGACCGGCCGGTCCGCTGGGTGCACGTCAGCGAGCTCACCGACGTCGACACCATGTTGTCCGGTTCCGAGCTCATCCTCACCACCGGCATCGCCCTGCCCGACGTCCCCGCGGCGCTCGCCGCCTACGTCGACAGGCTCGCCCGGGCCGGCGCCGCCGGCCTCGTCCTCGAGCTCGTCCGCCGCTACGACGCCGCGCCGCCCGCACTCGTCGACGCCTGCCGCCGGGCGGAGTTGCCGCTCGTGACGCTGCGCCGCGAGATTCCGTTCGTCCGGATCACCGAGGCCGTGCATGCGCGGATCGTCGCCGAACAACTCGCGTCGCTGCGGGCCTCGGAGCGCGCCCACGCCGAGTTCACCCGACTCACCGTCGCGGGCGCCGGCGCCGGCGAGATCGTCGCCGCGGCGGCGCGGATGGCCGGCGCGCCGGGCGTCGCCGAAGACCTCATGCGGCGCGTCGTCGCCTACGATCCCGGGCCGGAACCGGTCGCCGACCTACTGCGCAACTGGTCGCGCCGCTCCCGCGTCGCCGGCTGGCCGACGGCCGAGGTCTCGGCCAGCTCGGAACGCTTCGGCCGGCTCGTCCTCGTCACCCCCGACGACGCGACGCCCACGCAGATGATGGTGCTCGAGCGCGCCGCGCAGGCGCTGACGCTGAGCCGGCTCGTCGACCGACGCCGCGAGAGCATGGAACGCTCGGCCCTGCGCTCGCTGCTCGCCGACGTCCGCGAGCGACGGGCCGCAGAGGCCGACCTCGCCGCCCGCGCCGACGCGCTCGGCGTCGCACCGTTGCACCGACATCTGGCCGGGGTCGTCGTCGTGCCCGGCGACGCCCCGACCGGTGGCCACCGCGATGCCGTCGGGCGGCTCCTCGACGCGATCTCCGCGGCCAGGCTGTCGACGCTGGCCGGCCCGCTCGACTCCGGCCGCGTCGGCGTGCTCGTGTCGTTCCCCTCCCCCGACGATCGCCGCGACGTGCTCGCCGCGCTCGCCGACCGGATCCACGCGTCGTCGCCGGGGTCGGTGATCGGCGTCGGTTCGACGGTCGTCGGCCTCGCCGACGCGGCCCGCAGCTTCGCCGAGGCCGAGCACGTCGTGCTCGCCGTTCCCGGCGCCGGGGCGTCCGACGCCGGCGGCTACCTCGAACTGCCGGACACCCACCTCGGCGCGCTGCTCTACACGCTGCTCGACGACCCGCGGCTGCAGTCCTACGTCGACCGCACCATCGGCCCGCTCGAGTCGTACGACCTGCGGCACCGCACCGAGCTCGTCGCCGCGCTGCGGGTGCTGCTCGCCACCGGCGGCAACAAGGCGTCCGCGGCGGCGAAGCTCGGGCTTTCTCGCCAGGCCCTCTACGACCGGCTCGCGCTCGCGGGCCGGGTGCTGGGCCTCGACCTCGACGACCCGCTGGTCGCGACGTCTCTGCACACGGCGATCATGGCGCTCGACCTGTCCCGGCGGCTCGAAGACAGCTGAACACGCCCGAACCGGCCTTCGGTACCGTAAGGTCCGATACACGCTGAACATCCTGATGTGTCGGGCATCAGGGGGTATCGACGCCTCGCGCGCCGGTCCGCAGCGTCGACGGACGGGGCGACCGCGATGTACCTGAACGCAGCCACACCGAGACCCCGCGGCGATGCCATGCCGCGATCCGACCTCGCGTCCTTCGCTCTCCTGGCGCTGGGCCCCTGGGGTTTTGCACTGCTCAGCCATTCCTTCGACGCTTGGACGCCCGACGGCGGCGAACTCGCCCGGCTCGTGGCCGCGACCGTCGCGACCCTCGGCCTCGGTGTCCTCTACGCCGTCACCTATCGACGAGCCGTTCGGCACGCCGGCCGGCGGACGCTCTGCAGCGCGACCGACCTCGCCGTCGTCGGCGTCGACCTCGCGCTGCTTCCGATCCCGCTCCCGTACAACGAGGCGTTCGGCGTCGGGGCGGTGGTCGTGGCGCTCGCCGGCCTCGCGTTCGGCCGTCGCCCCGACGGCTCGGCGACGGACCGGGACGAGTCCATGCCGGCGCCCGACGTCGTCTTCTACCTCGCCGCCCCGATCTGCCTGGCGATCATGGCGCTGCTCGCCAACCCGTTCGGCGAGACCGTCGCCGACGATCTCGCCCGGAGCCGATTGCTGCTGGCGGCCGCGGTGACGGCCGTGATCGGCGCCGTCTACGTCACGGCCTACGGCCGCGCGCTCCGCTACTTCACCACGAAGGGCCTCGATACCACGGGCGTATTCCTGATCCTCGGCGCCTGCATGACCGTGCTGCCGATCCCGACCGACGACCACGTCGCGATCGGCGTCATATGGATCCTCATGGCGTTCGTCCTGCTCGTCTTCCGTCGCCGTCCCAAGCACGAACGGTACGAATACGAGCGCCGCCGCGCAGGCTGATGTGCCTGTTCGGTGATGGCGGCGTCCAGGATCTCCAGACCCATCCGCACCTCGTCGGCCGACGTGTTGAGCGGCGGCACGACGTGGATCCGGTTGAAGTTGGCGAAGGGCAGCAGCCCCCGCTTCTTGCAGCCGGCGACGATGGCGTCCATCGCCGGGCTCGACGCGCCGTACGGCGCGAGCGGCTCCTTCGTCGCCCGGTCGGCGACGAACTCGATGGCCCAGAAGGCGCCGACGCCGCGGACGTCGCCGATGGCGTCGTGCCGCTCGGCCAGATCGGCGAGCGCGGGGCCGATGACGTCGTCACCGAGCCGGCGCGCGTTGCCGACCATGTCCTCGTCCTTCATCGCCTGGATCGTCGCGATCGCCGACGCCGTCGCCAGCGGGTGACCCGAGTAGGTCAGCCCACCCGGGAACGGCCGCTCGTCGAAGGTCGCCGCGATCTCATCGTTGATGACGACGCCGCCCAGCGGCACGTACCCGGAGTTGACGCCCTTGGCGAACGTCAGCAGATCGGGCGTGACGCCGAAGTGGTCGATGCTGAACCACTCGCCGGAGCGGCCGAAGCCGGCCATGACCTCGTCGGCGATGAACACGATGCCGTACTTGTCGCACAGCTCGCGCACACCCTGCATGTAGCCGGGTGGCGGCACCATGATGCCCGCGGTGCCGGGGATCGACTCGAGCGCGATCGCCGCGATGGTCGACGGCCCCTCGAACGCGATGAGGTGCTCGAGGTGCTCGAGGGCCCGCCGGGTCTCCTCCTCCGCCGTCTGCGAGTGGAACTCGGAGCGGTAGAGGAACGGACCCCAGAAGCGGACGACGCCGGCGCTGCCCTGATCGTTCGGCCAACGACGGGGATCGCCCGTCATGTTGACCGCGGTCGCCGTGCCGCCGTGGTACGAGCGGTACGTCGTCAGCACCTTCTGCCGGCCGGTGTACAGCCGGGCCATGCGCACCGCGTGCTCGTTCGCGTCGGCACCGCCGTTGGTGAAGAACACCTTGTTCAGGTCGCCCGGGGCCAGCTCGACGATGAGTCGAGCGGCCTCCGAGCGCGCCTCGTTGGCGTGCTGCGGCGCGATGGTGCAGAGCTTGGCCGCCTGCGCCTGGATGGCCTCGATGACCCGCGGGTGCTGGTGGCCGATGTTGGTGTTGACCAGCTGGCTGGAGAAGTCCAGGTAGGCCTTCCCGTCGCCGTCCCACACCCAGGAGCCCTCGGCCGCCGAGATCACCATCGGCTTGATCTTGGCCTGGGCCGACCAGGAGTGGAACACATGAGCGCGGTCGAGTTCATAGGTGCGGGCGGCGGCCGGATCGGCCGCACGCGCGGGCCGCACCACGGCGGTGTCGACGGTCATGGTCGTGTTCTCCTCTCGTACCGGATCAGACGTTCTGCGGGAAGCCCAGGTTCAGGCCGCCGTGGCTCGGGTCGAGCCAACGGGTGGTGATGACCTTGTTGCGGGTGAAGAAGTGGACCGCCTCCGGGCCGTGGGCGTGGGTGTCGCCGAAGAGCGACGCCTTCCAGCCACCGAAGGAGTAGTAGCCGACCGGCACCGGGATCGGGACGTTGATGCCGACCATGCCGACCTGCACCTCGTTCTGGAAGCGCCGCGCGGCGCCGCCGTCGTTGGTGAAGATCGCGGTGCCGTTGCCGTAGGCGTTGGCGTTGATGAGGGCGAGGCCCTCGTCGTAGGAGTCGACGCGGACGACCGACAGCACGGGGCCGAAGATCTCGTCCGTGTAGCAGGCGTTCTCCGGCGTGACGTTGTCGAGCAGCGTCGGGCCGAGCCAGAAGCCGTCGGCGACGTTCTCGTCCGCGGCGACGGGATCGACGTTGCGGCCGTCGAGCACGATCGTGACGCCGGCCTCCTCGGCCCCGTCGACGTAGGAACGCACCTTGTCGCGGTGCGCGGCCGTGACGAGCGGGCCCATGTCGGCGCCGCAGCGGCCGTCACCGGTCGTGATGGTCTTGGCGCGCTCGGCGATCTTGGCGACGAGCTCGTCGGCGATCTCGCCGACGGCGACGAGCGCAGAGATGGCCATGCAGCGCTCGCCCGCGGCACCGAAGCCGGCGTTGACGGCCGCGTCGGCGGCGAGGTCGAGATCGGCGTCCGGGAGGACGAGCATGTGGTTCTTGGCGCCGCCGAGGGCCTGGACCCGCTTGCCGGCGGCCGTGCCGCGCTCGTAGACGTACTTGGCGATCGGGGTGGAGCCGACGAACGACACCGACGCGATGTCCTTGTGGTCGAGCAGCGTGTCGACGGCGACCTTGTCACCGTGGACGACGGTGAAGACGCCGTCCGGCAGACCGGCCTCGGCCCACAGCGCGGCGATCCAGTTGACGGCCGACGGATCCTTCTCGCTCGGCTTGACGACGACGGCGTTGCCGGCGGCGATCGCGACGGGGAAGAACCACATGGGCACCATCGCCGGGAAGTTGAACGGCGAGATGATGGCGGCCGGGCCGGCCAGCTGCTGGCGGATGGACGAGACGTCGACCTTCGTCGAGGCGTTCTCCGTCATCCAGCCCTTGATGTGATGCTGGATGCCGCAGGCGAAGTCGACGGACTCGAGGCCGCGGGCGACCTCGCCGGCGGCGTCGGAGAGCACCTTGCCCTGCTCGGCGGTGATGATCGCGGCGAGCTCCGGCGCGCGGGCGGCGAGCAGCTGACGGAACGTGAAGAGGATCTGCGTGCGGCGGGCGAGCGAGACCTGGCCCCACTCGCGGTGCGCGGCGAGAGCGGACGCGACGGCCACGTCGACGGATTCCCGCGTCGCCAGGACGAGGTCGCCCGTATGAGCGCCGGTCGCCGGGTTGTACACCGGCGCGGTGGTCTCGTCGGGGCGGATGTCGGCCGGCTTGCCGCCGATCCAATGCGGGATGAGAGTGGCCACTTGCGATCCTCCTTCAAGCTGCGTTCGCGCCCGGGTTCGGACGTCGTCGATAGGTATAGCCTCGCAGTCCGACAGAAATCAGTGAAGAGACAGACTGTCAAGCGGTCGCGCACCATCCCGACACATTGCATGTGCGCAGGTCACCGACGACAACGCCCCGCCCTCACGAGGAGGACGGGGCGTTTGTACACGCCGGTTCTAGTCGGCGTACCGAACCAGATCCAGCTCGGCCTTCTGGGCCAGGCCGGCATGGCGCGGCAGCACGCGCACCGCGAGCCCGAGCGTGCCGCCGGCGGGCGGCACCACGGTCGCGGCGAACACGCCGTCGCCTGCGGGAACCAGCTCGACGAACGCCGGGTCGGCGATGTCGTCACCGTCGCCGACGCGGCCGAGCGCCGCCTGCACGAGGACCTCGCCGTCGCCGAGGCCGGCCGTCTCCACCCGGGCCGAGACGATGACGCTGCCGTTGTCGACGGCCGACGTCACGTCGTACGCGCGCACCTGCGGCCAGGCCTTCGCGGCCCGCTCGCCGTACTCGGCCAACGCCCGCGACAGCGCGAAATCGTCGGCCGCGGCGGCCGCGGCGGCGATCGACGCCGGCGCGTACAGCTGCTCGGTGTAGTCGGCGACCATCCGCGTGGCCTCGACCTTCGGGCCGAGCACCGACAGCGTGTGCCGCACCATCGACACCCACTTGGCCGGCAGCTCACCGTCGTAGAACAGCGGCACGACGCTGCCCTCGAGCAGCTCGTAGAGCGCCGAGGCCTCGACGTCGTCGCGCCGGTGCTCGTCGGTGATGTCACCGGCGGACGGGATGGCCCAACCGTTCTCGCCGTCGGCCATCTCGTCCCACCAGCCGTCGAGGATGGAGAGGTTGAGGCCGCCGTTGAGCGCCGACTTCATGCCCGACGTGCCGCACGCCTCCATCGGACGCACCGGGTTGTTGAGCCAGACGTCGCAGCCCGTGTACAGGTGCCGCGCCATCGAGATGTCGTAGTCCGGCAGGAAGACGATCCGGTGGCGCACCTCCGGGTCGTCCGCGAACTGGACGATCTGGCGGATGAGGTCCTTGCCGCCGTCGTCGGCCGGGTGCGCCTTGCCCGCGACGATGAGCTGCACCGGACGCACCGGGTCGAGCAGCAGGCGCTTGAGCCGCTGCGGGTCGCGCACCATGAGCGTGAGCCGCTTGTAGGTGGCGGCGCGGCGGGCGAATCCGATGGTGAGCACGTTCGGGTCGAGGACGCTCTTGGTCCACTCCAGCTCGACGGGCCCGAAGCCGCGCGCGATGCCCGACGCGTACGCCCGGCGCCGCACCTCCTCGATGAGCGAGGCGCGCAGCTCGCGCCGCACGGCCCAGATGTCGGCGTCCGGCACCTCGGAGAGGTAGGCGCGCCCGCCCGGGGCGAGCTGCGACCAGCGCGCCGACGACCAGGTGGGCCCGTGGACGCCGTTGGTCACGGCGCCGATCGGCACCTCGGGCGCGTCGAAGCCGCGCCACAGACCGCGGAACATCTCGCGGCTGACCTCGCCGTGCAGCTGCGAGACGCCGTTGCTGCGCTGGCTGAGCCGGAAGCCCATGTGGGCCATGTTGAAGACGCCCGGGGTGTCCTCGGCGCCGAGCGCGAGGAGCTCGGCGGTCCGCAGGCCCGGGAACAGGATCGACTCGCCGTCGGCGTCGCCGAGGTAGGCGGCGACGAGATCCGACGGGAAGCGGTCGATGCCGGCCGGCACGGGGGTGTGCGTCGTGAACACGCTCGACGCGCGGACGGCGCGCGTGGCGGTCGGGACGTCGAGGCCCTGCGAGACCAGCTCGCGCATCCGCTCCAGGCCGAGGAAGCCGGCGTGGCCCTCGTTCATGTGGTAGACGTTCGGCACGAAACCGCCCGCGTGCCGCGAGAACTCGCGCACGGCCCGGACGCCGCCGACGCCGAGCAGGATCTCCTGCCGGACGCGGTGCTGCTGGTCGCCGCCGTAGAGCCGGTCGGTGATGGGACGCAGGTCCTCGTCGTTCTCCTCGATGTCGGTGTCGAGGAGCAGCAGCGGGATGCGTCCGACGCTCGCCACCCAGACGTGCGCGTGCAGCGTCCGGCCGCCGGGGAACGGCAGCGAGATGAGGACGGGCGCGTCGTCGTCCTTGAGCTGCCGCAGCGGCAGCGCACCGAAATCGCTGGTCGGGTAGCGCTCGAGCTGCCAGCCGTCGCGCGCGAGCGACTGGCGGAAGTAACCGTGCCGGTACAGCAGGCCGACGCCGACGAGCGGCAGGCCGAGATCCGACGCGGCCTTGAGGTGGTCGCCGGCGAGGATGCCGAGACCGCCGGAGTAGATGGGCAGCACCTCGGAGATGCCGAACTCCATGGAGAAGTAGGCGACGCCCCGCGGCACGGGCAGGCCCGCGGCGCGACGCGCCGAGACCCAGCTCGGCGCGGTGAGGTAGGCGTCGAGGTCGGCGCCGACGGCCTCCGCACGCGCCACGAAGGCCGGGTCGGCGGCCAGCGCGGCGAGCCGCGCCGGGTCCGCCTCGGCCAGCAGCCGCAGCGGATCGGCGTGCTCGGCCCACGCCGCGGGGTCGGCCGCGGCGAACAGGTCCTGCGTCGGCGGATGCCAGGCCCAACGCAGGTTGGCGGCCAGCCGCGTCAGCACGGTCAGCCCGGCGGGGATGGGGGCTCGGACGGTCAGTCGATGGAGCGCTTTCACAGGGCGCAATCGTAGGCGCACCGGCGCCCGGGCGCAGGTCGTGTGACAAGTCCGTCATCGCCCGCGCCCGAATCGTCGACGCGCGTCGCTTGAACGTTCAAGTCGAGGCCGGGCATACCGCGACACCCGGCCCCGCTCGATGTTCAGCCCGGCAGCACCGCTTCGATCGCCGCCAGCACGGCCGGATCGTCCGGTATCGTCCGCGGCCGGATCCGCGCGACGACCTCTCCGCCGGGCGCCAGCAGGAACTTCTCGAAGTTCCACTGCACGTCGCCGGCATCGCCCGCGGCGTCGGCCACCTGCGTCAACTCCTGGTAGGCGGGATGCGCGCCGGGGCCGTTGACCTCGATCTTCTCGGTCAGCGGGAAGGTCACGCCGTAGGTGACCGAGCAGAATTCGGCGATCTCCTCGGACGTGCCGGGCTCCTGCCCCATGAACTGGTTGCACGGCACGCCGAGCACCGAGAAGCCGCGGTCGGCATACGTCTTCTGCAGTTCCTCGAGGGTCTCGTACTGCGGCGTCAGCCCGCAGCGGCTGGCGACGTTGACGACGAGGACGGCGCGGTCGGACAGATCCGCCAGCGGCGAGCCGTCGAGGGCGGCGAAAGGGTGGTCGTAGAAGGTCATGCCCGGAACCCTATGCCGGGGCACCGACAGAACGCCGATCCCCGTCGCCCGGCGGCACACCGTTGCGAGTGAGCGCTCACTCAACTATCCTCGACGCCGTGCCACCCACTCCGCGCGAACGCTGGTCCGGACCGATCGGTCCTGATCCGGCCCTGCTGGTGAGCAGCCGGCGGCCGGACAGGCCGCCGGCCCCGCAGCGCGCCTCGCCGATGTCTCCCGACGCCCGTCGGCAGTCGCTGGTTCAGGCCACCCGCCGAGCGATCGCCGAACTCGGCACCGTCCCGACCACCCGGCAGATCGCCGACGCGGCGGGCGTCGCGGAGGGCACGATCTTCCGGGTCTTCCCCACCAAAGAGGCCCTGCTCGAGGCCGTCACCGCCGATCTCTTCGATCCGGCGCCACTGTTCGCCGCGCTCTCCGGCATCGATTCGGGCCTCCCCCTGCGCGAGCGGCTCTACGAACTCGTGGCGATCCTGCAGCGCCGCTTCACGGAGATCTTCGAGGTGATGAGCGCGCTCGGCCTCGTGGCACCGCCGCCCGACGCCCATCGCGGACCGCCGAAGGACGCCGCTCTCCTGCCCGCCTTCGTCGCCGTCATCGGGGACGACGCGGCGTCTCTCACCGTCCCCGCGGAGGAGGCGATCCGGGTCATCCGGCTCCTCACCTTCTCCGGCAGCCACCCCCGGATAACTCATGGACACGTCCTGACTCCCGAACGTATCGTCGACGTTCTGCTCGACGGTCTCCTCGGCTGAGCCGCCGGCCGGCCCGCCGCCTCATCACACCCCCAGCGAGGAGAACCCTCCCGTGCTCTGGCAACTCATCCGCACCACACTGGCGCCCTATCGGACGTGGGTCGCCCTCGTCCTCGTGTTCCAATTCGTCAGCACCGTCAGCAACCTGTTCCTGCCTTCGCTGTTCGCGCACATCGTCGACGAGGGCGTCGTCCTCGCCGACACCGGCGCGGTCTGGAGCAACGGCGGCGCGATGCTGGGCGTCTCACTGCTGCAGATCGGCGCCCAGGGCGTCGCCACCTACTACGCGGCCCGCACCGGCGCCGCCTTCGGCCACGACGCCCGCAAGTCCCTGTTCCACACCGTCGGCGGATTCTCGCAGCGCGAGGTCAACCGCTTCGGCGCCGCGTCGCTCATCACGCGCACGACCAACGACGTCCAGCAGGTGCAGCTCATCGTCGTCATGGGCCTGACGTTCGCCGCGATGGCGCCGATCATGGCTGTCGGCGGCATCATCATGGCGCTGCGCGAGGACGTCGGGCTGTCCTGGCTCGTCGCCGTCGCGGTGCCCGTGCTCGGCATCGTCATGGCCTACGTCATCGCCAACATGGTGCCCGGTTTCCGCGCCATGCAGCGGTATCTCGACGTCGTCAACCGTGTGCTGCGCGAGCAGCTCACCGGCGTCCGGACGATCCGCGCGTTCGTCCGCGAGGACGTCGAGTCGCAGCGCTTCAAGGCCGCCAACGACGACCTGACCAACGCCGGCATCCGCGTGATGCGGCTCATGGCGATCATGTTCCCCGTCGTCGGCGTCGTCATGAACGTCTCGACGGTCGCGGTCTGGTGGTTCGGCGGGCATCGCATCGCCGACGGCTCGATGCAGATCGGCGCCGTCACCGCGTACATGAGCTACCTCATGCAGATCCTCATGTCGATCATGATGGCGACGTTCGTCGTCATGATGGTGCCGCGGGCCGCGGTCTCCGCCGAGCGGATCTCCGAGGTGCTGGACACCGAGCCGTCCGTCGGGCCGCCCGCGCACCCCGCGCCGGTCGAGGAGATCCGCGGCGAGATCACCTTCGACGACGTCGGCCTCACCTATCCGGGCGCCGAGGCGCCGGTGCTCTCCGACGTCTCGTTCACCCTCCGGCCCGGTGAGACGCTCGCCGTCATCGGCGCCACCGGATCGGGCAAGACGACCCTGATCTCCCTCATCGCCCGGCTCTTCGACGCCACCGCGGGCAGCGTCCGCATCGACGGTCACGACATCCGCGACCTGCGCCCCGAAGCACTGTGGGGACATGTCGGGATCGTGCCGCAGCGGGCGTACCTGTTCACCGGCACCGTGGCCGAGAACCTCCGCTACGGCCGGCCCGACGCGTCCGACGACGAGCTGTGGGAGGCACTGCGGATCGCGCAGGCCGAGGACTTCGTCACCGCCCAGGGCGGCCTCGACTCGCCGATCACCCAGGGCGGATCCAACGTCTCCGGCGGCCAGCGGCAGCGGCTGTGCATCGCGCGGGCGCTCGTCGCCAAGCCCTCGATCTACCTCTTCGACGACAGCTTCTCCGCCCTCGACCTCGCCACCGACGCCGCCCTGCGCGCCGCACTGGCCCCCATCGTGACCGACGCCTCCGTGGTGATCGTCGCGCAGCGGGTCTCCACCATCGAGCACGCCGACCGCATCCTCGTCCTCGACGACGGCCGTGTCGTCGGCCTCGCGCCGCACGACGAACTGCTGCTCACCTGTCCCACCTACCGAGAGATCGCCGACTCGCAGAATCGGCAGGAGGCCGCAGCATGACCCGTCCCGGAGGGGGCTTCGGCCCCGGCGCCGTCCCGCCCGGCCAGAAGCCCCTCGATTTCAAGGCGACGATCCGCCGGCTCGTCCGGCTGCTCGGTGCCGAACCGGCGACGATGGTCGTCGTCCTCATCCTGTCGGTCGTCTCCGTCGCGCTCGGCGTCGTCGGACCGAAGATCATCGGTCACGCCGTCGACGAGATCACCGACGGCCTCCTCGCCTCGCTGCGGCAGCAGGGCGCCATCGATTTCGACGCCGTCGGCCGCATCCTGCTCAGCGCGCTCGCCGTGTACGTCGCCTCCGGCCTGCTCATGTGGGTGCAGGCGTACCTGCTGGCGGGCGTCGTCCAACGCGCGATGCGCACGCTGCGCACCCGGGTCGAGGAGAAGATCCACGCGCTGCCCATCTCGTACGTCGACTCGCAGCCGCGCGGCGAGCTGCTCTCGCGCGTCACCAACGACATCGACAACGTGGGCCAGTCCCTCACCCAGACGATGAGCCAGCTGCTCGTCAACGGGCTCACCGTCATCGGCGTCTTCGTCATGATGCTCGTCGTCTCGCCGCTGCTGACGCTCGTCGCGATGGTGACGATCCCGCTGACCGTCATCATCACCGGCGCCGTCATGAAGCGCAGCCAGAAGCAGTTCATCGCCCAGTGGCAGCACACCGGCGCACTCAACGCGCAGGTCGAGGAGACCTTCTCCGGGCACGAGCTCGTCACGGTCTTCGGCCGCCGCCGCGAGGTCGCGCAGCGCTTCGACACCCACAACGACGCCCTCACCGACGCCGCCTTCGGCGCCCAGTTCGCGTCCGGGCTGATCATGCCGATCAACATGTTCATCGGCAATCTGCAGTACGTCGTGGTCTGCGTCGTCGGCGCGCTGCGGGTGGGCTCGGGCTCGATGACGCTCGGCGACGTCGTCGCGTTCATCCAGTACACGCGGCAGTTCACGATGCCGCTCACCCAGTTGGCGACGATGGCCAATCAGGTGCAATCGGGCGTCGCATCCGCGGAGCGCGTCTTCGAGGTGCTCGACGCGCCCGAGCAGTCGCCCGAGGAGAACGGCGCGCTGCCCACGCCGACGCACGGCCGGGTGGAGTTCCGGGGCGTCGACTTCGGCTACTCCCCCGAGACGCGGCTCATCGAACAGCTCGACCTCGTCGCCGAGCCGGGCCAGACGGTGGCGATCGTCGGACCCACCGGTGCGGGCAAGACGACGCTGGTCAACCTGCTCATGCGCTTCTACGAGCTCGACGGCGGCGCGATCGACCTGGACGGCCGGAACATCGCGGACGTGCCGCGCGGCGAACTGCGTTCGCGGATGGGCATGGTGCTGCAGGACGCGTGGCTGTTCGAGGGCACCATCGCCGAGAACATCCGCTACGGCCAGCCCGACGCGTCGGACGACGAACTGCTGACGGCCGCCCGCGCCACCTTCGTCGACCGCTTCGTCCGCTCTCTGCCGGACGGCTACGAGACGGTGCTCGACGACGGCGCCGGCGCCCTGTCCACCGGCGAGCGCCAGCTGGTCACCATCGCGCGCGCCTTCCTGGCCGATCCGGCCATCCTCATCCTCGACGAGGCGACGAGCTCGGTCGACACCCGCACCGAACTGCTCGTCCAGCAGGCCACCGCGCGATTGCGCGACGACCGCACCAGCTTCGTCATCGCTCACCGCCTGTCGACCATCCGGAACGCCGACCGCATCGTGGTGATGGAGGACGGACGGATCGTCGAACAGGGCACCCACGAGGGGCTGCTCGAGGCGGCCGGTGCGTACGCGAGGCTGTACGACGCGCAGTTCAAGGCACTCGTGGAGTGAACGCGGGAGACTTCGGCGCGGCCTGATACAAAACATTCCGTCCTCGCGGGCGGGACGGGACACTTCTGGCCATGACGGAGGTGCGGACAACAGCGGTACGGTCACCTCTCGATCTCCTGCGCTCTGCGCGACCGGGGGTCTCCGTGCGATCTGGACGACCGGGGGTCTTCCGGGTCGACGAGACCACACCGGCGGGGCGGATCATGCAGCATCTGCGACGTGGGGGACCGGCGACGCGCACGATGCTCGCCGATTTCACGGGCCTGTCGGCGTCGACGGTCAACCGGGCGGTGACGTCGTTGCTCGAGCACGGGTTGCTGCGCGACCGCCCCGATCTCGCTCCGCGGGGACGGGTGGGACGGCCGCACGTGCCGGTGGAGGTGGACACCGAACGGGGTTTCCTCGCCGGTATCCATCTGGGGGAGCGGGAGACCCGGGTGGTTTCCGGCGACCTGCTCGGACGGGAACTGCACCGGACGACCTTCGCGACACCGGCGTCGGTGTTCGACGTCTTCGCCGCGATCGGTGCGGCGCTGCGGGTGCACGAGTCCCACCAGCGAGGCAGGCAGCCGCTGTGGGCAGGGCTCGCGGTGGGTGGTCTGTACGACGAGCACCGAGGGGCGCTCGACCACCCGCGACTGGGCTGGTGCGAAGCGCCCGTGGACGTGTTGTTCCGGGCGATCGTGCCCACGCCGTACACGGTCGTTCCGTACGTGGAGGCGGTCGCGGAGGTCGAATACCGCCGGTGCGAGAGCGCCTTCCGGCGACGACCCGAGAGCTGGCTGTATCTGTGTGCGGAGGAATCGATCTCGATGGCGTGGCTCGTGGACGGCCTCGCACGGTCCTCGGCCGACGACATCGAATCGTTCTGTGCTGTACTCGAACCGGGGAGTGCCGATGGCACCGACCCGTCGCCGAACCAGGCGGTGATCCTCGGCCGTGCGGTCGCGCTGGTGCGCGACGTCGTCAATCCCGACGTGGTGACCGTCGGTGGTGAGCTGTTCACCCGACATGGA
>JBGANR010000012.1:0-143191 GCA_044222225.1 Mycobacteriaceae bacterium
TCATCACCAAGAAGGACGTCGTCAACCGCTGACGACCGAATGACACCGCCGGCGGGAGGATGAACGGCCCTCCCGCCGGCCGGTTCGAAAGGAGTGACCATGCCGAAGTTCGCTGCGAACCTCTCGATGATGTACACCGAACACGACTTCATGGACCGGTTCGCCGCCGCGGCGGCCGACGGCTTCAAGGCCGTGGAATATCTCTTCCCTTACGACCACGACGCGCTCGACATCCGCGATCAGTTGTGGGAGAACGAGCTGCAGCAGGTGCTGTTCAACGCGCCGCCGGGGGACTGGGCGGCCGGGGAGCGGGGCTTCGCCTCGGCCCCGGGCCGGGAGGCGGAGTTCGAGATGGCCTTCGACCAGGCGCTCTACTACGCCGACGAGCTCAACTGTCGTCGGGTGCACGTCATGGCGGGGATCGTCCCGCCCGGTGTGGACCGCGGCCCGTACGAGGAGGCCTACCGGTGCAACCTCGAATACGCCGCCAAGACGGCCGTGGCCTCCCGCGTCGACGTTCTGATCGAGCCGATCAATCAGCGTGACATGCCGGGCTACTTCATCAGCCGGCAGGACGACGCGCACCGGATCGTGCAGGAGATCGGCGCGAAGAATCTCAAGGTGCAGTTCGACCTGTACCACTGCCAGATCGTCGAGGGCGACCTGACGATGCGGCTGCGCGGCGATCTGCCGACCGGCCGCGTCGGACACATCCAGATCGCCGGCGTGCCCGATCGACACGAGCCGGACGAGGGCGAGGTCGACTACCCGCACCTCTTCCGCACGCTGGACGACCTCGGCTACCAGGGGTGGGTCGGCTGTGAGTACCGGCCCCGCGGGGCCACGAGCGACGGACTCGGCTGGTTGGCCGAGGCCAGGAAAGGACACTGAAGATGCGGATCGTCATCACCGGAGGTTTCGGTTTCCTCGGGACGATGCTCGCGCGGGAACTGCTGGGGCGCGGTGAGTTCCGCGGCGAGCCGGTGACCCGGCTGGTGCTCGCCGATCGCTATGTGCGGCGCGACGACCCGATCGTCGCCGACCCGCGCGTCGAGGTCGCCGAAGGCGACGTCACAGAGCTGACACCGGTGCTCTTCGCCGATCAGGTAGACGTCGTCTTTCACCTGGCCGCGGCGGTCTCGTCCGAGTGCGAGCGGGACTTCGACCTCGGCATGGCGGCCAACCTCGACACGACCCGCGTGCTGCTCGAGGCGGCACGCCGGCAGTCGGCGGACGACGGACCGCAGGTGACGCTGCTGCTCTCCAGCAGCGTCGCGGTCTTCGGCGCGGACGCGGCGCTGCCGCTGCCGGAGGTCGTCAGCGAGGCGACGCTGCCGACGCCGCAGTCGAGCTACGGCATCCAGAAGTTCGCCGCCGAGCAGCTGATCGCCGACTACACGCGCAAGGGCTTCCTCGACGGGCGGGTGGCGCGGCTGATGACCGTCGCGATCCGGCCCGGCAAGCCGAACGCCGCGGCGTCCGGATTCGTGTCGGGCATCGTCCGGGAGCCGCTGGCGGGCATCGCCGCGGTGTGCCCGGTCGATCCGTCGCTCGCACTGGCCATCGCCTCGCCGCGTACGACGATCCGAGGAATCCTGGCCGTCGCCGAGACGCCCCGCGGCGACGGGCCGGAGGAGCTGACCGGGCGCATCCCGGTCAACCTGCCCGCGCTGACGGTGACGGTCGCCGATCTGCTCGACACGTTGCGCCGGGTCGCCGGCGACGACGTCGCCGACCTCGTCACGGTCGCGCCGGACCCCGCCATCGAGGGGATCGTCGGCTCCTGGCCCGCCCGCTTCGACTGGTCGCGGGCGGCGTCGCTCGGTCTGACCGCCGACTCCGACGCCGAATCGGTCATTCGCCAGTTCATGGTGGACAATCCAGAAGCCGTTCGAGTCGGGTGAGACCGGCGGGTGCCGATTAGACTCGGCATCGTGCTTCCCAAGGTGTCCGGTCCGATCCGGCTGACTGATCGGGTCGAGTCACTGCTCGGCGAAGAGATCCGATCGGGCCGCCTGCGTCCGGGCGACAAGGTGCCGACAGAGGTGGAGCTGGTCAAGCAGTTGGGCGTCTCGCGCACCGTGGTGCGCGAGGCGCTCTCCCGGCTGCGCAGCGCCGGGCTCGTCGAGCCGCGGCAGGGGCTCGGGGTGTTCGTGCTCGACCCGCCGCTGCGTCCGCTCGATCTCGCGACGGCGGGCGGGTCGGGGGCGACGACGCAGGAGAAGATGCTGCAGATCGTCGAGGTCCGCCGCGCCATCGAGGGGGACGCGACCGCGCTGGCCGCCGTTCGCGCGACCGCGGACGACAGGGCGCGGATCCGGGTGGCGCTGGCCGCGATCGACGACGCGGTGGCCGCCGGCGGCGACGGCGTCGACGAGGACCTCGCGTTCCATCGCGCCATCGCGGAGTCGTCGCACAACGCGGTCATGGTCGCCACCGTGCGCTACCTCGGCCGGGTGCTGCGCGACGGAATCCGGGTGACGCGGGCCAACGAGGCGCGTCGTACGGAGTTCGCCGAGCAGGTGCGTACCGAGCACAACACGATCGTCGACGCCATCGAAGCCGGGGACGCCGCGCGGGCGCGTTCGGCCGCGCGGGCGCACATGAAGCGGGCCGCCGTCCGGCTGACGGCGGCCGACGAGTCGTTCTGGGGTGAGATCACCGACGTCGACACGTCGCTGGACACCCGTGTGGGGGAGTAGCGTCGACGGCTCCCGTGGACCGAGTGGTCTAGAGTCTTGGCTGAACCTGAACTCGAACTCGGAAAGGCTCGCGCATGCCGGTCGTCTACTTCGTCCGTCACGGTCAGGCGTCGTTCGGCGCCGCCGACTACGACGTGCTCTCCGAACTCGGCCGAGAGCAGGCCGCGGCGACCGGCGTCGAACTGGCGCGGCGGGGGCCCCGCGATCCCGTCATCGTCAGCGGGTCGCTGAAGCGGCAGCGTGAGACCGCCCAGATCATCGCGAAGGCCGGCGGCTTCGACGGGGAGCGGCGCGAGGATCCGCGGTGGAACGAGTACGACCCCGACCTGATCGTCGGCCGCTACTCGGCGGAGTCGGCCGACTTCCACGGCCGGGATACGCAACGGATCCTCGACGGTGCGCTCCGGGGCTGGATCTCGGACGGTGAACCGGCCGACGTCGCCGGCGAGACGTGGGCCGAGTTCGCCGGCCGCACGCGGGCGGCGATGGCGGAGATTCCGGTGGGACTCGGCGCCGGACGAGACGTCGTCGTCGTCTCGTCCGGCGGTGTCCTCGCCGCCGTCGCCGGCGGCCTGCTCCAGGTGCCGGCGGCCGGCGTCGTATCCCTCAATCGCGTCGCCGTCAACGCGGCGATCACGACGTTCAGCATCGGGCGCAGCGGGACGAACCTGCTGTCCTACAACGATCACGCCCACCTGCTGGCCGACCGGAGGTTGCTGACCTACCGGTGATCAGTCGAGTTCGGCCTCGGCGAAGTCGACCATCGCGTCACGGACGAACTGCGCGAACTCCCGGCCCTCGGCCGTGTAGGTGGCACCGAACCGGGGATCGGAGACGTAGAGGTCGCCGAGCCCGATGAACGCGTCCTTGCCGGGGGTCTTGCCGCCCCAGGCGGCGGCTATCCAGGCGTGCTGCCGGCGGGCGAGTGCGCGGACCTGCGGCGCGGAGACGTCCGGCGACGTCGCCGAGACGGCGGCCCAGTCGGTGATCAGTGCTGCGGATTCGTTCTTGAACCCCTGCTTGTCCGCATCGGACAGTGACTCCCACCAGTTGTTAGATCGGCGGTAGGCGTCCTTGCCCCACCGCGTCTCGACCTCCTCGCGGTACTGCGTGTGGTCGAATCCGTCGAACATCTTCGTGGCCATCGGTGTCGCTCCTTTCTTCATCGCGTCGATGGTGTGATGGACCGCGGAGATCAGTCGGGACAGCCGGTCACGTTCGGCGGCCAGCTCCGCGACGTGCCGCTCGAGAGCGGCGGCCGTGTCGCGGTGGCCGTCGAGCGCGGCGGCGATCCCTTTGAGCGGGACGTCGAGCTCCCGCAGCAGCAGAATCCGCTGCAGCCGGACGAGCGCGTCCGAATCGTAGAACCGCAGCCCGCCGTAGCCGACGCGGCTCGGCGGCAGCAGCCCGATCGCGTCGTAATGACGCAGGGTGCGGCTCGTCGTGCCGGTCAGCCGGACGACGTCGGCCGTCGACAATTCGGCCGGCCGATCACTCGCCGTCGGGTGTCGACGGGTTTGCGATGCGGTCGCGTTCCAGGTCATGGCGTCCTCCGTCCGAGGCTGCTCGCTCGGCTTTTCGTCCGATCTCCTCGGACGTTGACCACTCAACTGGTTGACGTTACGTCAAGCGCAAGCCCGATCACTCGTCGAGCAGCACCGCCACCAGCTCGTCGGGCCGGCTGAGCGCGACCAGGTGGCCGCCGTCGACCTCCTCGACGTCGATGCCGAGCCGCTCAGCGACCACGCGGCGCTGGAAGTCGAGCGGGAACAGCCGGTCGTGGCGGGCGGCGACGAATCTGGTCGGCACGTCGGGCCATGCCGGGAGCGGCCACGGGTCGGCGAAGGGGCGATCCGCCTGCTGCGGCACGGTCCGCATCAACCCCTCGATCACGTCGGCGGGCAGGTCGTGGAGGAAGTACTCCTCGACGGAGAACGCGGGATCGCGGCCCTCGGCGACGGCGTAGACGGCGGCCGCCTCCGACTGCCCGGTGGCCTCCCACCAGTCCCCGGGGCGCTCGCCGGGGGACGGCGTCATCGCGTTGAGGAGCACGATCGCGCGGGCGCCGAGCCGGGTGACGGCCAGTGGCGCCGAGAATCCGGCGAACGATTGGGCGACGAGCACGATGTCGTCCCGGAGCGCGTCGTCACCGAGTGCGTCGACGGCGGCGACGATCGCGTCGGCGTACTCGGTCAACCCGGCGGTCTCGTCGCCCGCCGGGAGGGTGACCGCCACGGCGACGTGTCCGGCGCGCTCCAGCAGCGGAGTCACGCGATGCCAATACCAGGCGTCGCCGCCGGCGCCGGGGACGAGGACGAAGGTGGTCATCGTCGTCACTTCCAGGCGAAGAGGTCGACGACGTTGCCGTCTGGATCGCGCACACCGGCGTAGCGCTGCCCCCACGGCGCGTCGAACGGCCGCGTGGCGCTGAGGTAGCCGGCGGCGACGAGACCGGCGTGCACGGCGTCGACGTCGTCGGGCGTGTCGCAGCGGGCACACAAGGTGGTGCTCTGGCCGATGGGAGGAGTCCAATCCGGATCGAAGGCTCGGGCTGTCTCCGCCGTGTCCCACATGAGGCGCATGCCACCTGGCAGAACAGCTTCGACGTGCGGCTGCTGCTCGGCGCCTTCGGGGACGTCGAGACCGAGGTGGCGGTAGAAGTCGAGCGAGGCGGCGAGGTCCGACGTGATGAGGCCGATGGCGTCGAAACGAACGCGCTGTGTCGTCATTTCACCGACGTTAGGGCAGTGACAGTGGCGGCGCGTCATTGTCCGCTTCTCCATGCCTCATCACGGTGGACGCGGTGCTCGGCTCGGCCCAAGCCGGCGCCAAGACGACGAGGGCGGCATCCAAGCGACCACCAAGCGCGGGGCGTGATGCTCGGTGCCGAGACGGGCGCTTTCCGCCCGACGAACACCGTCGAAAGGTGATCCCATGACCGGGCTCCCGCTGTCCGCACTCGCCGCGCGCCTCACCGGACGCGTCGTCGTCCCCGGTGACATCGAGTTCGAGCGGCGTGCGACGCCGTGGAACGTCGCCGTCTCGACGCGCCCGGCGGCCGTCGTCGTGGCGGCCGACGCCGCGGACGTCGCACGCACGGTGTCGTTCGCCGGCACCGCCGGCTACACCGTGCAGGCCCGCGGCACCGGTCACGGCGCGCTCACCGAAGACCTCTCGCGGACGCTGCTCATCTCGACGGCCGAGCTCGACACCGTCGAGGTGTACGACGGCTGGGTGCGGGCCGGCGCCGGGACGCGTTGGGCGGACGTCATCGCCGCCGGCGCGGCCGAGGGGATCGCGCCGCTCGGCGGCTCGGCGCCCGGCATCGGTGTCGCCGGCTTCCTCACCGGGGGCGGGATCGGGCCGCTGGCACGGACGTTCGGCGTCTCTGCGGACCACGTCCGGTCCTTCGAGGTGGTCACCGGCGACGGCGCGATCCGCCGGGCGAGCGCCGCCGAGGAGCCGTCGCTGTTCTGGGGGCTGCGCGGCGGCAAGGGCGCGCTCGGCATCGTCACCTCCATCGAGTTCGACGCACCGCGGCTCAGCGAGGTGTACGCGGGCTGCGCCTTCTTCTCCGCGGCCGACGCCGTCGGCGTCCTCGGCTGGTGGCGTGGGTGGTCGGCCGACCTGCCCGACGCCGCGACGACGTCGATCGCCTTCAACCGTCTGCCGGCGATGCCCGGAGTACCCGAGCCGCTCGCCGGAAAGACGACGGTGGCGGTGCGGTTCGCCTGGGTCGGCGATCCCGCGGCCGGTGCGGCGTGCATCGCCGGCCTGTTCGACACCTACACGCCGGTGCTCGGCGGGTTCGGGCCGATGCCGTACGCCCGGATCGGCGACATCCACGGCGACCCGATCGACCCCATGCCGAGCCACGAGGCGTTCGCGCTGCTCGACGCGCTGCCCGAGGACGCGGTCGAGCGCTTCCTCGACCTCGTCGGACCGGACGCCGACTGCGCGCTGCCGCTCGTCGAACTGCGCAGGCTGGGCGGCGCCGTGGCGCGCACGGGAGGCGGCGTGGCCGGCGCGATGTGCCATCGCGACGCGGCCTACTGCCTGTTCGCGGTCGGTATCGACGCCCCGCCGATCGCTGTGGTGGGACGGGCGCACGCCGCGCGTCTCGTCGCCGCGCTGGCCCCCTTCGGACGGGGTGGGACGTGGCCGAACTTCGCGCCGTCCCGCACCCCCGAGGACGTGCAGCGGACGTACACTCCTGACGTGCTGGCCCGCCTCGCGACGCTCGTCGCCCACTACGATCCGCGTGGCGTGCTCCGTGACGCGGCCGCGATCCGGAACGCGTGTCTGTCCGCGGTGTGACGCCGAACCGGGCCGCCGGCGCCGGGCTGGAGTACCGACTGCTCGGCACGATCGAGGTGCGTGCCGGCGGGGTCCCGCTCGAACTGGGACCGCCCAAGCAGCGCGCCGTGCTCGCGGTTCTGCTGCTCGCGGCCGGACGCACCGTTTCGGACCGGCGGATCGTCTCGGCGGTGTGGGGCGCCGACCCGCCCGGCAGCGTCGCGTCCAGTCTGCAGGCGTACGTCTCCAATCTGCGCAGGCTGCTGCGCGGTCCGGGCGGCGCGTCGCCGATCCGGCGCAGCGGCGCTGGCTATGCGCTGGACGTGCGGGACGCCGTCGTCGACGTCGCCGAGTTCGTCGCGGCCGCCGATGAGGCGGACGCGGCGGTCGCCGGGCAGGAGTGGCCTCGGGTCGTCGTGGCGGCCGAGCGGGCGCTGACGCTGTGGCGCGGCGACGTCCTCGCCGATCTCGGCGTCGCGCCGTGGATTCGGGGAGAGGCCGCGCCGCTGGAGGAGCGGCGCGCGGCTTGCGCGGATCAGCTGGTCGTCGGCCTGTTGGGGGCGGGGGACCTGAGCCGTGCGGTCGCCGAATCCGTGCGCTGCTGCGCGGCGCACCCGCTGCGCGAGCGGGCGCACGAGCTCTCGGCCGTCGCGTTGCACCGGCAGGGGCGCACCGTCGACGCGCTGGCCGTGCTCCGCGCGTTCCGGCGGCGACTGGCGGACGAGGCGGGGCTCGAGCCCGGACCGGCCGTCCGCGAACTCGAGACGGCCCTGCTGCGTCAGGAGCCGACGACGGCCTGGCCCGGCGACGGCGCCGCGAGCCAGGGCGCGCCCTCGGCCTCGGGATCCGGTGCGCTGCGGGATCACGGGACGCCGTTCGTCGGGCGCTCGCGCGAGATCGGCCTGACCGGCGAGGTGATCGGGGTGCCCGGCGCTCCGGGTGTGCGCTGGCTCGTGTACGCGGGACCGCCGGGCATCGGCAAGTCGCGGCTCGCGGACGTCGTCGCCGAGCGATGGTCGGCCGCGGGCGGGCGTGTCGTGGCGACCCGCTGCCCGGAGGACGACGGCACACCCCCGTGGTGGCCGATCCGCCGGCTGCTCGCGCAACTCGGCGTCGACCCCGCCGAAGTGCTGTCGACGCGCCCCGGCGACGACGTCGACGGCGCGCGTTTCGCCGTGTACGAACGGGTCTCCGATGCGCTGACCGCAGTTCCGGAGCCGACGCTGCTCGTCGTCGACGATGTGCAGTGGGCCGACGCCGCGAGTCTGCGGCTGCTCGCCCATCTCGCCGACGCGCTGCGCGGCGACGGTCTGGCCGTCGTGCTCACGGTGCGGACGGGCGTGGGCGGCGACGACCTGCGCCGGCTGCTCGCCGCCGTCGCGCGATGCCCGCGCGGGCGGCACGTCGACGTCGCACCGCTGACGCCTGTCGAAGTGGGGGTGCTGGCGTCCGAGATCGCCGGGGAGGACGTCGGCGCGGACGAAGCCGCGCGCATCGCGGATCGCACCGGCGGCAACCCGTTCTTCGTCACCGAGTACGCCCGGCTGCCGCGTGCCGAGCGTGACGCCGGCGGTGTGCCGGCCGCGGTGAGCGCGGTGCTCGGCCGGCGTCTCGCCGCACTCGACACGGTCACGTTGTCGGTGCTGCGGACGGCGGCGGTACTCGGCGAGGAGATCGACACCGGCCTGCTGATCGCCGTCACCGGCCTGCCCGCCGACGACGTCGCCGACCACCTCGACGAGGCCGCGGACGAGCACGTCATCGGGACGCGCGCCAACGGTCGCGGCTGCGCGTTCGTGCACGCCCTCGTCCGCGACGAGATCCTCGCCGGCATCTCCGACCTGCGGCGACGCCGGTTGCACGCGCGGGTGGCGGCGGCGATCGGCGAGAACGCCGCGGGTGACGACATCGCTCGACGCGCGGGTCATCTGCGGGCCGCGCTGCCGCTCGTCGACGAGGAGACGGTGGTCGACGCCTGCCGGGCGGCCGCGCTGCGGGCGGAGGCCGAGGTCAACTCCGAGGCCGCCGCCGACTGGTGGGAGGCGGCCTTGGAGGCGCTCGATCGAGTGCCCGGCGCCGACGTCGGACGCCGCGACGCGCTGGTCGAGGCGCGATTGGCGGCGCTCGCGCGCGCCGGTCGCTGGCAGCTCGTCCTGGACGCGGTCGGCGAGGGACTCGTCGACGGCATCCGGCGGGGCCGCGTCGACAGTGTCGGCCGGCTCGCCGCGACGCTGTTGCGCACCGCCGGGGCCTGGCCCTGGGTGTCGACGGACGCGGATCCGGAGGTGCTGCGCACCCGGCTCGCCGGCGTCGAGCCGCGGTGTCTGGACGTGCCCGCGGCGCACGCGCGGGTGTTGGCCGCGATGGCGGTGGGGGCGTACTACGACCCCGACGAGTCCGTGCGCGACGAGTTCAGTCGGCGTGCCGTCGCGATCGCCGAGTCGTGCGGGGACGTCGAGGTGCTCGCCGACGTCCTGCTCGGCCGGGCGTTGACGCTGGCGGGTGTCGCCGCCGGAGCCCGGGAGTCGCTCGCCGTGCTCGACCGATTCGCGATGCTGGATCGCCGCATGCCGCCGCTCGACGGCGTCATGCGCGACAACCTGCTCAGCAACGTGTGCTTCACGCTCGGTGACGTCGAGGCGTCGCAGCGGCACCAGCGCGCGGGCGTCACCGGGGCGGACGCGTTGCGACTCCCGGTCTATCGAGTGCAACTGCGGTGGGTCGACGCGGCGGCCGCGCAGTGGCGGGGCACGCTGCCGGAGGCTCGCCGACGGTACCGCGAGGCGAACGACGTGCACCGTAAGACCGAGATGTACCTCATGGGCGTCCACACCAACGCGAAGATCGCCGTGCGGTGGGCCGAGGGGCGGCTGGACCTGGTGGACGACATCGACGATCTGACGCCGAGCCTGCGACTGCTCGGCCGCACCGTGCTCGCCGCCGGGCGCGGCGATGCGGCGGCGGCCGACGCGCTCGTCGCCGAGCAACTCGACGATCTCGGGCCGCGGATCTGGACGTCGCATGCACAGCTCACGCTTCTCGGGCACATCGCGGCCGATCTGGGGCTCCGCCGGCACGCCGACCGGCTGTACGAGGAGCTCGAGCCGTACTCCGGATTGATCGCGAACATCGGGCAGGTGGGGGAGTTCGGCCCCATCGATCTGGTGCTCGCCCGGCTGGCGGCGCTGCGCGGGGACGTCCCGGACGCGCGTCGGCTGCTGCGGCGGGCGGTCGACCTCGCCGAGCGCACCGGAGGGCGGACGGCCGCGCTCTGGTGCCGCTGGGTCGCGGCGACGCTGTCGGCCGCGGACGTCTCACCGGAGGCGGCCGACGCGGAGTTCGCGGCGATCATCGGTGTCGCGGAGGTGCTCGGCGCGACCGGGATCGCCGCCGCAGCACGGAACGCGGCCGGTGGCTCGGACGAGGTCGGTGCCGGTGTGGCCCGGTCGGATCAGGCCCAGGCGAACAGGTCGACGACGTAGCCGTCGGGATCGCGGACGCCGGCGTAACGCTGGCCCCACGGTGCGTCGAACGGCGCGGTCGTGCCGGAGTAGCCGGCGGCCACGAGATCGGCGTAGACGGCATCGACGTCCGCGGGGGTGTCGCAGCGGGCGCAGAGCGTCGTGTTCTGCCCGACGGGTGGCGTCCACTCCGGATCGTGGGTGCGCACGAACTCGGCGGTGTCCCACATCAGGCGCATGCCGCCCGGCAACTCGGCCTCGACGTGCGGGCCGTCGGCGGTGGGGACGTCGAGGCCGAGGCGCCGGTAGAAGTCGAGCGAAGCGGCGAGATCGGAGGTGACGAGGCCGATGGCATCGAAACGGACGCGTGAACTGGTCATGCATCGACCGTAGGCCGGGGGCGTCGAGCAGTCGTGAACGTTTCGGACGCATACTGGCCGCGTGTCCGAAACCGTGACGTCCTGGGCGTCCGTCGCCGCCGGCCGGGAGGCGTTTGTGCTGCCGGACGGGTGCATGGACCTCATCGCGACGCCGTCCGGCGTCATCGTCGCAGGTCCGGACGTCGTCGCGGCTCGGGTGCGGACGCGACCGGGCGAGCGCCGCGTCGGGCTGCGGTTCGCGCCCGGCGTGCTGCCCGATCTGCTGGGCGTGCCGGCCGACGAACTCGTCGGCGGCCGGGAATCGTTGCCGGACGTCATCGGATCGGCCGCGGCGCGCCGCGCGTTCGACGCCGCCCGCGGCCCCGACGACGTCGCGGCGATCGCGGCGGCTCTCGCGGCTCGGGCCCGGCCACGCTTCGCGCCGCCGCCGGTCGTGACCAGGCTGCTGGCCGAAGGCCGGTCCGTCGCCGACGTCTCGGACGCCACCGGCATCGGCGCTCGCGCGCTGCACCGGCTGTCGCTTCGGGCCTACGGATACGGCCCCAAGACGCTCGCGCGCATCCTCCGGCTGCAGCGGGCGGTGCACGCGATGCGTGACGGTGCGTCGCTCGCCACGGCCGCTGCTGCCGCCGGCTACGCCGACCAGCCGCACATGTCACGGGACGTCCGGGCGCTGACGGGTGTCAGCCCGTCGGTGCTGGTGGGAAGTGACTGACGGTCATGTCGGCCGGGCGTCATGCGGGTTGATGGACGAGCAGCGGCAGCACGGCCTGGGCGCCCGCGTCGCGGAGGTGGGCGGCGGCCACGGTGAGCGGCCATGCCGTCGATGTCGCATCGGCGACGAGGAGGACGACCTGGCCCGCGACATCCGGCGACGTCCCGAGTGCCTGCCGCCAATAGAACGCCTCGTCGGCGCCGGACGCCTCCCGTCCCGGTGCGCCGGCGCGGTCGACGGGTAGCTCTGCGACGGGAAGCCGGCCGCGCTCGCTGATCCGGGACGCCACGGCCTGGGCGACCGGTGACCCGGTCAAGGCGAGTGCGACGACGACCGTCGGCCGTGCGACCCAGCTGTGCCGCCACACCGCGAGCGCTTTGACGGCGGCGTCGCCGAGTTCGGCAGTGGCGTCGGTGTCACCGCCGCGGGCTGCGGCGAGTGTGTCGGCCCACTCGGGAGCGTCCGCGTGCACGAGGGTGCGGCCCGGTTCGGCGGCGAGGTGGGCCGGAATGCGACCGCGCGCACCGAAGGCGCCGCCGGGCCACATCTTGCGCGGGGCCAGTTCGAGGGCGTTTGCGCGCAGCTCGGCCGTGACGGCGCGCAGCGTCTCGACCGACGCCGACGTCTCGACCTGCGGCTCACCCCGGCAGACCGAGCAGCGGCCGCACGGCACCGGGTCGGGATCGTCCAGCGATTCGACGAGCAGGGCCATGAGGCAGCGTTCGCCGCGTGTGTAGGCGCGCATGATGTCCGCCTCGCGACGCCGCGTGGTGACGATGCCGTCGTAGTGCTCGGCGTCGTAGTGCCACTCCTTCCCGGTGGCCACCCAGCCGCCGTCGAGCCGGTCGACGGCGTCATCGACGGCGAGTTGCTTGAGCATAAGGTCGACCTTCGTGCGTCGGATGCCCGTCTCCGCCTCGATCGCGACGGCGGAGACGGGCTCCTGCCGCAGCGCGCCGAGCACGCGGCGCATGAGCCCCGGCTCGGGGATCGTCGCCGTGGCGAAGTACTCCCAGATGCGCGCGTCGGCCTCGGACGGAAGCAGGACGACGGCGGCGTGGTCGATGGCGCGCCCGGCGCGTCCGACCTGCTGGTAGTAGGAGACCGGCGAAGGCGGCGACCCGACGTGCACGACGAAGCCGAGGTCGGGCTTGTCGTACCCCATGCCGAGCGCCGACGTGGCTACCAGCGCCTTGAGCCGGTTGTCGCGCAGATCGTCCTCGAGTCGCGCGCGCTCCGATCCCTCGAGTTGCCCGGTGTAGGCGGCGACGGCGATCCGGTCGCCGTGCACGGCGCGAATCGCCCGGACGAGCCGGTCGGCGTCCGCGACCGTGAGGACGTAGACGATGCCGGACCCCGGCAGTTCGGCGAGATGATCGACCACCCAGCCGTAGCGCTGCAGCGGACTCAGCGCGTCGACGACGTTGAGCTGCAATGACGTCCTGGCAAGCGGCCCGCGGAGCACGAGGGTGTCGTCGCCGAGTTGCCGGGCGACGTCGACGGTGACGCGGGCGTTGGCCGTCGCCGTCGTCGCCAGCACCGGCGTGTCGGGATTGACGCGCTGCAGCACGTCGGCGACGCGTCGATAGTCCGGCCGGAAGTCATGCCCCCAGTCGGAGACCGAGTGTGCTTCGTCGATGACGAGTAGCCCCAGCGAGCCGGCGACGGCGTCGAGCACGCGACGGCCGAAGCCGGGATTGGCGAGCCGCTCGGGCGAGACGAGTAGGACGTCGAGCGAACCCGAGCGCAGGTCGTCCTCGATCGCACGCCAGTCGCCGACGTTCGACGAGTTGACGGTTGCGGCACGGAGTCCGGCGCGGGTCGCGGCGGCGACCTGATCGCGCATCAGCGACAGCAGGGGAGAGACGATGAGCGTCGGTCCGGCACCGGCCGAGCGGCGGATCGCCGTCGCGGTCCAGTAGACGGCGGACTTGCCCCAACCCGTGGCCTGGACGACGAGTACGCGCGCGGCCGGTTCGAGCAGGGCCGCGACGGCGTGTTCCTGGTCCGGTCGCAGCGCCGCGCCCTCCCCGGCGAGCGCCGTGATGACCTGCGCCGCGACCTGTGCGTCGCGCCCGGCCAGGCTCGGCGGCGGTCGGTCCGTGTCCGGGTGCTTGTCGCCGTGTCGTCGGTGATCGCGTCCTCGGTGATGGTCTCGGCTGCCATGTCTCCCCCTCGTGTGTCGATGGCGATGCCGTGGTCGCGGTGGGTCGGCGGTCATGCCGTCCGGGCCCTCGATGCGAACCACGTCCTGACCATAGGCCCGGCCACGGACAGTTTCGGTCGAGGAGCCTGCCGGCGGCGCCCGGGAGCGGGCGTTCTGTGTCGCTGACCAGGCACGACACCGGTGAAGTCGGATTCTGTCCACAAGCCCGCGACGAGTGCGGCGGACGGCGCGGAACGCGCTATCGATGATGAAAATGGCGATTCCGGCCCGCAAACCGGATCTTCGGTACTACGGTCAGATCACGTCATACGCATCAACAGGTCGGGGGACCGCATCGTGCGAGAGCGAACAACCAGATTCCGGGCGGCGCTCGTCGCCGCCACGCTCGTGCTGTCGCTCTGGTCGGCGCCGGCGGCGAACGCCTACACCGAGCGAGGAGCGATCAAGACCGAGTACGACAGGCTCGGCGGAGCCCGCGTTCTCGGCCAGCCGTTGTTCGACGAGCGCGCGGCGCTAGACGGAGGCCGTTTCCAAGAGTTCTCGGGCGGTTCGTCGATCTACTGGCACCCGACGCGTACCAAGGGTGCGGCGCGACAGGTCGGCGGGGCGATCCGCAGCAAGTGGTCTCAGCTCGGCTACGAACGTGGCTGGCTCGGGTACCCGATCACGAGTGAGACCTCGACCCGGAAGCCCGGCCGGTTCAACCACTTCGAGAACGGTTCGATCTACTGGTCATCGGCGACCGGCGCTCACGCGGTCAAGGGGCAGATCTACGAGACGTGGGCAGCCACGACTGGGAGAACGGGCCGTACGCATCGGCGACGAAACGATTGGGAGGATGGAACAGGACGGGCGATCGTACGGGTGGCTTCCCCGTCGATTGGGAAGGCGACGAAACCGATGCCCGACCATTCATGTTCTCGGCACGATCGGGTTGCAGCGGGTTGCAGCGGCTTTCATGGCCGCCGAAGATCTCCGAACAGTCGTCGCCGAACCCGTCGGCGCGAACGGTCGACGATCAGGTATGTGATCAGGCTCGTATGAATCGTCGGCCGGCGCCGAGTTCGGCGGGGCCGCGATCGATGACGCCCTCGCGTCAGAAGGGTCGACAGGTCGCCTGCCCGGCTCCCGCGGATGCGGTGCCGCCGCGGATAACTCCGCAAGACATCGCTCTCTGTGGGATGGACTCCGGGGTGTGGCAGGCGTCGATCAACAACGTGTGCTATCGAGACAGTAAGCGCACGTGGAACATATTCGACAAGGAAACGTTGGCCAAGACTGGCAGCATCACCGGTATCGAGTCGGTCGGGATAGACACACGATGGAATGACCTCAAGTTCGACGTCGAATATTCGTTCATGCCGACGACCATCACCGGGACTGCGGTCGGGGCGACATTGAAGATCGATCATGGGTGCCGCAGCGGTTGTGCCACTGGAGGCAATCGAAGTAGCGGGCTGGCGGTCGACAGTACTTTCTCGTATCTCATCCATCACGTGACGACGCCGACTGCCGGCTCGCCGGTGGACGCGATCCCGCGGGTGTCGATCACATTGACCGGCGACGACATCGACGTGCCTGGGTATCACGAGTTCGTGTTTCCCGCGGCGCGATGTGATTCGGAGCCGAAGATGAAAAACAACGGCGGTTGCCGAATCAAGGACGTGCGTCCTGTGTGGGATATTCGGTCGCGCGGCGATCTCGACGAGTATCGTCGGCATGTTCGATTGGCGCAAGACTCCGGACTGCCGGGGAAGGCGAATAACGCGGGCGATGGCGAACCGTTGACCCGAGGTATCCATGGGATCCCGCAGCGCCGGCGGATCACGTGCGGCGGCGTCACCGGCCCGCGACCTGCCGGTACAAGCTGTGACGAGTATCCAATGGCGTCGACCAAAGAGGGTGGGCTGGCGACCGGTACTCGTTCCGGCGTGCCGCGGACCTTCGCCCCGGAGTACTGCCGAATTCGTGACAAGGGGATCGAGATCCTGGGCGAAACGGATGGCCGTGGGTTCGGTTACAGCGTGTGCCTGATCGACAAGGCGCAGAACTCGAAGGCCGGATCGTTGCTCACCTGGTTCTACTTCAAGAATCGAATCATCGACGGAGATGCATATCATGTTCGAGTCTCGTGACACCGGAGGACCGATGATGCGCTGCTTCGGGACGGCGAGTGTGGCAGACATCTCCTGTGTGAAAATCGCCGGAATCCTCCCTGAGGGGGACGATAATCCGACGGGAAACGTGCTGTCGGCCATGTTCGAATACGAACGAATGGAACGCTTCTGGGGCGTGTCTGCAGTCGATCCGCGCCGATATCTCCGTCCGGTCGGTGATGTCGCGGTGTCCGTCGCGGTGTGGACCGCCGAACCGGATATGAATAACGATGACTGGGACACCATCGAAGAATCATGCATCTTCCTCGGTGTCGGTCCGTTGCCGGTCACGGTGTGGCAGCCGGGGACGGAGGCGTATACTCCTGCCGGGCTGAGTGGTCTTGCCATCGAAAATTCGGGGTGGCATTTGCTCCGCGCTGCGATTCGTGGATTCGATCCTGACCGGCCGAACGAAACCGAGTTCGGTGTGCAGTTGTGGCCGACATCCGAGCCCATGTTCGTCAAGAGGATCAAGCACGAGCCTCGTGCTTCTCTTCGTTTGGGCCGATGCCCCGGGACGGATGTCCCGTGGTGTTGGAGCCATATCATCTCGGCGCGCTACCGATCCGGGGACCACTACGTCACCGATAGCGACCTCGGTCACGACACCCGAGTGCTCGATCGACTTCCGCACATCGACCGGGCATTGAGCTCGCTGGGGCTGAACCTTCCTCCCGAGTTGAAAGCCCTATTTGCCATTCTGTCGATGCGACCGTCTCGTCACTGGTCGGATATCGTCCCGATGATGGATCTCCTCGACATCGAGGAGGCGATCGATCAACGAGCGATGATGTTGGACGCATGGCGTCCTCGTGACTGGCCGCGTCAGGCGGGTGTGACGGCCCACAGCTATATCCCCGAATTTCTTCCGATCGCCGAACGGGACGGCTATCTACTGGTTGTCGACCTACGTCCCGGTCGCCGGCGGGGGCGAATCGTCGAGTTCGACAAGGTCGATGCGGATGATAGCGAGCATAGCTGGGACTCGGTCAAGGACCTTCTCGACGAGTTGGCGCAGGCGGTCGAGTATCGCCGCTTGTTTCTCGGCTGGAAGCCGGATTTCGATACCGGACGCTTGGACTGGTCGGCGGCCTCCGGTGGCGTCGAGGTTCATTGCGAGCCCAGGCATGACGACGATGTGCAAGAGGATGACGGACGGGACTCGGTCGGAGGCGACGGATCCGTTAAGGATGTCGGTTATTACCGCGACGTGCCCGACGTCGCCCCTGAGGCCGATGACCAGGCATTGGATGCCCGTGCGACGGGAAGGATGCCGCTCCAGCGTCTTGATTGGCCGCCGCTGAACGAGACGCCACTGATCGCATGTAGTACAAGTGAGTCGAGTCGTCGTGCGGCGGAAGAGGCCGGAGCGGAAAGTTTTCACGACATATATGGCCCGGGACAGGGGGCGTCGTCGACGGTAATTCGCGACGATCAACGAGGATCGAGCCACGTCGGAGACGAGCAGCGTTCGACCGAGGGGCACCAGGCGGTCGGATCGCAGAACCGACTAGTGGAGATCGATGGACTGTACCGAGTCGATATCGCCGGCGGGTGGATTCTGTCGGCAAACTACCGTACCGAGATTCTGTCATGGAGTGGACCGGAGCTGGGGAAGTACGGTGGGGGTGTTCCCGGCACGATCATTCAGCTTGTCGATCCGCGAACAGGTGAGTATCCGTTGGGTGAGGTCACGGTCGGACTGTTCATCGAGGTGTCGGAGCCCTTCCTCGACAGTGATCGATGGGATATCGTTCAAGAATCTCAGATTCATCTCGACGTGGGTTCCTTGAAGGTATTGCGTACCTGGCACGCCGGCGGTGAGGAACTCTTGCCGGGACTTTCTGGTCTGAATATCGAATCGCCCGGGTGGCATGTCATGCGAACGTCGGTTCGCGGATTCGATCACAATGTTTTGAATGGTACCGAGCTGCGGATTCAGCTGTGGCCCGCTGATGACTTTCAGCCCGTCAGGCGCATCAAGTACCGACCGCCGGTCACGGCTGGGTACGGACGTCGTCGAGAGGATGACATCGGGTGGATCTGGGCGAGAATGTTGGATGCGTTGACATGCGCAGGTGACAGTCGTCACGAATTCGGGCGCATCGACGCGGTCGGTGACAAGGCGTTGGCACGTGGCCGTCGAAGAGACTTGAGAGTGGGGGGAGTCGTTCCTCCGGAAGATGTCCACGACTTTTTCGCCATCGTCGGTGCCAAGCCGAAGCGTCATTGGCGCCATCTACTTCCGGGGCTCGACCTTCTCGATTTCGTCGAGTCGTTGGCGGTCAGGTCGGCGATCATGCAGGCAACCGGCAAGAAGTATGTCGGCGAGAGGTGGCCGTCGTACGCCTTCCGTCCGGAGTATCTGCCGATCGCAGAACGCGACGGCGATGCCGTCGTGGTCGACCTTCGACCGGGAAAGTATCAGGGAAGGATTCTGCAATACGATCACGCGGAGGGAACGTCCCATGCGCGGGCGTGGCCGTCGGTGACGGAATTCATGGATGAGTTGACGACCGCGATCGAATACCGGCGCCCCTTTCTCGGCGCTACACCGGACTTTGAACGAGGAGATCTCGAATGGATCTGAAGAAAAGAAGGAGAGACAGCATGCACCGACCGCGTCGGCGTGTCGCATCTACGGCTGCAGCGGCAGTGGTGGCTGCGTCGATTCTGGGTTCCGGAGTCACGTCCGCCGCGACTCGCATCGGCTGGGTCGGCACTACCCCGCCCGGAGCCGCAGGGCAGCTTTATCTGACGACCTCCACCATCGACAACGATCCTCTCGAGGCCTCTTCCCGGATCTATACGACCTTCGGCAACCAGGTTGCCAGCGGATACATGGGTGTTCAGGCCCGGTTGTACAAGTCTGGTGTGTTGTGTGAGATCACTGACTATCGGTACAACAGCGCACCCGCGAATCAGGTGACGAACAACACCTGGGGCGATTGCGGGCCCGGCTCGTACAACAGCCATGGGTACGTCAAGTATTGGACCGGAACCGACTATGGCGACTTCATCACCTTCGGATCGCCCGCTCTCACGTATCCGGCGAGTGTCTACTCGGCCACGCCGGCTCCCGCGCGCGGCACGAATCAGCGTGGCCAGACTTATGGATCGGCGGAAGGTGCCCGTTCCGATGCTGACGCGCCCGACCTCGTCGCCGCGATCGGAGACGGGCGCGAGGTGGGCTACGTCAAGAAGGAAGACTTGGCGGGAGCGATGCCGCACACTCCGGCGAAGGCTGCGGTGCATCGTGGAGCCAAGCGGTCCGTCGCGCTCTACAAGCAAGACGGCGTCACCAAGATCGGGACGTTCACGATCAACTGAGCGTCGGCGGGTCGCCGGCGACCCATCGGCGGCATAGGACGGGACGCGATGGAATTCAGCAGTTCTGACGACCGTACGGGCGCCGAGGAAGCGAGACGCCTCGTTCTCGAAGCTCTCACGTGGGCCACCAAGCACCCGTATGACGTCTTGAGGTTCGCTCTGGAATCAAGAGATGACAATGAGTTCGCGGCGAAGATCTCTGAAGCGTCCGGCGTCGAGCCCGTTCATGCCGCGAGTGTCTGTGCGATGCAATTGCGTCGCTTCACGGCTGTCGAACGGACTCGGATCGATCAAGCACTCGCCGATGTCCGTGTTGAGGGTGCTGACGGATCGGCTGGGTGAGGTCCCGATCCCCTCAATATCGTTCCGGCAGCCGGAACGCCAGCGCCGTCGCCATCGCCAAGACCGCCGCTGCAACAAGGAACGCGACCCGATAACCGTCGCCGATGACCGGGATGACGGCCAGCGGGCCGATAATCTGTCCGACGCCGTAGACCGAGGTCAGGACGGCCGCCGCGCGCGGCATGCCGTAGGTGGTGCCGAGACGCATCGTGAGGGCCACGATGCCGAGGAACGTCGATCCGAACGCGATGCCGCCGGCGAACGACAGCCACGGGGCCGAGCCCGCAGCGGGCAGGACCGTGCCGGCGGTCTGGACGGTGAGGCACGTCAGCAGCGCTCGCCGGGTGCCGACGCGGTCGGCGAGCTTGCCCCACAGCACGGTCGCGGGCACGGCGGCGAGCCCGGTGCCCACCCACACGAGCGCCGGCAGCGGCGACAGCGGGTCACCGCGGACGCCGGCGACGATGAACGTGCCGACGATGATGTAGCCGAGCCCTTCGAGGAAGTACACCGCGAGCAGCGTCCGCGGCCCGCGGGTGGTCGCCGGGACGACCGTCCCGGGACTCCCGTCGGTCGTCGCGGCGGCGACGACGGGCGTCGCGGCCACACGCGCGGAGACGCCGAGCGGCCAGGCCACCGCGGCCAGCACGAGCGAGCCGGCCGCGGCGGCGAACCAGAAGCCCCGCCAGTCGAGCAGCGTCACACCCGCCACGACGAGCAGACCGGACGCCGCGATGCCGGCGCCGACTCCGGCCAGCCCGAGACCGATGCGTCCGCCGTCGGAGACCGACCGTGTGACGGCCACCGTCGCCGCGATGAAGACGACCGCCGACAGGAAGCCGGCGACGAACCGCAGCGCGGCCCACGTGATGTCGTCGTCGGTCAGCGCCATGCCGGCCTCGGAGGCGGCCAGTCCCAGCAGCGCCGACCGCAGGAACACGCGTGCCGCGAGCCGAGGCCACACGGCCATCGCGACGGCGCCGACGAGGTAGCCGACGTAGTTGACTGCGGCGATCACGGCGCCGGAGCCGGGCGAGAGGCCGGCCTGGGCCGTCATGATCGGCAGCAGCGGTGTGTAGACGAAGCGGCCGACGCCCATCGCGGCCGCGAGCGCCGCCGCACAGCGGACGACGGCGATGGTTCCGGAGGGACGTGACGCGTTTTCGAGGAGAGGGTCGGCCACGTGGGCCCAGGCTACGCACCGGGTGCCGGGCGTCAGGCGGCTGGGTTTCATACGTCCGTCGAGTGTGAGCGGGAACACGGAATCTGTTGCGCCAGAAGGGAATCCATCAGCCGGTCGGCCCGTTGTACCAGATGGTTAACAACCGCAGATGATTTTCTCACTAGGAAAGGTCGAAGAACCATGACTGCAAGCGCCGCCGATTTCAACGCCGCCTCGACCGGTGACGAGCCGACGCGTGGCCTCGCCGAGCGCGCCTCGGACCTGATCGAATTCGTTACCTACAGCGAGGTTCGGGAGCAGTACCCGACCGACTGGAGCTGACCGCCGGGACGCCGCAGCGGCGACGTCCTACCGGCCTGACAACGCCCGGCGCCACTTCGGTGGCGCCGGGCGTTTTGTCTAGGGATCGCCATCGAGGACGTGCTCACTTCGCCGCGGCGGCCTTCTTCGCCTTCTTGAAGTCGCGGACCTTCTGCAGCGAATCGCCGTCGACCACGTCCGCCACCGAGCGATAGCCCTCCAGTGCGTAGTCGCCGGCGGCCTTCTCCCAGCCCTCGGGGCGGACGCCGAGCTGCTTGGCCACCAGCGCGGCGAAGATCTTGGCCTTTTGATCCCCGAAGCCCGGCAGTGCGCGGATGCGCTTGACGAGGTCGGCGCCGGACGTCGCCTCCAGCCAGAGCCGTTCGGTCCGGCCGTCGTATTCGGTGACGATGAGCGCCGCGAGCTCCTGCATGCGCCGGGCCATCGAGCGGCCGTAGCGATGGACGGCGGGCGGGGTGGCGCAGAGGTTCTCGAATGCCTCGGGATCGGCGGCGGCGATCGCGGCGGGCTCCATGCTGCCGAATCGGTCGAGCACCTTCTGCGGCCCCGCGAACGCTCGCTCCATCGGGAACTGCTGGTCGAGCATCATCCCGACCAGAAGCGCGAACGAATCGGTGGACAGGAGCTCGTCGGCGGCGTCGTCGCCGGTGATGTGCAGAGCGGCCATGGGGATCAGTCTGGCAGACGACGCGGGCGGCGACCGAGATTGTCGCCGCCCGCGTCGTGGGTGGAGACTGTCCGTCAGACCTCGGTGACGGCGAGCATCGGGAAGAAGAAGCAGGAGTTCGCGCCGTTCTTCACGGTGCCGAAGGTCGCGGAGAGCACGGTGCCCTCGCCGGTCTTCACCGGGGCGAGCCGGGTGCCGGGGACGGTGACGGAATTGACGACGGCCTTGATCGCCTTCTCGGCGAGGGTGCGACCGATTCCGGCGGGCACGCCCTTGAGCATCGTGTCCGTCAGCGTGGTGGCGGCGTCCTTCATGGTGACGAAGCCGCCCTGGAAGGTCTTGATGTTGAACCACGCGACCTGCACAGCGCCGCCGTTGTCCTTGTCGATACCGACCGGCACGAAGCCGAAGAGAACCTCGCCGGCGTTGACGGCGTCCTTGGTCACGCCCGGGATCTTGAGGCTCGGCAGCTTGTTGCTCGGCCACGGCCCGGGCACGGCGCCGGCGACACCGGGAACCACGCCGAGCGGGTTGTCGGCCGTCGGTGCCGTGCAGTTCAGCGCGAACGACGGGTTGAGCGCGGGCTGGATGCCGAGCTTGACGAGGGAGTCGTTCGCCTCCTTGAGGAGGGCCGCGTAGTCGGCCGGGCTCGGATCGGCGGCGGGGACCGGGTCCGCCGCGGCGATCGGCACGGGAGCCGAGAGCTCGTTGCGGGGCACGCCCTTGAACAGCGCGAGCGCGGCCTTGATCGCCTCACCGATCTCGGGACCGTGGCGGGTCGAGAGGGTGGCGATCGCGGCGCGGAGCTGGGCGTCGGGCGCGGCGGGGACGACCTCGACGGGGGTCGTCTCCACGACCGGGTCGGCGACGGCGATACCCGGCGTGGCCATGGCGACGCCGACGCCGAGGACGAGAGCGCCGACTGCGGCGCGGAAGCGGACGGTCATCGGGATCCTCCGTGGGGTCCAGTGGTACTGACGAACCTGGTACAGCTGATGCTGGAGTGATTCGTGTGACAACTGGGGAATCTATCGCCTCGCCGCCCGCGGCACAAGCCCCCCCCGCCTCTCAAGCTGGATCGGGTGGGAGTCAGATGTACGAGAGCCCCACCGTCGGGACGATCGTGCAACTCACGGTCTTGCCCTGTGTCTTCGTGGTGACGTCACCGAAGATCGTCGCGACGACGCGGCCCTTGCCCGTCTTCGCGATGCCGGTGAACGTGCCCGGTCCCTTGTCGGCGTTGATCTTCGGGTTCGGCTGCAGCGTGAAGGTCCCGCTCTTGCCGGTGTCGATGTTGATCCACGACACGGACAACGGATTTCGCTTGTTGACCAGCGCCGGTCCGGCGCCGAGGCTCGTGTAGACGAAGCCCGCCTCGCCCTTCTTCGGGCCGGGCGCGGGCGCCTGCTGCGGCCCGGCGGTGACGAGCGCCGCGCCGACCGAGGAGCCGCCGGGGATGCAGCCGTTGCCGACCGTCGGATAGAGGAACTGCTGGATGACGGGGGCGCCGGGGCCGTGTGGGATCTCCGGGCCGCCGCCACCGGACTTCGGTGACTTGAGGAAGTCGATGACCGTCTGCCAGATCGCGCGCAGGTTCGGCGGGAAGCCGTTGGCGGAGGCGAGCGTCTTGGCCGTGTCCAGCAGATCGGTGTTGACGACGCCGGGCGACGTGGGCGTGGAGACCGCACCGACGATCGCGGGGACGAAAGAGCCGAAGGACTCCAGGGTGCGCTGGTCGACCTTGCCGATGTCGCGCGGCAGCAGGCCGGCGTCGTCGGCGTTGGCGGTGGGCGCCGCGAGCGTGGCGGAGAGGGCGACGCCGAGGCCCGCCGTGCCGATCGCGAGGCGCCGCCCGAATGACTGTCGTGCCATGGCTTCGCTGCGGTCCTTCCGTGTGACGATGCGATCGCGCCGACGATCGTCGGCGCGTACTCGCGGGGGTCTGCCGGGCATTCTGTCAGGTCGGAGGGTGCGAGGTCGAGCCGTCGATGATCCCGAGACCCGAATCCCGTCCGCGACGAGACCGTCGATCACGTTACTGCTGTGACGCACGTTACGTATGTTGTTTCGCTGATCGTCCCTGCGCAACGGGTATCGCGGGCTGGTTAGATGAGTCCGGCGGTCGAGGCGAGTGCGAGGAGAAGCAGATGAGACGTGGTGCGGGCCGGGTTCGGTGGCGGTCGGTCGTGGCAGTGGCGGCAGCGGCGACCGTGGTGGCCGGGGTGTCGACGGCCTGCGGCGACTCGGACTCCGCGGCCAAGGAGGTGACCCTCCTCACGCACGACTCGTTCGACCTTCCGCAGGCGGTCCTCGACGACTTCACCAAGCAGACCGGCCTGACGCTCAAGATCGTCAAGGACAGCGACGCGGGCAAGCTCGCGAGCACCGTCGCGCTGACCCCGGGTTCGCCGCGCGGCGACGTCGTCTACGGCATCGACAACACCTTCGCGTCGCGCGTCATCGCCGCTGACGCGCTCGACTCGTACACCTCGCCGCTCGCCGCTCGCGGTTCCGGCGCGCAGGCCGTGCCGGGCTCGGACAAGCTCACCGCGATCGACATCGGCGACGTCTGCCTCAACGTGGACGTCGGCTGGTACGAGGCGCGCAAGCAGGCGCCGCCGCAGACCGGTGACGACATCCTCAAGCCCGAGTACCGCGGCCAGACGGTCGTCCTTAACCCGTCGACGGCCTCGCCCGGCAGCGCGTTCCTGCTCGGCACCATCGCGGCCAAGGGCGAGAAGTGGCAGGACTACTGGCGCGCGCTCAAGGCCAACGATCCCGCGATCAGCGCCGGCTGGACCGACGCGTACACCGTGCAGTTCACGGCCTCGGGTGGGACGAAGCCGATCGTCGTCTCTTACGCGTCCAGCCCCGCCGCCGCGAAGGCGGACAAGAAGACGACGAAGGCGCTGCTCGACACGTGCTTCCGGCAGGTCGAGTACGCGGGTGTGCTGCGCGGCGCCGCCAACTCCGACGGCGCGAAGAAGGTCATCGACTTCCTCCTGTCGATCCCGGTGCAGCAGGCGCTGCCGACGTCGATGTACGTCTACCCGGTGCAGGCCGGCACGCCGCTGCCGCCGGAGTGGACCGAAGCGGCGCCGCTGCCGCCGAAGCCGCTGACCCTCGCGCCGGACGTCATCGAGAAGAACGCCGAGACGTGGCGCAAGGAGTGGTCGACCCTCATGGGGGCGTGACGGCCGCGAACGCCGACCGTCGAGGGCCGGCGGTGCGCGGCGTGGGACGCACCGTCCTGGCCGTCGGACCGTTGGCCGCGTTGGCGCTGCTCGTCGGCTGGCCGATCGGCGCGCTCGTCTGGCGGGCCGTGCGCCCGCCGTCGTCGCCGGGCGCGCTCGCCGACGCCCTACGCGCGTCCGACGGCTGGGGGCTGACGGCGTTCACCCTCGCGCAGGCGGCGGCGTCGACGCTGGTCGCGGTGTTTTTTGCGCTGCCGATCGCCTGGCTGTTGGCCCGCGTCGACCTCCCCGGACGCGCGGTACTGCGGGTGCTCGTCACCGTTCCCTTCGTGCTGCCGACGGTCGTCGTCGCCATCGCCTTCCGCGTGTTGCTGGCCGGCCCGCTGGCGCCGCTCGGCCTCGACGGGGGCGTCGGCGCGATCATCGTCGCGCACGCCTACGTCAACCTGGCGATCGTCGCGCGCGTCGTCGCGGCGGCCTGGGCGACGCTCGATCCGCGACCCGAGCAGGCGGCCCGGACCCTCGGTGCTGGCCGGCTGCGGGCCGCGTTCACCGTGACGCTGCCGGCTCTCGCGCCGGCGATCGCGTCGGCCGCCGGCGTCGTCTTCCTCTTCTGTGCGACGAGCTTCGGTCTTGTCCTCATCCTCGGTGGTGGGCGCATCCACACGTTGGAGACGGCCGTCTACCGGCACGGCGTCGATCTCTTCGACATCCCGACGGCCGTCGCGCTTTCGTTGCTGCAACTCGTGGTCGTCGCTGCAGCGGCCGGGGCGTCGACGGTGCTGGCGCGGCGGGCGTCCGGGCCCGGCCGAACGACGTCGGCCCCGCTCACGGCGCCGCGGGGCTGGGCGGGCGTCGCCGCCTCGGTGGTGCTCGCCGAGATCGTCGTGGTCGTGCTCGTCCCGCCGGCGATGCTCGTGTGGCGCTCGGTACAGCCGCGGTCCGACGGCCCGCTCACCCTCGCCGGCTATCGATTGCTGGCGTCGTCGCGAGCTGCCGGTGACGCGCTCTGGTACTCGCTGTCGGGGGCGACGGCCGCCGCTGTGCTGGCGCTTGCGCTCGGGCTGCTCGCGGCGACGGCGCTGAGCCGGGCACGCGGCGTCGCTGCGACGATCGCGGGCGCGTTGTCGCTGCTGCCGCTCGGCGTGAGCGCGGTGACGCTCGGCTTCGGGTATCTGCTGGTCATGACGACGCTGCCGCGCGAGATCTCGACGTCGCCCGCCGTGGTGCCGTGTGTGCAGGCGGTGGTGGCGACGCCGCTGGTCATCCGGATCCTGGCGCCGGCGTTCGCGGCGATCGACGACAGACAGCGGCAGGCGGCGGCGACGCTCGGCGCGGGTCCGCTGCGGGTGTGGCTGACCGTCGACCTCGCCATGAACTCGCGCTCGGTGGCCGCGGCGGCCGGCTTCGCGTACGTCATCGCGCTCGGCGAGTTCGGCGCCGCGACGTTCCTCGCCCGTCCGGACACGACGACGCTGCCGGTCTTCATCGGCGCGGCCATCGGCCGTCCCGGCGCCGACGACATGGCGCTCGCCTTGGCGGCGTCCGTGTTGCTCATGGTGGTGACGGCCGTCGTGGTCGGGGTGGTCGAGGCGCTGCGGCGCGGTCAGGAGGGCGGGCTGTGATGGTTGACCGAAGTCGACATCTGAGCAGGGCCGCCTGCGCGGCGATCGCTGTGACGTCCTGGCGGGCTGTGATGGTTGACCGAAGTCGACATCTGAGGGGGCCGACGCGACGACTATTGCCGCGAGGCCCCGCTCAGCCGTCGACTTCGGTCAGTCCTGGATGCGAGAGGGCGCGATGAGTCTGCGGCTTGACGAGTTATGGGTGCGATACGGTCATATCGACGCCTTGCGTGGGGTCGGCCTCGACGTGCCGACCGGCCGCGGCGCCGTGACGGCGCTGCTCGGGCCGTCGGGCTGCGGCAAGTCGACGCTGCTGCGTGCCGTCGCCGGTCTGGAGCCGCTCACCGGGGGATCGGTGTCGTTCGACGGCGAGGATCTCGCCCGGGTGCCGACGCACCGCCGCGGCTTCGGTGTCGTCTTCCAGGACGGACAGCTGTTCGGTGGCCGGACGGTGGGGCAGAACGTCGCGTACGGGCTGCGGACGCGCGTCGGGCGCGAGCGGCCGAGTAGGGACGAGATCGCGGCTCGCGTCGCCGAGGTGCTCGAGCTCGTCGATCTCGCCGGCTTCGCCGACCGGCCCGTCTCGGAGCTCTCCGGCGGCCAGGCGCAGCGCGTCGCGCTGGCCCGGGCGCTGGCGCCGCGGCCGCGCCTCGTGTTGCTCGACGAGCCGCTCTCGGCCCTGGACCGGCGGCTGCGCAGACGCCTGGCCGCCGATATCGCCGACGTACTGGAGCGCTCGGCGACGCCCGCGATCCTCGTCACCCACGATCACGAGGAGGCCGCCTACCTGGCCGACACCATCGCCGTCATGGACGACGGCGAGATCGTCCAGCAGGCGACGCCCGCCCGGCTCTGGCGGACGCCGGCGACACGCCGGGTCGCGGAGTTCCTCGGCTACGAGACGTTCCTCGAAGCGCGCGTCGTCGACGGGGTGGCGAAGACGCCGCTCGGCGAGGTGGCGCTCGACTCGGTTCCCGATGGCACTGTGACGCTGGCACTTCGGCCGGAGTCGGTCGTCGTCTCGGATGACGGCGTGCCCGCTGCGATCGTGCGGTCGGCGGCTACTCCTGTGGGGCGAGTGCTGACGGTCGGGGTCGGGGGCATCACCGTGGCCGCAGTCGACGCACGGGCCGAATCGGACCGGAGCGTTCTGGTGCGGCTGGATTCGAGGAGTGTCGGCGTCGTCGGGGCGTCGGCCTGAACTCGTTGAAGTGGGGTTTGTATGCGGCGTGAGATCGAGGTCAAAGCACGCCCACGACGCCCCCGAGGTCGTCCGGGCCGTAGTCCTGGATCAACGTCGTCGAGTCGTGGTCGATCCGCGTATCGGCACACATACGAATCGCTATCCGCTGACCAGGGCGGAGTCCCATTGGCGACAGCGATGTCGTCGCCGTTGCTGTCTGACCTGAGATGGTGGTGTACGTAGTTCCGATATCGGTCCACCGCCCCTCGCATTCGGTGGGGGCTCTGAGGACGTCTTCTCGAGTGTTCGCTTCGAACGTGACGGCGAAATCGGACCCCGGCAATACGGTTCCGATGCATGTCGGCGGCTTGTTTGGATCCAGCTTTATGCCGATCTGGCCGGTGGTCTTCGTCATATCCACACCGGCGGCAAAGGTCGCCGTGATGACCAGATTCGTGCCGACCGCCTTCACTGTGAGGCCGATGATGTCGGCCGGTCCATAGGTCCGGCCGTCGACCGGGTGAGGTTTCGCGTCCCCGGCCGGATCCGTCGCTGAGAGGGCCGTCGCCATGGGCGTCGTGGGTGTCGCCGTCGAGCTGCCGGGAGCTGATGTGACACTCGGGATCGTGGCCTTCGAGGTGGGGGACAGGGTCTGCGCCGTGTTCGACGTGCTCGTGCCGGACGTCAAGCGTCCGGCTGCGAAGCCTCCGCCGCCGGCCAGTACCGCTGTGACAGCGACGGCGACGGCGACTTTCATGACGCCGGATCCGCGACGCGGGGCTGCCGATAGAGGCGGGGCGAGTGGTAGGGGCTCGAATGGCGGGGCGACCGGCGACGGCTGCGACGACGGCACCGGCCAGGCTGTTCCGGTGGCCGGCGAGTACTGCCCCGGGGGCGATTCCGGCGGTCCAGCGTCCGCTCGCCAGCGTGCGTCAGCTCCGGGAACGTCAGACGACTGCGGCCGTGTACTGCCGCCGTAACGAGGATGCTCGGTCGGCTGCTCCCACGGCCGCCCGGGGCCGTTCACGAGCGCTTCGTTCGGTCATGCCGCTCCATGGCACAGCACCGTACGGAGAGTTCTGCTCGGTCGATAGCGTCTGATCAGGTGACGCCGGGACCCTCAGTTCGCCCGGGCCTTCTTCAGCGCCCGCTTGAGCTCTTTGTCCGACAGCCCGTGCCGCACGGCCTTCTTCATCTTGTGCACGACGACCGGGCAGCGCAGGCAGCGGGTCGAGCTACGGCAGCACTTGCGCTTCGGCTTGAGCTTGGCGACCTTCGCCGGTGACGGCTTGCCCACGGGCGGTGGTCCTCTCGCGTTCGGATTCGAAGCACCGAGGGTAGCGCAACCTAATTAGCGGAGACTAACCAGCGTTTCGAGGACTGTGACGCGCGTCCCATCGGGTCGGCGAGTACCCTGGCCTGTTGGTCCGGCGCCCCGGCGGTGCCGAGTTCTGCCATGTCCAGTCGACGCCCATCGCCGTGCGCCGCACAAACGACGCCCCGCGTCGCCGACCCCCAGGAGGGTTTTCCCACGTGAGCACCAGTCCGTCTGCCGTGACGTTCCGCAACGTCGCCATCGTCGCGCACGTCGATCACGGCAAGACGACCCTTGTCGACGCCATGCTGCGCCAGTCCGGAGCCTTCGGGGAGCGTAGCGAGCCGGTCGACCGGGTCATGGACTCCGGGGATCTCGAGCGCGAGAAGGGCATCACCATCCTCGCGAAGAACACCGCGGTGCACCGGCGGCAGCCGGACGGCACCGAGGTCGTCATCAACGTCATCGACACCCCGGGGCACGCCGACTTCGGCGGCGAGGTCGAGCGCGGCCTCTCGATGGTCGACGGTGTCGTGCTGCTCGTCGACGCCTCCGAGGGCCCGCTGCCGCAGACGCGTTTCGTGCTGCGCAAGGCGCTCTCGGCGTCGCTGCCCGTCATCCTCGTGGTCAACAAGACCGACCGCCCCGACGCGCGGATCGCCGAGGTCGTCGAGGAGAGCCACGATCTGCTGCTCGATCTCGCGTCGGACCTCGACGACGAGGCGTCCGAGGCCGCCGAGCTCGCGCTCGATCTGCCGGTGCTCTTCGCGTCGGGTCGCGCCGGCGTCGCCAGCACGGTGCAGCCGGAGAACGGCCAGGTTCCGGACGCCGAGAACCTCGACGCCTTCTTCGACGTCCTGCTGAGCTACGTCCCGGCGCCCAAGGGCGACGCCGAGGCGCCGCTGCAGGCGCACGTCACCAACCTCGACGCGTCGGCCTTCCTCGGCCGGCTCGCGCTGGTGCGCGTCCACAACGGCACGCTGCGCAAGGGGCAGTCGGTGGCGTGGTGCCGGGAGGTCGACGGCGAGCCCGTCGTCGAGCGCGCGAAGATCACCGAGCTGCTGGCCACCGTCGGCGTCGACCGCATCCCGGCCGAGGAGGCCGTCGCGGGCGACATCGTCGCCGTCGCGGGCATGCCGGCGATCATGATCGGCGACACCCTCGCCGATCTGGAGAACCCGCAGCCGCTGCCGCGGATCACCGTCGACGAGCCGGCGATCTCGGTGACGATCGGCACCAACACGGGCCCGCTCGTCGGCAAGGTCTCCGGCCACAAGCTGACGGCGCGGATGGTCAAGTCGCGGCTCGACTCCGAGCTGGTCGGCAACGTCTCGCTGCGCGTCCTCGACATCGGGCGGCCGGACGCGTGGGAGGTGCAGGGCCGCGGGGAGCTGGCGCTGGCCATCCTCGTCGAGCAGATGCGCCGCGAGGGCTTCGAGCTCACCGTCGGCAAGCCGCAGGTCGTGACGCGCGTCGTCAACGGCAAGACGCACGAGCCCTACGAGCACCTCACCGTCGACGTCCCCGAGGAGTATCTCGGCGCCGTCACGCAGCTGCTCGCGGCGCGCAAGGGCCTCATGAACCACATGAACAACCACGGCACCGGCTGGGTGCGCATGGAGTTCCGCGTGCCGAGCCGCGGCCTCATCGGCTTCCGCACCGACTTCCTCACCGAGACCCGCGGCTCGGGCATCGCCAACGCCGTGTTCGACGGCTACGACGTGTGGGCCGGCGAGATCCGCGCCCGGCACACGGGCTCGCTCGTCTCCGATCGCGCCGGGTCGGTGACGCCGTTCGCGATGATCCAGCTCGCCGACCGCGGCACGTTCTTCGTCGAGCCGGGCGCTGACACGTACGAGGGCATGGTCGTCGGCATCAACCCGCGCGCCGAGGATCTGGACATCAACGTGACCAAGGAGAAGAAGCTGACCAACATGCGTCAGTCCTCCGCGGACGTCATGGAGACCCTCGCCAAGCCCATCAAGCTCGAGCTCGAGGCGGCCATGGAGTTCTGCGCCGTCGACGAGTGCGTCGAGGTCACGCCCGAGGTCGTACGCGTGCGTAAAGTTCATCTGAATGCGACCCAGCGGGGCCGGGAGCGTTCTCGCGCGAAGGCGCGCAACCAGTCGGCGGGCTGATGGGAGTCCACGTCGTGGATCGGCGTGGGGCGGCCCCGGCTGGACGGGGAGACGTAGTAAGGTACGAGGCGGAGTGGGTGATCGGTCGGTGAGAAGGCGGATGCGGGGCGTCGCCGTCGTGGGATGCGCCGTGGCCGTCCTGTTGGCCGGATGCTCCGCCCGTCCACCCGTCGCCGATCAACCTCCGGGCGGACCGCCGCCGCAGGGACCGCAGACGGGCCGCGCGCCCGGCGTCGTCGTCGCGATCGACGGGCTCGGCCCGGGATTCAATCCGCACGTGCTCGCGCACCAGTCGGAGGCGACGACGGCGATCGCCGAGTTGACGCTGCCGTCGGCCTTCCGCCGCGTCGCGAACTCGGACGGCACGCGGCTCGTGCTCGACACGACGTGGCTGCGCTCCGCGGAGGTCACCCGGCAGGCGCCGTTCACCGTCACCTATCGCATCGACACCTCCGCGCAGTGGTCCAATCAGACGCCGATCACGGCCGACGACTTCACCTACCTCTGGCAGCAGATGAGCGTCGGCCGTGGACTGGCCGGTGCCGAGGGCTATCAGCGGATCACCGCGATCAACGCCTACGAGGGCGGCAAGGTCGCCGAGGTGGTGTTCGACGGCCCGTACCCGCGCTGGCGGGAGCTGTTCACCTATCTGCTGCCCGGCGAGGCCATGCGGGCGGGTACGAGCGGGTTCTACGGGCTCAGCGGCGTCATGCCCGCGTCCGGCGGACCGTACGTCGTCTCCAACATCGACGGCGCGCGCGTCGAGGTGCGGTTGCTGCGCAACGACCGGTACTGGCGCAAGCAGCCGCTCGCGGCCGCCATCACGCTGCGCCGGGTGGGCTCGCCGGCGCAGCTCACCGACACCCTGCGCAAGGGCGAGACGCAGATCGCCGCCGTGACGGCGGGTCCGGCGCTGGCGGCGCAGCTCGCCGCCCTGCCGCGGACGACCGTCGGGCGAGGTGATTCGGCGCGGGTTCTCGGCTTGACCGTCAACGCGCGCACCGTCACCGACGTCAGGGTGCGACGCGCCCTGCTCGGCGCGCTCACCGTGCAGACCCTGCGTTTCGCCGGGGCCGGGGACGCGGCCGTCGATCCGGTCGAGAGCCTGGTCCGCGTGCCGACCGACGCCGGCTACAAGAGGGCCACGACGTCCCCCGTCGATCCCGAAAGACTGCTGAGCGAGGCGGGCTACACGCGCGTCGAGGCCGCGCCGACGACGCCGGCTCCGGGTGAATCGTCGCCGAGCGACGGGCCCTCGACGAGCGTGCCCCCGACGCCCGGCGAGCGGAATCCCGGCTCGAGCAGTCCCGCGCCGTCGACCACGAGGACGGCCCAGCCGCCGTCGACCCCCGTCGGCCCGATCTACCAGAAGGACGGTGCCCCGCTGACGATCCGCGTCGGCGCCATCGCCGGTGATCCCGTGACGACGGCCGTCGCCAACGCCGTCGTCGACCAGCTGGTCGCGAGGGGCGTCACGGCCTCGCTCGTGTCGGAGGGCCCGGAAGAGCTCTACCTCGGTGGCACCGGCGTCGACATCGTGGTCGGGTGGGACTCGGCCGCGGTCTCGGCGGCGCGACGGCTGGCCGCGGCGACGGCGTGCACGCCGGCCGGCCGGCCGCTCGGCAGCAACGTCGCGGGGCTGTGCGACGCGGCGCTCAGCGCGGCGGCCGCCGGTGCCGTCGATTCGGAGGACTCCGACGCGGTGCTCGACACCGCCGAACCGTTGCGGGCGGCGCAGTCGGTGTACCTGCCGGTGTATCAGGAGGCGGTCGTGACGGCCTACGGCCCGACCGTCGTCGGCGTCACGCCGGGCATCGTCCCGGCCGGCGTCTTCGCCAGTGCGACGACGTGGGAGAAGATCGGATGACCCGTCGGCTGCTGCTCGTGCACGCCCACCCCGACGACGAGTCGATCCTCACCGGGGGTGTCATCGCGCGCTACCTCGCCGAGGGGGTCGACGTGCGCGTCGTCACTTGCACGCTCGGCGAGGAGGGCGAGGTGATCGGCGAGCAGTGGGCCGGGCTCGTCGCCGACGGCGGCGCCGATCAGCTCGGCGGCTACCGGATCGGCGAGTTGACGGCGGCGCTGGCCGCGTTGACGCCGCCCGGTTCCGCGCCGTTGCAGCCGTATTTCCTCGGTGGTGCCGGTCGGTGGCGCGACTCCGGTATGGCCGGGACGCCGTCGGCCGAGCATCCGCGCGCCTTCGTCAAGGCGGGGGAGGCGGCGACGGAGGCCTTGGCCGCCGTGCTCGACGAGTTCCGGCCGGACGTCGTCGTCGGCTACGACCCGGACGGCGGCTACGGCCACCCCGATCACATCGCGGTGCATCACGTCACGCACGCCGCGGTCGACGCCGCGTCGCATCGGGTGGCCAAGCTGTACTGGGCCGCCGGCCTGCGGTCGGCCGTCGACGCGGGGCTCGAAGCGCTGGGCGATGTGCCAGTTTCCTGGCAGGTACCGGCGGCCGGCGAACTGCCCGCGCTGGCCTCGGTGACCACGGCCGTCGACGTCAGCGGCGTGCTCGACCGCAAGCGCGCGGCGCTGGCGGCGCACGCCACGCAGGTCACCGTGGCGCCGGAGGGACGAGCGTTCGCGCTGTCCAACGACATCGCGCAGCCGGTGCAAGGCGTCGAGCACTTCGTGCTCATCGGCGCGGCGCCGGGCACGGCCGAGGACGACCTCTTCACGGGGATCGGCGCGATGGGCGGCGCGGGTGCCGGTTCCGCGGGGACCGGCGCGTGACCCGGTTCGGCCGCGTCGTCTTCGCGCTGCTCGTGCTCGACGGCGCCGTCGTCGCGATCATGGGCGCGCTGTTCTGCACGTACGCGATCGGTTCGGTGCCGGTACCGCTCGGCGCCCTCATCGCCGCATTCGGCAACGCGAGCCTCTATCTGCTCGCCCGGTCGAACGTCGTCGGCGCCGAGCGGTGGCGGTTCGCGCCGCTGTGGGCGTGGGGGGCCGTCACGTTCGCGATCCTCGTCAAAGGCGTCATGCCGGGCGGCGACGTCGTGCTGCCGATCAACGATTTCCGTACGTATCTGCTGGTCCTGGGCGGGTTGACGCCGCTGGTGGCCGATTATCTGGGTCGGTTGAACGCGCTGACCGCGGGACCCCGCGCGGCGGGTTAGCGGTTCGCGCGATCGAGCGGTCCCGCCAGCCAGTTCTCGACGTCCCGCGGTGACCGCAGTCGGACGATCGGCAGGTGCGGGTGGCTCGCGTGCAGGCGCGGGATGCGTTCGCGATAGACATGCCGGGTGGCGATCGACCACCGGAGGATGTGCTCGCGGTCGGTGACGAAGGTGTGCAACGGCGGTTCGACGTTGCCGTTCCACAGCACCTCCCGGCGCAGCCGCCTGCGGAGCGTGCGTCGGGTCACGCGGGGGAGCGTCACGGTGAGGAACGGGACGTCGAGCCAGACCAGCAGGTCTGCGCGTTCGGCCAGCAGTGGACGCACCGCCGAGTACTGCCATTCCGTGGTCCAGGCGTCGGCGGCCGTGAACGCGCGGACGTCGTCGAGGAAGCTCGAGCGGGGCGTCCAGCCGGGGCCGTGGAAGAGCGCGTCGATCTCGGTGTGCGGGCCGCCGGTGACAGCCGCGATCCGTGCCGCGAGCGTCGTCTTGCCCGACCCCGAGACGCCGGCGACGAGCACTCGCCGGGGACGCGACGGAAGGTCGTCATGAGGCGAAAGCACCGATCGAGATTAGATGATTGATTCCTGGTGATACTCGCGTGATCGTGCCGGCTCCGACCATCCAGACACCAACCCGGCGACACACCCCGAGTCGCTCCGGCGGGGCGGGGCGAGGATGATCGACGCGGTGAGCACATCCGATCTCCCGCTTCCGTCTGTGCCCTCCCGTCCTACCGCCCCGGCGCCGACGGCCGCGTCGATGCGCCGGGCGCTGCGGCGTGCGAACGACGGCGCGACGCTCAACGTCGACGAGGCGGCCGTGCTGCTCGCGGCCCGCGGCGACGATCTGACGGCGCTCATGACGGCGGCGGCGCGCGTCCGGGACGCGGGCCGCGCGGCGACCGGGCTCAAGGGCGTCGTCACCTACTCGAAGAAGGTCTTCATCCCGCTCACCCGGCTGTGCCGGGACCGTTGCCACTACTGCACGTTCGTCACCGTGCCGGGCCGGTTGCGCGCCGAGGGGCACGGCGCCTACCTGGAGCTCGATGAGGTCGTCGACATCGCCCGCCGCGGCGGCGAGCTCGGCTGCAAAGAGGCGCTGTTCACGCTCGGCGACCGGCCCGAGGACCGCTGGGTGGAGGCCGCGCAGTGGCTCGACGAGCGCGGCTACGATTCGACGCTCGACTACGTGCGAGCCGCCGCGATCCGCGTCCTGGAGGAGACCGGCCTGCTGCCGCATCTCAACCCCGGCGTGATGAGCTGGGAGGAGATCTCGCGGCTCAAGCCGGTCGCGCCGTCGATGGGCATGATGCTCGAGACGTCCGCGCGCCGGCTGTTCACCGACCGCGGCGAATGCCACTTCGGCAGTCCGGACAAGGATCCGGTGGTCCGCGAGCGGGTGCTCGTCGACGCCGGCCGGCTGTCGGTGCCGTTCACCACGGGCATCCTCGTCGGGATCGGGGAGACGCTCGCCGAGCGGGCCGAGTCGATCATGACGATCCGCCGCGTCCATAAGGCGTTCGGACACATCCAAGAGGTGATCGTCCAGAACTTCCGGGCCAAGCCGGACACGGCGATGCGGCAGACGCCCGACGCCGGGCTCGACGAGTTCCTCGCCGCGATCGCCGTGACCAGGCTCGTGCTCGGGCCCGCGATGCGGATTCAGGCCCCGCCGAATCTCGTCGACGCCGACGAATGCCAGGCGCTGCTCGCCGCGGGCGTCGACGACTGGGGCGGGGTGTCGCCGCTGACGCCCGACCACGTCAATCCCGAGCGGCCGTGGCCGAACCTCGACGCGCTCGCCGAGATCACCGCGGCCGCGGGACACCGGCTCACCGAGCGCTCGGCGGCACAGCCGCCCTATGTCACGGCGGGTTCGCCGTGGATCGATCCGCGGATCGCACGGCACGTCGCCGCGCTCACCGATCCCGAGACGGGGTTGGCCAGGCCCGAGGCGCGTCCGGAGGGGCTGCCGTGGCAGGAGCCGGACGCCGACTGGATGTCCGCGGGACGCGTCGACCTCAACACCGACATCGACGTGGCGGGCCGCAACACCGAGTACCGGTCCGACCTCGGGAGCGCCTTCGGCGACTGGGACACGGTCCGGGAGCAGGTGCTCGCCTTGGGCGGATCGCTGACCGGGTCGACTCCGCACGCTCCGTCTTCCGCGGCTCCGCGCCGGCTCGACGCCGACGTCCTCGCCGCGCTGCGCCGCGCCGAGAAGGACCCGGCCGGGCTCTCCGACGCCGACTACCTCGCTCTCGCGGAGGCCGACGGCGACGGGCTGGAGGCCTTCGTCGCGCTCGCCGACGCACTGCGGGCCGACGTCATCGGTGACGAGGTGACGTACGTCGTCAACCGGAACATCAACTTCACCAACATCTGCTACACGGGCTGTCGGTTCTGCGCGTTCGCGCAGCGCAAGGGCGACGCCGACGCGTTCACGCTCTCGACGTCCGAGGTGGCCGACCGGGCGTGGGAGGCACACCTGGCGGGGGCGACCGAGGTCTGCATGCAGGGCGGCATCGACCCGGAGCTGCCCGTCACCGGCTACGCCGACATCGTCCGGGCGGTCAAGGCGCGGGTGCCGTCGATGCACGTGCACGCGTTCAGTCCGATGGAGGTGGTCAACGGCGCCACCCGCGGCGGCGTCAGCGTGCGGGAATGGCTCACCGAGCTGCGGGCCGCCGGCCTCGACACGATTCCCGGCACCGCCGCGGAGATCCTCGACGACGAGGTGCGCTGGGTGCTCACCAAGGGCAAGCTGCCGACGGCCGCGTGGGTCGACGTCGTCACCACGGCGCACGAGCTGGGCATCCGGTCGAGTTCGACGATGATGTACGGCCACGTCGACGCGCCGCGGCACTGGGTGGGCCACCTGCGGGTGCTCTCGGCGATCCAGGACCGCACCGGTGGTTTCACGGAGTTCGTGCCGCTGCCGTTCGTTCACCAGAGCGCGCCGCTGTATCTGGCCGGCGCGGCGCGTCCGGGGCCGAGTCATCGTGACAACCGCGCCGTCCACGCACTCGCCCGGGTGATGCTGCACGGCCGGATCCACAACATCCAGACGAGCTGGGTCAAGCTCGGCACGGCCGGAACGCAGCGGATGCTGCAGGGCGGCGCCAACGACCTCGGCGGCACGCTCATGGAGGAGACGATCTCGCGGATGGCCGGCAGTCAGTACGGCAGTGAGAAGACCGTCGCCGAACTGCACGCCATCGCGGCCGGGATCGGACGTCCGGCACGCGAGCGGACGACGCTGTACGAGGCGAGGGTCGCGGTGTGACCGGGGCGCCACCGGACAGGAGGAGAATGCCGTGAAGGAGCTTTCCGACGCACGCGTGACGAGGCTGTTGACGCCCGTCGTCGCGACGCTCGCACCGATCGTTCCCGCGTTGGCGTACGCCGATCCGCTCGGCGTCAAGGCGGTGACCTATGCCGAGCGCGACGGGCTCTCGCCGCTGCTCCGGTATCCGGCGGCGGCCGCCGATCTCGCCCGGCTGCCCGGTACGCGGGCGTGGTCGGAGCTGACGCCCGACGGCCGCGCCCGCTGGTGGGCGCGGTTGCCCGGGTCGGTCGGCGCGGGTCTCGTCGCGGCGCCCGGCGGGCTCGGTGCGCTCACCGATCGGCTCGGCGTCCAGGACGCCCTCGGCTTCGCCAACCAGTTCGTCGCCGTCGTCGGCGTCGCCCACGAGCACGGAGTCTCCGAGGTCGACGAGCTGGTGGCGCTCGTCGGAACCGTACTGCTGCGTCGCGAGCTGCCCGTCGCCGGCGCGGACGAGCCGGAACGGGCCGGACGGCTGGCGGCGGCCTACCGGGCCGTCCAGACGGTTCGTGCCGTGCGCGCCGAGTTCAGCCGTCGGCCGCAGCCGGCCTGGGTGTGGCGGTGGCTCGGATCGCTGCCGGTGATCGGTGTGGCCGCCGACTTCATCGGGGAGTGCGGGGCGGTCGGAACGGCAGTCGAGGACGCGCAGGCGTGGCTCGGGGCACGTGCCGAATCACCGTCGGTCGTCTCGGGTGTTCACAGCTCGTCGTAGTCGAGCAGCCCGTTCTCCAGTACATGCCGGCGGAACCCACCTGGACTGAAGGGCAGGAAGTACGTGCCGGCCAGCAGGTCGTCGGCCAGTGCTTCGACCATGACCGTGGTCAGTCGGCGCGCGCGGATCGCTGCGCAGAGCAAGGGAACCGTGGCCGTCACCCGGATGCCTCGCTCCTCGGCGACGCTGCGCGGTACCGCATCGTCCAGGACGACCTCGCACCCGTAGATCTGCCCCATGGCGAGGACACCGCATTCCCCGAGGTTCTTCTCTCCGACCGCGAGACGAGAAGCGTAGTGAGCGAATGCTTGCACGTAGTCCAGGTCGGGAGTCCGATGCACCCGAATCCATTCGGCTTCGAGGACCTGGCGGGCCGCAGGTATGTTCTCCGCGGCACGCTGAAGTTCTCGCTCGACGCTGTCCGGGATGTACACGCTGCGTCCTCCGGCGAGGAACCGCAGCGCGCCCAGCCATCCCTGGGCCGCGAAATGTCGCAGCGGCCCGGTGTCGAACACCCAGGCGTCGTCGGGCACCGTCACGACACGAACGTCCAGATCTCGTCGGGGCGCCGTTGCCGGATCGGCGGCAGGTCCGACTCGTCGAACGTCCCCTGAAGCAGGTCGAGTGCTCGCTCTCGGCTGATCCGCTCGTGACGGACGAGATGCAGCACAGCGCGTGCGAACGGCCGGGGGACGCTCGTGCCGTGCAGTTCTTCAAGAGGTACGTGGAGATTCATCTCGACGATGTCGGCGCGGGTAGTGCGGAATCTGCGCACCGCTGCGACGGTCTCGCCATCGGCGAGCCCCAACTCCTTCAACCGTGTGGCCAAGGTCGCCATATCGACCCGAAACTCGCTCGCCAGCATGATCGCCGCGGCGCGTTCTCCGGATCGGGCCACATCGTCCGGCCATCGGTGCATCACGGCTGATTCGGGTAGCAGCAGTGCCCGGGCGAAACGATCGAGGCGCGACTCCGTCGGAACGGCATCGTCGGCGCGATCAGCTACTCGCCAGTCGACGGTGTAGTCGTCAGCCACCAGGTAGTGGCCGAGTTCATGGGCCAAGGCGAGCCGCCGGCGACCGATCTTGGCATGACTGTTGACGAGACTGACGCCGCCGCGCCGCAGCAGGATCGTCCCCGCGTCGGCCGTGTCTCGACCTACGTCTCGGGAGAAGGCGAGGAGCCCGATTCCGCCGACGCTCTCGACCAGGTCGCGGATCGGCTCCGCCGACGTGAGTCCCATCAATGCTCGGGCTCGTCCCGCGAGTGTCTCGGCCTCGGTATTGGTCGAGGGGTGGACGATGTCGGCGTCGGTGATCAGATCGGCGGTGATCCGCGACTCATCGGCTCCCAGTGAGGCGACGAATTCGACGTCCTCGGCGAATCTGGCCAGCAGCGCGTCGATCTGCGATTCGGCGGTGTCGAGCCCGTGACTGGACCGGTGGGAGATGAGGGCGGGAATCGGTTCATCGAAAAAAGAGGACATTCGGAGACCGAGAGCGAGTGAAATGTCCGACAATTCGAGTGCGAGGACGCGACGAGCGCCGGTTTCGATCTTGTTCACCACGGTGCGCTCAAGGCCCACCGCCCGGCCGAGGTCTTCTTGACTCAAGTCGGCGCGTCGACGGGCGTCTCGAATGCGTTCACCCAGCAGACGAGCGTCGATCTCTCCCATGTGTGCGATTCTGGCACAGAGCACGGCGTGAGCGTGGACGATCCCGGCAAGAACGCATCGATGCGGTTCAAGATGGGGGCGAAAGCCGACAGCTCGGGGCCTGTCGGCGTGAGATAGTTCACCCGGCGGAGGGAGCCGGTGATGCAGCAGGTGACGAAGGGGTCGAAGACGGACCTCGTGGGCGGCGTCTACGACGTGCGTCTGACGGTCGCTCCCGACGGGCTCGCCGACGGCATGGCGGTGCTGTTGGGGCCGGACGGGAAGGTCCGTTCCGATGAGGACTTCGTGTTCTTCAACAACCCGGTGGCGCCGGGCGTTCAGCTGACGGGCTCCGGTTCGTTGACCGTGACGCTCGACGCCGTACCCGCGGACGTCGAGACCGTGCTGGTCGCCGCGAGCACCGAGGCGCAGGGCGTCGACTTCTCGGCGCTGTCGCAGTGCGCCGTCGCGATCACCGGACGCGCCGACGGTTTCGCGTTCGCCCCGCCCGCGCTGGCCACCGAGACCGTGCTGCAGCTCGTCTCCTTCTATCGACGTGCGGGCCGCTGGCGGCTGAACGCCATCGGCCAGGGCTACAGCGAGGGGTTGGCGGCGTTCGCTCGCGACCACGGGATCGTCGTCGACGATGACGAGGCGCCGCCGGCCGCGCCGGCGCCGTCGGCCCCGGCGTACCAGCCGAAGGCCCCGGTGTACCAGCCGCCTCACTCGCAGCCGGCACCCGCGTCCTGGCCATCGGCGCCGCAGCCCGGCTCGTGGCCGTCGGCGCCGCAGCCCGCGTCCTGGTCGCCTCAGCCGCAGGCCGCGTCGTGGCAGGCCCCGGCCGCCGCGCCGCAGCCCGCGTCGGGACCGCCGCCGAACCTGCAGAAGGTGCGGGTGTCCATCACCAAGGATTCGCCGTCGAAGACGGCGACGATCGACCTGCGCAAGAGCCGCGGCGAGCCCGGGTGGGCGCTGACCGTCGGCCTCGAGTGGGACGGTCGCGGCGCCGTCTACGACCGGGACGGCCGCGTGCAGCGATACGGCGAGGGCGATCTCGACGTCTATTTCTTCTGCCGCAACGAGCAGACCGGCGACTACGTCGTGCTCAGTGGTGAGAACGGGCATCGCGGCGATCTCGCGACGTGGCCGTTCATCCTCCACCACGGCGACAGCAGGGGACCGGGCAGCGGGAGCCGGCCGGCGGTCGAGCAGGTGACGGTGCTGCCGAACGAGAACGCCGATCTGCTCGTCAACGTCTATCAGAGCGTCGACAACGGGGCCGGCGCGATCGACACCTTCGGCAGGCCACGCGTCGCCATCCGCTACGGCAAGGCCGGCCCCGACGGGATGCCCGGCCCGGACGCCGACGAGATCGTCGTGCACGTCGGCAACGGCAAGAACTCCTTCTGGGCGACGATCGCGCACATCGACGTGCAGGACGGCATCCTCAAGGTCGACGGCGAGACCCGCTACAGCCGGGCGTTCAGCGAGCGCATGCCGATCCTCGACAGATCCGGGTCGTGGGTTCGCGGTTCGAAGAGCGCCCCGACGGGCCGGAGCAAGAAGGCCATGGGCGTCGGGTTGAGCGCCTACTCGGGGCGTTGCCCGTAGGAGGCCTCGGGGGTCTACGGGTCGTCGAGTTCGACTGTGCGCCTTAGGGTGAGTGCCGTGAGCGAGCATCCCCGATATCTCTCGGGCCTGGACCTGTCCGGCCGGCGCGTCGTCGTCGTCGGCGGGGGATCGGTGGCCGCGCGCCGGATCGGCCCGCTGGCCCGGGCGGGCGCGGACGTCGTCGTCGTCGCGCTGCGTCCGACGCCGTCCGTCGAATCGTTCCCCGGCATCACCGTGCACGCCCGCCGGTACGAGAGCGGCGACCTCGACGGCGCGTGGTACGTCGTGGCCTGCACCGATGATCCCGACGTCAACGCTGCCGTCGTCGCCGACGCGACGGCGCAGCGGACGTTCTGCGTCCGAGCCGACGACGCCCCCCGCGGCACCGCCGCGACGCCTGCGACGGCGAGCGCCGACGGCGTGACGGTCGGTGTGTTGGCCGGCGGCGATCACCGCAGGTCGGCCGCAGTGCGCGATGCGGTGGCCGGCGTGCTCGGCGGCAACTCCCCGACGGCGGTGACCACACCCCGAGCCCCGGGCGTCGCGCTCGTCGGCGGCGGGCCGGGGGATCCGGAGCTCATCACCGTGCGCGGCCGGCGGTTGCTCGCGGCGGCCGACGTCGTCGTGGCCGATCGGCTCGCACCGCCGGAATTGCTCGCCGAACTGCGTCCGGACGTCGAGATCATCGACGCGGCCAAGGTGCCGTACGGCCGTGCGATGCCGCAGGAGGCGATCAACGACGTCCTCATCGACCGCGCGCGTGCCGGCAAGTTCGTCGTGCGGCTCAAGGGCGGCGACCCGTTCGTCTTCGGACGCGGCTCCGAGGAGGTGCTGGCCTGCGCGGCGGCGGGCGTGCCCGTCACCGTCGTGCCCGGTGTGAGCAGCCCGTTCGCGGTGCCGGCCGCAGCGGGCATCCCCGTGACGCACCGGGCCGTCACACACGAGGTCGTCGTCGTCAGCGGGCATCTGCCGCCGGGACATCCCGAATCGCTGGTCGACTGGGACGCTCTCGCTCGACTGCGCGGCACGGTCGTCCTCATGATGGCCGTCGCGCGGGTGGGGGAGTTCGCCGCGGCGTTGCTCACCGGCCGCGATCCGCAGACGCCCGTCGCGTTCGTCGAGAACGGCACGCTCCCGACGCAGCGCGTCGTCCGCGCGACGCTGGCGACCGCCGCCGAGGTGGCCGTCGCCGAGCAGGTCCGACCGCCGGCGATCGTCGTCATCGGCGACGTCGTCGACGTGCTCGGGGCGGGTGCCGGCTGACAGCTTCCCAGATGTCCGGCTGAGCGAGGTGCCGAGGAGATTATTGTCACGGCGCCTCGCTCAGACGGACATCCGGGGAGCCCGTCGGCGATATGACCTCGCCGCGACCGCGCGGTACGGTGACTCACCATGACCGACCCCCGTCACGCGTCCTCCTCGTCCGGTTCGCCTGCTGTATCGGGCAACGCCGGAGTGACGCGTGTCTTCGGGCTCGCCATCGTCGTCCTCGGCGGTGTGCAGCTGCTCGTCGTGCTCGACGGCACGGTCGTCGCGCTCGCGCTGCACCGGATCCAGGCCGAGTTCGGGCTCTCCGATCCGGCCCGCAACTGGGTGATCGCGGCCTACGTCATCGCGTTCGGCGGGCTCATGCTGCTCGGCGGCCGGCTCGGCGACACCTTCGGCCGCAAACGGATGTTCGTCACCGGTGTCGCCGGGTTCACGCTCGCGTCGTTGGGCTGTGGGCTCGCCGTTGATTCGACGATGCTCATCGCCGCCCGCGTCCTGCAGGGCGCGTCGGCGGCGGTGGCGGCGCCGACGGCGATGGCGCTCGTCGCCACGACGTACGCTCCGGGGAAGCCCCGTAACCAGGCGTTCGCGGCGTTCGCGGCGATGACAGGCCTGGGCTCGGTCGCGGGCCTCGTCGCCGGCGGGCTGCTGACGGAGGTGTCCTGGCGGGCCGTCTTCCTCATCAACATCCCGGTCGGCGCCGTTCTCATCCTCGGCGCGCTGCGATGCATCCGAGAATCGCAGGGCGAGCGGCGTCCGCTCGACGTCCCCGGTGCGGTGTTCGGCACGCTGGGCTGCTCGGCGTTCGCGTACGCGATCAACGAGGGTCCGACGGCCGGCTGGACCAGCGTCGTCGTCCTCGGTGGGGCCGTCGTCGCGGTGAGCTGCCTGGCCGCGTTCATCGTCGTCGAGCGTCGGGCCGCCAACCCGCTGCTGCCGCTGCGGCTCTTCGGCAACCCGAACCGCGTCGCGGCGGTGCTCGCGATCTTCCTCGCCGGCGGCATCGTCATGGTGATGGCCGTCTACATCGCGCTGTACCTGCAGGACATCCTCCGGTACAGCCCGACGCAGAGCGGTCTGGCCGTCGTGCCGTTCGCCTTCGGGCTGGGCGGCGCCGCGGCCGTCGCGTCGAACCTGGCGCTGCGCATCCAGCCGCGCTGGCTCGTGCTGCTCGGCGGCGGGATCGTCGTCGCGGGCTGCCTGTTCGCGTCGAGCATCGCCGACGACCGGCCCGCCTACTTCCCGCAGATCGCGCTGCCCGTCCTCGTCATCGGTGCCGGCGTCGGCCTGGCCGTCATCCCGCTGACGCTCTCGGTGGTCGCGGGCGTCGACGCCGCGGACATCGGTCCGCTCACCGCGCTGGCGCAGGTCGCGCAGGACCTCGGCGGAGTCGCCTCGCTTGTCGTCGTCAGTGCCTTCGCGACATCCCGCACGCTCGCCGAGGGCGGCGTCACGGGCCCGGCGGCCGATATGAACCCGGCCCAGCTCGACGCCCTCACCAGCGGATATGCGCTGGCGTTCGTCTCGGTCGGCGGAATCGCCCTGCTCTCGGGTGCGGCCGTGCTGTTCATGCGGTTCACCCCGGCCGAGGTGGCGGAAGGCCAGCAAGCGCAGGAGGCCGCGCACTCGGGACTCTGAGGCTGCCGGCTCTAAACTGCGCCTACGGGAGGGGGAAGCCCCGTATACGGGATATCGACGTCCGTAGGCGCAGCGTGGATCGGCGACCTACTGCGTGACGACCACCAGTTCGGATTCCGAGGCGATCTCCACCCGCTGGCCGGCGTCCGACGCGATGGCGGCCAGCGCGTCGACGTCCCGCGGCCGGCGCCGGGTGACGACCAGCGCCCGCGCCAGCAACCCCTTGTGGTGCTTGTTGAAGTGGCTCACGATGCTGCGCGTGCCGTCCGGCTGCTCGGTGACGACGGTGCACGTCACGGCGCCGGGCACGCGGCCGAGCGCCGCGTAGCCGCCGCTGCGCAGGTCGACGACGAGCTCGCCGTCGGCGGCGGCCGTCAGCGCCGGCGTCAGGGCGGGCTTCCACAGCGCGGCGAGCGTGCCGAGGCCGGGCAGCTTCGATCCCGCCGACAGCCGGTAGGCGGGGATGGCGTCGCCGCCGCGGACCACCCCGAACAGCGCTGAGCCGATGGCCAGCCGGTCGGCGGCCTTGGTCTTCTGGGCGCGGGTGAGCGAGGCGACGTCGAGCGCGTCGTAGAGGACGCCGGTGTACCGGGCCAGGGCCGGACGCGTCCGGGCCGAGCGCAGCGCGGCGTTGCGGGCGATCTCCGCGGTGCCGTCCTTGCCCAGTCCGAGGGCCGTCCGGGCCTGCTCCGGACGCGCCGCGAGGTCGACGAGCGCGTCCGCCAGCCGGGAACGGATCGGGGTCAGCGTGTCGGCGAACGAGAGCGACGCGAGCTCGAGCGGCCCGCCGCGTCCGCCGTCCGACTTCGTCTCCGAGGGTGGCAGCAGAACGAGCACCCGAGCACTGTAGACCACCGCGGCCACTAGACTCCGACGGGTGATCACCCGCATGTCAGCCCTTTTCCTGCGCACCCTGCGCGACGATCCCGCCGATGCCGAGGTGGCCAGCCACAAGCTGCTCGTCCGCGGCGGCTACGTGCGGCGCATCGCGCCGGGCGTCTACGCCTGGCTGCCGCTCGGTCTGCGGGTGCTGCGCAACATCGACCGCGTCGTCCGCGAGGAGATGAACCGTATCGGCGCGCAGGAGATCTCGCTGCCGGCGCTGCTGCCGCGTGAGCCCTACGAGGCGACGGGCCGCTGGAGCGAGTACGGCGACGCACTGTTCCGGCTGCAGGATCGCAAGGGCAACGACATGCTGCTCGGGCCGACGCACGAGGAGATCTTCGCCCAGATCGTCAAGGGCGAGTTCAGCTCGTACAAGGATCTGCCCGTCATCCTCTACCAGATCCAGACCAAGTACCGGGACGAGGAGCGTCCCCGCGCCGGCATTCTGCGCGGCCGGGAGTTCATCATGAAGGACTCCTACTCCTTCGACCTGACCGACGAGGGCCTGAGTGAGGCGTACCTCAAGCACCGCGCCGCCTACCAGGCGATCTTCGATCGACTCGGCGTCAAGTACGTCATCGTGGCCGCGACGTCCGGCGCGATGGGCGGCAGCGCGAGCGAGGAGTTCCTCGCCGAGGCCGAGGCCGGTGAGGACACGTTCGTCCGCTGCGTCGAGTCCGGCTATGCCGCGAACGTCGAGGCCGTGGTGACGGCCGTGCCCGCGCCGGTGGCGATCGAGGGCCAGCCGGCGGCGCAGCGGGTGTCGACGCCCGGCGCCGCGACCATCGACGCACTCGTCTCGTGGGCGCGGGAGAACGGCCGCCCTGAGGCGACGGCGGCCGACACCCTCAAGACGATCGTCGTCGAGCTGACCGCGCCCGGCGGGGAGCCGGAGCTCGTCGGCGTCCTCGTCCCCGGCGATCGGGAGATCGACGCCAAGCGCATGGAGGCGTCGTTCGAGCCCGCGGTGGCCGAACTGCTGACGGCCGAGCGGTTCGGGAAGTACCCGTTCGTCGTCAAGGGCTACGTCGGCCCGCAGGCGCTGGCGGCCAACGGGGTGCGGGTTCTCGCCGATCCGCGGGTCGCCGAGGGCAGCCGCTGGATCATCGGCGGCGACGAGGCCGACACGCACATCGTCGACGCCGTGGTCGGCCGCGACTTCACGCCGGACGGCACGATCGAGGCGGCCGAGGTGCGCGAGGGCGACCTCTCGCCCGACGGCGCCGGACCGCTGGTCGCGGCGCGCGGCATCGAGATCGGCCACATCTTCCAGCTCGGCCGCAAGTACACCGACGCCTTCGACGTCGACGTCCTCAGTGAGAACGGCAAGCCGGTGCGGCTGACGATGGGCTCCTACGGCGTCGGTGTCTCGCGGCTCGTCGCCGTGCTCGCCGAGCAGAGCAACGACGAGAAGGGGCTGATCTGGCCGGCGGGCGTCGCGCCGTTCGACGTGCACATCGTCGTCGCCGGACGGACGGCCGAACTGCTGGCCGCCGGCGAGGAGGTCGCCGCTCAGCTGTCCGAGAAGGGCCTGGAGGTGCTGCTCGACGACCGCAAGGTCTCGCCGGGCGTCAAGTTCACCGATGCCGAGCTACTCGGCAACCCGGCGATCGTCGTCATCGGACGCGGCTGGGCGAACGGCGTCGCGGAGTTGCGCGACCGGGCCACGGGCGATTCGGTGGAGGTACCGGCCGCGGAGCTCGTCGATCGGGTGGTCGCGGCCGGGCGGTAGCGCTGAAAACTGCTCGAGATCGGGTCGATAGCCCCGCATAGCGGTTATCGGCCGATTCTCGAGCAGTTTTCAGCCGGCGCCCGGGCCGTCGGGAGCTATTCGGGCTGCGGCGGCTCGACGGCCGTCACGACGAAGGCGCTCCAGTCCGGTGTCGCCTCGGCCAGGTGGCCGGGGTCGACGCCGATGAACCGGCCGCCGAGCAGCCGAGTCGTCTCGTGGTGGGTCTTCGCGTCGTAGGTCGTCGCCGGGTCCGAACACGGCCCGTGTGAGCCGGTGTGGCCGTGCACCTGACTGAACGGCAGCCGGCAACTGCTCCAACCCGGCAGCAGTTCGGTGACGCGGTCGGCCCAGATCGGGCCCACCGTCGGGTTCGGCGGCCCGCCGAGCAGGCGTCCGCCGGAGTAGACCGCGGGCGAGCCGTCTCGCGCGAGCGCGTTGATCCGCTTCGCCGCCTCCACGGCCGTCGGCGGGGAGTGGAGCTGCTCGCGCCAGAACTGTTCGGTGACGCCGGCGTGCGTGATGAGGAAGTCCTCGTCCTGAGTGCGGACCGCCACGGCGGCGTGGACCAGCCCGTTGCGCCACCAGCGGCGCAGGATCCGCCGGGACCCGAAGCGCAGGTTCTCGGGCCAGAGGAACATCTGCGGACGCAGATAGTAGACCTCGTGGTTGCCGATGAGCTGTACCCAGCGGCGCGGCTGCTCGGTCAGGTAGCGGTCGACGAGCCGCAGGACGCCGTCGGAATCGGGGCCGCGGTGGACGAGGTCGCCGACCTGCACGACGATGAGATCGTCGGGCAGCCGGCCGTCGGCGTCGGCGCCGAGCCGCCGCAACTCACGCTCGAGCTCTTCGCGGTGTCCGCCGACATCGCCGATCACGGCCACCCGTACCTGCGTGCCCTGCGTCATCGTGCACTCCTTCCCGGCGCCCCGCCGCCCGCCTTCGAGCGTCGCCGACGGCCGATCGGCCCGGCCACGCTCCTGGCGCGGCCCTACGATCGTCCAGACTTCTTCCCACGCTTGGGCGTCCTCCGCAACCCGGCGCCCCTCGCGAGGTCCTTCGCGATCCGTGCCGCGCCCTTCGACTTCTTCGGCTCGGCACCGCGCCTACCTCCGGGAGCCGCCTTGCCGGCGTCGACACCACGCCCGCCGGCGAGGGGCGTGGGCGCCGGCGGCCGCAGGGTCTGCTGCGGCTTGGCGAGTTCGGCGGGCGACATCATGTGCGCCATCCGGTCCATGCGCCGCTGGATGGTCGAGATCTCCCGGACGGTCCGATCGACGACGCTGCGGTCGATGGGCGAGAGTTCGTCGCGCACGATGATGTCGTCCGGCGTCACGCCTTCCTCGAACTGTCGCAGCTGATGCTCCAGGCGGAGCAGTTGCAGCGCCTCGAAGGCCTCGATGAGTCGCGCGGCGTCCCGCTCGGGCAGCAGCTCCGAACCGGCCGCGGCCCGCAGCCGGCGCGTCGTCTGCAACTCGGTGGAGCCGACGCCCAGCGCGGCCCAACGGGCGATGTTGACGATCGGCAGCAGTCCCCGGGACTTGACGTCGAAGTCGTCGCCGCGACCCGCGAGCTTGTCGCGCATCGTGCTCAGCTTCGCGCGGCGCGCCAGCGACTCGAAGAGGAGTAGCTCCATCGTCGACGGGTGCCGGTTGAAGTCGGCGAACACCCGCGCCGGCTCGGGCAGGCTCGGGTCGCCCATGATCGGCCGGGCGTCCACGAGCAGGGAGGCCATGATGGTGCCCTGGTTCTCGCGCGGCCGAGCGAGCCAGCCGGTCGCCGCTTCGCGCCACTGCGAGTCGGTGCGGGAGAAGCCCTTGTGCTTCGGGAACGCACGGTGGGAGTCGACGCTGATGCCGCAGCGGGTCAGCACGTCGCCGACCTCGCCGAAGGCCTCCCGATAGCGCGGGATCTCGTCGGCGTATTCGTCCTCGAACGTCACCGCGGCGTCGACGTCGGAGGCGAGGACGGCCTCGCGGCGGCCGTTGCTGCCCAGCGAGAGCCAGGTGAAGGCGTCGGTGGTCAGATCGGGGTGGCCGTCGAAGACGAGGGTGATGGCGCGGCGCACGATCGAGTCGACGATCGCCGAGTTGACGGCGATGACCCTGTCGGCGGCGAGCCCGCGCCGGAGGATCTCCGCGAGCATGACGGGGACGCGCCGGGCACGGGCGACGAGGTCGTCGATGCTGCGGGCCTGCCGGATCTGTTCGTTGATGCTCGCGCCGGCGGTGCTCGGCGAGAACACGAAGTCCCGTTCGGCGACGACGCCCTGCAGCACGCCGTCGGCGCCCGTGACCAGGAGGAACTCGACGTCGCGGTCGAGCATCTCGATGAGGGCGTCGGCCGAGGACATGCTGAGTGAGGCCGTCGCCGCGGGATACGTCATGGCGGCCAGGGCGGGGGAGTCGGCGGGCAGCCCCTCGGCGAGGACGACGCGGCGCAGCGACGCGTCGGTGACGAGCCCGAACCGGCCGTCACCGGTGTCGACGGCGGCGTACGGCAGATCGAGCCCGGTCATCAGGCGGGCGAGCTCGGTGATGGACTGATCGGGCCGCACGACGAGCGGCTTCTGCCGGACGAGGTCGCCGACCACCGTGTACACCGGCGGCCCCGCGGCCAGCTTGCGCGCGTGCGAGATGTGCTCGGCGAGGTAGCGGGCGCCGCTGCGGGAGGCGAAGGCGGGCATGATGACGTCCACGGGGAACCGTGCGATGCAGGACTTCGTCCGGGCGACGACGCGCGGTCCGGCGGGCTTGGCGGTGAGCGCCGCGGAGAAGCCGAGCGCCTCGCCGGGACCGCATTTGTCGGCGGCGTCCTCATTGATGCGGTCGGCGTCGAGCCAGAGCTCGACCTCGCCGGAGAGAACGACGAACACGTCCTCCGGCGCGGCCGCGAAGGCGTCGAAGACGAGATCGCCGGGCGCGTACTCCTCGAGCTGCGCGGCGGCGACGGCGGACGCGAGGTCGTCGGGGTTCAGGGAGTCGAACGGTCGGTAGGTCGCGAGGAGCGCCGCGAGGTCGTCTGACACGGCCGCGACCGTAACAGTGCGGCCCCCGGCTACGGGGTGGTTTCGCTGAGGCAGGGGCAGATTGTCAGGCAGTGTTGCAGTGCCGCGTGGCCCGGGCGGGGGATGATTGTCGGACAAAGCTGTGGATCCTCCTTGGCTTCGAGCGTCTCCGGAGTCGGTGCCCTACGGTAGAATCCGGCGTCGTGAACGATGGGCGTCTCGATTCGAGGGTAGTGCGAGCGACGGTGACGCCGTCGTGGTGACTCAGCGGACGCCGTCGGGCGATTCACGAACCGGTGGTGCCGTGTTGCTGCCCGTGGCCGCCATGACGCGACGCGACGGCGTCGTCAACGAGATCCGGCGTGCGATCGTGCTGGGCGTACTCACCCCTGGTGAGAAGCTCACTGAGAATGGCCTGGCGAAGTCGCTGCAGGTCAGCCGGCCGACGATGCGCGAGGCGCTGGGCCAGCTCACCCAGGAGGGGCTCGTCGTCTCCGAGCCGTACCGGGGCCTGCGGATCGCCGATCTCGACCCCGCCGCGATCCTCGACATCGCCCGTACCCGCGTCGCGCTCGACATGCTGGCCGTCGAGGACATCCTCGCCGACGCGTCCGGGCGCCGCCTCGCCGCCGTGCGGGCGGCCTGGCGCGAGTACGACGCACTGCCCGCCGACGCGGGCCCGGTCGAGGCGCACGAGGCGCACGTGGCCTTCCACCGGCGGATCTGGGAGGCGTCCGAGAACGCCTTGCTGGTGCGCTTGTGGCCGGTCACCGAGGCGCATCTGACGATCGTGCTCGCCTACGACCAGGCCGCCCGGCCGAACCTCCGCCGCGTCCACGACCTGCACGAATCGGTGGTCGAGGCGATCGAATCGGGCGATCTCGATCGCGTCCGCGCGGCGCTCGCCGTCCATACTCTCGACACGGCCAGGGATCTCGTCGAGATCCTGACGTCACGGTCCGTCGGCGCGTCCTGACGCGGCTATGCGGGGGCCCGGCGGCGGGACGACCCACCGGCGGACCGCAGTCCCCCGGGCCCTAGCGGGCCCTCCCGCCAGGCCCGATGCCAGCGGTCCGGGGAGCACCACCCACCACCGCCCGCCTGCCTAACGACGAAAGGCGCCCGGATCGCTCCGGGCGCCTTTGTCGTACGCGGGCCGTCAGAGGCGCACGGGGTACGTCCGGTCCTCGATCTCCGGCACCAGCGACTTCTCGACGAAGATCGCGTGCCACACCATGAAGCACAGCACCGTCCACAGCCGGCGGCTGTTGTCGATGCGGCCCTCGCGGTGCTCGGCCAGCATGTCGAGCACGGCGCGGCGGTTGAAGATCTCGTCGGTCTGGCTGCGGGTGATGACGTCGTGCGCCCAGTCGAAGAGCTCGGGCCCGGCGAGCCAGTGCCGCAGGGGGACCGGGAAGCCGAGCTTGCGCCGGTGCAGGACGTGCGGCGGCACGATCTGCTCCAGCGCGCGTCGCAGCGCGTACTTGGTGGTGCCGTGCGAGATCTTGAGCTCGGTGGGCAGCCGCTCGGCGATCGCGAACACCTCGGGGTCGAGGAAGGGCACGCGCAGCTCGAGGCTGTGGGCCATGTTGATCTTGTCGGCCTTCACGAGGATGTCGCCGCGCAGCCAGGTGAACAGATCCATGTGCTGCATCCGTGCGACCGGATCCCAGCCCTCGGTCTTCGCGTAGATCGGCGCGGTGACGTCGGTGTGCGTCCAGTCGGGACGGTAGTTCCGCAGAACGGCCTGCAGTCGTGCATCGTCGAAGCTGCGCGCGTTGCCGTAGTAGCGCTCCTCCAGCGTCTGCGAGCCGCGTTGCAGCAGGCTTCGGCCGCGGACGCCCTCCGGGATGACGCCCGACGCGCGGCCGGCCAGCCGGCGCAGAGCGGTGGGGAGCTTCTCGAACGGCGCCAGCGACAGCGGCTCCTTGTAGATCGTGTAGCCGCCGAACAACTCGTCGGCGCCCTCTCCGGAGAGCACGACCTTGACGTGCTTGCGCGCCTCCTGGGCGACGAAGAACAGCGGCACGAGGGCCGGATCGGCGACGGGGTCGTCGAGATACCAGATGATCTGCGGGATCGACGCCGCGAACTCCTCGGGTGAGACGACCTTGACGACGTGCTTGGCGCCGATCGCCGCGGCGGATTCGGCGGCCACGTCGACCTCGGAGTAACCCTCGCGCTGGAACCCGGTGGTGAACGTGATGAGGTCCGGGTTGTGACGGATCGCGAGCGCCGCGATCGCCGTCGAGTCGATGCCGCCGGACAGGAAGGAACCGACGGTGACGTCGGCCCGCATGTGCTTGGCGACGGAGTCGGACAGCACGTCGGCGATCTCGTCGAAGCGCGCCTGTTCGCCGCCGGCGGCGACCGGCTTGATGGGGAAGCGGGGCGTGAAGTAGCGGGTCACCTCGGGCGCCCGGCCGGGGCGGACCGTCGCGTAGCTGCCCGATTCCAGCCGGCCGATGCTGCGATGCAGGGTCTCGGGCTCGGGGACGTACTGGAACACCGTGTAGTGCTCGATGGCGCGGGGATCGAGGTCGAGGTCGATGCCGAGCTGCGGCGCGAGCTCGAGGATCGACTTCTTCTCACTGCCGAAGGCCGTGCCCTTCGGGCCGGTGGCGAGGAACATCGGCTTGATGCCGAAGGGATCGCGGGCGAGGAAGAGCTCGCGCTGCTCGGTGTCCCAGATCGCGACGGCGAACATGCCGCGCAACCGCCGGACGACGTCGACGCCCCAGTGGTGGAAGCCCGCCACGATGGCCTCGCCGTCGCCCTCGGTGCGGAACTCGGCGCCGACGGTCTTCGCCAGCTCGGCGCGCAACTCCAGGTAGTTGTAGATCTCGCCGTTGAAGACGAGGGCGTAGCGCTCGGGAGATTCCGGCGGTCCCCAGCGCAGCGGCTGATGACTGTGCTCGATGTCGATGATCGAGAGCCGGTTGAATCCGAACGTGACGTCGCTGTCGGACCACGTGCCCGGATCGTCGGGCCCGCGATGCCGCATGCAATGGCAGGCGTCGGCGACGGCCGTCGTGACGTCGTCGCCGTGCGGGACGGCGGTGATGAGTCCGAGCAATCCACACACGGGCCGGTCCTGTCTGTCGAGGGGCTTGGCGGTATCGGTCCGAGCGGTCGGCGCCCGGGCGTCTTGTCGGTGGTGAAGCGACCTGGAAACCGACAGCGGGCAATCGTGCCCTTCGCCGGACAAGCAGGACCGTCTCCTGAGACGATGATCGGGTAGCTGCGGGCCGGTCGGTCGCCATCCGAGTATGCCGCACAGCTGTATCGGAGTGGGTGTCGCCGTCACCGGAAATCGGGGGTCGGCATCGCCTGTGACGGGCAGTTCGTGTCGGTGACGGCCCCGGGGCGAAAGTCGCGGGCCTGTGGTCTACGCTGCGTAGTAGCTAGCGGTCGCTGGCCGTCGTATCTGTTGGGGTCCGGGCACGTCCGGGCGCAGGAAGGCGAGAGATGACACAGGGTGGACGATCCGCGAGGAGCCGGCGAACACGCCGCATCGGCGTGACCGCCGTACTCGCTTCGGCGGCCGTGCTGATGTCCGGTTGTTCGGTCGAAGAGGCGATGCGCTTCGGTTGGCCGGCGGGCGTCACAGATCAGTCCCAGTCGATGTTGCACTTGTGGCAGTGGTCTGTCATCGCAGCTCTGGTGCTCGGCGTACTGGTGTGGGGCCTGACCTTCTGGACGATCACGTTCCATCGTAAGAAGGCGGGTGAATCCCAGGAGGAGTTCCCCAGGCAGACCGGCTACAACCTGCCGATCGAACTGGTGGCGACGGGCGTCCCGTTCCTCATCATCGCGATCCTCTTCTACTTCACCGTCGTGGTGCAGCAGGAGGTCGAGGAGCGCGCTGACAACCCGGACGTCGTCGTCAACGTGACGGCGTTCCAGTGGAACTGGAAGTTCGGTTACCGCACGGTGCGCGACGCACGGAGCCTCGACGGCGCCGGTGTCGACGGCGTCTACGACGGCACGGCGCCGAGCCCGTACGAGCTCGGCCCGAAGACCGAGACGCACGAGCACGACGGCCACACGGTCGAGATCCCGGGCGCCAACAACGGCGACATCGACGAGAAGAAGACGTACCTCAAGTACGACAAGATCGAGGTCCTCGGCTCGACCGATGAGATCCCGGTGGTCGTGGTGCCGACGGATTCGCGCGTCGAGTTCGTGCTCAACGCGTTCGACGTGATCCACAGCTTCTGGGTGCCGGAGTTCCTCTTCAAGCGCGACGTGATGCCGTGGGCGGAGAAGAACCACAGCTTGAACCGCTTCCAGATCACGGGCATCGAGCAGCCGGGTGCCTTCGTCGGACGGTGCGCGGAGATGTGCGGCCAGTACCACTCGATGATGAACTTCGAGGTCCGCGCCGTGGACAAGACGAAGTTCCGGGAGTACCTCAAGCAGCGTCAGCAGGGCAAGACGAATTCGCAGGCCCTGCAGGCGATCGGCGAGGCTCCGCTCGCCACGACCACCAAGCCGTTCCAGGGCGCCAAGCAGTCCGGTTCCCGCTCGCACGAAAGCTGACACATGAAGATCGAAGCGCGGTTGTTCGAGCTGCTCACCGGGTTCTTCCTGTTCATGGCGGTGGTGTACTGGGTGTGCACGAACATGTTCGCCACGGGCGGCACCGAGTGGGTGGGCGTCGTCTCGATGATCATGACGGCGGGCCTGACGCTCATCGCCGGAACCTACTTCCGTTTCGTCGCGCGACGCGTCGACATCCGGCCCGAGGACTATGAGGACGCCGAGGTGTCCGACGGCGCCGGCGAGCTGGGCTTCTTCAGCCCGGGCAGCTGGTGGCCGATCGTCCTGGCCGCCACCGCGGCCATGGTCGGCGTCTCGATGGCGACGGGCAACTTCTGGCTGCTCGCGTTCTCGGCCTGCTGCGTCATCGCGGCGGCCGCGGGACTGGTCTTCGAGTACCACGTGGGCCCCGAGAAGCACTAGAGATCGGCGGGGCGCTTCTCTGTGCTTGTTGAGGGCTCGATGCGCCTGGCTACATCGTGAGCCGTTCCTGGTGGATCCGCCGCGCCGAGACCCCCATGCGGCGCAGCAGTCGCTGATTGGCCAGGACGGCGGGGTTCGGGCCGACGATGAAGAACACGCCGCGCGCGATCGTCTCGGGCGTCAACGTGTCGCTGAGATCGTCGCGACGGAATCGGCCGACCTTGGTGGTGACCTGCAGACGGTCGTCCGACGCGGCCTGGTAGTCGGCGAGGACGTCCCGATAGTGCGCGTCTTCCGGGCTGCGGACGGACCACAGCAGGTGGATCGGCCGCGTGGCGTGGTGGGCGGCGGTGAGGCTGAGGAGCGGCGCGACGCCGGCGCCCATGCCCAGGAAGACGAGCGGGGTCTCGTCGTCCAGGCTCCGAGTGATCGTGTCGAACCGTCCGAACGGGCCTTCGAGACGGACACGGGTCCCCGTCGTGACGGAGCTCAGCCGGCGCGTGTAGTCGCCACGCTGGCTGATCGTGAACGTCAGCGTGTGCTGATCGTCGTCGGTGACGGAGAACGGGTGCCATTCTCTGCTCACGGCCGGCGAACCCTCGAAGCTGACGAACAGTGAGTCGCCTGGTTGCAGGGCGGCGGCCCGACGGTCGAGAGCCACCGCGACGACGCGGGTGGACCGGCCGCGCGCGTCGTTCTGGACGACGGAGCCGGTGAGGTACGTGTCGCGCGCGATCCACTTCTTCCAGGCGTAGATGCCGAGTGCGCTGACGGTGTACAGATCGAAGAGAACCATCAACGTGAAATGCTGATTCACCCGCACGAGCAGATGGGCGTGCAACCAGATCATGGCGACGAGAACCAGATTGAGCCGATGGATCCACAGCGAGAGCCGGCGCCGGAACACGACCTCGAGAAGCTGCTTGGTCTTCGACAGGAGCGTGGATCGGTCGACGAGCCAGCCGCTCATGAAGAACACGGAGTAGAGCAGCAGGGCCAGGGCGCCGTAGAAGGCCCAGTTCCCCAGATCGCGGGCGAGTCCGGAGGCATAGGCGTTGTCGCTGTGCAGGTAGGCGGCGGCGAGTGCGAGCACGCCGAGCATGCCGTGCAGTCCATAGATGGACGGCAACCCGACCAGACGTTCCAGCCAGGGCGGCCGCACGCTGAGCACGATGGACAGCAGCCACCACGAATACGCGAACAGGCCGAAGAAGATGTCGAGCTTCAAGGGCCCCGGTTCGGTGCCGAGCGTGTCGTAGGTGAACACCAGGGGGAGAGGGAAAACGACGGCGAAGGCCCAGAACAGCAGTCTGGTTCGTGTCATCGGCGTGCCTCCTGACGAGTCCGATCGAGCCCGTCGAACCACTGCGACGATCCGGTTTCGACGTCCTGATGCAGAGCCGCGATTCGGGGTCGCTGGGTGTCTCGTACCTGCTGTGAGTTGACATAGGCGAGCGCCGCCATGGTGATGGCGGCGAGCGTGATGAGAATGATGGTCTTGTATTTCGGCTTCACGGGCCGCATCGAATGTTCTTTCTGTGGTGGGCGTCGGGGCTCGGCTACGGCGCGACGTTGTCGAGCCACGCGTCGACCTGTGCCTTCGCGTCGTCCATGTCGTCGCGTGAGATCGTGAACGCATTGGGCAGGACCTTGGCGCCGGTGAGTAGCCCGGCGATCTTCTCGTCGGTTCCCGACAGTCGGCTGCCGCCGTGAGTGCTGAAGAGGATGATGTTCTTTCCGCTGAAGTCGTGCTGTTCGAGGAACGTGAACATCGGCGCGGGAAGGTCGTACCACCAGATCGGGTAGCCGATGAACACGGTGTCGTAGGCCGCGAGGTTCGGGATCGTCGTCTTGAGCTTCGGTCGCGCGTTCTGCTCCTGCAGTTCCAGCGCATGGTTCTCCAGCGTGGCGTGATCGAGCGGGAGCGGCTCCGCGGTCTCGATGCGGAAGAGCTGCGCGCCCGTGCGGGCGCCGATGAGCTGTGCGACGTACTGCGTGTTTCCGAGGACGACGCCGTCGACCACGTGGGTGCTGTTCGCCTGGTCCTCGGTCATTCCGTCGGGACGGTCGGTCTCGGGAACCGAGAAGTACGTGACCAGGGTGCGGGCGGCGTCCAACGGGGTGTCGACGTCCAGTGGAGCCGTTTCGTCTTCGAGCAGTGAGCAGCCGGCGAGTCCGGCCGTCGCGATGGCCGCGGTGGCCAGCGCGAGGAAGCCGCGCCGCGACATGTTTTCTGGCATTCTCTGTTAACTCCGTATCTCGGGCGCATGACGTGCGCGTCTGCCCCGAGAGGTGGACGCGTCGAAAGCGCATCCATCCAGCAGCTTTCCTCCATCGAGGGTAGGGCCGCCCGCCGGTCGCAGGGAGGAACTGTCAGTACGTCTTTGTCCGGCGAACTGTGGTGATCGACCGTGCGTCCCGTGTCCGCCGGATGATGACGGGCGGCGGTCACCAGCGTGACCCGCCGCCGTCGGTGGGGAGGGGAACGGTCAGTCGCCGTTCTTGTAGACGCCTCCGTTGGCCTGGACCTGTCGGATGACGGCGTCGGCGTGGTGATGGTGTTCTTCGGCGATCTCGACGTTGCGCTTCTGCTCGTCGATCGGGTCCGGGAACAGGAACGAGCCGGAGCCGGGCTTGCCGGCCGAACCGAGCTTGTTCATCCGCTTGGGCAGGACGGCACCCTCGTAAGGCAGCGGGATGGGGTGGCCGTGGTCGTCGACCGGGCCGAGCGGCTGGTGGATCTCGATGAACTCGCCGTGCGGCAGCCGCTTGATGATGCCCGTCTCGATGCCGTGCTCGAGCACCGCGCGGTCGCTGCGCTGCAGGGCGATCGCCCACCGGTAGGTGACGAAGTACACCAGGGGAGGTGCGATGAGCAGCCCGATGCGGCCGGTCCACGTCGTCGCGTTGAGCGAGATGTGGAACTTGAGCGCGATGATGTCGTTCATGCAGGCCAAGGTGAGGATCACGTAGAACGTGATCGCCATCGCACCGAGCCCGGTACGCACCGGAACGTCGCGGGGACGCTGCAGCAGGTTGTGATGGGCGTCGTCACCGGTGAGCCGCTTCTCGATCCACGGGTAGGCGAACATCAGCGTGAACACGATGCCGAGGACGACCACGACCCAGAACACGGCCGGGATCGTGTAGTCGCCCAGGTACAGCTCCCACGCCGGCATCAGACGGGCGAGGCCGTCGGTGAACATCATGTAGATGTCCGGAGCCGAGCCGGCCGAGATGTGCGCCGGGTTGTACGGCCCGATGGCCCAGACCGGGTTCATCGACAGCGTGCCGGCCATGATCGCGATGATGCCGAAGACGACCGCGAAGAAGGCGCCGGCCTTGAGGCCGAAGACGGGCAGGATGCGCACGCCGACGACGTTCTTCTCGGTGCGGCCGGGGCCGGGGAACTGCGTGTGCTTCTGGTACCAGACCAGCGCCAGGTGCCCGGCGATGAGCGCCAGGATGATGCCCGGCAGTAGCAGCACGTGCAGGATGTAGATCCGCGGGATGAAGATCATGCCCGGGAAGTCCCCGCCGAACAGCGCCCAGTGGAACCAGGTGCCGATCACCGGGATGCCCATGACGATGCCCGACATCGCGGCGCGGACGCCGGTGCCCGAGAGCAGATCGTCGGGGAGCGAGTAGCCGAAGAAGCCCTCGAACATCGCGAGCAGCAGCAGCAGGCAGCCGATGATCCAGTTCGCCTCACGCGGACGCCGGAACGCGCCGGTGAAGAAGATCCGCAGCATGTGCACGATGATCGACGCCGCGAACAGCAGTGCCGCCCAGTGGTGGATCTGCCGGATGAACAGACCGCCGCGAACCTCGAAACTCAGGTCGAGGGTGGTCTCGTAGGCGCGGGTCATCCGGACGCCGTTGAGCGGCTGGTAGGCGCCGTGGTAGGTGACCTCGGCCATCGACGGGTCGAAGAACAGCGTCAGGTAGATGCCCGAGATCAGCAGGATGACGAACGCATACAGCGCGATCTCGCCGAGCATGAAGGACCAGTGAGTGGGGAACACCTTGTTGACCTGACGGCGGATGCCGGCGGCCAGGTGATACCGAGAGTCGATGCTCTCGGCCTGGCGTCCCAGATTCTCTCCCATACTGCTCATGACTTACGCTCCCAGAACGCCGGGCCCACGGGCTCGATGAAGTCGCCGGCGGCGACGAGGTATCCCTGCTTGTCGACGGTGAGCGGCAGCTGCGCGAGAGCGCGGGCGGCCGGTCCGAATACGGGCTTGCCGTACGTGGTCGCGTCGAACTGCGACTGGTGGCAGGGGCAGAGGATCCGCTGCGTCTGCTGCTCGTACAGCGACGTCGGGCAGCCGAGGTGGCTGCAGACCTTCGTGTACGCCCAGTAGTCGCCCCAGTTGAAGTTCTCCTGGCCCTTGCGCTTGACGGCGCGGGCCGTGTCCTCGGGCCGGAGCCGGATGAGCATGACGGGGTTGCGGACCAGCTTGAGGCCGTGCTCCAGCTTCTCGCGAGACTCCTCGGTGTCGCCGTAGCCGTCCGAGACACGCCACGGGAAGACGGTCTCCATGCCGCCCGCGTCGAGGTCCTCGGGCCGCACCAGGTGGACCTGGAACGGGTTGCCGGTGTTGCGGCGGAGGTAGACGGTCTCGCCTTCCTTCGCGTCGTAGATCGGCGACCAGCCGGAGTGCCAGAGTTCGGACTTCGTGCCCTTGGCCCACGGGTTCTTGATGATGCCGCCGAGCATCGCGACGACGCCGGTGAGGGCGAAGGCGCCGACACCGAAGGCCGCGCTGCCGAGGATCATCTTGCGGCGGCCGATCGTCGAACGCTCGTAGGCGTTGGCGAAGACGGCCGCGGTGCTCCGCTTGTTGACCTCGGTGGAGCCGCCGTCGTGGCGGTCCTGGACCGAGATCTCCTCGGGGATGAACTTCTTGGTGTAGCTGATGACGCCGATGCCGATCGACAGCACCGAGATGCCGAAGGTGAGGCCGACGAGCGGCGTCCACCAGGTGTAGGCCATGTAGTTCTCGCTGTGCCAGCCGGATTCGTTCCAGGCGCCGGCCCATTCCCAATGCCCGAAGAGGAAGACTCCGAGGCAGGCGATGGCCGAGACGCCGGCGAGGGTGAACCACAGGGTGACACTGCGATCGGCGCGCTTCTCGGCCTTGGTGCCCGGGTCCGGGAACCGCTCCGCCTGGTGGACGACCTCGACGCCGTCGAGCCTGGAACCGAGCTCGAACAGCTCGTCCTTGCTCATCGCGTCGAGTTCGTCCTTCGAGAACTCGTCGTCCTTGCCGTCGTTGCTCATGAACGCGATCCAATCCACATCGTTGCGCCGACGATCACCACGATCCCGACGAACCACATCACCATGCCCTCAGACACCGGACCGAAGCCGCCGAGGCCGTAGCCGCCGGGGTTGTTGGTCTCGGATGCGTACTTGATGTACCCGATGATGTCCTTCTTCTCGTCTTCCGAGAGCTGCCGGTTGGAGAACTTCGGCATGTTCTGCGGACCGGTCAACATGGCCGCGTAGATCTCCTGCTCGCTGGGGGCGTCCAGCGGGGGAGCGAACTTGCCACCGGACAGGGCGCCGCCGCGTCCGGTGAAGTTGTGGCAGGAGGCGCAGTTGAGGCGGAAGAGTTCGGAACCGCGTCCGAGGTCCTTGCCACGCAGCTGCTCCTGCTGGAGAACCCGCTGACCGTGCTCGTCACGCTTGATCGAGCCGTCGGCGTTCATCTCCCAGAGCACCGTCGGACCGCCGCCGACGGACTGGACGTACGCCATGAGCTGGTCGATCTGCGAGGGCGTGAACTTCGGCGGCTTGCGCTGCGCCTGGGCCTCGTTGCGCACCGCGGGCATGCGGCCGGACTCGACCTGGAAGTACACGGCCGCGTCACCGACGCCGACGAGGCTCGGACCACGGCCCGGCGAACCCTGCAGGTTGGTGCCGTGACACGTGATGCACGAGGTCTCGTACAGCTTCTTGCCCTCGGTGATGAGCGCGCTGTCGGTGGCGTCGGCGGTGGCGACCTGCGGTGTCGGACTGAACGCCGTGGCCAAACCGCCGGCCACGGTCAGCGCGGACAGCAACATCACCGCCCCAGAGGCGCGTCGCCGCAGCTTGCGGCGGGCCTTGGCCTTTCGGGCCGTGGTGGCGGGGTCCGGACCGTCCGCGGGGGCCGATCCGTTTTCCGGAGGTGATGAACTCATCGATATCCCTTTGCTGGGTCCGGGGACGAGGCGGGGCCTACTGGAGGAAGTAAATGATGCCGAACAGGGCGATCCACACGACGTCGACGAAGTGCCAGTAGTACGACACGACGATGGCGGACGTCGCCTGCGCGGGCGTGAACTTGCTCGCCTTGGTGCGCAGGATGAGGAACACGAAGGCGACGAGGCCGCCGATGACGTGCAATCCGTGGAAGCCGGTGGTGATGTAGAAGACCGAGCCGTAGACGCTGCTCGACAGCGTCGTGCCCTCCAACACGAGGTGGTAGTACTCGTAGCCCTGGCCGCCGACGAAGAACGCGCCCATGATCAGGGTGATGAGGTACCACCGGCGCAGCCCGTAGACGTCGCCGCGCTCGGCCGCGAACACGCCGAGCTGGCACGTGAACGACGACGCGATGAGCACGGCGGTGACCGGGATCGCCAACGCGAGGTTGAGCTCCGTCGGTTCCGGTGGCCAACCGGCCTCACCGGCCCCGGCGCGGGCGACGAAGTACATCGAAAACAGCCCGGCGAAGAACATGAGCTCGCTCGACAGCCAGACGATGGTGCCAACGCTGACCATGTTCGGCCTGTTCAGCGAATGCACACGCGCCGTGATGGCTGTTCCCTGGGTACCTGCAGCGCTAGTCACAAGTTGAAGTATGACGGTTCGTAGTACGCCGTGAGGCCCGGGGGGCGAAAAAGGTCGAAGCGTTTTGGTTCGGGCGTGTGAAGCGAGGAGGAGCGAAGGCTGTGACGAAGGACCTGAACGGACGCGAGAAGCCCGTCGGCCGGGCGCGGCGGTGGGCGCAAGCGTTGCTTCCGGGCGCCGGAACCCGAAGCGGCAGCGGGCTTTTCGGTATCGACGATCCGCGGCTGGTGCTGGTGGCCCAGGGGTCGGACGACGCGGAGGCCGCGTCGGCGGCGCTCGCCCGCGGCGTCGGCGGTCGGGTGGCCGATCCGGATGCGCAGTCGGTGCTTCGGCACGAACTCGTGCTTCCGGCGTCCGTCGTGGGTGCGATCGGGGACGTCGTGGCGCAGGAGGAGTACGTCTTGCGCGCAGAAGAGAAGGACGGCGCGGAGGGGGAGGTCGTGGTGTGGGCGGCGCGCGTCCAGCTGGTCGACGCATTGCACGTCTCGCAGGAGCGATCACGGATGGCCGGGCTCGCCTCCAGACACGGCGGCCGGACGGGTCGCTGGCAGGTGTGGCAGGCGCCCGGGAGTCGTTAGGGTGTTCCCCATGACGCAGGCTCCCGACCGCAGCGCCCTGACCTGGCCGATCGTTCTCGGCCGGCTCGCCGACCGCATCGACCTGACCCGGGACGAGGCCGCCTGGGCGATGGACTCGATCATGAACGACGAGGCCACGCCCGCGCAGATCGCCGGGTTCGGCATCGCGATGCGGATGAAGGGGCCGACGCCGCACGAGATCGACGGCCTCGCGTCGGCGATGCTCGGCCATGCGCTGCGCGCGAACGTCGACGGCCAGACGCTCGACATCGTCGGTTCCGGCGGAGACCGGGCGAACACCGTCAACATCTCGACCATGTCGGCGATCGTCGCGGCTGCGGCGGGCGCGCGCGTCGTCAAGCACGGCAACCGGTCGGCATCGTCGAAGAGCGGTGGCGCGGACGTGCTCGAGGAGCTCGGCGTGACGATCGCGCTCGGGCCCGAGGCCGTCGAGCGGTGCGTCGCCGAGCTCGGCATCGCGTTCTGCTTCGCACCCGTCTATCACCCGGCGCTGCGGTTCGCGGGTGCACCGCGCAAGGAGATCGGCATCCCCACGGTGTTCAACGTCCTCGGGCCGCTGACGAACCCCGCGCGGACGACCGCCGGACTCGTCGGCTGCGCCTTCGAGGATCTGGCCCCGGTGGTCGCCAGGACGTTCGCGGACCGCGGGGCGGACGTGCTCGTCGTCCGGGGCGACGACGGGCTGGACGAGATCACCACCACGACCACCACGAGCGCCTGGTGGGCGAGCGGCGGCGACGTCACGTCGTTCACGATCGATCCGGCGGACTACGGAATCGAGACGGTGCCGCTCTCGGCGCTGCAGGGCGGCGACGCCGTGGCCAACGCCGCGGTCGTCCGTGAGGTCTTCGCCGGAGCGACGGGCCCGGTCAGGGACGCCGTCCTGCTCAACGCGGGCGCCGCCGTCGCCACGGTGGGCGGTGGGATCGACGCCGCCGATCCGGTGGCGGGCATCCGTGCGGGGATCGAGCGGGCGACGCACGCCGTCGACTCCGGTGCGGCGGCGGATCTGCTGGTGCGTTGGGTGGCCGTCAGCCGCCGGCTGGCGGGCTGACGGCCCGGGCCGTTCTCAGTCTCCGATCGAGAAGCCGGCGTCGACGTCGGAGCTCGCGTAGGTGGCGTAGGCGAAGTGCGTCGTGGAATCGCGGACGCCCGGAAGCCGATTGATCCGCTCGGTGACGACGGTCGCGACGTCGGCGAACTCGCGCACCCGGAGCTTGGCGATGATGTCGACGTCGCCGGCGCAGGAGAACACCTCTGCCACGCCGGGGACGTCGGCGATGGCCTGCGCGGTCTCCGGGATCGAATGGGTGTCGGCGTCGATGAGCACGAAGGCGGTGATCATTCCTTCAGCCTAGGGCTTGCGCTCACGCGCGGCGTTCGACGCGAGACCGGCCGCGACCACCATGACGAGCACGAACAGCAGCGCGTGCAGCAGGCCGACGGCCTCGCCGACGAAGCCGATGACCGGCGGTCCCACGAGGAACGCGAAGTAGCCGATGATGGCGACGGCGCTGACGCGGGCCGTGGCGGTCGCCGGGTCGTCGGCGGCTGCGGACATGCCGACGGGGAAGCCGAGCGCGGAGCCGAGGCCCCACAGCACGATGCCGACGGCGGCGACGGCGGGCTGCGGCACGAAGATGAAGATGAGCAGGCCGATGGCGGCGAGGGCGGCGGAGCCCTGGAGCACGGGGACCCGGCCGAAGCGATCGAGGATCCGGACGCCGAAGATGCGGCCGACCGTCATCGAGCCGAGGAAGAGGCCGAGCAGCAGGGCGCCGGTGGCGTTCTCGACGCCGTGGCCGTCGACGGCGGCGAGCGGCAGCCAGTCGTTGGCGGAGCCCTCCGCGAAGGCCATGCCCAGGACGATGAGGCCGATGAGGATCGTCTGCGGCTGACGCCAGACCGACTGCCGCGGCGCCGCGTCGGACGTCTCGGTGGCAGTCGTCTCGTCGGACGACGCGTCGGCGTCGGCGGGCAGATACCGGATGGCGATGTGCACCGCGATGAGGACCAGGACGGCGACGACACCGGTGTGCACGGCGACGGGGACGTCCGCCTTCTCGGCGAGGGCGCCGATGCCGGCGCCGACCATCGTGCCGATGCTGAAAGCGGCGTGGAACAGCGGCATGACGGAGCGGCCGAGGGCTCGCTCGGCAGCGGCGCCGTTGATGTTCATGGCGACGTCACAGAGGCCGAATCCCAGGCCGAAGGCGGTGAGCCCGGCCGCGACGGCCGGGAGACTGCCGACGAACGTCGCGGCCAGCCCGGCGAGGACGAGCCCGATGGCGATGCCGGTGAAGCAGCCGCGGATGACGCGCTTCGGGCCGAAGGTGGAGATGATGCGGTTGGCCAGCACGAGGCCGGCGACCGATCCGATCGACAGACCGAGGACGATCATGCCCATCTGCGAGCTGCTCGCGCCGAGCAGATCGCGGATCGCGGGGTTGCGCGAGAGCCAGGTCGCCATGACGACGCCGCAGGCTCCGAAGATGACGAAGACCGCGTTCCGCCAGGCGGTCGGCCGGAGCCGATCGTGCTCGTCGGACGCCGGCGTGGCGGGTTGGGCGGACATCGGGGGTTCTCCTTCGCGGAGTCGGGGCGGATCGCATGGTCGAAACGATTCGATCGAATCGTTTCGATTACGATAAGCGGGCGGCGCCGACGAGGTCAAACATCGGCGTCCGCCTGAAACGAGGAGTGATCATCGGCGCGAAGAAGGCGACGTTGGCGGCCGTCGCGGCGCGAGCCGGCGTCTCGGTCTCGACGGCGTCGCTCGCCTTCAGCGGCGCCGGCCCGGTGGCCGAGGCGACGCGGCGGCGGGTGCTCGGCGCGGCGGCCGAACTCGGCTACTGCGGGCCCGACCCGCGTGCGCGCTCGCTGCGTCAGGGCCGGTCGGGGATCATCGCCGTCGTCACCGAGCAGCGGGTGCTCGACGCCTTCCGCGATCCGGTCGGCCTGGCCTTCCTCGACGGCATCGGCGAGGCCCTCGCGCCCAGCGGCCGGGCGCTGCTTCTCGTCCCCGACGCCGGCGCGGGCCGATCCGTGCTGCGGACGGCCCCGGCCGACGCGATGGTGCTCATCGCCTGCAGTACCGATCTCGCCGAGGTCGTCGACATCGCCGCCGGGCGCGGGGTCCCGCTCGTCTCGCTCGGGGGATCGGGTTTCCCGGAGGCCGTGCCGATCACCCTCGACGACGAGCGCGCGGCGACGACCCTCGCCGAACACCTCGCCGAGCTCGGGCACCGGCGGATCGCCGTCGTCACCCTGCCGCTGGACGCGAGGCGCGAGCGCGGTCCGCTGACCCCGGAATGGGAGGTCCGCGGCGTCGTCGTGCCCACGGCGGCGCGGTTGGCGGGGACGCGTCGGGTCTTCGCCGATCCGCCCGCCTGGGTGGCCGCGGGCAGCCTCGTCGACGAGGGCTACCGCGCCGGCTGTGCCCTGCTCGTGGATGCGGGACGGCCGACCGCGATCATCGCGCAGAGCGACCTGCTCGCCGCCGGCGTCATCCGCGCCGCCGAGGAGCTCGGGCTGCGCGTTCCCGAGGATCTCAGCGTCGCAGGTTTCGACGGCGTGCGGCTCGACACCGTGCTCTCGCACGATCTGACGACGATGGTGCAGCCCGCTGTCGAGCAGGGCCGCGCCGCCGGCGCCATGGCGATCGAGCTGGTCGACGGTGGCTCGCCGGAGCCGCTCTTCTTCTCGAGCGTCTTCCACCGCGGCGCCACGACGGCTCCGCCGGCAGGGGGCTGACGGGGGAGCCGTCGTCATCCGGCCGTCATCGCCATCACCTCCTCAGGGGCGGCTCGCGCCCGCTCGCGCCAATCCAGCCACGGTGCGGCGCCGCGGCGCGGTTCGGCGTATCCGGCCGTGGAGGAGACGATGCGCGCCGGTGTCCGGGTGAGCCAGCGCTGGACGAGCGACGCCTCCTCCGCCGGTGCCCCGCGCAGCGGCCCCGGTCCGGGCTCGACTGTCTCGGCGGACGCGATGAGGCCGTCGACGACGGGCATCGGCGGGACGCCCCGGCGCGCGGTTCCCGCTGCGACGAGCCGTCCGGCTCGCACGACGGCGAACTCCCAACCGCCGTCTCCGTCGGACGCCGCGGCGACCAGCTCGTCGATCGCGCACAGTGCCGCCAGCCGTTGGCAGCGTTCGAGGGCGGCGATCGTCGCATCGAGCCGGTCGCGCAGGCGGGCCGCCGTCTCGAAGAGCTGCCGTCCCGCGAGGTCGTCGAGTCGGCGCCGCAGCGCGTGCAGCGGGGCGTCGTCCTCGCCGGCGAACAGGGCGCGTACGGCGACGACGCGCGGGCGGTAGGCGCCCGGCGTCAACGGGGGACCGGCGGCGTGACAGCCGCCGACGGTCGGGATGCGGCAGGCCTCCGGGGCGTCGGCACCGCCGTGGACGCCTGCGGGCCCCAATCGGTGCCGGCAGGTACGCAGCTCGCATGCCTCGGCGAGGAGATCGGCGACGTCGGCGGCCGTCGTCCGCGAGGTGACGGGACCGAGGCAGTCGCCGCGCGGCAGGCGGACGACGCTCAGCCGGGCGAACGGCTCGTCGGTGAGGTGGATCCACCAGCCGCGGCGCGGCTGTTTGGATCGGCGGTTGTACGGCGGGGCGGCGGCTCCGATGAGCCGCAACTCCCGCACGCCGGCTTCCAGCCGGTGCGCGCACGGCACGTGGTCGACGCGGCTGGCGAGCGCGATCATCTCCTTCATGCGGGCCCGCGGCTCGGTGCCGGTGAAGTAGCCGCGGACGCGGCGGCGCAGGTCGACGGCCGTCCCGACGTAGAGGGCCTCGTCGGACGGGCCGCGGAAGATGTAGACGCCGGGGCAGGACGGCAGCCTGTCGGCGAGCGTCCGTTTGGCGCGCTGGGCGGCGCTGACGTTCGGCAGGTATGACCGCAGATCGCGATAGCTGTAGACGCCCCTGTTGCCGACGCGCTCCAGAAGCGCGTGCAACACCTCGACCGTGGCGCGCGCGTCGTCGAGGGCGCGGTGCGTCGGCTGTACGGACACGGCGAAGAGCTGCGCCAGCGCCGACAGCCGGCAACTGGGCGCCTCGTCCCGGGTGAGCACGCGGCGCGCGAGCTTGACGGTGCACAGCGCCGGACCGAACGTCCACGGGATTCCCGACGCCGCGGCGGCGGCCTTGAGGAAGCTCGTGTCGAAGCCGGCGTTGTGGGCGACGAGGACGGCGCCGCGGGCGAACTCCATGAAGCTCGGCAGGACGGCCTCGATGCGCGGGGCGTCATGAACCATCGCCTGCGTGATGCCGGTGAGCGCGACGATCTGCGGCGGGATGGGGGCTCCGGGGTCGACGAGCGTCGCGAGTTCGCCGAGGACGCGGCCGCCGCGCACCTTGACGGCGCCGATCTCGGTGATCGCCGCGTCCCGGCCGGTGCCCGTCGTCTCGAGGTCGACGACCACGAAGGTCGTCTCCGAGAGGGAGACGTCGAGGTCGTCGAACGCGAGTTGCGAGTCGTCGATGGCGGTCATGGCACGGAAGGTAGCGGCGGGGGCACCGACAGATCGGCGCCGCCGATTCTGTCGGTGCCCCTCGCTAGCGTCCGGGGCGTCGAGATCGGGTGGTGGTCCGGTCGACGGGACGCCGCGGAGTTCATCCGAAAGACGGACCCGGGCATCACGGCCGCCGCGCAGCTCCTCGACGGGTCCGACACCGGTCCGAAGCCGGTCCGATACCAAGATGAGATGAGGATCACAATGCATGTGGACTGCGATGCCTGCCCGGTCCGGGGGCGTCAGTGCGACGGGTGCATGATGACCGTGCTGTTCGGCGCGGAAGTGCCTGTGACCAGCGTCGACGGCGACTACGGCCACGCCGTGTCGAGCATCGTCGAGAGCCGGGCGCTCGCTCGGGCGGTCGAGGTGTTCACCGCGGCGGGACTGCTGTCCCCGTCCGGTGCGGCACCGCTCGGTAGGAGCGAACGTGCAGGTGGGACGGTCGTCGGCCGGATCGGCAGGCACCGACGGGCGGTTTGACCGTGACCGCGAGTAGCACACGCGGGTCCGAAACGGATTCGACGAAAGGTTGGACAGGGACGTATATCGTTTCGTAATCTTCCTGAGACCTTCCGGTGCGACAGTCCCAACTGGGGACACACCGAGGTCGTCGCCTAGTCGCCCGCAAGGGCGAGCCGGGGACCCACAGTGCAGGGGTGTTCTGTGCGGTGACGCTGTGAAGCGTCACATGTCACAGTGCAACGACGCACCGGCTGGATCTCCAGCACCCGGGGTGAATCTCGTCCTGGCTCGCCGTGAGGCGGGTGGGGACGCGTAGGGCCATCTTCCGGCCCGAACCCGTCAGCTAACTCGGTCGGCGATTGAGGAAGAAGGAGAAACGTCACTCGTGGCGAAGCATCGTATTGAGCAGACGTCGCGTGGCGCCAAGATCGCCCGCAGCGCGCTCGTCACCGGCACCCTCGTTGTGGGCGGCGTCGCGCTGTCGGCCGGACCGGCCGCCGCCGACCCGATCAAGATCCCGGGTGGCGGCACGGTCAACATCCCGGGTGTCAGCGAGAAGCAGATCCCGAAGCAGTTCAAGAGCCAGGTCGCCAAGCTGCGCAACGTCCCGCAGGCCGGCGCCGCCAAGCTGCCGGGCATCTCGGTCGGCCCCAACGCCCGCGCCGCGGACAACGCCAAGAGCAAGATCGGCGCACCCTACGTCTGGGGCGCCGCCGGACCCAGCGCGTTCGATTGCTCGGGCCTCGTCTACTGGGCCTACAAGCAGGTCGGCAAGAGCCTGCCGCGCACGAGCTACGGCATGCTCGGCGGCGGCACCCCGGTCTCGCGCGGCATGCTGCTGCCCGGCGACGTCATCATTTACAACGGCGGCGGTCACGCCGGGATCTACGTCGGCAACGGCCAGGTCGTCCACTCCTCGACCGAGGGTGTTCCGGTCAGCCAGGTGCCGCTCGACTCCGCGGGTGGCTTCACCGCCGCGCGTCGTTACTGAGCGCGCGCGGCATCGGGCCGCAGCGGCGACGTGCGTGACGACGATCGGACGGTGGGGGAGCTCCGCCGTCCGATCGGTCGTTTCGGCGATGCCCGGGGACCCGTGCGCTCGACGGTGTCTGATCGATCGGCGGGTCGTCCGGAGGCTTGATCGGCTGTCGGAGGTTATGGTGTACCGGGGCTGTGCGACGGGGAGGTCGTGCGGCACGGCGACTCTGTCGGGCGTCCGCCCGGGGTCGTACGGAGGAGATGAACAACCAGTGGTCGATCGTGTGATGAAGCCGTCGCGTCTCGTGGCGGCACTCGCCGCCCTGGCGGTGAGCGTGGTGCTCGGCGTCCCCGCCGCTGCCGATCCCGAGGTCACGAATCCCGACGGGCTCCTGCGCAAGTACTCGGATCTGGCGCGCCAATCGGAGCGCAGCGCCGAGGCGATGCACAACGCGCAGATCACCTACGACAAGGCGAATCGTGAGGTCACGACGTCGAAGGCGGGAGCCGCGAACGCCCAGAAGGAGCTGACGCGCCTGCAGGCCCGTGAGCGGCAGCTGACGGCGGGTATCGATCAGCTCGTGTCGGCGAGCTACCGAGGCGCGCGGGTCAACCGGCTCTACGCGCTGCTCGTCAGCGATTCGCCGCAGAATCTGCTCGATCAGATGTCGACGCTGGAGATGCTCAACCGGCAGGCCGCGCGCGACGTCACCGACTTCCGTGCGGCCCGCTCGGCGGCGCAGAAGGCCAAGAGCGACGCCGACGCCGCCGTCGGACGCGCCGAGACCACGCTGCGCGACGCGCGGGGCAAGCAGGCCGATCTGCAGGCCAAACAGAGCCGTCTGCAGATGGAGATCGCGCAGGTCAAGGCCGTCTACTCCTCGTTGACGGGCAAGCAGCTCGCGGAACTGCGCGGACCGAAGGTCGAGTTCGACGCGTCGCTGCTGCCGAAGGGGACGTCCAAGACGGCGATCGCGGTGCAGGCCGCCGTCAGCCGCGTCGGCGACCCCTATGTCTGGGGGGCGACCGGCCCGCACGAGTTCGACTGCTCGGGGCTCATGGTCTGGGCGTACAAGCAGGCCAAGTTGACCATCCCGCGTTCGAGCCAGGCGCAGCAGCAGGGCGGCAAGCACGTGGACCGCAAGGATCTGCAGCCGGGCGACCTCATCATCATCAATTCGGACGCGAGCCACGTCGCCATGTACGTGGGGAACGGCTACGCCGTCCACGCGTCGACGTTCGGTGTGCCGGTCAAGGTCGTTCCGATGGACAAGGCTGGCCCGTACAACGAAGCCCGGCGCTACGCTTGACCGCCTCCCGGACGGTGACGCTGCCGCGGACCCTGCTCGTCACGAACGACTACCCCCCGCGGCCGGGTGGCATCCAGTCCTATCTCCAGTCGATCGTCGACCATCTGCCACCGGACCGGGTGACCGTCTACGCGCCGCGCTGGCGCGGCAGCGAGGAGTTCGACGCCGCCGCGCCGTACCGGATCGTGCGGCATCCGACGACGCTCATGCTGCCGTCGCCGGCGGTCGCCCGCAGGGCCGCGGCCCTCGTGCGGTCGGAGTCGATCGCGACCGTCTGGTTCGGCGCGGCCGCCCCGCTGGCGACGCTCGCCCCGGTGGTACGCCGTGCGGGAGCGCGACGCGTGCTGGCCAGTACCCACGGGCACGAGGTCGGCTGGTCGATGCTGCCCGGTGCGCGTTCGGTACTGCGCCGCATCGGTGACGATTGCGACGTCGTGACCTTTGTCAGCCGCTACACGCGCGGCCGGTTCGCGTCGGCGTTCGGTCCGCGGGCCAGGCTCGAGTATCTCGCGCCCGGCGTCGACGTCGAGCGCTTCCGTCCGGACCCCGAGGCGCGGGCCGCCATGCGGCGGCGTTACGGCCTCGGCACCGCGCCGGTCGTCGTCTGCCTCTCGCGTCTCGTCCCGCGCAAGGGCCAGGACGTCCTCATCGAAGCGTTCGCGGACATCGTCGACAAGGTGCCCGACGCCCGGCTCGTCATCGTCGGCGGCGGCCCCTACCGTGCGACGCTCGACAAGCTGGCGGCCGCCTCGCCGGCGGCGGCGTCGATCACGTTCACCGGATCCGTGCCGTTCTCCGAACTCGCCGCGCATCACGCGATGGCGGACGTCTTCGCCATGCCGAGCCGGACGCGCGGCGGTGGGCTCGACGTCGAAGGCCTCGGCATCGTCTATCTCGAGGCGTCGGCGTGCGGGGTTCCCGTGGTGGCCGGCGATTCGGGCGGCGCCCCGGAGACGGTCATCGTGGGGGAGACGGGCTACGTCGTCCCGGGCCGGGATCGCGACGCGGTCGCCGAGGCCGTGACGAAGCTGCTCGAGGACCCGCGCCGGGCCGCGGCGTTCGGCCGTGCCGGTCGCGCCTGGGTCGACGAGAGCTGGCGCTGGGACCGGGTGGCTTCACGCTTCGCGGCGCTGGCGTCGGGAGCCTCCGAGCGGATCTAGACCGGCGCGTTTTTGTCAGAGGTCGCCGGTAGACATGTCGTGACCGAAGGAGAACGACATGTCTAACGAGCCCACTGTGATGATCGAGCACGACGAGTTGATGCTCGGCCCCGTGCGGGTGACCTTCCAACGCACTCTGCGCATCCCCGAGGTGGGGCTGCACGACCTCCCGCCCGGGCTGGGGAACTTTCCACTGCGCCGGGTCGAGGACTACGCCGACACCGCCCCGGCCGAGTGGCTCGCCCGGGGCGGGGTGATGCTGCCGGTCTACCAGCGCGAAGCGATGTGGCTCTCCTTTGCCATGGTCGAGCCCGGTCCGTCTCGGTTCGACTTCCCTGACTTCGACTTTCCCGACTTCGTCGCTGCCGGCAGTGATCCCGCGCTCGACGCCGTCGGCGCGGTCGGGCCCGCAGCCCTCCAGGTCGGCGTCGGCAAGGTGTGTGCGATCAGCGGCGAACCGTGGAGCGAGAAGCTCACGCAGGAGCCCCAGAACTACGCCGCGATTCCGGACCAGCCGTGGCTCGACGGAATCAACGCCGGAGACGGTTTCGTCCGCCAGTTCGTCGCAGTCCCGCTCGGACTCGGGACGACCGTCGAGGCCCAGGTGACCGGTGAGGAGGTACACGGCGGCGTGCAGCTGCGAGCCGTCGGCCTCACCGATGCGGCACTGAAGGAGTGGGAGGAGCGCGCTCGCCTCGACGCCGGCTCCGTCAACTGCTGCATGATGGCTGCGCCGGACGAAAGCGTGCTGGAGATGGGGCTGGGTGCGGGCGGCCGGATGCGTCAGGAGATCTACGCGGACGAACGTGCCCTGTCGGACTACGACGAGGACCGCTCGTGGCGCGTCTTCGTCCACCTCTGTTCGGCGGCACAGTGGACCGCCATCACCGGTGAGGTCCCGCCGCCCACGCCGATCGACCGCGAGACGTATGTGCGCTACGGCCTCCAGTGGTTCGACTACTACGACGCGGACAAGGACGACCTCGCGCCGAGCGAGAAGTTGTCGAAGGTGAAGTCTGTCGGCGACCTGCTCGGCGAGGACGATGAGCCGTTCACACCGGTCGACCCCGCGACCGTCGTCAAGCTCAAGGACGGCAGGGGCCCCGTGGCGACCGGTACGTGGTGACGTCGTGCCTCCGCCGGCGTCAGCCGTAGATCGCCGTGATGTCTGCCGCGAACTTCTCGGCGACCACCTTGCGCTTGACCGAGAGCTTGGGCGTCAGCTCGCCGGTCTCCTCGGTGAACTCCGTCGGCAGGACGCGGAACGCCTTGATCGCCTCGGCGGCCGAGACCGTCCGGTTCGCGGCGGCGACGGCCTCGGCGACGACGGCGCGCAGGTCGGCGTCGTCGACGAGATCGGCGACGGTCGCGGTCGCCGGCTTGCCGGCGGTGGACTTCCAGTCGGCGAACGCCTCGGAGTCGATGGTGACGAGCGCGGCGATGAACGGCTTCGCGTCACCGATGACGACGGCGTGCCCGACGAGCGGGTTCTGGCAGAGGACGTACTCGAGCCCGGCCGGCGCGACGTTCTTGCCGCCGGCCGTCACGATCAGCTCCTTCTTGCGGCCGGTGATGGAGAGGAAGCCGTCGGCGTCGATGCTGCCCAGATCGCCGGTGTGGAACCAGCCGTCCGGCTCCTTCGCCTCGGCGGTGGCCTCCGGGTTCTGCCAGTAGCCGTCGAAGATCACCGGGCCGCGAGCGAGGATCTCGCCGTCGGCGGCGATGCGGTAGGCGTTGCCGGGCAGCGGACGGCCGACGGTCCCGATACGGACGGCGCCGGGCAGGTTGACGCCGATGGCGGCCGTCGACTCGGTGAGGCCGTAGCCCTCGTAGACGGGCACGCCGATGCCGGCGAAGAAGTGGCCGAGGCGGGCGCCGAGCGGTGCGCCGCCGGAGATCGCCAGCTGGCAGCGTCCACCGAGCGCCGCCCGGAGCTTGGCCGCGACGAGTTTGTCGGCGACGGCGTGCCGCGCACGCAACCCGAGCGACGCCTTGCCGGACTGCTGCGCCTCGCTGTAGGCGATGGCTGTCTCGGCGGCGAGGTCGAAGATCTTGCCCTTGCCGCCGTCGTGCGCCTTCTTGCGGGCCGACGCGTAGACCTTCTCGAAGACGCGCGGCACGGAGAGGATGAAGTCGGGCTGGAACTCGGCGAAGTCGTCGAGCACGTTCTTGATGTCGGCGGTGAACGCGAGTTCACACTGCGACTGCAGCGCGAGCAGGGTGATGGCCCGGGCGAAGACGTGCGCCAACGGCAGGAACATGAGGGTGCGCCGGCCGGGCACGAGCAACCCGCGCAGCGACGACGAGCGCACGCACGCCGCCTCCGACAGCAGGTTGGAATGCGTGAGGATGCATCCCTTGGGACGTCCCGTGGTGCCGGAGGTGTAGATGAGGGTCGCCGGATCCGCGGCGTGGACGCCGGCGCGCCGTTCGGCGAGTTCGGCGTCGGGAACCTCCGCGCCACGGGCGGCGAGCACGTCCAGCGCGCCGCCGACGACGACGGGGTCCGCGACGTCGATCTGATAGACGGTCTCCGGCGCGGCGGCGCCGAGGCGGGTGCGGTGCTTGTCTGCTTCGACGATGACCGCGACGGCCCCGGAGTCCTCGAGGATCCAGGCGATCTGATCGGCCGACGACGACTCGAAGATCGGCACCGTGACGGCGCCGGCCGACCAGATCGCGAAGTCGAGCGCCACCCACTCCCAGCGCGTGGACGCCAGCAGGGCGACGCGGTCGCCGGGCTTCACGCCGTCGGCGACGAGTCCTTTGGCGGCCGCGGTGATGACCGCGCCGAGTTCGCCGGCCGTCATGGACCGCCAGGCGCCGTCGACGCGGCGGCGGACGAGCGGACGGGAGGGATCGGCCGCGACGTGGTCGAAGACGATGTCGACCGCGGAGGCGTCGGGGTCGATCCGGAACGGCTGGGGGACGGCGATCTCGCGCACGGTGACCTCTTCGTCTTCGGCTACGGGGATGGCATCGGGGAGTACGCCCGGCGGCGCCCCTTTCGGCTGCTGGACATTCTATCTATCCGATGTGGGAGGCTGACTGCCGTGAGCAGCATCCAGGTCGCCGACCAGACCTTCGTCGCCGTTCCCGCCGCCGACATCGCGTCCCTCGTCGCCGAGCCTGCGAATCAACGGCGTTGGTTCGCCGATCTGCGGTTGGCGGTCGCCCAGGACCGCGGCCCGCAGGGCGTCCGGTGGACGGTCTCGGGGCCGTTGCACGGGACGATGGAGGTGTGGCTCGAGCCGGTCATGGACGGCACGATCGTCCACTACTTCCTGCACTGCGAGCCGACGGCCGCGGGCGTCGACCTGCCCCGGGAGAATCATCGTCGCCGCGTCGCGGGCCGGACGATGACCTTCGAGCTCAAGGACCGTCTCGATTCTCTCCGGCGGGCGGGTGAGCGGCCCGCGCATGCCAGAATGTCCGGGGAGGCGTCTGCCGCGCAGGCAGAGGAAGGTGAGGACTGATGTCGGATCACACCGAGCATTCCATCGTCATCAACGCCGACGTCGACGCCGTGATGGCCGTCATCTCGGACTTCCCGTCGTATCCGCGGTGGGTCTCCGCGGTGTCCGACGTCGAGGTCACGATCCCGGGTGACGCCGAGAGCGGCGAGAAGGCCAGGCAGGTCAGGTTCACCGTCGACGCAGGCGTCCTCAAGGACGTCTACGAACTGCGCTACGCCTGGGCGGCCGACGGGCTGTCGGTCTCGTGGGACCTCGTCTCGTCGACCCTGCAGAAGGGTCAGAACGGTCGCTACGTGCTCGTTCAGCTCGCGCCCGGTTCGACGAAGGTGACCTACGAACTCACCGTCGACCTCCTCGTGCCCATGATCGGGGTGCTCAAGCGTCGCGCCGAGCGGGCCATCACGTCGGCGGCCCTCGGCGACCTCAAGAAGCGGGTCGAAGCCTGACGGCGCCCGAGGGCGACCGGGCGTCCTCGGAGGCCGCCGACGGCGAACCGGTGATCGCCCCCATCCACCTCGTCCTCGGTCCGGGCGGCAGCGGCGTCAGCAGTGTCGCCGTGGCTGCGGCCGCCGCCGCCGAGGGACCGACGCTGCTCGTCGGATTCGGCCGGTTCTCGACGCTCGCCCTTCGGTTCGGCGCCACGTCGTCGCCGGGGAAGACGCAGCGGGTGGCGCCGGACGTCGACCTGCACGACGTCGACAACCTCGGCGCCGTCGGCTCGCTGTGGCGCAAGGTGCGGGCCGCCGCGGCGCTCGTCACGCTCACCGGCATGGCGGGAGACGTCGCCGTCCTCGCCGAGTCGGTCGCCGGCGTCGACCCCGGCGAGCTGACCGGCGCGCCGGGGCTCGAATGGGTGCTCGCTCTGCGTCTCGTGCACGACGCGGCCGTGTCGGGGGAGTACGACCGCGTCATCGTCGATCTGTCCGGCGGCCCCGATCCGCTCGACGTACTGCAGACGCCCGCGCTCGTGTCCGATCATCTCGAACGGGCCTGGCCGCGGCATCGCCGGCTCGCGGCGGAGGCGCAGCGCGCCCTCGCGACGGCCGTCGACGCGGTCGACACCGACTGCCGGGAACTGGCGGATCTGCTTGTGGGCGGAGTGGCGCGGGTCCACCTCGTCGGCCTGCCGGACGACCGCGGTGCGCACGTCGTGCCACGACAGCTGGCCGTCCTGGCCCTCCTCGGTCTGCCGGTCGCCGACGTCCGTCTCATCGGGGGAGAGCGCGCCGAGATATGTGCGGCGGCCGACGGCGTCGGCGTCCCGGTACTCGTGACGGCGGCGCCGGACGCGCCGGTCGCCTTCGACGACGGCCCGGTGCCGGTGCGGGTGGGACCGTCGGCGGCGAGCGTCGAACACCTCGGCGGCGACGGGCTCGAATCGCGATTCGCGATGGCGTGGGCCGCGCCGCTGCCCGATCCGGCGAGCCTGCAGCTGGGCCGCAGCGGCGACGACCTGATGGTCACCGTCTGCGGTGTGCGGGAGCGGGTCCGTCTGCCCTCGGTGCTGCGCCGCTGCGTCGTCACCGGTGCGGCGTGGGCAGATTCGCGGCTCACGATCACTTTCTCGCCGAACCCGAAGGTGTGGCCGACATGACCGACGAGTCGACGGGCGGTTCCGGGGCCTTCGGCGGCATACCGGAGGAGACGTGGCGTGCCCTGCTGCTCGCGCTGTTGGAGCGGGTCGAGCAGACGGTCGTCGTGCTCACCGACGACGACGCCGATCCGTTCGCGCGCGTCGGCCAGGCGAAAGAGGCGTTCGATTCGTTCGTCGTCGAGTTCGGCGACGTCCTGGCCCGGCTGATCGCGCAGGTCATCGCCCTGCTGGAGGAGGCGCAGATCGCCCTCGCCAAACATCACGCCGAACCGCCGGAGCCACCGCGAGCACCGCCTGGTTCGCGTTTCCAGACGATCGCCGTCACGATCGAGTCATGACGATCCCGCCCAGGCCGACCGGAGGTGCAATGTGCTGAACCGACCGCACATCGGCATCGACATCGGCGGCACCAGCATGCGGGCCGGCATCGTGACGCCGGCGGGGGAGATCCTCGCGACCGCCCGGGCCGCGACGCCGTCGACGGCCGCGGAGTTGGAGGACCGGCTCGTCGGCCTGGTCACGGAGTTGCGCCGGCGCCACGAGATCGACGCCGTCGGGCTCGCCATCGCCGGATTTCTCGATTCGGACCGCCGGACCGTCCGCTTCGCACCGCATCTGCCGTGGCGCGACACGGACGTCGCCGGGCGGATGGAGGCCCGGCTCGGCGTGCCCGTCGCCTGCGAACACGACGTCAACGCGGCGGCCGTCGCCGAACACCGTTTCGGTGTCGCCTCGCGCGGGCACAACACGCTCGTCTTCGCCATCGGCACGGGGATCGGCGCGGGCCTGCTGCTCGGCGGGCAGCTCTACCGCGGCAGCTTCGGCGTGGCGCCGGAGCTCGGCCATCTGCGCGTCGTCCCAGGCGGGCGGCCGTGCGGTTGCGGCAAGAACGGCTGCCTCGAGCGCTACTGCAGTGGAACGGCGCTCGTCACCACGGCGGCCGAACTGGCACGGGATTCCGGCTTCGCCCGCACTCCGCTGGCCCGGGCGCTCGCCGACGATCCTGCGAGTGTGACGGGAAAGAGCGTCGCGGTGGCCGCGGAGGCCGACGATCCGCTCGCGCTCGCGACCTTCACCGATTTCGCCACGTGGCTCGGTCTCGGGCTCGCGATGGTCGGTGATCTCTTCGACCCGGACCTCATCGTCGTCGCCGGCGGCGTCGGGCTGTCCGCGTCGCTCTACCTCGACGCGGCGCGCGCCCACTACGCCGAGGAGGTGACCGGCTCCGGGTGGCGGCGTCTCGCGGACGTCGTCGCGACGCGACTCGGCGACGAGGCGTGCCTGCTCGGCGCCGCCGCGCTCGCGGGCGACCTGGCCGGCGTCCGGTAGTCGGCCGACCGGGTCGCGTGGGTCTCCGGGCGGCGCGTCGCCCGGGTAGAGTCTGGGATCGACGACAGACGAGAGGTGCACTTCCTTGTGGTATTGGACCTTCAAGTACATCCTCATGGGGCCCGCGCTCAAAGCGCTGGGACGCCCGAAGGTGAGTGGTCTGGAGAACATCCCCGACGGCCCGGCGATCCTCGTCAGTAATCACCTGGCCGTCGTCGACAGCTTCTATCTGCCGCTCGCGGTGCCGCGGCGGATCTACTTCCTCGCCAAGTCGGACTACTTCACCGGGACCGGTGTCAAGGGTGCGTTCAAGCGCTGGTTCTTCAGTGCGTCGGGACAGATCCCCATCGACCGCACCGGCGCCGACGCCGCCGCGGGCGCCCTCAAGGCGGCTCGCAGCAAGCTCGATCAGGGCGAGCTCATGTGCCTCTACCCGGAGGGCACCCGCAGCTACGACGGTCGGCTGTACAAGGGCAAGACCGGCGCGGCGCGCATCGCGCTGGAGGCCGGCGTGCCCGTGCTGCCGGTGGCGATGGTGGGCACCGACAAGCTCAATCCTCCCGGCACCGTCCTGCCGCGGCCGCATCAGATCGAGGTGCGGATCGGCAAGCCGCTCGACTTCTCCCGCTACGAGGGGATGTCCGGCAACCGGTTCATCGAGCGCGCCGTGACGGACGAGTTCATGTACGAGCTCATGCGGCTGTCGGGTCAGGATTACGTCGACATGTACGCCGCGACGCTCAAGAACGACCCCGACGCCCCCGAGCCGGGCGCGAGTCTCGCCGCCGACGACCCCGCCGTCGGTGACGACTCCGGCGACGGCACCACACGGCCCGCGGCCTGAGCCGGCCGGACGCGACGCCACCAGTGCGCTACTTCTACGACACCGAGTTCATCGAGGACGGCCGGACGATCGACCTCGTGTCGATCGGGATCGTCGCCGAGGACGGCCGGGAGTTCTACGCCGTCTCCGCCGAGTTCGATCCGAACGCCGCCGGACCGTGGGTACGGGCCAACGTGCTGCCCAAGCTGCCGTCGCCGGCCGACCGGGCGTGGCGCTCACGCGCCCGGATCCGCGACGACATCGAGGACTTCCTCACCGCGGGGCCGGGCGCCGTCGAGCTGTGGGCCTGGACGGGCGCCTACGACCACGTGGTGCTCTGCCAGCTGTGGGGCGCGATGCCCGCCTTGCCGCGGACGCTGCCGCGCTTCACCCGTGAACTGCGCCAGCACTGGGACGCCGCGGGCCGCCCCACCCTCCCGACGCTGCCGAGCGACGCCCACGACGCCCTCGCCGACGCGCGGCACAACCTCGCCAAGTGGCAGGCCATCGAGGAGGCGCGGCTGCGCGTGCGGTGACTGTGCGGTCCGGGGGTGTCCTTCCACCTGACCCGCGGTCCCGGCGCGCGTGCCGTTAGGGTGTCAGTCGTGAACTGGACCGTGGACGTGCCCATCGACGACCTGCCGGATCTGCCGCCGCTGCCTCCGACGCTGCGTGAGCGGCTCGACGACGCGCTGGCCCGGCCCGCGCAGCAGCAGCCGTCGTGGGATCCCGGACACGCCGCCGCGATGCGCAAGGTTCTGGAGTCGGTGCCGCCGATCACGCTGCCACGCGAGGTCGAGCAGTTGCGCTCGCAGCTGCGTCAGGTGGCGCTCGGCAAGGCGTTCATGCTGCAGGGCGGCGATTGCGCCGAGACCTTCGCCGACAACACCGAGCCCCACATCCGCGCGAACATCCGCACGCTGCTGCAGATGGCCGTCGTGCTCACCTACGGCGCGAGCCTGCCCGTCGTCAAGGTCGGCCGCATCGCCGGCCAGTACGCCAAGCCGCGTTCGTCGGACACCGACGCGCTCGGCCTGCCGAGCTACCGCGGGGACGCGGTCAACGGGTTCGCCGCCGAGCCCGAGGTGCGGCGACACGATCCGTCGCGGCTCGTGCGCGCGTACGCCAACGCGAGCGCCGCGATGAACCTCGTCCGGGCGCTGACGTCCGGCGGCGCCGCCGATCTGCATCGCGTGCACGACTGGAACCGCGAGTTCGTCCGGACCTCGCCCGCCGGCGCCCGCTACGAGGCCCTGGCCAGCGAGATCGACCGCGGCATGCGCTTCATGGACGCCTGCGGCGTCCGCGACTTCAACCTCGAGCGGGCGGACATCTACGCGTCGCACGAGGCGCTGCTCATCGACTACGAGCGCGCCATGCTGCGGCTCGCCGAGCACCCCGAGCGCCCGGACGAGCAGGTGCTCTACGACCTGTCGGCGCACTTCCTGTGGATCGGCGAGCGCACCCGGCAGCTCGACGGCAGTCACATCGCGTTCGCCGAGCTGCTGCGCAACCCGATCGGCATCAAGATCGGCCCGACGACGACGCCGGAGCAGGCGGTCGCGTACGTGGAGCGGCTCGACCCGGAGAACGATCCCGGCCGGCTGACGCTCGTCGCCCGGATGGGCCAGGGCAAGGTGCGCGACGTGCTGCCGGGGATCATCGCGGCCGTCGAGGCCACCGGGCACAAGGTCGTGTGGCAGTGCGATCCGATGCATGGCAACACCCACGAGGCGTCGACCGGCTACAAGACGCGGCACTTCGACGCGATCGTCGACGAGGTGCAGGGCTTCTTCGAGGTGCACCACGCCCTCGGCACGCATCCGGGCGGCATCCACATCGAGCTGACGGGCGAGGACGTCACGGAGTGCCTCGGCGGCGCCCAGGACATCTCCGACGACGATCTCGCCGGCCGTTACGAGACGGCCTGCGACCCGCGGCTCAACACCCAGCAGAGTCTGGAGCTGGCCTTCCTCGTCGCGGAGATGCTGCGCGGCTGACAATGAGCCGATGACGTTCTCGACGCTCGCGCTCGTCGTCGCGCTGGGCATGGTCGGGCCGCTGCTGGCCTGGCGGGAGAGCTGGCGCGTCCCGGTGATCGTCGGGGAGCTGCTCGCCGGCGTCGCGTTCGGCGTCAGCGGGCTCGGCGTCCTCGATCCGGGCGACGAGCTGTTCGCATTCCTGGCGGACGTCGGCTTCGCGCTGGTCATGTTCGTCGCCGGCACCAACGTCCCGGTCCGTGATCCGGCCGTCCGTACGGCGCTCGGCTCAGGTGCCCTGCGCGCCGTGGCCGTCGGCGTCGCGGCGACCGGGGTCGGCGTCGGGCTGGCGGCGGCGTTCGACACCCCGCACGCCGCGCTGTACGCCGTGCTCCTGGCGTCCTCGTCGGCGGCGGTGGTGCTGCCGGTGGTCGACGGCCAGGGCCTGAAGGGGCGCGCGGTGCTCGCCACCACCGCGCAGGTCGCGATCGCCGACACCGCGTGCATCGTCGTGCTGCCACTGGTCATCGATTCTTCGAGTGCCGTCCGGTCCGCGATGGGCGCCGCGGCCGTCACCGCGTGTGCCGGGGCGTGCTATCTCGTGCTGCGCAAGGCCGAGGACAGCGGGCTGCGCGAGCGGGTGCACGACGTCTCGGAAGACCGGCGATTCGCCGTGGAGCTGCGCGTCAGCCTCGTGCTGCTGTTCGGTCTGGCGGCTGTCGCGGGGAGTTTCGGCGTGTCGGTGATGGTCGCGGGGTTCACCCTCGGGCTGGCCGTGGCGGCCGTCGGCGAGCCGCGACGCGTGGCCCGGCAACTGTTCGCGATCACCGACGGTTTCCTCGCCCCGTTGTTCTTCGTGTGGCTCGGTGCGCGTATCGACCTGCGGGAACTCGGCGAGCACCCGCGCTACATCGGCCTCGGTCTGGCGCTCGGCGTCGGGGCGATCGGCGCGCACGTCGCGATGCGGGTGTTCGGCCAACCGGTGGCGCTGGGCGCCCTGGCCGCCGCCCAGATCGGCGTGCCGGTGGCGGCGGTGACGATCGGTGAGCGCGTGGGCGCGTTCGCGCCGGGCGAGGCGTCGGCGCTGGTCCTCGGTGCGCTCGTCACGCTCGCCGGTTCGGCGATCGGAGCCGCCGTCCTCGCCCGTTCGGCGGCGAAGACGGCGGCTGATCGACCGGAGGAGTCCGGCTAGTCGGACGTCGCCTCGAGGAGGGCCATCGCCGCGTTGTGGCCGCCGAGGCCGCTGACGGCCCCACCGCGCACGGCGCCCGAGCCGCACAGCAGGATCCGATCGTGCGCGGTCGCGACGCCCCAGCGGGCCGCCGGCGTGGAGAGATCGGCGTCGTCCTCGACGAACGGCCAGGAGAGCGGGCCGTGGAAGATGTTGCCGCCGGGCATGCCCAGGGCCTCTTCGATGTCGAGGGTCGTCTTCGTCTCGATGCAGGGACGGCCGGCGCCGTCGGTGAGCAGCAGCGGTTCGATCGGCTCGGCGAGCACCGAGTCGAGCGAGCGCAGGACGGCGGCCTGCAGCTGGGCGCGACGCTCGTCGTTGTTCTCGGCCGTCAACAACCGGTCGGGCACGTGCAGGCCGAACACCGTCAGCGTCTGGGCGCCGGACGCGGCGAGCTCCTCGCCGAGGATCGACGGATCGGTCAGCGAGTGGCAGTAGATCTCGCACGGCAGCGTCTCGGGGATCGACCCGTCGGCGGCCTGGGTGTAGGCGGCGTCGAGCTGCGAGTACTTCTCGTTGATGTGGAAGGTGCCGCCGAACGCCGCCTCGGGCGCCATCGAGGCGTCGCGCAGCCGGGGGAGGCGCCGGAGCAGGAGGTTGACCTTGACCTGCGCGCCCTCGGGGCGGGAGCGCTGCGCCTCGGGGACGCCGAGCAGCCCGTCGAGGACGTACGGCGCGACGCCGGACAGGATGTACCCGCCGGTGACGGTGTGCTCCGCGTCGTCGGCGGTGAAGCGGACCGTGCCGTCGGGAGAGATGGACGTGACGTCGGCGCCGGTGCGGATCTCGACGCCGGCCGCGCGGGCCGCGGCGGCGAGACCGCGGGTGACGGTGCCCATGCCGCCGACGGGGACGTCCCAGTCGCCGGTTCCGCCGCCGATCACGTGGTACAGGAAGCAGCGGTTCTGCTGCAGGCTCTCCTCGTGGGCGCGGGCGAACGTGCCGATGAAGGCGTCGGTGACGGCGACGCCGCGCACGAGATCGTCCGACAGCCGGTCTTCGAGGAGTTCACCGATCGGGCGCTCGAAGATCGCGTCCCACAGGTCGTCGTCGCCGAGGCGGGCGCGGGCCTCGCTGCGGGTGCTCAGCGGCTCGGTCAGGGTCGGCCAAAGGGCCGCGGCGACGCGGTTGGTGTCGTCGTAGAGCTGCGCGAACGGGACGGCGTCGTCGCCGGCGCCGATCCGCTCGAACGAGGCGCGCGTGGCGTCGAGGTCGCCGTTGTCGACCAGCAAGCCGAGACCGTCGGCGTCACCCGGCACCGGCGTGTACGACGAGTACCGCCGCCGGGCGAGCGTGATGTCGAGGCCGAGGTCGTCGATGATCCGCTGCGGCAGGAGGCTGACGAGGTAGGAGTAGCGGGAGAGCCGGGCGTCGAGTCCCTCGAACGCCGTCGCGCTGACGGCCGCGCCGCCGGTGTCGGCGAGCTTCTCCAGCAGCAGCACCGAACGCCCCGCTTTCGCGAGGTAGGCCGCCGCCGTCAGACCGTTGTGACCGCCGCCGACGATGACGACGTCGTAGGAGGTGGTCGGGCTGGAGTGATCGGAAGAAGAGGACGCGAGTGCCATGTCCGGAACTATGCCATCCGGCTCCGGCGCCGGTCCGCGGATCCGTCAGGGGATCGTCGTCAGCGTGACCTCGGTGCCTTCCTTGACCCGCTGCCCGCCCCAGATGCTCTGGCTGGTGACGATCGAGACGGCCGATGGAATCAGCCCGTTGACCTTGACGGTGAGCCCCGCCTTCTCCATCCGCGTGCGCGCGGTGCCGAGGGTCAACCCCTTGACGTCGGGCACGGTCGTCGCGTCCGAGACCAGCACCGTGACCTCGGGTGACGCCGGATCGACGCGGGTGCCGGCGCGCGGCTCGGTGACGGCCGCCTGGCCGCGGTCGGCGGTGCCCTCGCTCGTCTTGCCGCCCTCGACCGGCGTCAGGCCGGCGGCGCGCAGCCGCGTGTTCGCCTCGGCGGGGGAGACGCCCGCGACGTCCGGAACGGTGATGGCCGTCGAGACCACGAGTGCCACCGAGGTCTCGGCGAGCAACTTGTCGCCCGCGGGCGGATCGGTGCGGATGACGCTGCCGCCGTCGACGCCGGCGTCGAACTCCTTGCGCACCTCGCCGGGCTTGAGTCCGGCGGCCTCCAGCGCGGCGCGGACGGCGGCCTCGGTGCGTCCGGAACTCGCCGGCACGATGACCGGGGCGCCCGCGGAGAAGGTGATGCGGACGTCCGAATCGCGGGCGATCTTCGCCCCGGCGGGCGGGTCGGAATCGGTGACCTGCCAGCGGGCGACGGTGTCGCTGAAGAACGGGTCGTCCTTGGGATCGAGCCCGGCGTCCCGGACGGCCGTGACCGCGGCCTGCTTCGTCATGCCGCGCACGTCGGGCACGGCGACGAGGCGGCCGGAGCCGAGCCACCAGCCGCCGAGCCCGATGATGAGCGCGGCGATGACGACGATGACGCCGATGATCAGCGCCGTCCGGCGATGACGTGCGCGCCGCTCGGCGAACTCGTCGATGGCGGCGTCGATCCGGCCGTCGTCGAGGCCGTACCCCGGGTCGGCCCACTCGCCGGTGCCTCGCCAGGCCGGCGCGTCGGCGGTGTCCATCCGGGCCGGTGGCGGGCTGGCGAACGCGGGCGCCGGTGGCTCGTGACGCGTGTCGGGCGGCAGCGTCTGGATGCGGGTGTGATTGCGGGGCGGTGGCGGCGGGATGTGCTGCTCGGCGACGGTGTGGCCGTAGCCGGCGCCGTCGACGCGGCCGTCGTACACCGGGCCCGGCGCGTCGGAGAGGTACGCGGGGGTCGGGGCGTCGGCGGCCGGTGCCTGCCTGCTGCGGCGGGCGGCGATCTGCTCGGCCGACTCCCGGGGCGCCGGCACGATGAACGGCGGCAACCCGAGCTCGGCGATGATGTCGGCGACGGCGTCGGCCATGTCGTCGCCGTCGGCGTAGCGGTCACGGGGGTCGCGCGCGGTGGCGGTGAGCACGAGCTCGTCGAACTGGGGTGGGACACCCGGAATGAGCCTGCTCGGCGGCGGCACGTCGTTGCCCAGACGGGCGTAGGCGAGGCCGATCGCGGTGTCGCCGGAGAACGGCGTCGTGCCCGTGAGCAGCTCGAACAACAGGATGCCGGTGGCGTAGACGTCGCTGCGCGCGTCGGCCGTCGCCGATTCGACCTGCTCCGGGGAGAGGTAGGCCGCCGTGCCCAGGATGACGCTGGCCGACGTCATCCCCGCCGCGGCGACGGCGCGCACGAGCCCGAAGTCGACGACCTTGATCTCGCCGGTGCGCGAGACGAGCACGTTCTCCGGCTTGATGTCGCGGTGCACGAGGCCCGCGCGGTGCGCCTCGCCGAGCGCGCCGAGCACCGGCAGCGCCACGGCGGCGACGGCGTGCGGCGGCATCGGGCCGCGCTCCCGAAGCAGCTCACGCAGCGTGCCGCCCTCGACGAGTTCCATGACGAGGAAGGCGTATTCGTCGTCGATGCCCTGGTCGTAGACGGCCGCGAGCGCCGGATGCTTGAGCTGCGCGACGCTGCGCGCCTCGAACTCCAGCCGCGCGAGGAACTGACTGTCGTGGGCGAACTTCGGATCCATCACCTTGATGGCGACCGGCCGGTGGAGCCGCAGATCCATCCCGAGGTAGACGCTCGACATGCCGCCGCGGGCGATGAGGGCGTCGATGCGGTACCGGCGCTCCAGGTGAGCGCCGAGCAGGGCGTCGCGCGGGGGACGGGTCACGGTGGGGTGGTTCGCCTTTCGTCGTCGGCGGCTGTCGGGTGCCGCGGGCGGGCGCGTAGCATGTTCAGGCGTGCCGTCGATCCCCGTGTGTGCAGACGTCCTTCCGGCCGACGAGCCGGTCCTGTCTACAACCGAGGTCAGCCGCCTGCTCGGTTTCTCGGTCTCCAAGGTTACCCGCATGATCGCGGACGGCGATTTGCTGGCGGTTCGACGTGGTCGCCAGGTGGTCGTGCCCGGGGCGTTCTTCTCGGACGGTGAGATCGCCAAGCACATCACCGGCCTGCTGCGTCTGCTGCGCGACGGCGGCTACAGCGACGACGAGGTCCTGCTCTGGCTCTACACCGAGCAGGACGACCTCGGCCTGCTTCCCGCCCGCGCCCTGCACACCGAGCGCGCCCGCGAGATCATGCGGCGCGCGCAGTCGCTCGCGTTCTGATTCAGCGGCGCAGCGCGTCGATGCTCGCGGCGGCGGCCAGCCGGAGCCGCCGCCCGTCGGGGACGATCGCGCGGCCGGCCATGACGTCGTAGTCGCGCGCCTCGACGACGGTGAGGATCTCGCCGTAGACCCGCAGTGCGACGGCGATGCCGGGCCGGGCCCGCGTCGGCAGCAGTGCCAGGCCCGGTTCGGCCAGCCGATAGCGATGCCGGGCGTGCGCCACGAGGTGGGCGATCGCGCGCCGGAGCCGAGGCGTCGACGTCCCCGCGGCGCGGCAGGCGGCCAGCATCTCCTCGTCGACGCCGAATGCCGCGAGCTCGTCGAGGGGCAGGTAGACGCGGTCGCGGTCGAGGTCTTCGGCGACGTCACGGATGAAATTGGTCAGCTGGAACGCCTCGCCGAGAGCCCGGGCCGGGCCGTCGGCGTCGGGCGGGGCCCCGAGGACGCGGTTGACGAGGAGCCCGATGACGGCGGCCGAGCCGTACATGTACTCGTCGAGCTCGGCCATCGTCCGATAGCGGGAGCGGAAGCCCTGGGTGCCGGGCACGTCGGCGCGCATCGCGGCGAAGAAGGCCGTGAAGTGCTCCAACGGCGCCCCGATGCGGCGTGCGGCGTCGGCGGCGGCCAGGATCTCGGGCGTCGCGGCGTCGGCTGCGCCAGTGACGGCCGCCGTGAGCTCCGCCTCGAGTGCATCGAGCCGGGCGACGCGCTCGGCCGGTGGCTCGACGGGATGGTCGACGACATCGTCGACCATCCGGGCCAGCCCGTAGAAGGCGAAGACGGAGCGGCGTTCCCGGGGGGCGAGCATCCGCGTCGAGAGGTGAAAGGTGCGGCCGTGCACCGCGGTGAGCCGCTCGCAGTGCCCGTAGGCGTCGTCGAGAGTCATGGGCGCACCGGGCCGGCGTCATATCGAGCGCCTGTGGGATGCGCAGAGGAGATTATTGTCGCGACGGTGCTCCAGGGCGACCGATATGACGCCGGCTCGCTCCTGACGACCAGCAGCGTCAGGCCGCCGAGCAGCAGACCGAAGAGGAACTGGCGCACGTCGTACATCCGTAGCGCGGAGTTCGGCTCGAACGCCCACAGCACCCAGCCCGCGAACACGACCAGCGGGCCGATGAGTCGATCGAGGCGGACGGCCGGCGCCAGCGCGAGGAACCAGGCGAAATACCAGGGGTAGGCGGTCGGGCCGAGGAGACAGGCGGCGAGCAGCGCCCAGGCTGCGCCGGCGGCGGCGCGCGGGACGTCGACGCGGGCCCGCCACCAGATGACGACCAGCGTCGCGGCGAGGACGACCGTGCCGACGGCGCGGGTGACGACGAGCACCGGCCACATCGCGAAGCCGTGCCACGGGGCGGCGATGATGATGACGACGTGCGCGGCGGCCGTCGGGATGTTGATGAGGTTGGTGGCCAGGCCCACGCTGCCGACGCCCGAGATCCAGCCGAGCGGGGAGTCGAACGGCAGGCTGAAGACGGCCACGACGGCCAGCGCGACGGCGCCGGTCGCGGCGGCCGTGCCGACGAAGGTGAGCGGCGGTGAGGCGGCCCGGCGCCTCAGCCAGATCCAGACGAGGAACGGCAGCGCCACGGCGGCGATGATCTTCACCGCCGCGGCCAGGCCGATGAGCGCCGCCGCGACGAGCGGGCGTCCGCGCAGAGCCGCGAGCAGCCCGGCGGCGAGCGGTCCGATGAGCAGCAGTTCGTTGTGCGGACCGCCCAGGAGATGCAGCACGAGCATCGGATTGGCCACCGTCAGCCACGTCGCCACCCGTGGATCGGTGCCGACGGCGCGGGCCAGCCGCGGCGCGCACCACGCCGCGAGCGCGAGTCCGCCGAGCATGGCGAGCCGAATGCCGACGAGCCCGAACAGGACGCTGTCGCCGGTCAGCCGCGTCACACCCGCGATGAGCAGGACGAACGCCGGGCCGTACGGGGAGGTCGTCGCCTGCCACTCCTCGGCGGTGCTCTGCAGCAGCGGCCCCGGATGGGCGGACGGCGACGAGGTGTACGGATCGAGGCCGTGGTTGAGCAGGTCGGCCTGGGAGAGATAGACGTAGCCGTCGGCGGAGAACGTCGGCAGCGAGACGATCATCGGTACGGCCATCGCGGCGGTCGCCGCCCACAGCGTGCCGACGCTGACGCGTCCGGCCAGCGCGAGCCGCCCCAGCCCGCCCCACGCGGCGAGCACGAGGAACAGCCCGAGGATCAGCACCATCCGGATCGTCTGGTCACCGTGCCCGTACTGCCAGGCACCGAGCGCCGCGGCGCCGAGTGGACGGGGCAGCACGCCCCAGCTCCAGCTGCCGGCCGCGACGCACGCCGAACCGAATCCGACGGCCGCGACGAGGACCGCGGCGGTGCGTCCGTCCACCGGGGACACGCCGGACGAGGTCATCCCGTGATCCGCTCCGCCGCGAGCCGGCCCGAGACGAGCACCGGCGGGATCCCGACGCCCGGAACCGTCGACGAACCGGCGAGCACGATGTTCTCGGCGCGCAGGTTCGGGGTGCGCAGCGGGCCCGTCTGCGCCACGGTGTGCGCGGCGGCGAACGGCGTCCCTGCGGCGTGGCCGCGGGCGGCCCACGTCTCGGGCGTGTCGACGCGGGCGATCGCCAGGTCGGCGATCCCGGTGTAGCCGCGACGCTCCAGCCCGGCGAGCACCTCGGCGACGTACGCCGGCCTGAGCCGCTCCCACGGCAGGGGCGCGACGTCGAGGTTGGGGCAGGGCGCCAGCACGCTGACGGGTTCGACGGCGCCGACTGCCGCCGAGGGGTCGGTGACCGCCGGGCGCGTCACGAGCAGCGACGGATCGTCCGGGAGTCGGCCGGGGCCGCCGCGTCCGGTGATGTCGCGGAAGGTCTGCGTCCACGCCGTCCCGAAGTCGACGGTGTGGTGGCCGCCGGGCCAGCCGGCGGCGACGTCGGCGGGCACCCCGCCGTGCACGACGACGGCGCTGGGGGAGTAGCGCCGTCGGCGGTGCCGGGGAGGTGGCCCGTCGCGCAGCAGCCACTCGGTGACGGGCTCGTCGGTCGTGATGACGAGGGCGTCGCAGGCGATCTCGTCACCGCCCGCGGTGACGACGGCGACCGCGCGTGCACCGCTGAACCGGACTCGCTCGGCGGCCGTGCCGAGTGCGACGCGCCCGCCGGCGAGCCGCAGCCGCGCCGCCATGGTCGCGGCGATCCGGCCCATGCCGCCGGCCGGATAGGTGACGCCGAGCGTCGTGTCCATGTGGGCGATGACGGCGTAGACCGCGGCGGCGCGGGACGGCGTCACCCCCGCGAAGAGCGCCTGGAAGGTGAACGCGCGGCGCAGCAGCGGGTCGGTGAGATGCCGGGCGACCGCGCTGTCGAGGCCGCGCAGTGCGCCGAGCCGCGTCAGCCGGAGAAGGCCGCGGCGCAGCGCGGGGTCGCGGGCGAAATCGGTGAGCGCGTCGGTGTTGCGGTCGATGAACAGGTCGTACTCGGCGTCGTACAGCTCGGCCAGCCAGCGGCGCAGCCCGCGGTAGCCGACGGCCGCGTCCGGGCCGAAGACGTCGCCGATCGCGCGGGTGAGCTTGTCGCCGTCGCGCCACAGCGGCAGCTCGCGGCCGTCCGGATAGCGGACGAGGTAACTCGGGTCGACGTCCAGCAGACCGAGCTCGGCGCGCGCCTCGTCGCGGCCGGCGCCCGCGGCGGCGAGGGCGTCGACGACGAGCTCGGGCATGGTGAGGATCGTCGCGCCGGTGTCGAAGCGCAGCCCGTCGATCGTCTCCGTCGCCACCCGGCCGCCGACGTGATCGGCCGCATCGAGCACCGTCACCTCGTGGCCGGCGCCCCGCAGTCGCAGGGCCGTCGCCAGGCCGCCGAGCCCGGCGCCGATGACGACGACGTGATCGGTGCGGCCGGTGACGCGCCGCGTCATTTCTCTCGGCGGGTCATCGCGCGCGCCGCCGTCGCCAGCTCGGACTGCACGGCCGCGGGAGTGGACGTCTCGGCGAGCGCGGCGAGCGCCTGATCGGTGAGATCGGCGATGCGCGATTCGATGTCGGCGACGGCACCGGTCGACCGCATGAGCGAGCGCGCCCAGTCGAGGTCGGCGGGGGACGCCGGGCGGCCGAGGAGCGAGCGCAGCCGGCGGGCGTCGGACTCGTCGGCGCGCTGCAGCGTCTCGGCGAGCAGCAGCGTCCGCTTGCCCTCGGCGATGTCGTCGCCCGACGGCTTGCCGGTGGTCGCGGGATCGCCGAAGACGCCCAGCAGATCGTCCCGCAGCTGGAAGGCGATGCCGAGGTCGGTGCCGACCGCGCCGAGGTCGTCGACGAGGTCGGCGGACGCGCCGGCCAGCGCCGCCCCGAGTTGCAGCGGACGCTCGGCCGTGTAGGCGGCCGTCTTGTAGCGCATGACGAGCCAGGCGCCCTCGGCGCTGGGATCGTCGGACGCCTCACCGCGGATGTCGAGATACTGCCCGCCCAGCACCTCGGTGCGCATCGCACCCCAGACGCGGCCCACCTCGTGGCGGACGTCCGTCGGCAGCTCCGCGGTGATGAGGACGTCGTCGGCCCAGGCCAGGGCCAGATCGCCGACGAGGATCGCCGCCGCCTCGCCGAACCCGGCGGCATCGCCCGTCCAGTTCCGAGTGCGGTGATCGGCCTCGAAGCGGCGGTGCACCGTCGGGCTGCCGCGGCGGGTGTCGGAGTGGTCGATGATGTCGTCGTGGATGAGCGCGCAGGCCTGGACGAGTTCGAGGGCGGCGGCCACCCGCAGCGCCTCGGCCGGATCGGTCGGGCCGTCGCCGCCGCGTCCGGCGAGGAAGCCGGCCCACACGAACGTCGGACGCACCCGCTTGCCGCCGCCGAGGACGAAGTCGCGCAGGGCCTCGGCGGCCGTCAGATAGTGCGGCGAGACGCGCCGGGCGGCGTCGAGCTTGGCCGCCAGGACATCGGCGAGGACGTCGGACGCGGCGTCGGGGACCTCGGCGAGCGTGGCGGGGAAGACGGACACGGGTTCACCCTATCGTCGCGGCGACGGGCGATGTCCGGGCGGCGGAAGGTCGTCGGGCCGCGGTCCGCGCGGGCCGCTCCGACTATGCTGTCCCGGTGACCGACGCCAAGTCCGCAGCCGCGGCGGCGCAGGGTCCGACGTCCGTCGTCGACCGGCTGCGCATCGACCGCCCCGCCATTCATCGGGGGCCCGTCCCCTTCTCCGTCGAATTCTCCCCGCCCCGCGACGCCGAGGGCGAGCAACGCCTGTGGCGGGCGGTCCGGATCTTCGAGCGGCTCGATCCGGCGTTCGTGTCCATGACCTACGGTGCCGGGGGGTCGACGCGCGAGCGCACCCTGCGGATCACCGGTGAGCTGGCGGAGCAGACGACGCTGCTGCCGGTCGCGCACCTGACCGCCGTCGGCCACAGCGTCACCGAGCTGCGCCGCGTCATGGGCGGCTACGCCGACAAGGGCATCACGAACATCCTCGCGCTGCGCGGCGATCCGCCCGGTGACCCGCTCGGCGAGTGGCGCCGGCATCCGGAGGGTGTCGCCTATGCGGAGGAGCTCGTGCGGCTCGTCGGCGAGCTCGGCGACTTCACCACCGGCGTCGCCTCGTTCCCCGAGGGACATCACCGGGCCGCCGACCTCGCGTCCGACACCACCTACCTCGTGCGCAAGCTGCGGGCGGGCGCGTCGTACTCGATCACGCAGATGTTCTTCGAGGTCGACGACTACCTGCGCCTGCGTGACCGCGTCGTCGCCGCAGACCCCGAGCAGGGGGCGAAGCCGATCATTCCGGGCATCATGCCGATCACCTCGCTCAAGACGGTGCAGCGGATGGTCGAGCTCTCGGGCTCCGTGCTGCCGGACCGGCTGCGCGATCGCCTCGCCGCGGCCGCGGGCGACGGGCCGGAGGAGGACCGGGTGGCCGTGCGCGAGGTCGGCATCGACATCGCGACCGAGATAGCGCAGCGCCTCATCGCCGAGGGCGCCCCGTGCCTGCATTTCTGCACGCTGAACTTCGCGAAAGCGACTTCTGAGGTGCTGGACCGCATCGGGATCGCGCTGCCGCGGGTGGCCTGAATTCGGATCGGCGTCATATCGTGCGCCGAATCCGGTCGTCGAGGAGATTATCGTCGCGACGGCCCTCAACGGCTACCGATCTGACGCCGGCATCGGCCGACCCTTCCAGGATCGACGGCCGCGTCGGCGATGGGCGTCGATGTAGAGCCCGAGTGCTGTGACGATCGAGGCGGGATGGGCTGGTGGGGCGAACCCGACCGGGGCGTGTTCGACGCGCCGGGCCACGATCCGCCCCGCCACCTGCAACGCCGCCGCGAGAAGACTCGGCCGGTGTCCGGCGGCCGTCGCGAGCCACGGCGTCAGCTGGGTGGCCGCGACGATCGCGGGTACGAGGACGCCACCGCGGCCGAACGCCTGGTGCAGCCAGCGGCCGTAGCCCTCGCGTAGGGAGGCGTCGTCGTCGTACATCCGGCAGCTCGCCCCGGCGGCGGGCCGGACGTCGGTGGTGTGTCCGGCCCGGCGCAGCAGCCGGGCGATGGCCAGGTCCTCGGTGGGTGACGCGGCGACCGCCCGGTGCCCGCCGACGGCCCGGTAGGCATCGGCGTCGACGACGAGCAGTTGCCCGTTCGCGACGGCCATCGCCGGGTGCCGGCGTGAGACCGGCAGGAAGAGCGGGACCGTCGACAGCCACGACCAGGCGAGCAGCGGCTGCACGAGCCGCCCGAGCGCGGTGACGGCGAGCTGCGCCGGCCAGGCGGACAGCAGCGCCGCGGTGCCGAGCCGCAGCGAGGCGAGGACGCCGGGGTCGAGCCGGACGTCGGCGTCGACGAAGACGAACACGTCGGCGCCGTCGACGAACGCGAGGTCGGCGAGGGCGGCGCACGCCGCAGCCTTGCCGGTGGCGCCGGGCGGCGGTTCGGGCAGACGTACCACCCGGCAGCGCGGGTCGCCGTCGGCGGCGGCCCGCGCGACGTCGGCGGTTCCGTCCGAGGAGCCGTCGTCGCCGATCCACAGGGTGAGTTCGACGCCGCGTTGGGCCAGGACGTCGCGCACGATCGCGCCGATCCGTCCGGCCTCGTCGCGCGCGGGCACGAGTACGGCGAGCCGCCGCCCGCCGAGATCGGGCGGTGCCGGGCGGCGCAGGACCAACGCGTTGCCGACGATCAGCGCGAACTGAGCTCCGCTGACGAGAGCCGCCGCGGTGCAGGCCCGAGAGACGGCCCCTCGGATCACGGCGTCAGGCCGGCCGGCCGGGACGCGGGTCTCGGGTGCGGGCCACCCACGCCGCCGCCCCGACGATCGCGACCGCCGCCAGCGTCAGGCAGCCCATGACGAGCGACCAGCCGCCGAGCGTCGCGGTGTTCGGATCGGCGTAGTGCGATTCGGCGCCCATCGGTGTCGTGTCGCCGACCTTGAGCCGCCACAGCGTGCCCTTCTCGCCTTGCCGTTCGCCGTCGGTGGCGGCGATGACGTCGGGGAACTCGACGGAGAAGACGAGCTGGTAGGCGCCCGTCACCTGCTTGAGGTTGGCCGCGCCGTGGACGCTGACGACGGTCCCCGAGCGCTTGGCCGTCAGCTTGACGTCGGCGCCCGGCAGCGCCTGCCCGATGAGCGTGCCGAGCAGGTTGAACTGGCCGAACGACAGGTCGCGGTAGTCGAGCCGGGTGCCGACGTTGTTGTTCTCGGTGTAGGGCGTCGCGTCGACGATCCCGGCCAGCGTGTCCGGCACGCGGACCTGCGGACCCGCCCCGGTGCCCTCCGCCTTGGGCAGCGCGAGGACGATGCTGCCGCGCAGACGGTCGCCGCTGGGGCCCGCCGGCTGTACCGTCCCGCACGCGGCGAGCGCGGCGGTCACGAGCAGGGTGAGCAGCAGCGCGATGATCCGGCGGGAATGGGACACGCCGCTCATCGTGCCAAAGACCCCGCCCGGCGTAGCCGCCGACCGGCCGACATGTCGATGATCGCGGCGATGCCGAGCGGCGCCATCGCCGCGAGGCCGTAGCCGAGGGCGGCCGTGAGCAGCGGGTCGTCGAGGAACACGCCGAACGCCAGCGCCGAGCCGAGCCACGTCCAGAGGTAGGCGACGGTCGGCAGCGTGCGGTCGGCCGGGGTGCCCGGCCAGAGCGCGGCGAGCACACCGAAGACGATGAGTCCGACCACGAACCAGCCGGCGAAGTTGGAGACGGGGACGGCGTCGAGGCCGGGCAGATGCGGGCTCGGGTCGCGCCACGTCCAGCGGCCGTCGGCGATCATCTGCGGATCGAGGTACAGGTCCCAGCCGACGAGGGTGGCCGCGGCCGCCGGAATCCGCCAGGCGGCCGGCAGCCGGGCGGCGAGCGCCCAGATCGGATAGGAGCCGAGGAACCACGCCGCCGCGACGACGAGCGGCACGCCGAGGAGCGTCGGACCGAGGCGGCCGGGGGAGTAGTCGTAGGCGCCGAACGGGATCCCGGTGGCCAGGCCGACGGCCTCGGCCGCCCAGCCGAGCGTCATCACGGCCGCGGCGCCCGCGACGCCCCGGATGAGCCCGTACGACGCGCAGGCGTGCGCGAGCGCGGTTGTCGCCCCCAGGGCGACGACGGCCAGCGTCACGCCGTCGCGGGCCGTGCCGGACGTCAGCGGATAGGCGATCTGCGCGAGGATCCACGCGGCGAGGAACCCCCAGGCGAGCCGGGCGGCCGCCGCCGAGCCGGCTCGCGGCCCCGGCACGTCAGGCCCCCAGCAGGCGGGCGATGCGGCGTCCGGACGCGCCGGTGACGCCGCCCCCGGGATGTGTCGACGCGCCGGTCAACAGCAGCCCCGGGGCGCCGGGGACGCGTCCGGTCGCGAGATCGGGTGCCGGCCGGAAGAGCAGCATCTGGTCGAGCGACATCTCGACGTGCATGATGTTGCCGCCGACGAGGCCGAGTTCGGCCTCGAGGGCCGCCGGGTCCTGGACGTGGCGGTGCTCGATCGTCGAGGTGAAGCCCGGTGCGTGCCTCTCCACCTGCGCGACGACGGCGTCGGCCGCGTCGGTCCAGGACGGGGCGCCGGCGCGCGGCCGGTAGGGATGCCACTGCGCCCAGAGGGATACCTGATGCCGTCCGGGCGGCGCCAGTGACGGGTCGATCGCCGAATAGCTCATCGCGATGACGGCCGGCTCGTCCGGCACGAGCCCGGCCGCCGCCTGGCCGTGCGCGAGCCGCAGCTGGGCGCGGTCGGTGACGAGCAGCCCGAGCGCCGAGTGCACGCCGGCCGCGGGCAGGCCGAGGCCGGCGGCGTCGACGCCGTAGTCGGGCAGGGCCGTCGTCCCGAGCCGGACAGCCATGCCGATGCCGCCGCCGACGCGGACGTCCCGGCGCCAGCGGGCGAGGGCCGACGCGTCGTGGCCGCCGGCCTCGAGCAGGTCGAGCGTCGTCAGCACGTGGCACGCGGCGACCACCGACGTCGCGGCGTGTTCGACGCCGTCGGCCGTCCGCACGAGCCACGGATGACGCCCCCGGGGCGCGCGGACGAGCCGCGTGGCGGCGGCGCCGCAGCGCAGCTCGCCGCCGTGGGCCGTCAGGTGGGAGACGAGCGCGTCGGTGAGCGCCCCGCTGCCGCCGACGGCCCGGCCCGGCGGGATGTCGTGCAGCAGCGCGGCGAAGCCGACCATCGGCGCGGTGCCCGGCTCGCTCATCGGCGGCCCGGACTGCGCGCCGAACCAGGCCAGTGCGGCCTTGAGCCGTTCGCTCGCGAACCACGAGTCGAGCAGGGCGTCGCCGGAGGCGAGGAACTCGCGGGAGAGCGCGGCGCCGGCGTCGGGACCGCGGCCGGCCGGATCGCGCGGCGTCAGCCCCCAGAACGAGCGGGCCAGCGCGGGGCCGGTGGGCGGGCGGCAGAACGCGTCGATGACGGCCCGTGAGCGCGGCCGCCAGACGCGCACGAACTCGCGGTAGGCGTCGGCGTCCGCCTTGCCGCAGGCCGCGGCGATCGAGGCGCAGGTGCGCTCGACGTCGGCGAAGAAGATCAGGGGAGGCGCGCCCGGGGCCCAGCCCCACGGGTCGCAGTCGAGATAGCGCAGGCCGTGCCCGGCGAGGTCGAGCTCGTCGGGGATCGGCGTGTGCCGGATCATGATGTGCGCCGACGAGCCGCGGTCGACGCGGTACCCGGGAAAGCGTTCGACGGTCGAGACGGCGCCGCCGGGAACGACGTCGCGCTCCAGCACCGTGACGCTGCGTCCGGCCGCCGCGAGGTAGCAGGCGGCGACGAGCCCGTTGTGGCCCGCGCCGATGACGACGACGTCGGAGACCGTCATCGGGCGCCCCCGGGAACGGCTCGCCCGATCACAGCGGCAGCCTCCGGCCGAGGACGGCGAACGGCCGCGGATCGCCGGCGAAGAGGAAGTCGCGGAGCACGTCGGCGAAGCCCAGCCTGCGGTACAGCCGCCAGGCGCGGTTGTCCTCGTCGGGGGCCTCCGGCGTCGAGAGCAGCACCTGCGCCTCCGGACGGTCCCGCAGCAGCTCGCGCAGCAGGGCCTCTCCGATGCCCGCGCCCTGCATGCCGGGGGCGACGTGCAGCTCGGTGAGCTCGAAGTAGTCGCCCGCGACGGCCGTGATCTGCGCGTTGGGGTAGCCGGCCCGGCGCATGCCCTGGCGCAGCTGATGGTTCCACCACTGGTCGGACGCGCCGCGATAGCCGTAGGCGACGCCGACGAGCCGCTCGACCCCGGCCAGGCCCGGTTCGGGGGCGTCGGTGGTCGTGACGCCGACGGCCCGCCACCCGGCCCGCCGGGTCTGCTCGCGCCACTGGGGGGCGCGCTGCTGTTCGGTGCCGAGCGGGTAGCGCATCGCGGAGACGTAGATGTCGAGGGCCTCCGGCAACCAGCCGTCGACGTCGTCGGCGCGCAGCTCGACGAGTCGCAGCGGCATCGTCATCGCATCTCCTCGGGGTCGTGGGGGTTGACGGGCGCCGGGTGTCGTCCTACATTGAAACCGTCGAACACAGTATCGACATAACCGCCGCGGGATCGAGCGACTGGGAAGCGCGAGATCCCGCGGCGGATCGCCATCGGGCGGCGGGCGGCGATTTCTGTCGGTGGGCGTTCCTATGGTGACGGCATGGTCACCGCCTCGGACGGCGGATGACGGTGGAAGGAGGCTGACATGGCGATCATCGAGGCGACGGCGGGCGCCGGGGTCATGCGCGCAGCGGGTGCGATGGACGACGGCGCGAGGGCCGGGTTGAACGCCGCCGACGCACGGCGGCTGGCCCAGGCCCGTGACCTCCTCGCGCGGGCGGACGCGCTCGCCGCCCGCAGCGGCGACGCCGCGACGCCGTCGGACGTCTACCGCGAGCTTTATCTGGCCGCGCTGCGCGGCGCGGGTGCGGTGCTCGCCCTCTACGAGACGCGGCGACGCCCGGCCGGCGGGGCGTGGACGCGGCTGACGCGCGCCGTCCCGGGGATGGCGGACGCGGCGCAGACCTTCGCGGGTCCGTCGCGGACGCGTGCGGCGATCGACGCCGGTGCGCGGCGCGATGTCACCGACACGGCGGTGTCCGCGTTATACGCCGACGTGATGGCCTTTCTCGACGGAGTGGGCATGCATCTCGACGTCTTCGAGGCCGCCGGCGGGTCGGGACGCCGCGGGTCGGGCCGCGTCCGTCCGGCCTGAGCGGTCCGGGTCGTCGCGGCGGCTCGGGCCGGTCGGCCGGGAGCTCGAATCCGTTGGGCCGGAAGGTGGTCGGCCTCGCCGTCGGCTCGTAGGATCGAAGCAGGTCAGCCGATGCGAATCGGGTGTTCTCCGACGGCGGGTAGGCTTGCCGTCAACCCGCGTGAACGGGCGCCGTGGTGTGTTGACGCCACGGCTCCTGTCACGCCGTCAATGAGGATCGGACAGAGGAGGGGCCGTGCCACTCTCGGAGCATGAGCAGCGCATGCTCGAACAGATCGAGAACGCCCTCTACGAGGAGGACCCGCAGTTCGCCTCGCATGTTCGGGGGGCGAAGAAGCTCGGGACGTCGTCGCGTAAAGGGTGGCAGGCCGGTGTCATATTCGCCGCCGGGCTCCTCCTGCTCGTCGGTGGCGTCGTATTCAATCTGGCGCCGGGCGGATTCCCGGTGGTCAGCCTGCTCGGTTTCCTCGTGATGTTCGGGGCCGGGCTGTTCTTCATGTGGGGTGGATCCGGCGCGGGCAAGGCGAAGGGCGCACCGTCGGCGACAGGTCAGGCGCCGGCCAAGGGATCTCGCCCGTCCTTCTCCAACCGTATGGAGGAGCGCTTCCGCAAACGCTTCGACAGCTGAGGTCCACGCGCCGATCGGCGCGCGGCCATGACGAGCCCGCCGGGATTCCCGGCGGGCTCTCCTGTGTCTCGAGGTCGCGACCGCCCCGAGGCGCCCCGGCGGCCGGATGCTCGCCCCGCGCTCCCCACTTTCCCCCACCGGCGCCCCCCGATCGGCCCGCCGGACCCGTCCGCGCTGGCCGAGGCGGGTGCGACGCGCCGACGCGTCCTCTCCAGCACCCTGGCGGAATCGTCATTGACCTGCACTGATACAGGACACGTGTCGGCGTGTGGAGTGCAGGGGTGGAAAGTGGGGGAAAGTGGGGTACAGTTCAGGACGCAGGTACGGGATCCCAGGTCGCTCCGATGGACCCGAGCGGAGGTGGGAACGTGGCGATGTTGTTCGTCGGCACGTACACGCCGAGGCTCGATGACAAGGGGAGGCTGACGATCCCGGCGAAGTATCGCGAGGTGCTGTCCGGAGGGGTCATGGTCACGCGAGGCCAGGACCACAGCCTGTCGGTCTATCTCAAAGAGGACTTCGCTGAACTCGTGGCCCGTGTCCGGCGGGCGACGAACGCGAACCCTCGCCTGCGGGCGTACCAGCGAAGCCTGGCGGCCAATACCGACGAGCTGCGGCTCGATGCGCAAGGGCGCATCGTGCTGTCGGCGGAACATCGCCGGTATGCGAATCTCGCGAAAGACCTGGTGGTCATCGGCAACGTCGACCACCTGGAGATCTGGAATGCCGAGGCGTGGGCGGCGTACCAGGACGAGTACGAAGAGGACTATTCGCAGGCGGGAGAGGACATCTTCGCGGAGATCCTGTGATCGAACGACAGACGCGGGCGGGTGGCGCACGGCCTTCCTCCGGTGGCGACCCTGACACACTTCCCCAGTGCCAGGTGCGCCCTCCGGGGGGAGACCGAGCTTCATCCGCCGCGTCGTTTCAGGGGAACGGACGAGACCGCCGGAGCCGAGGAGAGTCCCAGTAGATGAGTGCCCCAGTAGATGAGTGCTGAGCGCCGTCCGCGGCACGTCCCCGTCCTGGCCGGCCGCAGCGTCGAACTCCTTCGCCCCTCGATCGAGGCCACCGCGACACCCGTCATGATCGACGGCACCCTCGGCCTCGGCGGCCACAGCGAGTTGTTCCTCTCGACCTTCCCCACGCTGCACGTCATCGCGATCGACCGTGACGAGCGCGCCCTGCAGCTCGCCGGAGAGCGGCTGGCGCCGTTCGGCGATCGCGTCACGCTGGTGCACGCGCGTTACGACGAGGTCGGTGCGGCTCTCGCCGCGGGCCGCGTAGACCGCGTCGACGCCGCGCTCTACGACCTCGGCGTCTCCTCGATGCAGCTCGACGAGGCCGACCGCGGATTCGCGTACTCCGTCGACGCTCCGCTCGACATGCGGATGACCGCCGGCCAGGCGCTGACGGCCGCGGACGTCCTCAACACCTACGGCCACGGCGAGCTGGCGCGCGTCCTGTCGGAGTACGGCGAGGAGCGTTTCGCGGGCAAGATCGCCGCGGCCGTGCTGCGTGAGCGTGAACGCGAGCCGTTCAGTCGCAGCGGCAGGCTCGTCGAACTGCTCTACCGCGTCATCCCCGCCGCGACGCGTCGCACCGGCGGCCATCCCGCCAAGCGCACCTTCCAGGCGCTGCGGATCGAGGTCAACCGGGAGCTGGAATCGCTGCACGCCGCCGTGCCCGCCGTGCTCGACGCGCTGGCGGTCGGCGGCCGCGCCGTCTTCCTCTCGTACCAGTCGCTGGAGGATCGGATCGTCAAGCGGGAGTTCACCGTGCGGGCGAGGTCGAGTTCGCCGGAGGGGCTGCCCGTCGACCTGCCGGGCACGGCGCCGCTCTTCCGGGTGGTGACGCGCGGCGCCGAGCGGGCGTCGGAGGCGGAGCAGAGGGTCAACCCGAGGTCGATACCGGTGCGGGCACGGGCGATCGAGCGGATCGCCGAACAGGGGGAGTGATCGTGAGCATCACGGCGGAGCAGGACAGGCGGCCGGGGGGCCGGGCCGACCGGCCGAGCGGGCGTCCCCGTTCGGTCGCGACGCAGCGGGCGATGGAGCGACGGCGCAAGCGGATCGGGAACGAGGCCGCCGCGGTGGCCTCTCGCCGGCGTCGTCGGCGTCCCGAGGCCGAGGAGACCGACGCACCCGACACGCAGACGCGACGGGCGATCGTCGCGGCCAAGCAACTGCTGCGCGATTCCGAGAAGCGCAGGCAGATCCCGTTCGTCGCCGTGCTCATCGCGCTGCTCGTCGGCGGCGTCGCGCTGACTCTGCTGCTCTCGACGCATGCCACCGAGCAGTCCTATCAACTCGCGGTGGCCCAGGAACGCAACAACGACCTGCGCAACGAGCGGGATGCGCTCGCGCGCAGCGTCGGTGCGGGACAGTCGCCGCCCGAGCTCGCGAAGCGAGCCACGGCGCAGGGGCTCGTGCTCCCGGACGGGGTGATCGCCAGGCTCGTCGTCGGTGCCGGCGGCAAGGCGAAGACCGTCGGCGAGCCGATCGCGGTGCAGGCGGGCAGGCCGCTGACGCCGCCGTCGGGGACGGCCCGGGGTACGGCGACGCCGGGTGCGCCGACCGACCGGGGCGGCGACACGTCCGGCGATCCGCGAGTGCTGCCGAACACCGATCCGAATCGTGACGGCCGGATCGGGCACTCCAATTAGTCGCCGCACGGTCGGAGTCGACGGGTCCGGGTGACCACATCGGGTATCGAAGATCTAGTCGGACGCGGGGGCGGAGCGACGGTCTTCAGGGCGTGTCTCGCGGCGCGCCGTGACAGATGTGACTGGTGTGACGGGGGTCAGGCAGAATTGTTCACCATGACGGAAGGACAGCCGAGGTGAGGCGGAGCGAAACGCTCGCGTCCGGTCGCCGCGGCTCGGTTCCGGTCGGCCGCGGCGCGGCCGGAGGACAGAAGCCGTCGCCGCCTCGACGCGGCACGACGCCGGCCGGTGGCCGGGGCGTCGCGCAGTCGGGTGGTCGCGCCGCCGCGCCGCAGGGTGGCCGGGGCGCCGTGCAGTCCGGGGGGCGGGGCTCTGCGCCCCGCGGCGCCGTACCCGCCGGCGGTCGCGGTCCTGTGCCTCCTCGTCGCAGCGGTTCGACGCCGCCCGCCGGCGACTCGGACGGAGGCGGTTACCTCCACCGGCACCGGATCGCCGGCGGCATCATCGCCGCCCTCGTGCTCCTCGCCGTCGGCCAGCTGGTCTTCCTGCAGGTCGTCCGTGCGCCGGATCTGACGCGCGCCGCGTCCAGCCAGCGGACCGTCACCGAGTCCGAGCCCGCGACCCGCGGCTCCATCCTCGATCGCAACGGCACCCCGCTGGCCTACACGGCGCAGGCGCGCTCGCTCTCCTTCCAGCCGAAGGCCGTGCGCGCGCGGATCGCCGCCGATCACGACAAGGATCCGCAGCAGGTCGCCGACGTCGCGACCCGGCTCGCCGAGATCGCGGCGGGCATCGTCCGGATCCTCGGACCCGGAGCGGGCGTCGACGAGGCCGGCATCCGGTCCAAGCTGGATGCGAACGAGGACTTCGTCTATCTCGTCCGGTCGGTGAGCCCGCAGCTCGCCGCCCAGGTCACCGACGCCTTCCCCGAGGTGGGGGCGGAGCGGCAGGACATCCGCATCTATCCGGGCGGAGCGCTGGCCGCGAACGTCGTCGGGGCCACCGGCTGGGAGGGGAACGGCCTCGTCGGGCTCGAATCGTCGCTGGAGCAGCGGCTCGCCGGCGTCGACGGCAGCCGCAAGTACGACCGCGGCAGTGACGGCGCCGTCATCCCCGGCAGCGAGCGGGACGTCCACCCGGCCGTCGACGGCGCGAAGGTGGAGCTGACGCTCGACTCCGACCTGCAGTGGTACGTCCAGCAGCAGGTGCAGTCGGCGCGGGAGAAGTCCAACGCGCGGGCGGCGTCGGCGGTCGTGCTCGACGCCAAGACCGGCGAGGTGCTGGCGATGGCCAACGACGACACCTTCGATCCGTCGATCGGCCTCGGCAACAACCCGAAGTCGGCGCGGCTCGGCAACCCGGCGGTCAGCGATCCGTTCGAGCCCGGGTCGGTGAACAAGATCATCGCCGCATCCGGTGCCATCGAGTACGGCATCACGAATCCGAATCAGGTCTGGCAGGTGCCGGGCAGCATCGACATGGCGGGCGTCAACGTCAAGGACGCGTGGGAGCACGGCACGGTGCCGTACACGACGACCGGCATCTTCGGGAAGTCGTCGAACGTCGGCACGCTGATGCTCTCCGACCGGCTGGGCAAGCAGCGGTACGCCGAGCTGCTGGCGAAGTTCGGCCTGGGTCGGCGGACCGATGTCGGGCTGCCCGCGGAGTCGGCCGGCCGCGTGCCCGCGCTCTCGCAGTGGGCGGCGGGCACGTTCGCCAACCTGCCGATCGGTCAGGGCCTGTCGATGACGCTGTTGCAGATGACGGGCCTCTACCAGGCGATCGCCAACGACGGGGTGCGGGTGCCGCCGCGGATCATCCGCTCGGTGACCGCGGCCGACGGCACCGTCACCCGCACGCCGCGGCCGGAGACCGTGCAGGTCGTCAGCCCGCAGACCGCGAAGACGGTGCGCGACATGTTCCGTTCCGTCGTCCAGTCCGGGCCCGGGGAGCAGTCGGGCACCGGGCCGCAGGCCGCGATCGAGGGCTATCAGGTGAGCGGTAAGACGGGCACCGCGCAGCAGATCGACGAGAAGTGCGCCTGCTACTCGAACTCGAACTACAACATCACGTTCGCGGGCATCGCCCCGGCCGACGATCCTCGGTTCGTCATCGGCATCATGCTCGACCGGCCGACCCGCAGCTCGGACGGATCGGGTGGGCAGTCGGCGGCGCCGCTGTTCCACACGATCGGGTCGTGGCTGCTCAACCGCGACAACGTGCCGCAGTCGAAGCGTCCGGCGCCGGTCCTCACGCTGCAGGCGGGCTGAACGCGGCGGGTGCGGGCAGGCGAGCGGTGACGGGGTCGGGAGCGGGGCGTCTGATCGGGCGGACGCCGATCAGGTGACGGTTAGGGTGATGGCGATGAACAGGCGGGTGGATGCGGATTCTGTCGCAGCGGTACGGGGCGCGCCGGTGACGGCCGCCGGTGACGCGGGGCCCGGCGACCGCGCCGGCGAGGCCGATCGGTTGCGGCCGCGCAGGGTGGTCCCGGTGCCGTTGGCCGAACTCGCGCGGGTGTCCGGCGCGGTGCTCGCGGCCGACGCCGGCGCGACGCCGATCTCGGGCGTCACGCTGCGCGCGCAGACCGCCGAGGCGGGCTTCCTGTTCGCGGCGCTGCCCGGATCCCGGGCGCACGGTGCGCGGTTCGCCGCCGACGCCGTCGCGCACGGAGCCGTGGCGATCCTCACCGATCCCGCCGGCGCCGAACTCGTCGCATCCGTCGAGGAGCTGGCCGGGACCCCGGTGCTCGTCCACCCGGCGCCGCGGTCGGTGCTCGGCCGCGTCAGCCACACCGTCTACGGCGATCCGTCGGCGAAGCTGCGACTCGTCGGGATCACCGGCACGTCCGGCAAGACGACGACGGCGTATCTCACCGAGGCCGCGCTCATGGCCGCCGGCCGCACGGTCGGCCTGCTCGGCACCGTCGAGACGCGGATCGGCGGCCAGGCCGTGCCGAGTTCGCTGACGACGCCCGAGGCCCCCGATCTCGCGGCGATGCTCGCCCGGATGGTCGAGGACGGCGTCGACGCCGTCGTCATGGAGGTCTCGAGTCACGCGCTCTCGCTCGGCCGCGTCGACGGCTGCCGGTTCGCCGTCGGCGCCTTCACCAACCTCTCGCAGGACCACCTCGACTTCCATCCGACGATGGACGATTACTTCGCCGCCAAGGCGCGGCTGTTCGAAGAGGGCTCGCCGGTGCGGGCGGCCGTCGCGGTCGTCTGCGTCGACGGGCCGTGGGGCGAGAAGACGGCCGCGGTCGCAGGCGGCCCCATCACGGTCGCGACCGGCGGCCGCCCGGACGCCGACTGGCGGGCCGGGGAGTCGACGCCGGCGGCCGACGGCACCCAGCACGTCACGCTCACCGGACCCGCGGGCGAGGTCGAACTGACGCTCGGGCTCCCGGGCCGCTACAACGTCGCCAACGCCGCGCTCGCCGTCGCGATCGCCGAGCGGCTCGGCGTCGAGCCGGTCGTCGCCGCCCGCGGCGTGGCCGGCGTCGCGGTGCCCGGCCGGGTCGAACGCGTCGACCGCGGACAGCCCTTCCTCGCCGTCGTCGACTACGCCCACAAACCGGGCGCGATCGAGGCCGTCCTCGGGACGCTGCGCGCCGCGTCGAGCGGCCGGATCGCCATCGTCATCGGTGCCGGCGGTGATCGGGACGCCGGCAAGCGCGAGGTCATGGGTGCGGTGAGCGCCCGCGGCGCCGAGCTCGTCGTCGTCACCGACGACAACCCGCGGTCGGAGGACCCGGAGGCCATCCGCGCGGCCGTCGCCGGCGGAGCTCGATCCGTCGCCGACGCCGAGCGCCCCGCCGGAGCCGAGCCGACGCGCGTCATCGGCGACCGGGCCGCCGCCGTGGCCGCCGCCGTCGCCTGGGCGCGGCCGGGGGACACCGTGCTCGTCGCCGGCAAGGGACATGAGCGCGGCCAGGAGATCGCGGGCGTCAAGCATCCGTTCGACGACCGGATCGTGCTCGCGGCGGCGATCGACGCCGCGCACGTTCCGGCGTCGCTGGTGATCGAGCCGACCGAGCCCGGCCTGCCCGGGGTCCGGCGCGCGGTGCGCGACCTCGTCGAGGCCGCTCGCACCCGCGGCGGCCGCAGCGTCGCGGTGATCGGCGAGTATCCGCGTGAATCCCCGGCGCCGCCGGCCGGATCCGTCGACGGCTGGGTCGTCGAGCACGACGCCGTCGGCCGGCTCGCCGTCCGCCTCGACGTCACCTGGACGCTGTGCCTCGGCGAGTCGCGGGCCGTGCGCGGCCTGTGGCAGGGGGCCGTCAACGAGGGCAGCTGGGCGAACGAGGCCGAAATGGTGCCGGACTCGGCCACCGCGATAGCCTTACTGGTCGCCGCGCTGGGGCCGGACGACGTCGTCCTCGTCGCGGTGCCGGACGCGCCGGGCCTCGCCGAGGCCCTACGGGCCGGGTTGCGCGGCGGCGATGCGTCCCCCGCGGAGCAGGCCTCTGCCGTCGGGCAGATCCCCGCCGAGCAGACCCAGGAACCAACCATGCCAACCCACGAGAGAGGCGCCAGGTGACTCAGATTCTCATCGCGGGCGGCATCGCGCTGGCCGTGTCGATCCTGCTCACCCCGGTGCTCATCCGGGTGTTCTCGAAGCAGGGGTTCGGTCAGGAGATCCGCGTCGAGGGGCCCAAGAGCCACCAGACCAAGCGCGGCACCCCGTCGATGGGCGGCGTCGCCATGGTCGCGGGGCTGTGGGCCGGATACTTCGGCGCCAACATCTACGCGCACGTCGCGGGCACCGCGGGCGGGCCGTCGGCGTCGGGCCTGCTGGTCCTCGGCCTGGCGACGGGCCTGTCGATCGTCGGCTTCATCGACGACTTCATCAAGATCCGCAAGCAGCGCAACCTCGGTCTCAACAAGACGGCGAAGTCGGTGGGCCAGCTCGTCTGCGCCGTCGGCTTCGGCATCCTCGCGATGCAGTTCCCCAACGCCGACGGTCTGCGCCCGGCGAGCCAGAACCTCAGCTACGTCCGCGACATCGACGCCATCTACTTCACGCCGGTGCTCTTCGTCATCTTCTGCTGGCTGGCCATCTCGGCGTGGTCCAACGCCGTCAACTTCACCGACGGTCTCGACGGCCTCGTCGCCGGGTCGATGGCGATGGTGCTGGGGGCATACGTCCTCATCACCTTCTGGCAGTTCCGCAACGCGTGCAGCAACCTCGCGAGCCCGGCGGCGTGCTACCAGGTGCGTGATCCGCTCGACCTCGCGCTGCTCGCCGTCGCGGGCGGCGGCGCCTGTCTCGGCTTCCTGTGGTGGAACGCCGCGCCGGCCAAGATCTTCATGGGCGACACGGGTTCGCTGGCACTGGGCGGCCTGCTCGCCGGCCTGTCCTTCATGACGCACACCGAGCTGCTCGCGGTCGTCATCGGAGCGCTGTTCGTCGCCGAGTTCCTCTCGGTCGTCGTCCAGATCGCGGCCTTCCGCACGACCGGCAAACGGCCGTTCCGGATGGCGCCCTTCCACCACCACTTCGAGCTGGGCGGCTGGGCCGAGACGACGGTGATCATCCGGTTCTGGCTGCTCACCGCCATCGCGTGTGCGCTCGGACTGGCCCTGTTCTACAGCGAATTCGTCTCGCGGGGCTGACGTGACCGATCTCCTCGACAGGCTCGCCGGCCTGCGCGTCGCCGTCGGCGGCGCCCGGGCGGCCGGTTCAGCCGTGGCCCGCTTCCTCCTCGCTCACGACGCGGACGTCCGATTCGTCGACGACGACCCGGCGATGGGCGCCGAGCTGGGCGTGCCCAGCCGTTCCGGCGCCGACTTCGCCGCCGATCCGGGTGAGCTCGACCTGCTCGTCGTCTCGCCGGGCTTCCGGCCGGACAGCGCCGTCGTCGCCGCGGCCCGGCGCGTCGGCGCCCCGGTGTGGGGCGACGTCGAGTTCGCCTGGCGGGTCGACGCGTCCGGACTGCTCGGCCCGCCGCGGTGCTGGCTCGTCGTCACCGGCACCAACGGCAAGACGACGACGACCTCGATGCTCGAGGCGATCCTCACCGAGGCCGGCCTCGCCGCGCGCGCCTGCGGCAACATCGGCGAGTCGGTGATCACGGCGCTCGCCGCGACGCCGCGCGCCGATTACCTCGCCGTCGAGGCGTCGTCCTTTCAGCTGTTCTGGGCACCCTCGCTGCGGCCGGCGGCGGGCGTCGTGCTCAACGTCGCCGAGGACCATCTCGACTGGCACGGCGGCATGGCCGAATACACCGCGGCCAAGGCGGGTGCGCTGGCCGGTGCGATCGCGATCGTCGGCCGCGACGACGCGATCGCCGCGGGCCTGCGCGGACCCGAGCGGACCGTCGCGTTCACCCTCGGTTCGCCTGCGCGGGGCGAGCTCGGCGTCGTCGACGGGGTGCTCGTCGATGATGCCTTCGGCGCCGGCCCGCGGCCGATCGTGGCGGCCGACCTCATCTCGCCCGCCGGACCGCCCGGCCGGGCGGACGCGCTGGCCGCGTCGGCGCTGGCCCTGGCCGTCGGGGTCGATCCGGCCGCCGCGGGCCGGGCACTGGCGGCGTTCGACGTCGGCGCGCACCGCGGCACCCGGGTGGCCGAGGTCGACGGCGTCGTCTATGTCGACGATTCCAAGGCCACCAATCCGCACGCCGCCGCGGCAGCGCTCGCGACGTTCGGACGCGTCGTCTGGATCGCCGGCGGACAGCTCAAGGGCGCGTCCGTCGACGAGCTGCTCGAGACGACGCGGGACCGGCTCGCGGGCGTCGTCGTCATCGGTGTGGATCGCGACGTGATCCGTTCGGCAATCCGCCGACACGCATCAGATGTCCCTACAGTCACAGTTTTCACAGGCGACGATGGACTGATGAACGTCCTCATCGAGCGCGACGGCGCGGAGACGGCCGGATCCGGCGGACCCGGGAGCTCGGCCGACGCCGTCATGGCCGAGGCCGTGCGCCGGGCGGCGCGGCTGGCCGCCGAGAGCCGTGCCGCGGGCGCCGCGCCCGTCGAGGCCGTGCTGCTCGCGCCCGCGGCGGCGTCGCTGGACATGTTCGGCAGCTATGCCGCGCGCGGTGACAGCTTCGCGAATGCGGCGAGGGCGCTGGGGGAGCGGTGATGCCGGGGGACGACCGGACCCCGGCCGACGGCGAGTCGGCAGAAGACGGCCACGCCGAGCTCGACGAAGACGACGGTGTGGCCGATGACGCCGCAGCCGATGACATCGACGACGCCGTAGCCGACAGCGGCGACGGCGCGGACGACGACAGCGACGACGCCGGCCCGCGTACCGAAGACCTCGAGGTCGCGGCCATCGCCGCGGCTGTCAGCGCGGCCGACCGTGACGAGGACGGCGACGACGAGTCCGGCGCCCCGCGCCGTCGCGCCGGACGCCGAGGCGAATCGACGGACGACGCCGAGCCGGAGGTCCGTGAGCGCCGCTGGACGCCCCCGGCCGAGCTGGCCGCCGGCGTCGGTGCACGGGTGCGGCGGATGTTCGCCAGCCCGCTGTCGGATTTCCACCTCGTCGTCACGCTGACGATCCTGCTGTCGACGCTCGGCCTCGGCATGGTGCTCTCGGCGAGCTCGGTCAAGGAGTACGCGAGCTTCGGCGATTCCTACAAGGTCTTCACGCAGCAGGCGGTGTTCGCGGCGGCGGGCATCGTGCTGTTCTACATCGCGCTGCGGCTGCCGATCGCGTTCCTGCGCTCGACGTCGCTGTTCGCCATGATCGTCTCGATCGGCGCTCTCGCCCTGGTCCTCGTGCCCGGCATCGGCGTCGAGGCGGGCGGCGCGCGGCGCTGGCTCATCATCGCCGGCTTCACGGTGCAGCCGTCGGAGCTGGTCAAGCTCGCGCTCTGTCTGTGGGGTGCGCACATCCTGTCGACGCGTCGCTACGGCGCGCCGATCAAACAGTTGCTCGTCCCCGTGCTGCCGGTCGCGATCCTGGTGTGCGGGCTCATCGTCATGGAGAAGTCGCTGTCGATGACGGTGACGGTGGCGATCATCGTCGGTGCCCTGCTCTGGTTCGCGGGGCTGCCCATGAAGACCTTCGTCACGATGGCGATCGGCGGCGTCGCCACCGCGGCGGTGCTGTCGGTGACGGCCGACTACCGCGCTGCGCGCGTCAAGGGCCTGTTCGGCGGCTCGGATCCCCTCGGCGACGCCTATCAGAAGACGCAGGGGCAGTTCGCGATCGCCAACGGCGGGCTGTTCGGCCAGGGGCCGGGGCAGAGCACGGCGAAGTGGAACTACCTGCCGAACGCGCACAACGACTTCATCTTCGCGATCATCGCCGAGGAGCTCGGGCTCGTCGGCGCGCTGACGGTGGTCGCGCTCTTCGCGCTGCTCGCCTGGGTGGGGCTGCGGATCGCGCGGCGTAACTCCGACCCGTTCCTGCGGCTGCTCTCGGCGGCGATCACGGTGCTGCTCACCGCGCAGGCGGCGATCAACATCGGCTACGTCATCGGCATGCTGCCGGTGACGGGCATCCAGCTGCCGCTGCTGTCGGCGGGCGGGACGTCGATGCTCGTCATGCTGACGATGCTCGGCCTGCTCGCGCGGGCGGCGCGGCACGAACCGGAGGCGATCGCCGCGCTCGCGATCGGCGGGGAGAGCCGGGTCGGCCGGATGCTGCGGCTGCCGCTGCCCCGTCCGTACTCGCCGACGCGCGCCGAGCGACTGCAGGCCAAGGTCGACGCCCGCCCCGGACGCCGCGCGCCGCACCGCGACGCCCCCGATCCGCGGGATCCGCGGCGCCCGTCGGGGCACGACCCGCGGCATCGGGTCGGCCGTGACGAGGGCCGCGACGTCCATGACGCCCGCCGCCGCGCCGCACACGAGGCGCGGCAGCGCGCCGCTCACGACCCGCGCTCGCGCGCCGGACACGAGGCCAGGCTGCGCGCGGCGCACGACGCTCGCCGCCGGGAGGGCCGTGCGGGTGAGACGCGCCGCGCCGCGGACGTCGGCGACGAGCGGTGGCGGCCGCGCCCGGCGCCGCGCGCCGACGGCCGGCGGAGTCCCGCAGCGGGCTATCGTGGCACGTCGATGCCACCGGAGGCCAGGGCGGCGGGCGCCGCCCCGCGGCGGGCGGCGCGCTGCGCGCCGTGGCGGCGAGGAGCAGAGGAAGAACCCGCGACGCGCGACGCGGCGACGAGACGACGAGTGAAGGTGCGGCGATGAGCAACAAGCGGGCCGACAGGCCGCTGTCCGTGGTGGTCGCCGGCGGCGGGACCGCCGGGCACATCGAGCCGGCGTTGGCCGTGGCCGACGCCGTGCGCGCGGCCGAGCCCGACGCCCGGGTGACGGCTCTGGGCACGCCGAAGGGTCTGGAGGGGACGCTCGTCCCGCGTCGCGGCTACGACCTGCGGATGATCCCGCCGGCCCCGCTGCCGCGCAAACCCGGCGTCGACCTGGCCAAGACGCCGCTGCGGCTGGTCCGGGCGACGCGCGCGGCACGCGAGGTGCTCGACGACGTCGAGGCCGACGTCGTCATCGGTTTCGGCGGTTACGTCGCGTTGCCCGCCTACCTCGCGGCGCGGGCCAGGCGGGGTTCGCGCCGCCGGCCGGTGGTCATCCACGAGGCCAACGCGACCGCGGGCGTCGCGAACAAGCTGGGCGCGCGGCTGGCCGACAAGATCTTCGCGGCGGTGGCCGGCTCCGGGCTCGACGCCGAAGTCGTCGGCATGCCGGTGCGCGCCGCGATCACGGGCCTCGACCGCGCGGCGCTGCGGGCGCAGGGCCGCGAGTACTTCGGCCTCGATCCCGACGCGCCCACGCTGCTCGTCTTCGGCGGGTCGCAGGGCGCGCAGCGGCTCAACGACGCCGTGCTCGGTGCGGCGGCCGAGCTCTCGGCCGCCGGGATCGGCGTGCTGCACGCCTATGGCGGCAAGAACGCGGTGACGCCGCCGACCGTCGACGGCGCCGCCTACGTCGCACAGCCGTACATCGATCGGATGGATCTCGCGTACGCCGCGGCCGACCTCGCGTTCTGCCGCTCCGGGGCGATGACGGTCGCCGAGGTGTCGGCGGCCGCGTTGCCCGCCGTCTACGTCCCGCTGCCGCACGGCAACGGCGAGCAGCGGCTCAACGCGCTGCCCGTCGTCGAGGCGGGCGGCGGATGCCTCGTCGACGACGCCGACGCGACGGCCGACTACATCCGCTCGGACGTCCTGCCGCTGTTGCTCGACTCGGAGCGGCTCGCGGCGATGTCGATCGCCGCGGGAGCGAGCGGGCATCGCGACGCGGCCGCGACGGTCGCCGCCGCGGCGCTGCGGCTGGCCAGGGAGGCCCGGCGATGAGCGCTCCGGCGGCGGAGCTGCCCGCGGAGCTGGCCCGCGTGCACATGGTCGGGATCGGTGGCGCGGGCATGTCGGGGCTGGCCCGGCTGCTCATCGCGCGCGGCGCGCGGGTGTCCGGGTCGGACGCCAAGGAGTCGCGCGGCGTCACGGCGCTGCGGATGCTCGGCGCACGGATCGCGATCGGCCACTCCCGCGAGGCGCTCGACATGCTCGACGGCGGCCCGACGGTCGTCGTCACCACGCACGCGGCGATCCCGAAGGACAACCCGGAGCTGCTCGAGGCCGCCGACCGCGGCATCGAGGTGCTCCTGCGCCCGCGCGTGCTGGCCCGGCTCATGGCCGGTGCGCGGGGCGTCATGGTCACCGGTACGCACGGCAAGACGTCGACGACGTCGATGATCGTCGCCGCGCTCACCGACGCCGGTCTCGATCCGTCCTTCGCCGTCGGCGGCGAGCTCAACGAGTCCGGGACGAACGCGCACCAGGGGGCAGGCGACGTCTTCGTCGCGGAGGGCGACGAGAGCGACGGCTCGATCCTGGAGTTCGCGCCCGACGTCGCCGTCGTGACCAACGTCGAGGCCGATCACCTGGACTTCTTCGGCACGACCGAGGACTACGTCGCGGTCTTCGACGCCTTCGCCGGCCGGATCCCGGACGGCGGCGCGCTGGTCGTCTGTCTCGACGATCCGGGCGCGGCGGCGTTCGCCGGACGGGTGGCGCCGGTGCTGGCGGCGCGTGACGTCGCCGTCTACGGCTACGGCGAGGGGCTGCACGCCGCGTCGGCGCCCACGGTGCCGCTCACGGTTCGGCTCGTCTCGTATGCGGCGCGCGGCGAGGGCGGCACGGCCGAACTCGCCGTCACCGACGTCGACGGCCGGGCGCAGACCCACGGGCTGCACGTCGGCGTCCCCGGCAGGCACATGGCGCTCAACGCCGTCGCGGCGCTCATCGCGTGCGTCTGCGTCGGGGCGACGGCCGAGCGGGCGCTGGCGGGCCTGTCGGCGTACACCGGCGTCAACCGCCGCTTCACGCCGCGCGGCACGGCCGCGGGCGTCGCGGTCTACGACGACTACGCACACCATCCGACCGAGGTCCGTGCGGTGCTGACGGCGGCGCGCGAGCTGGCCGGCGAGCGCGGCGGCCGCGTCATCGCGATCTTCCAGCCGCACCTGTACTCGCGCACCCGCGACTTCGCGGCGGACTTCGCCGTGGCGCTCGGGCTCGCCGACGTCGCGTACGTCGTCGACGTCTACGGCGCCCGGGAGCGGCCGATCCCGGGTGTGACGGGCGAGTCGATCGCCGACGCCGTGCCCGGCGACGGACGCTACGCCGCCCTTCCCGACCTGCCGGACGCCGTGGCGGCCGAGGCGCGTCCAGGCGACGTCGTGCTCACCCTCGGCGCCGGCGACATCACGATGCAGGGACCCGTGCTCCTCGCGGCCCTCCGAGCGCACGAGAGCTCCGGCGGGCGCGGGTGACGTCTGCGCGGGCGTTGCATCTGCGGCGCCGGATCGTCGCGATCCTCGTCATGCTCGCGGTGCTCGCCGGGGCGGCGTGGGCCGTCGTCTGGTTCACCCCTGCGGTGAGCCTGCGCTCGGTCGTCGTCGAGGGCGTGACGGGGAACGAGGAGAACGCGGTCCGGGACGCCGCGGGGCTGGCGCTCGGGGTGCCGGTGCCGCGCACCGACGTCGACGGTGCGGCGCAGCGCGTCGCCGCACTCGTCACGGTCGAGTCGGTGACCGTGCGCCGCGAACTGCCCTCGACGGTGCGCATCACCGTCACGCCGCGAACGGCCGTCGCGTGGGTCAAGGGGCCGGACGGCCGCGCCTATCTGCTCGACCGCGCCGCGGTGAACTTCGTCGCGCAGTGGCAGCAGCCGAAGGGGCTGCTGCGGCTGGACGTCCGGCACCCGTTCCCGGGGGACGCGGCCGCGCTGGCGGCGCTCGGCGTCATCGCCGCGCTGCCCGTCGACATCAGGAAGGACGTCGAGAGCGTCGGCGCGGACACCCCCGGCGGGGTGACTCTGCGGCTCACCCGCGATCGGACCGTCGTCTGGGGAGCCGACGCCGACAACGCCGCCAAGGCCCAAACTCTCAAGTACGTGTTGACGAAACCGGCCCGCGAGTACAACGTGATGGCCCCGGACTTCCCCACGTACAAGTGATCGGCGAGCGTATCGCCGCAGGTCAGAAGCGGCTCACGGGGGTGTGTCGGAACGCGTGCGCGACACGCCGGGCCTAAGCTGGTCGCTGCCGGACCGCGTCCCTAGCGTGTGCATCACTGTTCTCACGTGTGACTGACACCGCGTCGCGCCGAGGTCGGCAGTCGAAGAACTCCAGATGTAGACATCTCCTCGATAGGAAGGCACGCGCACATGACGCCCCCGCACAACTACCTGGCCGTGATCAAGGTCGTCGGCATCGGCGGCGGCGGAGTGAACGCCGTCAACCGCATGATCGAGCAGGGCCTCAAGGGTGTCGAGTTCATCGCGATCAACACCGATGCACAGGCGCTGCTGATGAGTGACGCCGACGTCAAGCTCGACGTCGGCCGGGATTCGACGCGGGGCCTCGGCGCGGGCGCCGATCCCGAGGTCGGCCGGCGCGCCGCCGAGGACGCCAAGGACGAGATCGAGGAGCTGCTCAAGGGCGCCGACATGGTCTTCGTCACCGCCGGTGAGGGCGGCGGCACGGGCACCGGCGGTGCGCCGGTCGTCGCGAGCATCGCCCGCAAGCTCGGCGCGCTGACCGTCGGCGTCGTCACGCGGCCGTTCGCCTTCGAGGGCAAGCGGCGCAGCGGCCAGGCCGAGGCCGGCATCGCGGCGCTGCGCGAGGCGTGCGACACGCTCATCGTCATCCCCAACGACCGCCTGTTGCAGCTCGGCGACGCCCAGGTCAAGCTCATGGACGCGTTCCGCAGCGCCGACGAGGTGCTGCTCAACGGCGTGCAGGGCATCACCGACCTCATCACGACGCCGGGCCTCATCAACGTCGACTTCGCCGACGTCAAGGGCGTCATGAGCCAGGCGGGCTCGGCGCTCATGGGCATCGGCAGCGCGCGCGGCGACGACCGCGCGTCGAAGGCCGCCGAGTCGGCCATCAACTCGCCGCTGCTCGAGGCGTCGATGGAGGGCGCGCAGGGCGTCCTCATCTCGATCGCCGGCGGCAGCGACATCGGCCTGTTCGAGATCAACGAGGCCGCCTCGCTCGTGCAGGAGGCCGCGCACGTCGACGCCAACATCATCTTCGGCACGGTCATCGACGACAGCCTCGGCGACGAGATCCGCGTCACCGTGATCGCGGCCGGCTTCGAGACCGGCACGCCGTCGCGGAACCCGATCGAGTCGCGTCGCACGACGCGGTCGACGCCGCCCCCGGCGACGCGGACGACCGCCCCCGCCCACGATCCGTTCGCCTCGTCCGGTGAGCCGGTCCGGCGCCCGGTGATCGAGGACGACGACGTCGACGTCCCGCCGTTCATGAAGCGTTGATGAGCCCTGCGGAATCGTCAGGGGTGCAGATGACGCCCGCGGGGCCGGCCGTCCGCGTCCGCCGGGTGACGACGACGCGCGCCGGGGGAGTCTCGGCCGCGCCGTACGACTCGTTCAACCTGGGTGACCACGTCGGGGACGATCCCGTCGCGGTCGTCCGCAATCGTGAGCTGCTCGCGACGCGGATCGGCGTGGCGCCGGCGCACGTCGTCTGGATGGAGCAGATCCACAGCCGCACCATCGTCCGCGTCGACGGTCCGCAGGACGGACCGGTCGAGGCGTGCGACGGTATCGTCACGACGACGCCGGGGCTCGCGCTGGCCGTGCTCACGGCCGACTGCGTCCCGCTGCTCATGTCCGACGACGTCGCGGGCGTCGTCGCGGCCGTCCACGCCGGACGGGTCGGAGCGCGCGCGGGGATCGTCGACAAGGCCGTCGAGGCGATGGTCGACGCGGGCGCGGAGGTCTCGCGCATCGGCGTCCTGCTCGGCCCCGCGGCGAGCGGTAGGCGGTACGAGGTGCCGCCGGCCATGCAGGCCGACGTCGACCGCGTGCTGCCCGGGAGCGCGTCGACGACGGCCGAGGGCACGACGGGCCTCGACCTGCGAGCCGGCATCCGGCGTCGGCTCGAGACGCTCGGTGTCGCCGCCGTCGCCGTCGACCCGCGGTGCACGATCGAGGATCGGACGCTGTTCAGCCATCGCCGCGGGGCGCCGACGGGCCGTCTCGCGTCGGTCGTCTGGATGGAGCCGAACGCGTGACGGACGGCGAGCACGCGCGGCCGGTCGACGACGCGCGCACGGCCGAGCTGGCGGCGAATCTGCGCGCCGCGACGACCCGGCTCGACGCGGCCACCGCGGCCGCCGGCCGGCCGGCCGGCGCCGTCAGGCTGATGGTCGTGACCAAGTTCTTCCCGGCCGCCGACGTCGTCCGCCTGCTCGGGCTCGGCGTGCGGCTCGTCGGCGAGTCGCGGGAGCCGGAGGCGGGCCGCAAGGTCGACGAGGTGGCCGCCGCCGCGGCGATCCCCGCGGGCACGCGTTTCGCGATGATCGGTCGCGTCCAGCGGAAGAAGGCGCGCACGATCGCGAGGTGGGCGTCCGAGGTGCACGCGGTCGATTCGACGGACCTCACGGCGGCGCTGTCGGTGGCGTCGCTCGCCGCTCGGGACGCCGGCGCCCGGGACGCCGATCTGGACTGTCTCGTTCAGCTCTCGCTGGACGGCGACCCCGCCCGCGGCGGGGTTCCGCCCGCCGGACTCGAGGCCGTCGCCGACGCCGTCGCGGCCGCTCCTGCGCTGCGGTTGGCCGGCGTCATGGCCGTGCCGCCGCTGGCCGGCGAGGCGGAGCGGTGGCTGGAGCTCGCGGCCCAGATCCATCGGCGCCTCGTCGCGACGCATCCCGACGCCCGCGAACTCTCCCTCGGCATGTCCGGCGACCTCGAGGCGGCCGTGCGACACGGATCGACATGCGTGCGTGTCGGTACCGCGATTGTGGGTCCGAGGCCGCTAACCTCGCCATAGTCCGAGTCACATGAGCCACAAGAATCACTCCAGCGTCGCTGGCCACATTCATTCTCGCGATACGGACGCCGGATCATCGGAAGCCACATCGAACGACCGGGCTGGTCATAAGGAGCACGAAAAACGATGAGCACGCTGCACAAGGTCAAGGCGTACTTCGGCATGGTGCCGATGGACTCGGAGTACGACGACGACTACCTCGAGGAGCGCGACGAGCGCGCGCGCCGCGAGGAGCCCCGTCCGCGTCGTGCGCCGGCCAGGTACCGCGGCGAGTACGCCGATGACCGCGGCTACAGCGACGATCGGTACGCGCCGGAGTACGACGACCAGTACGAGGAGGACTCGCGCTACGAGCGGGCGCCTGAGTACGCCTACGCCGGGGCGGCGCGGGCCGACTACGCGGGTTCCGCCCGCGGCGACTTCGGCGGTTCCGCTCGAGGCGAGTTCAGCGGCCCGGCCCGGGCCGCTGAGTACGCGGGTTCGCCGCGCACCGAGCTCGTCGCCGAGCGCGCCGAGTTCGCCGACGAGCGTCCGGGTCTGCGGGCCGTCTCGCGTCTCGAGCCGTTGCCGGCTCGCGCCGCCGCGGGCCGCACCCCGGCCCCGATGACCCGCGGCGCGTTGGCCGTCGACACCGCCCACGAGGAGGCCGAGGAGGCCGGTCCGTTGACCAAGATCACGACGGTCCGCCCGACCGACTACACCGAGGCCCGGATCATCGGCGAGCGCTTCCGCGACGGCAGCCCGGTGATCATGGATCTCGTCGACATGTCCAACGCCGACGCCAAGCGCCTCGTCGACTTCGCGGCCGGCCTCGTGCTCGGCCTGCGGGGCTCGTTCGACAAGGTGGCGACGAAGGTCTTCCTGCTCTCGCCGGCCGACGTCGACGTGACGCAGGAGGCCAAGCGCCGGATCGCCGAGAAGGGCTTCTACAACCAGAAGTGAGCCGGGGCGCCACCGTCGTCGCCCCACTCGATCAGGCAGGATGAACGGGTGTCGCCCGTCCTTCTGATCATCTGGTACCTGCTCCTGATCTACTGGTGGCTGCTGCTCGCGCGGCTCATCGCGGAGATGGTGCTCTCCTTCGCTCGCGAGTGGCGCCCCAAGGGCGTGGCCGTCTTCCTGCTGGAGGTCGTGTTCACGCTGACCGACCCACCGATCAAGTTGTTGCGAAAAGTGATCCCGCCGATCCCGCTGGGACCGGTGCGGCTCGACCTGTCGCTCATGATCACGATGTTCGCCGTTCTCATCGCGATGCAGTTCGTCGGCGCGTGAGGGTTCGTCGGCGTGTGATGCAGGGCTCCGCCGAGGTTTCGTGATACGGCGTGCACTGCGCGAGTCGTGTGTGACAGGATGGACGGGCGTTGTGATGAGGGTCCGCTACGATGGCGAATCCGGGCTCGCAACGAGTTCGATGACCCCGCTCCGCGGTGGAAGCAAGCTTATGAAGACAAAGTAAGGGGACCGACCAATGCGGCTGACTCCAGCGGACGTGCACAACGTCGCGTTCAACAAACCGCCGATCGGCAAGCGCGGCTACGACGAGGACGAGGTCGATCAGTTCCTGGACTTCGTCGAGGCCGAACTCGCTCGGCTGATCGAGGAGAACAACGACCTCAAGCAGCGGGTGCAGGAGTTGGAGAGCCAGGGCTCGGCCCCGGCGCCCGTGGCAGCTGCGGTGCCGCAGCAGCCCGTCGCACCGCAGCCGGTCGCGACGTCGCAGGTCGTGCTGCCGACGGCCGAGCAGACCGAGGCGTCGGCGTTGTCCGCCGCACGCGTCCTCGCCGCCGCGCAGGCGACGGCGGACAAGATCGAGGGCGACGCCCGCGTCAACGCGAACGCGATGCTGACGGACGCGCAGCAGCGCAGCGAAGCGATGATCAACGACGCGCGGCAGAAGGCCGACGCCCAGTTGACCGACGCGCAGCAGCGCAGCGAGGCGCAGCTGGCCGATGCGGCGCAGCGCAGTGAGGCACAGCTCACCGATGCGCAGCAGCGCAGCGACGCGCAGCTGGCGGATGCGCAGCAGCGCAGCGAGGCGATGCTCGCCGACGCCCAGACCCGCTCGGAGGCGCAGACGCGCGCCGCGCAGGATCGGGCCGAGGCTCTGCAGGCGGACGCCGAGCGCAAGCACACCGAGATCATGGGCACGATCAATCAGCAGCGCACGGTGCTGGAGGGGCGGATCGAGACCCTCAAGACGTACGAGCGGGAGTACCGCACGCGTCTCAAGACGTTCATCGAGGCCCAGCTCGAGGAGCTGCAGACGCGGGGCAGCGCCCTGCCGGCCGACAACGGCCAGTTCGGCGACGCCGGTTCCGGCAACGCCGGCCGCTACGGTTCTTAGAACGTCGTAACTCGTTCGGGGGCGTCGCATGCTGGTAGCGGTACTCGTCACTGCGGTCATCGCCTTCGGGTTCCTCGTCGCGGCCCTGCTGCTCGGCAACGGGTGGCTGGCCGGGGCCTGCGTCGCGTTCTGTGTGATCGGCCTCATCGGGCTCGCGCACGACCCCGGCCGCGTCCGGCGCCGATCGCGAGCCTCGGTCGTGTCCGGGACTCCGGACGCGGGCGTCGAGAACGCGTCGGAGTCGGGGCCGGGGGAGCCGGACGGTTCGGCGCCGGAACCGACTGTCGTGTTGGAGAAGCAGAGCGTGTCGGCGGAGGTGGGGGAGTCTGTGCCGGAGTCCGGGGAGCCGGAGTACTCCGACGCACCGACCCCGCCCGAGGGCTTCGCTGCGCAGCCGGAGGCCGTGCGGCCCTCGGAAGCCGAGTCGGAGTCGGATGCCGAGCAGGCCCCGGAGGCCAAGCAGGCCCCGGAGGCCGGGCCGGAGTCGGACGCCGAGGAACACGGCAGGCATGAGACGTCGGACGGGGCGGATCGGCAGGTCTTCGCTTTCGATTCCGAGCCGAGCGGTGAGCGGGCCCGGCATCGGCGCGCCGCCGACGATCCCGACACGAACTGACTGACCGGTATCGACAGCTGTGCGAGGCGACGTGGACATATATGCCGCGTCGGTCCGCACAGACGCAGATACCGGTCAGTACTTTTCGGTGGTGTGCCGACTGTGCCGGTGGACGGCTGATTTCGCGTCCGGATCGGCTCGTCTGGCATACTGAACGACGCGTCGATCCGGCCATCACCGGGGAGCATCCGGAAGAACGGTCCGCGAGGACCCAGTAGAACCGGACGGGACGGGCCCGTCACAGCCCGAACGGCCTGAAGGCCCGACCCGCGGAGTGCGGGCGACGTCTTCGCGCCGGCCGAGTGGCGGCCGATCCGGCCGCAAGCGGGGTGGTACCGCGGTCGTCATCGATCGTCCCCGTGCCGAGACCTGATTCTCTAGGCACGAGGAGTACACGTGAGCGGCGAGTCGCCGGCATCGGGCACCAGCACCGAGACCTCTTCTTCGACCGACCCCGGTCCGAACGCGACCGGTGCGGTGGGGCGGGCGTATCCGCGCGTCGATCTGACCGGCGGCACCGGCACCGGTTCCCCGAACTTCCCCCGGCTCGAGGAGACGGTCCTCGCCGAATGGGAGCGGGACGACACCTTCCGCGCGTCCATCGCCGGTCGTGAGGGCTGCGAGGAGTTCGTCTTCTACGACGGCCCGCCGTTCGCCAACGGCCTGCCGCACTACGGTCATCTGCTCACCGGCTACGTCAAGGACGTCGTGCCGAGGTTCCAGACGATGCTCGGCAAGAAGGTCGACCGCCGGTTCGGCTGGGACACCCACGGCCTGCCCGCCGAATTGGAGGCGGAGCGGCAGCTCGGGATCACCGACAAGTCGGAGATCGAGAAGATGGGCCTGGCGAAGTTCAACGACTACTGCCGGACGTCGGTGCTGCGATACACCGACGAGTGGCGCGCCTACGTGACGCGCCAGGCCCGGTGGGTCGACTTCGACAACGACTACAAGACGCTCGACATCGACTTCATGGAGTCGGTGATGTGGGCGTTCAAGGCGCTGCACGACAAGGGCCTCGTCTATCAGGGTTACCGAGTGCTGCCGTACAGCTGGTACGAGCAGACGCCGCTGTCCAACCAGGAGTCCAAGCTCGACGACGCGTACAAGATGCGACAGGACCCGGCCGTGACGGTCGCGCTGCCGTTGCACGCGGAGGGGGAACTGGCTGCGCTCGACGGCGTCTCCGCGCTCATCTGGACGACGACGCCGTGGACGCTGCCGTCCAACCTGGCGATGGCCGTCCACCCCGACCTGGAGTATGCGCACGTCGTGGGCACCGACGGCGGCGAGTACCTGCTGGCCAAGGAGCGGCTCGGGCAGTACGCCCGTGAGCTCGGCGAGGATCCGCAGGTCAGGGGCGTCTACACCGGACGCGACCTTCAGGGGCTGGCCTACACGCCGCCGTTCGACTTCTTCGCCGGCCATCCGGGCGCGCACGTCGTGCTGCTCGCCGACTACGTCACCGTCGATTCCGGCACCGGCGTCGTCCATCTCGCGCCGGCCTTCGGCGAGGAGGACATGGAGCTGGCCACGGGGAAGCACGGAATCGAGGTCGTCCAGCCGCTCGACGCGGGCGGACGGTTCACCGAGCTCGTGCCGCCGTACAAGGGCCTGCAGGTGTTCGACGCGAACCCGGTCATCATCGCCGACCTCAAGAAGGCCGGGAAGATGCTGCGGCACGAGACGATCGAGCACTCGTACCCGCACTCTTGGCGCTCCGGCAAGCCGCTCATCTACATGGCGGTGCCGTCGTGGTTCGTCGCGGTGACGACGTTCAAGGACCGGATGCTCGAGCTCAACAAGCAGATCGAGTGGTCGCCCGAGCACATCCGCGACGGCCAGTTCGGCAAGTGGCTGGAGGGTGCCAAGGACTGGAACATCAGCCGTAACCGGTACTGGGGTGCGCCGATCCCGGTCTGGGTGTCCGACGATCCGGAGTACCCGCGCGTCGACGTCTACGGTTCGCTCGACGAGCTGGAGCGGGACTTCGGCGTGCGTCCGACGAATCTGCACCGGCCGCACGTCGATGAGCTGACGCGGCCGAACCCGGACGATCCGACGGGCCGCTCGACGATGCGTCGGGTGCCGGAGGTGCTGGACTGCTGGTTCGAGTCCGGCTCGATGCCGTACGCGCAGGTGCACTATCCGTTCGAGAACACCGACTGGTTCGACTCGCACTTCCCGGGCGATTTCATCGTCGAGTACAACGGGCAGACGCGCGGCTGGTTTTACAACCTGCACGTGCTGTCGACGGCGCTCTTCGACAAGCCCGCGTTCCGTACGGTCGCCGCGCACGGCATCGTGCTGGGCGACGACGGCACCAAGATGAGCAAGTCCCGGCGCAACTACCCGGACGTCAACGAGGTCTTCGACCGCGACGGGTCCGACGCCATGCGCTGGTTCCTCATGGCGAGTCCGATCCTGCGCGGCGGCAACCTCGTCGTCACCGAGCAGGGCATCCGCGAGGGGGTGCGGCAGGCGATGCTCCCGCTGTGGAACGCCTACAGCTTCCTCGGGCTGTACGCGGAGCGTCCGGCGCAGCGGTCGACGGCGTCGACGGATGTCCTCGATCGGTACGTGCTGGCGAAGCTCGCGCAGACCCGGGACGCGATGACCGAGCAGCTGTCGGTGTACGACATCGCCGGTGCCTGCGAAGAACTGCGGCAGTTCTGCGAGGTGCTGACCAACTGGTACGTGCGACGTTCACGGGACCGGTTCTGGGCCGGGCAGGACGCTCACCCCGAGGCGTTCGACACGTTGTTCACGGTGCTGGAGGCGACGTGCCGGCTCGCCTCGCCGCTGCTGCCGCTCACCGTCGAGGCGATGTGGCGGGGGCTGACGGGGGAGCGCTCGGTGCACCTGGCCGATTGGCCGGCCGCCGACGAGCTGCCGTACGGCGACGAACTGGTCGCCGCGATGGACGGTGTCCGCGGGGTGTGCAGCGCGGCGTCGAGCCTGCGTAAGGCGAACCGGTTGCGCGTCCGGCTGCCGTTGCATTCGCTCACCGTGGCCGCCGCCGACGCCGAGCGGCTGGCGCCGTTCACCGATCTCATCGCCGATGAGATGAACGTGCGTGCGGTCCAGTTGTCCTCGGACGTCGACGCCGTCGGCCGTGTCGAGGTGACCGTCAACGCGCGGGCCGCCGGGCCGCGGCTCGGGCGGGACGTGCAGCGCGTCATCAAGGCCGTCAAGGCCGGAGACTGGACCGTACGCACCGAGGACGACGTGGAGGTCGTCTCGGCCGCGGGCGTCGACCTGCTGCCGGGTGAGTACAGCCGGCGGCTCGTGGCCGCCGCGCCCGAGTCGACGGCCGAGCTGCCGGGCGGCGGCGGGCTCGTCGTCATCGACACGACGCTCGACGACGATCTCGAATCCGAGGGCTGGGCGGCCGACCGGATCCGCGAGCTGCAGGAGGCGCGTAAGCGGGCCGGGCTGCAGGTCAGCGACCGGATCACGGTCGTCTGGGAGGTGCCGGACGCGCGTCGCGAATGGGCCGAGCGGCACGCGGGCCGGGTGGCCGGCGAGGTGCTCGCGACGTCCCTGACCTTCGGTGATCCGGGGGCCGACGCCGCCGATCTCGGCGACGGTGTGCGGGCGAGCCTGACGAAGGTGTGACGCGGATGGCCCGGGCTCGTCGAGGCGAGCCCGGGCCCGCGTTCAGAGGGCGCCGAGGATCGCCGTGAGATAGGCCTCGGACCGATCGGAGCCGATGATGCCCGGCGCCATCTTGTTCATGACGTACGAGACCGTCATCCGGCGCTCCGGGAACATGACCGTGAGCGATCCGCCCCAGCCGCCCCAGAAGCAGATCCGCTCGTCCGGGATGTAGGGGATCGTCGCGGGTTCGGGCAGCCCGAAGCCGATTCCCCAGCGCAGCGGGATGCCGAGCACGAGGTCGACGCCGCGCGCCTGCTCGTCGAAGATGCGGTCGACGGTCGCGGGTGAGAGCGACACCCCGTCGACCGAGCCGCGGGAGATCACCGACAGCGCGCGGACGAGGGCGCGGGCATTGGTGTGCGCGTTGAGTGCGCCCATGTCGGCGCGTCGCCAGGCGATCGTGTTGGCGGCGGCCGCGGAGGCGACGGGGCCGGTGAAGGTGCGGACGACGGGCGCGTCGGGCGGCAGCGAGCCCAGGTCGAACGGAAGCGGCGGCGGCGGGACGATCTCGGCGATGCGCGCGTCGTCGGCCTCTTTGGCGCCGATCTGCAGGTCGACGCCCAGCGGCCCGGCGATCTCGTCGGCGACGAACTGCTTGAGGGTCCGCCCGGTCACCCGGCGCACGATCTCGCCGAGCAGATGGCCCTGGTTGTTGGCGTGATACCCCGACGCCGTACCCGGCTCCCACCACGGCGCCTGTCGCGCCAGCTGCTCGACGGCCTTGTCCCAGTCGTACATGTCCTCGACGGTCCACGGCCGGTCCCAGCCGGACACCCCGGAGGTGTGCGCCATGAGCTGGCGCACGGGGATCGTGTCCTTGCCGTTCTGGGCGAACTCCGGCCAGTAGCGGGCGACCGGCGCGTCGAGGTCGACGAGCCCGCGATCGACGAGCAGCAGCACGGCCAGCGCGGTGATCTCCTTGGACGTCGACCAGACGTTGACGATCGTGTCGCGCTCCCACGGCAGCGTCCGCGCGGCGTCCCGGTGGCCGCCCCAGAGGTCGACGACGGTCTCGCCGTCGATGTCGACCGCGATCGCGGCGCCGAGCTCGTTGCCGGAGGCCAACTGAGCCTCGAGTTCGGTCCGGACCGCGCCGAAGCGCTCGTCGTGGGTGCCGCCGATCTCCATGTGCCCTCCCGGTCGTCTGACGCGTGGCCCGCGCCTCGTCCATTCTGCGACCGCGTCGACGGGGCGGGGCGCGTTTCTTGAATGCGGGCTCATGTTCCGGAACGGTCGGCGATCGGCCGGCACCGTAGTAGTGTAATGTCACATGGCGTGAGGCGGCGAGCGTGTGCCGCGTCGAGAGAAGGGGTGCGATGAGCGGACTGACGCTGACGGCCGACGAACAGGGCATGCTCGACGGCGCCGACGGACCCGCCGTGGCCCTCGCGATGCGGGTGGTGACGTCGCTGGCCCGGGCCTCCGGTGCCGAGCGGCTCGTCGAGATCGTCGGCGCGCACATCGATTCGTGCCTCTACCACGGTCCCGTCGGCCTCGACTTCGTGCGCCGGCTGCGCGATCTCGGTGGCCAGGTGCGGGTGCCGACGACGCTCAACGTCGGCGCGCTCGACCTGCTGCATCCGACGCTCGTCCGCGCTGACCCGCATCTGCCGCACGCCGCGGCGCGCGAGACGATGACGGCCTACGCCGACCTCGGCGCCCGGCCGACCTACACCTGCGCGCCGTATCAGCACGAGGCCCGGCCTGGGCTCGGCGAGCACGTCGCGTGGGCGGAGTCGAATGCCATCGCCTTCGCCAACACGGTGCTCGGCGCGCGAACGGACCGCTACGGCGACTTCCTCGACATCTGCGCCGCGCTCACCGGCCGCGCGCCGTACGCCGGGCTGCACCGCGACGAGGCGCGCGCGGCGCGGATCGTCCTCGACGTCACCGGTGTGCCGGGCATCGACGACCCGGACGAGGTGACCGCGGCGGGCATCGGCTCGCTGCTCGGACGCATCGCGGGCACCTCGGTGGCGGCGATCGTCGGACTGCCCGGTGACCTCTCGGAGGACCGGCTCAAGGCGATCTGTGCGACCGGGGCGTCGTCGGGGTCCGTGGCGCTCGTCCACGTCGTCGGGCGGACGCCCGAGGCCCCGACCCTCGACGCCGCGTTGCAGGGACGAGACCCGGAGCGTGTCGTCACCGTCACCGAGGCCGACCTCGCCGCCGAGATCGCCCGGTTGTCGACAGCCCCGGCCGGTGCGGTAGACGCCGTCTGCGTCGGTACGCCGCACGCGAGTCTCGCCGAGCTCGGCGAGCTGGCCCGGCTCGCGGCGGCCGGGCCGCCCGTCGCCGATGGGATGCACGCCGTCGTCAACACTTCGCGGGGCACGCTGCTGCTCGCGCGCGAGGGCGGCGTCGCCGATGCGCTGCGGGCCGCCGGCTGGACGATCCTCACCGACACCTGCTCGTACATGACGCCGGTGCTGCCGCCGGAGGTCCGCACGGTGGCGACCAACTCCGGCAAGTGGGCGTCGTACGCGCCCGTCAACCTCGGTGTCGACGTCGTGCTGACGACCACCGCCGGGTGCGTCGACGCCGCGCGGACCGGCCGCGCCGTGCCGAGAGGAGCGCATCGTGGCTGACCGGAACACGGGATCGATCGTCGGGGTCGGCCGGGTGGCGGGCGAGGCCGAGGGCGTCGTCGTCCACCTGGCCGAGCCGGTGTCGTTCTGGGGCGGCGTCGATCACGACGGCGTCGTCGGCGACGTCCGGCATCCCGACCGCGGCGTGAGTCTGGCCGGCCGGGTGCTGGTCATGACGTCCGGACGCGGATCGTCGTCGTCCTCGTCGGTGCTGGCCGAGCTCATCCACGCCGGGCGAGGGCCGATCGCCGTCGTGACGTGCGAGCCCGACGGGATCCTCGTCCTCGGCGCGCTCATCCCGGCGCTGCTGTACGACGAGCGGGTGCCGGTGGTCGTCGTCTCGGCCGACGACCTGCGCCGGCTGGGCACGGGCGACGCCGTGCGCGTCGTCGCCGACGACGCCGGCGCGGCCCGGATCGATGTCAGCGAGCGAGCGATCCGGGATGCAGGAACGGCTCCGGGACGATCGTCCGGGAGGTGAGCCACGCGTCGAAGAACGGCTCGAGGTCGATCTCGGTGCGTGCCTGAAACGCTCGTCGCAGGTCGGCCATCGACGCGTGGCCGCCCCGGTGCGCGGTGGGGAAGTCGCGGAGCGTCGCGAAGAACGGCTCGTCGCCGATGGTGCGGCGCAATGCGTGCAGGAACAGCGGCCCGCGGCTGTAGACGGCTGTGAACTCCCGTCCGGCGCCCATGTCGAACAGCGGTGACGCCCAGAACGCCGCGTCGCCGCGCTCCTCGACGACGGTCTTGCGGTACCGCGCGTCGACGTCGACGCCGTCCTTGCGCTCCGGCCACAGGTAGTCGGCGGTATAGCTCGCCAGGCACTCGTTGAGGCAGATGTCGGCCCAGCTCGCGATGGTCACCGAATCGCCCCACCACTGATGGGCGTTCTCGTGGACCACCGTGTCGAGCCGGGCCCAGGGCGCGTAGACCGGGCGGGTCTGCGTCTCCAGGGAGAACGTCAGGGGTGTGTCGACGTAGATGCCGCCGGCCGATTCGAACGGGTACGGACCGAAGAGCTCCTCGGCGAAGTCGAGGATCTCGGGCAGACGCTCCTCGGCGGCCCGGCCGCGCTCGGTCCCGGGTGCGAACGCGCTGATGATCGGGGTGCCGTTCGCCCGCAAACGCTCCTCGACGGTGAACTTTCCGATCGCGAGCGTGGTCAGGTAGCCGATCGTCGGGTTCGTCGTCGACCAGCCGACGGTCCGGTCGTCGCCGTGGACGTCGTCGGTGCGCCGCAGGCCGATGGAGACGACCTCGTACTCCTTCGGCACGGTGGCCGTCACCGCGAAGGTCGCCTTGTCGCGCGGGGTGTCGTTGAGCGGGTACCACGTCGCCGCGCCGTGCGGTTGGCCCGAGGCGAAGGCGCCGCCGTCGGCCGAATACGTCCAGCCCTTTCCGCGGGTGTCGGGCGGAACACCCGCGTACTCGACGTGGACGAGGAAGGTCGTACGCGGGAGGAGGGGGAACGCGGGGCTGACGGTCAGCTCGTGCTCGCCGTAACGGGTGAACGCCGCGGGACGTCCGTCGACCAGGACGCGCGAGACGTCCGGCCCGGAGAAGTCGAGGTTGAACGAGGTGAGGATGCGCGTCGCGGTCGCCGTGATCTTCGCGCGACCGGTGAGGACGTGCGTCGCGGGGCGGTAGTCGAGGGCGATGTCGTAGTGAGTGACGTCGTAGCCGCCGTTGCCGTCGTCGGGGTAATAGGCGTCGCCGACGCCGGGTGCGCCGGCGAACGGGCCGGCGGCCGACGCGGGAGCCGGCGAGGCGAGCAGCAATGCCGTCACGACGGGTATCGGCAGAAAGCGGCTTATAGTCGATGACCACAGCCGCCGGATCCGTCGTCGGTCCACGCGTCCCCCTCCCGAATCGCTCCTTAGCAGGCTAGCGGCGTCATATCGGTAGCCTCTGCGGACCGTTGCAACATCTATTGTCGCGACGGTCCCGTACGGCGATCGATATGACGCCGCACGTTATCCACAGGTCGGGTCGATCGGCCCTCTATGCCGGGGTTGTGAGCCGCTCGCCGGAGTCAGACTCATCTGACATCGAAGTCGGGGGGCTGGATCGTGCAACAGGACTGGGGTGTCTACTCAGCGGCCGAACTCACGCGGCGGGGTGTCGACGATCTGCAACGGCGAAAGCTGTGTCGCGCGGGGCGGCTGGTGCGGTTGCGTCACGGGTGGTGGGCGGTGCCCGGGGCCGATGAGGACATCGTGTCGGCCGTGCGGACGGGCGGAGTGTTGGCGTGCGTCTCCGCGCTGGAGAAGCACGGGGCCTGGGTACCGCGGACGGACTCGCCGCATATCCGCGCGAGTGCGCGTGCGCGCCGGTCGGGGCGGCCGGTCGGACGCTGCAGCGCGGGGCGGGGTGGGTTCCCGTCAGCGGTGGACCCGGCCGACGTCGCTTTGGCGTGTGCATCGCGTTGTCTGCCCGGCGAGCAGTTCGTCGCGGTCTGCGATTCGGTGCTCAACCTGCGAATACTCACCCCGAGTGAGGTCGTGTCCGCTCTGGCGAACGAGTCGGCGTCGGTTCGGCGGCTGCTCGAACGCGTCGACGGCTCGTCGCAGTCGGGGACGGAGTCCCTCGTGCGGCTCCGATTGCGCTCGGCCCGGATCGGTGTGCGGACGCAGGTGGCGATCCCGGGCGTCGGTCGGGTGGATCTGCTCGTCGGTCGGCGACTGATCATCGAGATCGACAGCCGGGCGCACCATACTGGCGTCGAACACTATGCGACGGACCGCCGGCGTGATCGGATGTCGGTTGCGGGCGGATATCTCGTGTTGCGGATCACCTATGAGGACGTGATGTTCGGCTGGGAAGAGGTCTTTGCGGACATCGCCGCGCTGGTGCGTCGCCGGGAACATCAGCGCTGTGTCATATCGGTGGCCTCTGCGGGCCGTCGCGACGATTATTGTCGCGACGACTCGCTGCGGCGCTCGATATGACGCCGGGCAGCGGAGACCGTCGGTGTCCGGCCCTAGGATCGGCGCGTGAGCAACGGGCGCTGGGTGATGCACCTCGACATGGACGCGTTCTTCGCGTCGGTCGAGCAGCTCACCCGTCCGACGCTGCGGGGACGGCCCGTGCTCGTCGGTGGGCTCGGCGGCCGGGGTGTCGTCGCGGGGGCGTCGTATGAGGCGCGGGTGTTCGGGGCACGCTCGGCGATGCCGATTCACCAGGCACGACGTCTCGTCGGCATGGGCGCGGTCGTGTTGCCGCCGCGGGGCTCGGTCTACCGGGTGGCGAGCAGGCGGGTGTTCGGCGTCGTTCGCGACATCGCCGGAACCATCGAGATGCTGTCCTTCGACGAGGCGTTCGCCGAGCCGGAGGCTCTGGCCGGCGTCGACGGCGAGACGGCCTCGTCGTACGCCGAGGCACTGCGGGCACGGATCCGCACCGAGACGGGCCTGACGGCGTCCGTCGGTCTGGGCAATGGCAAGCAGGTGGCGAAGATCGCGTCCGGAATGGCCAAACCGGACGGCGTCGTCGTCGTGCCGCCGGGCGCCGAGCGGGCCTTTCTCGCGCCGCTGTCGGTGCGCAAGCTGTGGGGGATCGGCCCGGTGGCCGGGGATCGTCTGGCGAAGCTCGGCATCGAGACGATCGGCGACCTCGCCGCGCTGAGCGACGTCGAGGTGATCGCCGTTCTCGGGGCGACGCACGGACCCGCGCTCGTCCGGCTGGCCCGGGGTGTCGACGAGCGCCCGATCGCCACCCGGGCGGAGGCCAAACAGATCAGCGCCGAGTCGACGTTCGAAGTCGACATCGTCGACGCCGGACCGTTGCGCGCCGCCGTGGAGGCGTCGGCCGAGTCGGCGCATCGCCGGCTCGTCGCCGACGGACGCGGTGCCCGCACCGTCACCGTCAAGCTCAAACTGTCCGACATGTCGGTGCTCTCGCGCTCGGCCACGCTGGCTGCGGCCACCACCGACCTCGCGACGCTCGTCGGCGCCGCCCGGCGGGTGACGCTCGACCCGCGCGAGATCGGCCCGATCCGGCTGGTCGGCGTCGGCTACTCCGGGCTGTCGGCGGTCGAGCAGTTCTCCCTCTTCCCCGAGTTCGACGCGCCCGACGCCGATCCGATCGCTGCCGAACAGGCGCCGCAGCCGGCCCGCACGCCGCGAGACCGCCTGCACACCGGGCGCGACGTCCACCACCCGGAGCACGGTCACGGCTGGGTGCAGGGCGCCGGACACGGCGTCGTCACGGTGCGCTTCGAGACGCGGACGTCGGGCCCGGGGCGGGTGGTCACGTTCGATCTCGACGACCCGGCCCTGGAGCCGGCGGACCCGTTGGTCTCGCTCGACTGGCCCGACGACCCGGACGATTGACAGCCTTTATCAGTTGGTGCGTGGCGTCCGCTTCGATGCGCCGCGCATGAACAGTCGGTATTCGAGTTGGTCGGCGGTGGTGGGCGTGCCGCTCTCGGTGATCTCGGCAGCCCAGCGTGCGAGGAGGGCGCAGTAGCGACCGTAGGTGTCGGCGGGCCATCCGCCGCCGTCGCGGAGTGACTCCCAACCACAGTCGCGATGGAGTGCGCGCGCGACACGTGAGTCGAGAATCAGGCATCGTCGACCACCCGCGCCCGCGAAGTAGAGATATTTGGTGAAGAACGCCGGACCGAGTCTCTCGTGCCACCAGCCGACGTTGACCGCTATGGGCTGGGAGATCTCGGCGGCTTTCAGCCGAAGAACTCCGCGATCGCCGCCCCGTCCGCACCCGACGCGAGCAACGCCGTCAGCGCTATCCGAGCCTGCGGCCCGCGCAGCTCCCGCGCGATGATGACGCCCGCCGCCGCGAGGTCGGCGCCACCGCCCCCGCCGCCGTAGAGGGCCTCCACCGGCCCGGCGACGACGCGCGTCGTCGCCACGACGGCGACGCCCGCGGCCATCGCCCGCCGCGCGGCCTCGAGCACGCCGCGGTGGGTGTTGGCCGAGCCGGTGGCGGCGAGGACGATGCCGGCCGCGCCGCGTCCGACGGACCAGTCGACGACCCCGGCGTCGACGCCGGGGTAGAGCGCGATGAGGTCGACCCGGGTGTCGCCGAGATCGACGGGCGGCAGCACCCGCCGCCCGCCCGGCGGCAGGTCGCAGGCGAAGGCGTCGAGAGTGACGGTGTTGCGTTTACGCAGGCCCCGGGCCCGCAGCACCCGCCCGCCGAAGGCGACGAGCACGCCCTGCCCACGGGCGCCGGGGGAGACGGCGAGCGCGATGGCGGCCGCGAGGTTGGTGGGCCCGTCCGGGTCGGGCGCGTCCGACGGCTGCTGGGCACCGGTGACGACCACGGGCCGCGGATCGTAGTGCATGAGGTCGAGGAGGAACGCCGACTCCTCGAGCGTGTCCGTGCCGTGGGTGACGACGACGCCGGCCACGGACGGGTCGGCGAGTGCGTCCGAGACGGCCCGGCGCAGTGTGTCGAGATGCGCGGAGGTCATGGCGGCGCTGTCGATCGCGAAGACGTCGCGGACCTCGACGGAGGCCGCGGCGTCGACGGAGGCCGCCAGCGCCTCGCCCGGCAGGTGGTCGCCGAGGGCGCCGTCGGCGCGGCGGCGCGAGGCGATCGTGCCCCCGCACGCCAGGCCGACCACGCGGCCCGGGCCGCCGGATGGGTGGACCGTGACGTCCTGTGACATGGGCGTCCTTTCTAAGAAATCGGCCACAAACATACGGGCGCTTCCGCCGACCGGTCGAATCCGGCTTGCGCTTTGGCATAGTGGTCTGCGATGCGCCGACGTCCCGCGACGTCGGCGCGATGTACGTCAGCCCAGCCGACGGAAGGCATCGAGACAAGTGAAGTCCAGCAAGACGATCATGGCCGCATGCGTGGCCCTGGCCCTCGTCGGCAGCGTCGCCGCGTGCGGTTCGGACGACAGCGGCGAGGACGTGCCGACCACGGCCAGCACGTCGGCGAAGGTCGCGCTGCCCAAGCCGGCCGAGCTCAACACGCTGCTCGACAAGGCGCTCGACCCGAAGGTGCCGCTCGCGGAGAAGCGCGGACTCGTCGAGGACGGTGACCAGGCGCCGCCGGCCATGTTCGACGCCCTCGTCAAGGGCAAGCGCGACAACCCCGGTGCCACCTATGAGATCGTGCCGCCGATCTCGCCCGGGCCGAATCGGAACACGGCGATCGCGAAGTTCAACATCAAGCTGAACCCGCGGGACGCGCCGATCAACTCCGACGTCACCCTCGTCTACCAGAAGGACAAGTGGCGGCTGTCGAAGGCGTCGGCCTGCGTGCTGCTCAGCCAGGCCAAGTTCAAGGACAAGAGCTACTGCCCGTAGCGGTCGGGTCTCAGGCGCTCGCCCAGGTGCTGGTGTAAGCCAGCGGCTGGGCGAGCGTTCTCGTCGTGTCGGCGCCGGAGAGCTCCTGGGCGCCGGACATCCTCGTCGATCCCGCGACCGGCAGCGGCCGGCGCAGGTCGATCACCGCGGTGCCCTTGCCGGCCATCGAGTAGCGGACGATCTGCAGCGCCTGCCCGCTCGGCAGCCGGTAGACGTCGTTCACCGGTGATTCCTCGATGTCGAAGGACACCTCGAGCACCGTGCCCTGCCAGGCCGTGAGGGTGGCCGTGATCGTCTGCTCGAGGGTGAGCGAGGCCGTCGTCACCGTCCGTTTCGCCTGCCAGGTGGCACCGACGCCGACGGGTGTCGTCGGCAGCGTCACCGAGCGCAGCAGCGCTTCGAGGAACGTCTGCTCGGCGGCGCCGCGAGCCTCCTGCGACGCCTTCTCCTGGGGGATGAACCGGGCGCTCACCGGTGCGTGGCCGGGGCCGAGCGCCGCGCCGGCCTTCGAGCCGGAGACGGCGTCGAGCTTGCCGGCGAGCGCTTGGGCCTGCGAGCGCGGCGCGTCGAAGACGAACTCGGCGTCGGTGGCGTCGGCGCAGTTGACGGCGGCCGTCAGCGGCAGCTCGACGTCCGCGGCGGCGCCGCCGGGGTCGGCGGTGCGGCCGGTGAGCCGCGTCGTGAGCACCGATTCGCGGTCGAGCACGGGCTGCGGCACGGCGTGCGGCTGCGCTCCCGGCGACGTGACGGTGACGGCCGCCGGCGCGATGGGGACGAGGACGGCGGCGGTGTCCTTGGCCGTCGAATAGTCGACGCAGCGCGTCGGGCGGGTGTCGGTGCCGCCGTCGTCCTCGGAGCCGCCGGAACAGCCGGCGAGGGCCAGCGCGGCGGCCACCGGCAGCACGAGCAGCGGGGACGCGACGCGGCGTCGGACGGGGCCGGCGAGGGTCGGTGCAGAGGCGGCGGCACCGGCCACGGCGGGCCCGGCGGCGTCGTTCGAGGCAGATGGCATCGGGCTCAGGGTAGCCGTCGCCTTACACTCGACGTCGATGACCGAACAATCGGACGCCGCGGGCGTCCCTCGCCGCCGTCTGCTCCCCGTCGTCTTCGCCCTCGCCGCCACCGTTCTGCTGCTCGACATCGCCACGAAGGTGTGGGTGGTGTCCGCCATCGCGCCCGGCGAGGTGGTCTCCGTCATCGGTGACACGGTGACGCTGCGGATCGTCCGCAATCCCGGCGCGGCGTTCTCGCTGGCCACGGGCATGACCTGGGTGCTGACGCTGGTCGCGGTCGGCGTCGTCACCGCCATCATCGTGTTCAGCTCCCGGCTCCGGTCGGGCTGGTGGGCGCTCGGCCTGGGGCTCATCCTGGGCGGGGCGCTCGGCAATCTCGTCGACCGCTTCCTGCGGTCGCCGGGACCGCTGCGCGGGCACGTCGTCGACTTCTTCTCCGTCGGCTGGTTCCCGGTGTTCAACGTCGCCGATTCGGGGGTCACCTGCGGGGCGGTGCTGCTGGTGGCGCTCACGCTGTTCGGGATCGAGATGGACGGCACCCGCACGTCCGGGCGGAACCGGGAGCCCGAGGAGTCCGCGGGCGATGACGAGACGAGTGTGAAGAGGAGTGCCGACGATGCGTGAGACGCGGTCGATGCCCGTGCCGGACGGGCTGGACGGGATGCGGGTGGACGCGGCGGTGTCGCGGCTGCTCGGCCTGTCGCGGACGGTCGCGGCGACGCTGGCGACGGAAGGGGACGTGCTGATCGACTTCGTCGCCGCGGGCAAGTCCGAGCGCGTCGTCGCCGGCAGCTGGATCGAGGTGACGCTCCCGGAGCCGGCGCGACCGGTGCGGCTGGAGGAGACGCCGGTCGACGGGATGGGCATCATCTACTCGGACGCCGACATCGTCGTCGTCGACAAGCCGGTGGGCGTCGCCGCCCATCCCTCGGTCGGCTGGACGGGGCCCACGGTCGTCGGCGGTCTCGCGGCGGCGGGTTTCCGCATCTCGACGTCCGGCGCGCACGAGCGCCAGGGCATCGTGCACCGGCTCGACGTCGGCACGTCCGGGGTGATGGTGGTGGCGACGAGCGAGAGCGCGTACACGCTGCTCAAGCGGGCGTTCCGCGACCGGACCGTCGACAAGCGCTACCACGCCCTCGTGCAGGGGCACCCCGACCCGTCGAGCGGCACCATCGACGCGCCGATCGGCCGGCACCCGGTCGGGGACTGGCGGTTCGCGGTGAGCGAGCGCGGCAAGCCGAGCGTCACGCACTACGACACGATCGAGGCGTTCGCGGCGGCCAGCCTGCTCGACGTGCACCTGGAGACGGGGCGGACGCACCAGATCCGCGTGCACTTCTCGGCGCTGCGGCATCCGTGCTGCGGCGACCTCACCTACGGCGCCGACCCGAAACTCGCGACGCGTCTGGGCCTGTCGCGCCAATGGCTGCACGCGGTGTCACTCGGCTTCGCTCATCCCGACGGCCGAGCCGTCCAGTTCACCAGCTCGTATCCGGCCGATCTGCAGCATGCCCTCGACGCCCTCCGCGACGGCTGATCCGGGCGCCCGAGCGGTTTCACGACGCGCGATGATCGCGGTCGTCGTCGTGGCGCTGCTCGCCGCGCTGGTCTGGGCGGCGGGGAGCGCGACGGGCCGCGCCGAACGCGTCGTCGTCGACCAGCTCGGGCCGGACCGTGGCGAGAGCGCCGGCCACTACCGCGAACGCGCGCGGGCGACGCTCTCCGGCGTGGCCGACGAGACGCGCTGGGCCGGCGTCTTCTTTCAGGTGCCCGTCGACGGCGCGACCCTGTGGCGCATCGCCGGTACGGCGCGCATCGCACGGGTGTGGGTGCGCGGCCCGGGCGTGCCGGTCCAGCCCGTATCGGCGGATCGCCGGTCGGTCGAGACCGCGCTGACGAACGCCGGTGTCGCCCCGACCTGCACCTGCCTCGTGGCCGCGGTGCTGCTGGGGGACGTCGACGCGTTGCGCCGCGCCGCGTCCGATCCGGCCGTGAAGGTGGTGGAGGCGGCGCCCGCGGACGCGGGTCTCGTGGTCCTCCGCTCGGCCGATTGATGTCCGAACACGACGGACGAGTTCGCTAGGCCGCTCGGGTGGCGATATCCTGGCGGTTCTGGGGGCGAGGAGGTGACGCGTGCTGGCTGAGGGTGTCGTGATCGGCGGCTATCGCGTCGAACGAGAACTCGGCAAGGGCGGCATGGGGGCCGTCTACTTGGCGCGTCACCCTGAGCTGCCGCGCAGCGACGCCCTCAAGGTGCTGCGGGACGTCGGCGGCGACGAGACGTACCGCCGGCGGTTCCTCCGGGAGGCCGAGCTGGCGGCCGTGCTCGACCACCCGAACATCGTCACCGTCTACAACCGGGGCCGCGACGGCGACCAGTTGTGGATCGCGATGCAGTACATCAAGGGCAACGACGCCGGTGACGCGCTGCGCGTCGAACGCCTCGGGCTCGATCCGCAGCGGGTGGGCCGGATCGTCACGGCCGTCGCGCGGGGGCTCGACTACGCGCACCGGAACAAGCTGCTGCATCGTGACATCAAGCCGGCGAACATCCTGCTCGCCGAGGAGGACGGCGACGACGAGCGCGTGCTCATCACCGACTTCGGCATCGCGCGCGCCACCGATTCCAACAGCCGGCTGACGGCTGTCGGCAGCGTCGTCGCGACGCTCTCGTACGCCTCGCCGGAGCAGTTGTCGGCCCAGACGCTCGACGGCCGCAGCGACCAGTACTCGCTGGCCGCGACGGCGTTCCACCTGCTCACGGGGCGCGTCCCGTTTCCGGACAAGTCGCCGGGCGAGGCGATGAAGGCGCATCTCAAGCGCCCGGTGCCCAAGGTCTCGGAGCTGCGGCTGGAGATCCCGCCGGCCGTCGACGACGTCATCGCGAAGGCGATGGCCAAGCTGCCCCGCGGGCGGTACGAGACGTGCCGCGAGTTCGCGACCGCGCTCACCGCGGCCCTGCAGGCGCCGCTGACGCCCGAGGACCCGGAGACGACGACGCCGACGGGCTCGGCCACCGGGCGGGGCACGGCCGGGGCGTCGGCCCGCATCGAGCCGTCGGCCCGGGTCGAGCCGTCCGCGCGCGTCGATCCGTCGGCCCGGGTCAAGCCGCCCGCGAAGGAGCCCTCGCACGGGGCGCACCAGAGTGCCCACCGGCGCCCGGCGCCCGGCCACGCCGACCCGCGTCAGCCCGGGCCGGCGTCGGATCCGGTACCGCGCGGCGCGGCGCCCGCTCCCAGACCGGGCGGTCCGATCGGTCTGCCGAAGCCGATCTCTCCGCCGAAGTCCGGTGTGCCGCAGGACAAGCCGGGCAGGCGGCCGCCGGGAGCGCCGCTCGTCTCGCCGCAGGCGGCGCCCACGGTCACACCGCCGACGGCGAAGCCGCTCGGCCCGCCGCCGCAGGCGAATCCCGCCGGGCGCCCCGGCGGTGGCGTCCGGAATCCGGCGCCCCCGCAGGCAGGCAGGCCGGGCGCGCGTCAGGGTCCGTCGCGCGGCGCCGCGGCCCCGCGTCCGACGCCCGTCCGGCGCGTGGCGCCGCAGCCGATGCCCGGCGGGGTCGAGTCCTATCCGTTGCCGTCTCGGCCCATCCAGCGTCCCGCTCCGGCGCCGGAACCCCGTCCGGTGCCGCAACCGGCCTGGGGCGGCCCGCCCACCAGGTCAGGCCGTGGCGTCATCGTGCTCATCGTCGTGGGCATCATCGTGGCCGTCCTCATCGTCGCGGTGGTGCTCTTCTTCTCCTGACGTGGGCGTCTTCGCGGCGGCGTCGCGGTCCGGTGGAACTGTCAGGGGTGCCGCCTAGACTGATCACGCCGAAGAGGGGCACGCCGGCGGAAGGGGAGAGACGTGGTCGATTCGTTCGTTCACCTGCACAATCACACCGAGTACTCGATGTTGGACGGCGCGGCGAAGGTCGGTCCGCTGTTCGCCGAGGCGGCGCGGCTGAAGATGCCGGCGGTCGGCATGACCGACCACGGCAACATGTTCGGGGCGAGCGAGTTCTACAACGGCGCCAAGAAGCAGGGCATCAAGCCGATCATCGGGATCGAGGCGTACATCGCCCCCGCCTCGCGGTTCTCGACGAAGCGCGTGCTGTGGGGCGATCCCGGTCAGAAGGGCGACGACGTCTCGGGCTCGGGCGCCTACACGCACATGACGATGGTCGCCGAGAACGCCACGGGGTTGCGGAACCTGTTCCGGCTGTCGTCGCTGGCGTCGATCGAGGGGCAGCTCGGCAAGTGGCCGCGCATGGACGACGAGCTCATCGCGCAGTACGCCGAGGGCATCATCGCGACGACCGGCTGCCCGTCGGGCGAGGTGCAGACGCGGCTGCGGCTCGGCCACGACAAGGAGGCGCTGGAGGCCGCCGCGAAGTGGCAGGACATCTTCGGCAAGGAGAACTTCTTCCTCGAGGTCATGGAACACGGCCTCGAGATCGAGCGGCGCGTCCGGGACGGGCTGCTGGAGATCGGCCGCACGCTGGGCATCAAGCCGCTGGCCACCAATGACTGCCACTACACCCACCGGCACGACTCCGTCTCGCACGAGGCGCTGCTGTGCGTGCAGACCGGCAAGACGCTCTCGGACCCGGCGCGGTTCAAGTTCGACGGCGACGGCTACTACCTCAAGTCGCCGGCGGAGATGCGCGAGCTGTGGGACGGCGTCGTCCCCGGCGCGTGCGATTCGACGCTGGAGATCGGCGAGCGGGTCCAGTCCTACGACGAGGTCTTCGCCCACAAGGATCGGATGCCGATCTTCCCGGTGCCGGACGGCGAGACGCAGAACACGTGGCTGCGCAAAGAGGTGACCCGCGGGCTGGTCGAGCGCCGGTTCCCGGGCACGCAGGTGCCGGAGGAGTATCTGCAGCGCGCCAACTACGAGCTCGACGTCATCATCCAGATGGGCTTCCCGGCGTACTTCCTCGTGGTCGGCGACCTCATCGACCATGCGAACAAGGTCGGCATCCGGGTGGGGCCCGGCCGTGGATCGGCGGCGGGCTCGCTCATCGCCTACGCGCTCGGCATCACGAACATCGACCCGATCCCGCACAAGCTGCTGTTCGAGCGCTTCCTCAACCCCGAGCGCGTCTCCATGCCCGATATCGACATCGACTTCGACGATCGCCGGCGCGGCGACATGGTCCGCTACGCGACGGAGCGGTGGGGCAGCGACAAGGTCGCCCAGGTCATCACGTTCGGCACCATCAAGACGAAGGCCGCGATCAAGGACTCGGCGCGCGTGCAGTTCGGGCAGCCGGGCTACGCGATCGCCGACCGGATCACCAAGGCGCTGCCGCCGCCGATCATGGCCAAGGACATCTCGGTGGTCGGCATCACCGACCCGAACCACGAGCGGTACAAGGAGGCGGCCGAGGTCCGGGCGCTCATCGAGACCGACCCGGACGTCAAGAAGATCTACGACACCGCCGTCGGCCTGGAGGGGCTGATCCGGAACGCTGGCGTGCACGCCTGCGCGGTGATCATGTCCTCGGAACCGCTGGCGGACGCGATCCCGGTGTGGCGGCGGCCGCAGGACGGGTCGATCATCACCGGCTGGGACTACCCGTCGTGTGAGGCGATCGGCCTGTTGAAGATGGACTTCCTGGGGTTGCGCAACCTCACGGTCATCAACGACGCGCTGGACAACATCAAGAACAACCGGGGCATCGACCTGGACATGGACGCGCTGCCGCTCGACGACAAGGCCACCTACGAGCTGCTCGCCCGCGGCAACACACTCGGCGTCTTCCAGCTCGACGGCGGCCCGATGCGCGACCTGCTGCGGCGCATGCAGCCCACCGCGTTCGACGACATCGTCGCCGTCGGCGCGCTCTATCGTCCAGGCCCGATGGGCATGAACGCGCACAACGACTATGCCGACCGCAAGAACGCGCGGCAAGAGGTCAAGCCCATCCACCCGGAGCTCGCCGATCCCCTCAAGGAGATCCTCTCCGACACGTTCGGTCTGATCGTGTACCAGGAGCAGATCATGCAGATCGCGCAGAAGGTGGCGGGCTACAGCCTCGGTCGAGCCGACATCCTGCGGCGCGCGATGGGTAAGAAGAAGGCGGAGGTGCTCGCCGAGGAGTTCACCGGCTTCGAGGCGGGCATGAAGTCCAACGGCTTCACCACTCCCGCCATCAAGGCGCTCTGGGACACGATCCTCCCGTTCGCCGGCTACGCGTTCAACCGCTCGCACGCCGCCGCGTACGGCCTCGTCTCGTACTGGACCGCCTACCTCAAGGCCAACTATCCGGCCGAGTACATGGCCGGTCTGCTCACCTCGGTCGGCGATGACAAGGACAAGTCCGCCGTCTACCTCGCGGACTGCCGGCGGCTCGGCATCACGGTGCTGCCGCCGGACGTCAACGAGTCCCGGCACAACTTCGCCGCCGTCGGGCAGGACATCCGCTTCGGGATGGCCGCCGTGCGCAACGTCGGCCACAACGTCGTCTCGGCGATCGTCAGGGCGCGCGAGGAGAAGGGCGCGTTCGCCGGCTTCTCCGATTATCTGGCCAAGATCGACGTCACCGCCTGCAACAAGAAGGTGACGGAGTCGCTCATCAAGGCCGGCGGCTTCGATTCGCTCGGCCATCCCCGCAAGGGGCTCTTCCTCGTCCACGCGGACGCCGTCGACTCGGTGCTCGGCACGAAGAAGGCCGAGGCCATCGGCCAGTTCGACCTGTTCGGCGGTGTCGACGACGGCATGGACGTCGCCGAGATCTTCGCGGTTCCGGTGCCGGACGACGAGTGGGAGAAGAAGCATCTGCTCGCGCTGGAGCGCGAGATGCTCGGCCTGTACGTCTCGGCGCATCCGCTCGACGGCGTCGACCACGTGCTGGCCCAGCAGGCCGACACCCAGATCCCGGCGATCCTCGAGGGCGACGTCAAGGACGGCTCCCAGGTGACCGTCGGCGGCATCCTCTCGGCCGTCAACCGGCGCGTCAACAAGAACGGAGCGCCGTTCGCATCGGCGCAGCTCGAAGACCTCACCGGCGGCATCGAGGTGTTCTTCTTCCCGCAGTCGTACTCGGTGTTCGGCATGGACGTCGTCGAGGACGCGATCGTGCTCATCAAGGCGCGGGTCAACGTCCGCGACGACAAGGTGACGCTCATCGCCAACGACCTCGCGGTGCCGGACCTGTCGAACATCGGCAACACCAAGCCGGTCGCCCTGTCGATGCCGACGCGCCTGGTCACCTACGAGCGGGTGACGGCGCTCAAGAACGTCCTCACCCGGCACCCCGGCATGGTCGACGTGCACGTCAAGCTGATGAGCGGCAGCCAGTCGACGACGCTGCGGCTCGACGACCACCTGCGGGTGACGCCGTCGTCGGCGCTGATGGGCGACCTCAAGGCGCTGCTGGGCCCGGGCTGCGTCGGCTGAGACGCGTCGATCCCCGGCGCCGAGGGCGTCGGGGATCGAAGAAGGGGAGACCGGTCGGCTACCGCCGGCTGCGGTGGGCCAGGACGCCGACCTGGGCCGCCACCGTGGCCACGGTGGCGACGAGCACGGCCGTCGGCGCGGCGGCGCCCAGCAGGAGAGCGCCGAGCAGTACCGCGACGGCGACGGCGAGAACCGCCAGTTTGGCGACCGGCCAGGCGGCGCCGGCGATGTCGACGGTGTGGCGGGGAGCGGTGCGCGCTCCCCGGGTGAGGATGAGCTGCGGCGCGGCGGCGGTCATCGCGACTCCTTCGTCCGTGCGGGCTGTACCGACATCGAGACTAGCACCGCCAGAACTGGAATTCAGGGTCGCCGAACTTCTGGTTCGCCACAGCCGTCGCCGAACGTTCCGGCGCGGTGTCCGCCTCGTCGCGGACGGCGTCCGGCGTGCTCGTAGCATGAATCAGCGTGACTGCTCCCACCCATGACGTCGTCCCCGGCCTCAACGCCCGAGAGATCAGCGCGGCTGCCGAGCGCATCGCGCAGGCCGTCGAGCGGACGCCGCTCATCGAGGCCGTGCGGCTGTCCCGCGCGCACGGCGCCCGCGTCCACCTCAAGCGCGAGGACCTGCAGTCGGTGCGCTCGTACAAGATCCGCGGCGCCTACAACGTGATGGCCCAGCTGACGGACGCCGAACTCGCCGCCGGCGTCGTCGCCGCGAGCGCAGGCAACCACGCGCAGGGCGTCGCCTACGCCTGCCGGACGATGGGCGTCCCGGGCCGGATCTACGTGCCGGCCAACACGCCGAAGCAGAAGCAGGACAGGATCCGCTTCCATGGTGGCGACCGCGTCCAGCTCATCGCCACCGGCAGCACGTACGACGCCGCCGCGGCGGCCGCGCTCGAGGACGTCGGACGCACCGGCGCGACGTGGATCCATCCCTTCGACGACGCGCGTACCGCAGCCGGCCAGGGCACGATCGCCGCGGAGATCGTCGCCCAGCTCGGAAAGGTGCCCGATCTCGTCATCGTCCCGGTCGGCGGCGGGGGCGCGCTCGCGGGCATCACGACGTACCTGCGCTCGGTCTCGCCGAACGTGCGGATCGTCGGGGTGGAACCGGCCGGTGCGCTGTCGCTGGCGGCGGCGCTCGTCGACGGCGGCCCCGTCACGCTCGGCGAGATCGACACCTTCATCGACGGCGCCGCCGTGCGCCGGATCGGGGCCGTCGGTCACGCCGTCATGGCGGGTGCGGGCGCGACCGTCGCCTCGCATCCGTCGCTCGCCGCCGCGCGGACCGTGCCCGGTCACCGCCCGCTCGGCCCCGGTGCGGCGCACATCGTGCACGTCGAGGAGGGCGCGGTCTGCTCGGCGATGCTGGAGCTGTATCAGAACGAGGGCGTCATCGCCGAGCCCGCGGGCGCGCTGGCGGTCGCCGGCCTCGACGCCGTGACGATCGAGCCCGGCTGGGACGTCGTGTGCCTGGTCTCCGGCGGCAACAACGACGTCTCACGCTACGGCGAGATCATCGAGCGCTCGCTCGTCCACCGCGGCCTCAAGCACTACTTCCTCGTCGACTTCCCGCAGGAGCCCGGTGCGCTGCGCGGCTTCCTCAACGACGTGCTCGGCCCGGACGACGACATCACGCTCTTCGAATACGTCAAGCGCAACAACCGGGAGACCGGACCGGCCCTGGTCGGGATCGAACTCGGCTCCGCGCAGGGGCTTCCGTCGTTGCTGGACCGGATGGCGGCGGCGTCGATGGAGGTGGAGCGGATCCTCCCCGGCTCGGCCGCGTACCGGTACCTCACCTGATGTTCGGGACCGGATGAGCGAGCGTGCGAGCGAATCAGGGGGGCGTCGCTCCGTTGATTCCGCTTCAGGGGGTGCGACCCGCACCGTGCGGATCGGGATCGACACCGGAGGCACGTTCACCGATGTCGTCGCCGTGCTGGTCGACGCGAACGGCCGTACCACCCGCCGGATCAGCACCAAGACCCCGTCGACGCCCGGCGATCCGTCGATCGCCCTGCTGCGCGGCGTCGACGCCGCTCTGGACCTGCTGGCCGCGGGCCCGGCCGACGTGGAGTCGGTCCGGCACGGCACCACGGTCGCGACCAACCAGCTGCTGCAGGGTGCGATCACCGACCTCGGCCTGATCACCACCGAGGGCTACGAGTCGATCCTGGAGATCGCGCGCCAGTCGGTGCCCGACGGCTACGGCAACTCGTACTTCTGGGTCAAGCCGCCCCGTATCGTTCCGGCCGATCTGGTGCGCACCGTCGGCGGCCGGCTCGACGCGGACGGCCGCGAGATCCGGCCGTTCGACGAGGCTTCCGCGGCCGCGGCGGTCCGGTTCCTGCGTACGCGGGGCGTCGGTGCGATCGGGATCTGCCTGCTGCACTCGTACGCCGACGACGCGCACGAGCGGGCGCTGGAGCGGGTGATCCGGCGTGAGCACCCGGAGGCGGTGCTCTCGCTGTCCTCCCGGGTGTTGCCCGAGTACCGCGAGTACGAGCGGGCGATGACCACGCTGGTCGACGCC
>JBGANR010000013.1:0-141725 GCA_044222225.1 Mycobacteriaceae bacterium
TTCACGCACGCCATGCTGCTGCGCGAGGGCGGGGTCGTCGCGTCGGGACTCGTGGAGGACGTCATCACCGCCGAGAACCTCTCGGCGACGTTCCAGCAGCCGATCTCGCTGCAGCGGGTCGGCGGGCGCTACTTCGCGCGTCGCACGCGCCGGCGCGGAGCACATCGGCGGCGGGGGGCGTGAGCGCCGTGCGGTCGGGCGCCGGTTCGGTTCGTGGTCGTCGCCGTGCGTGACTCCGCGTCCGTCCTGCTCGTCCGCGACGGCGGGGCGGGGATCGAGGTGTTCCTGCAGCGGCGCGTCAAGGCGATGGCCTTCGCCGGCGGGATGACGGTCTTTCCCGGCGGCGGACTCGACGACGGCGACCGCGACCCGGACGTCCCGTGGCGCGGCCCGGGACCCGAGTGGTGGGCCGAGCGCCTCGGTTGCGACGCAGAATTCGCCCGCGCGCTCGTCGTGGCCGCTGTGCGCGAGACCTTCGAGGAATGCGGCGTCCTGCTGGCGTCCGAGCTCGACGGCGAGCCGGTGCTGCCGGCCGAGGCCGCCGAGGTCCGCGCGGCGCTGGTCAACCGGGACACCGGTCTGCCCGCGGCGCTGCGGGCGACCGGGCTCGTGCTGCGCGCCGACCTGCTGCGACCCGTCTCGCACTGGATCACGCCCGCCAACCAGCAGCGGCGCTACGACACCCGCTTCTTCCTCGCGGCCCTGCCTGCCGGGCAGCACGCCGACGCCGCCACGACCGAGGTGACCACCGCCTTGTGGCAGACGCCCGACGCCGCGCTCGCCGACTTCGCGGCCGGGACGGCCGTGCTCATGCCGCCGACCTGGGCGAACATCGAGATGCTGCGCGGTAGGACGGTCGCCGAACTGGTGGCCGTCGACCCCGGTCCACTGCCCGTGATCTGCCCGGTCATCGAGGAGGGACGCGGCGTCCTGTGGCCCGACGCCGAGCTCTACTACGCCGCGGGGCCGGCACGGGGTCGGCGGTGACCGCGGGGGAGTACGCCGTGACCGTGGGGGAGTACGCCGTGACCGGGGGGTGCTGCGCGGCGGGCCCGGCCGGTTCTGTCGGAGGCCCGCGGTAACGTGCGGGCCATGAGCGAATTCGTGTCCCTGACCACGTCCGACGACCATCCCGGCGTCGCGACGATCCGGCTCGCCCGGCCGCCGATGAACGCCATCAACCGGCAGGTCCAGCGCGAACTCATCGCCGCGGCGGCCGAGGCGAACGAGCGCGCGGACATCGCGGCCGTCGTCGTCTACGGCGGGGAGAAGGTGTTCGCGGCGGGCGCGGACATCAAGGAGATGCAGCAGATGGACTTCGCGGAGATGTCGCGTGCCATCGCCGCGCTGCAGGGCGGCCTTTCGGCCGTCGCGTCCATCACCAAGCCGACGGTGGCGGCCGTCACCGGCTACGCGCTCGGCGGCGGGCTCGAGGTCGCGCTCGGCGCCGACCGCCGGATCGCCGGCGACAACGCCAAGCTCGGCGTGCCCGAGATCCTGCTCGGCGTCATCCCGGGCGGCGGCGGCACACAGCGGCTCGCCAGGCTCGTCGGCCCGGCCAAGGCGAAGGACATGGTGTTCACCGGGCGGTTCGTCGGCGCCGAGGAGGCGCTGGCCATCGGTCTCGTCGACGAGGTCGTCGCGCCGGACGACGTCTACGACGCCGCGGTGCGCTGGGCGTCGCAGTTCGTCGGCGCGGCGGCCGTCGCGCTGCGGGCGGCCAAGGCGGCGATCGACCGGGGACTCGACGTCGACCTGGCGAGTGGACTGGCCATCGAACAGGACCTGTTCGCGTCGCTGTTCGCCACGGAGGATCGCACGATCGGCATGGATTCGTTCGTCGCGCACGGACCGGGCAAGGCGAGGTTCGTCGGACGCTGAGGCGTGCCCGAGCGAACGGATAGGATCCTCCGAATGACGAGCAGCCCTCGCGCCGACGACCCGGCGCCGCATCCGCACGCCAGCGCCGCAGAGGTGGAGGCGGCCTACCAGGACACCAAGCTCGCTCAGGTCCTCTACCACGACTGGGAGGCCGAGACCTACGACGAGAAGTGGTCGATCAGCTATGACGAGCGCTGCATCGACTACGCCCGCGGGCGCTTCGACGCCGCCGTGGGGGACGCGCCGCTGCCGTACGGCCGCGCGCTCGAGCTTGGGTGTGGCACCGGCTTCTTCCTGCTGAACCTCATGCAGGCGGGCGTCGCCGAGAAGGGCAGCGTCACCGATCTCTCGCCCGGCATGGTCAAGGTCGCACTGCGCAACGCCGCCGGTCTCGGGCTCGACGTCGACGGCCGCGTCGCCGACGCCGAGACGATCCCGTACGAGGACGACACCTTCGACCTCGTCGTCGGGCACGCCGTGCTGCACCACATCCCGGATGTCGAGCTGGCGTTGCGTGAGGTGCTGCGCGTGCTCAAGCCGGGCGGACGCTTCGTCTTCGCCGGCGAGCCGACGACGATCGGCGACTTCTACGCCCGGTGGCTCGGCCGGATCACCTGGCACGCCACCACCAACGTCACGAAGCTGCCGGGGTTGCGCGGCTGGCGGCGTCCGCAGGAGGAGCTCGACGAGTCGTCGCGCGCCGCGGCGCTGGAGGCCGTCGTCGACCTGCACACCTTCGATCCGGGCGAGCTGACCGAGACGGCCCGGCGCGCCGGCGCCGAGAACGCGAAGGCCACCACCGAGGAGCTGGCGGCGGCCTTCCTCGGCTGGCCGGTGCGGACGTTCGAAGCGGCGGTGCCCGCGGAGAAGCTCGGCTGGGGCTGGGCGCGGTTCGCGTTCGGCGGCTGGCGGGCGCTGAGCCGGATCGACGAGAAGGTGCTCAAGCGGGTCGTCCCGCCGAAGTTCTTCTACAACGTCATGATCACCGGCACCAAGCCGGAGTGATCGCGGCCGGGCGCGGCGTCGGATGACCGGGGGACGCGGCGGCGGCTCGGGCATCACCGTGGCCGGTGTGGCTTATCTGACGTCGGACGCGGGGCGTCGCGCGCTGACGGCCGCATCGGCTCGTGCGCTCACAGACGCCACGCTCGTGGCCGACGTCGCCGCGATCCGGGCCGACGCGGGACAGTGGGCGCCGGCGGTCGTCGAGACGGTGCGGGCCCGGCGCCGGGCGGCGGCCAAGCTGCCCGGCACCGAGGGCTGGCTGTGGACGTCCGAGGCCGTCGACCAGGCCACGGCCGGTCCGGTGGCGGCGTTGCGGGCGCGGGAGGTGGCCCGGCGCTTTCCCGGATTGCCGGTGCACGACGTGACCTGCTCCGTCGGCGCCGACCTCGCGGCGCTCGCGGCCGTGGGGCTGACCGCGATCGGCAGCGATCTCGATCCGGCGCGGGCGGCGATGGCGGCGCACAACCTCGGGGACGTGCCCGTGCTCGTCGCCGATGCTCTGACGCCGACGTCCCGCGGCACCGTGGTCGTCGCCGATCCCGCCCGACGCGCCGGCGGACGCCGGTTGTGGGGCGCCGCCGCGACGTTGCCGCCGTTGCCGGACCTGCTGGCCGTCTACGACGGTCGGCCTTACGCGATCAAGTGCGCCCCCGGCATCGACCACGCCGCGCTGCGCGCCGACGGCTTCACCGGCGAGACCCAGGTCGTCTCGCTCGACGGCGGTGTGCGGGAGGTGTGCCTGTGGTCGCATACCGACCCCGGTGTGACGCGCCGGGCGACGGTGCTGCGCACCGAACGGGGCGCCGAGCCCGGCGCGGTCGTCGTCGAGGAGATCACCGACGCCGAGCCGGACGACGCCGAACCCGGCGACCCGGGACGGTTCGTCATCGATCCGGACGGCGCGATCGTCCGCGCCGGGCTCGTGCGGCACTGGGCGACGCGGCACGGGCTGTGGCAGCTCGACCCGCAGATCGCGCACGTCACCGGTGACGCCGTGCCGCCCGGCGCGCGCGGTTTCGCGATTCGCGAGCGACTGCCGATGACCGAGAAGGTGCTGCGCCGGGCCGTCCGCGACGCGGGTTTCGGATCGCTGGAGATCCTCGTACGCGGCGTCGACGTCGACCCCGACGTCCTGCGCCGCCGGCTGCGGCCCGAGGGCGACGTGCCCGGGGCGCTGGTCGTCACCCGGATCGGCCGGCGGGCCACGGCGTTCCTGTGCGACGCGGCCGTGCGGACCGCACATCCGATCGATTCGAGGAGAGCATCATGACCGCCACCTACACCTTCGACGTCTTCTCCACCCTCGACGGCTTCGGCTCCTACGGCGAAGGCGGTGACTGGGGAGGTTACTGGGGCAAGCAGGGGCCCGAGTTCCTCGATCACCGCCTGGCCGAGTATCGCGAGGAGCAGCGGATGATCCTCGGGGCCGAGACCTTCCGGGGCTTCGCGGAGATGTTCGACCCGAGCGCCGTGCTGGCCGAGCAGGACGACTCGGTGGACGGCCGGCTGATGCGCCGGATGATCTCGATGCCGACCACGGTGATCTCGACGACGCTCGAAGGCCCCTTGAACTGGCCGGATGCGACCCTGATCAGTGGCGATGCCGTCGACGTCGTCGCCCGGCTCAAGGCGGAGTCCGCGGTGCCGTTGCGCTCGCACGGCAGCCTGTCGATGAACCGGGCGCTCATGGCCGCCGGTCTGGTGGACCGCGTCCAGGTGACGATCTTCCCGGTGATCACAGGGATCACAGGTACCGAACCGGTCTTACGCGGCGCGGCCGACTTCGATCTCGAGCTTCTGGAGAGCCGCACGTTCGACGGCCGTATCCAGGAACTCGTCTACCGGCCGACCCTGCACCGGTGAGTCGTTCACGACGCCTATCTCCGGCCCCCGTGTCACATCGGTAGCCGTACAGCGTTGACGCGACGATAATCGTCGTCTCGTCGCCGTACGGCTACCGATATGACGCGCGATCACTCGCAGCCGCAGCCCTTGTCGGCAGAGTCCGTCGAGCAGCAGCCCGACGCCTCGACGGCCGCCGACGGCGCGACGTCGAGCGACGGGTTGCGGTCGAAGAAGCCGACCGGCTTGAGCATGAAACGGACGATGTCGACCGGCATCATCGGCCAGTCCTCCGGCCGCGTGATGTGGTGGACGCCGAAGACGTACCAGAGCACGACGTCGGTGTTCTCGATCGAGCGGTCGTTCTTCGTCCACTCCTTGATGCCGGTGTCGGTGGCGGACTGGTTGACGAACTCGCCCGCCGGCCAGCGCTCCTCCGGATCGTTCGGCGTCACCCACAGGGTGTGGCCGATGACGGTGGCCCGCTGGAACACCGGCGAGGCCGGGTCGAACATCGACGGGATCGCGTCGCCGGGCACGAGCTTGTAGGCGGGGTTGCCGCCGAGCCCGTTGGTGACGTTCGGGTTGACCACCTTCCACGCCCGCTGCGTCGCCCAGTTCATGTCCTGCATGCCCTCGGACTCCGTGCGCAGCGGCGTGTTGCGCTGATGCAGCGCCAGTCCGTACGGGTTGTCCGGGCCCATCGGCACCTGCTCGGTCTCGCTGGCGACGACCGTGTTCTCCCGGCCGTCGATGTCGAGGTCGAGCCGGGCGACGAGGAAGTGCTGGTGATACGGCGCGTAGGTGCGGTCGTCGACCTTGGTGCCGGACGGATGCGCGCCGCCCTCGGGCACCGGCGTCGTCACCATGATGCCGGTGGCGCGCACCTCGCACTCGATGTTGCCGTCCTGGTAGAAGCGCCAGTACGTCAGGTACTCGTAGTTCGCGACAGTGACGTGGAAGCTGACCGTGAGGCGCCGCGAGCGGCGGACCTCGGCGCCGAGCTTGTCGTCGACGTGCTTCCACAGGACGGCGTCGTCCTCCTCGTGGATGCAGACGGCGTTCTCGATCGTGTACGGCTCGCCCTTGCTGTCGTGCATGACGGCGTCGAGGTAGCGGATCTCGCCGAGGCAGTCACAGCCCAGCTTGAGCGACGTCGTCATGAAGCCGAGGCCCCACTCGCCGATGTCGAAGGCGGTGCGCCGGAAGTGGTCGACGCTGGTGTCCCGGTAGGGGACCACCATCTCGGCGAAGCTCAGCTTGTTGGCGATCTTGCGGACGCGACCGGCGTCGTCGTACGTGATCGCGTGCAGGGTCATGCCCTCGCGGTGGTTGAAGCCGACGCGCAACGACCAGTTCTGCCAGGTCAGCTTGTTGCCGTCGATCTCGAAGGACGGCCCCTCGGGCTGCACGATGTGCAGTGGCTTGAGCGGCGGCCGGGTCGACGCGCGCAGCCGCTCCGGGACCATCGACGGCACGTACTCGCCCATGACGTTCGGACGCTCGTTGCTGCCGTCGTCCTCGATGTCCAGCAGCTCCATCGTCGACAGGTCGATGACGCAGTGCAGTCCGCTGACGGGGTTGGCGTACTGGTTGCCGCCGGCCGTGGAACGGAACCACGTGTCCGACCAGCCGAGGCGGCGGCCCTTGTACTTCTCCGGGATGAGGGCGTCGCCGTACGTCCACGTGTCCATGAGCACGTTGTCGAGGTCGGTGATGCCGCGGCGGGCGAGGGCGGCCTGCACGTCGGGATGGTTGCGCAGCGCGACATCGGCCTCGTGGAACTCGTCGACCGTGAAGTTGGGCTGCACGCCGGGGATGTGCTCGAACGACTCGACCGTCTGGTCGGTCAGGGACAGCTTCGCCTTGTAGGTGGCGTTGGCCGACGGGTCGAAGCAGGTGACGAGAGCGCGCCGCGGCGGCGTCGATCCTCCCGCGTCGAAGGCGTCGACGTCGTCCTTGGACGGTTCGATCGCCTCCATGTTCGCGATGCGCCAGGACTCCGTGGCGTCGGTGCCTGCGTGCAGCAGCGCTGTGGCGGCGCGGAACTCGTCTGCGGACAGCGGGTCGAGCGGGTGAAAGGTGGACAAGGGATATCGATCCTTTCGCGGTCGGGGGCGCGGCGGTGGGCCCCGCGTCGATTATCGCGATGCCCACGGGGTCTCGGAGGCGGGTCGGCGAAAATCACCTGGGACCGAATGAAATATCTCAGGTGGGCGCGTGTCTTGTCCAGAGTCGGCCGGTGCGAACGGGGTTCCCGAGCAGCGGGCGTGTCGCGCAAAACGGTGGGTACGATCGACCGCGTTCAGATACCTGAACCTGCGTGACCTGGGGAGGCTGTCGCCGAAACGACAGAACGCCGTCCTTGCGCTCGTTGGACTTGCAATCCTCGCGCAAATGACGGCGTCCGTCGTTGTGGTGGTGCTCGTCGTGATCCTGTAGCAGGGTCTTGACCCCAGGCCCTCGTCAGTGCTTACCGGGCGGGGGCCCCTTTGTCGGCGGCGGCGCGTCGTCGACGTCTTCGAGTATGCCCGCCGAGTCGAACGGCCGTCAACGGCACCCGGGCTGCCGCTAGCCCGAACCCCCGTAGTTGCCGCGCCGGTCGTAGAAGTCGACGTGCTGACCGCCGTTGATGTCCCGGTACCAGCACTCGTAGCCGCTGACGTACCGGATGGCGGCGCCGCTGTACATGTACTCGACGCTCCAGGTGCCGCCGCCGCCGCGGCATTCCGAGGCGAGGCCGCTGATCGGCAACGCGCTCGCCGTGCCCGCGGCCATCAGGCCCGAGCCGCCGATCGCGGCGGCCAGAGCCGCGGTCGCGGCGGCGCGGCGCAGCAGGGCTTCGTTGTGGTGCGCTTCATCGGATTCTCCTTCTCGTCCCGGTCTTCTCGTCCGGCGCTCCGGCGTTCGCCGGCGCTGAGACCACCGTCCCGCCTCGAGGTACCTGCGGACATCGGGAGAACCTCCCCGTCTTCGTCTCGGCGCCGAACGCCGAAACATGGGTATCGGCTCCCGATGTCGGCTCTGCGGTCGGCGACCGACAGTGGTGTCACCCCGCGGCACGGTGCGGCGGGAACCGACACAGGAGGACGGCCATGACCCGCTTCGTCATCGAGCGCGAGATCCCGAACGCACGTGATCTCACCGAAGAGCAGCTCGCCGAGATCGCCGAGACGTCGAACGCCGCGGTCGCGTCGCTCGGCGTGCCCTACACGTGGATCACCAGCTACGTCGCGGGCGACAAGATCTACTGCGTCCACGAGGCCGGTGACGCCGAGACGATCCTCGAGCACGCCCGCCGCGGCGGCTTCCCGGCGAACGTCGTGACGCCGGTCGCCCACGAGTTCGGGCCGCATTCGGCCCGCTCGCCGCGCTGACCGGTGAGAGATGTCGCCGGCGGAATCGACTGTTCGGCGGGCTGGAACCCGCGGAATCGACTATCTGACGAGGACGGCGGCATGTCCGCATACGCTGAACCGGTGCAGCTGCTCGAACGCGATACCCAGCTCGAGCGGCTGCGTTCGGCGGTGGCCCGGCTGGTCGCCGACCGGCAGGGCTCGGGCGTCGCGATCACCGGTGACGGCGGCGCGGGCAAGACCTCGCTCGTCCAGGCGGTGTGCGCGGACGTCACGGGCGTCCGCGTGCTCCGCGTCGCGTGCGATCCGCTCGACACGCCGCGTCCACTCGGACCGTTCCGGGACGCCGCACCGCGCCTCGGGATCGACGGGATCGGGCACCGCGTCGCGCTGTTGTCCGAGGTGTGCGAGCTCGTCTACGCCGCACTCCGCACCGAGCCGACGATCCTCGTCGTCGAGGACCTGCACTGGGTGGACGCGGCATCGGTCGAGGTGCTGCGGTTCCTCGTGCGGCGGATCGAGGCGATGCCGCTGTTCCTGCTGGTCACGCTGCGTGACATGGAGATCGGGCCGAGCCATCCGGCGCGTCCCCTGCTCGGTGACGTCGCGGCGCTCGACGGCCTGACGACGATGTCGCTGCCGCCGCTGAGCGTCGCCGCGGTGGAACGGATCGTCGCCGGCACCGGGCTCGACGCCGTCGGCGTGCACGCCGCGACCGGCGGGAACCCGTTCTTCGTCGCCGAGGTGGCCAAGGCGCCCGATCTTCCGCTGCCGGCGTCGGTGCGGGACGCCGTCCTGGCTCGCGCCGCGAGGCTCGCCCCGGAGGACGGCGAGGTGCTGCAGCTCGTCGCGGTGGCACCCGATCGGCTGAGCGACCGCGTACTGCCGGCGCTCGGCATCGATCTGCCGACGCTGCGCCGTTTGACGGAGACGACGCTGCTGGGCCGTACCCCCGGCGGCATCGTCTTCCGGCACGAGCTCGCCCGGCGCGCGGTGGAGAGCACGATCCCGCCGGGCGGCACGGCGCGGCTCCACGCGCGGCTGCTTGACGCGCTGGAGCGGATCGAACCGCGCGATCCGGCGCTCTTGACCCACCACGCCGTCGCCGCCGGCGATTCGGCGAAGGCGACACGGTACGCGAAAGCCGCGGCCGCCGAGGCGATCCGGGCGGGCGCGCACACCGAGGCGGTGGCCTTCTTCGAGATCGCCCGCGAGCATCTCGGCGCCGGCGACCCGATCGAGCGCGCGGAACTGCTGCTCGGACTGGCGTCGCAGCAGTACATGACGAGCCGGCTGCCGGACGCGATCGGGTCGGTGCGCGCGACCTTCCCGATCTGGCGTGCCGCCGGTGACGCGGCGGGGCTCGCCGAGGCGCATGCCGCGGTCGCCGTCTACGAGTACTACAGCGCGCAGCGTCGCCGCGCCGAGGACCACCTCGATCGGGCCGCGGTCATCGCCGGCGACAGCGGCGCCGAGCTGACGTTCCGTCATGCCCGGACGACGCGCGCGTACCTGGCCTACCTGCGCAGTGACACCGATCTCGTCAGGAGCTGCCTCGCCGAGGCCGGCGCCGCGTCGTCCGACGTGCCCGACGAGTTCCTGCTGTTGCGCAACGCCGTCGTCGCGGCGGCCGACGACCTGCTGCGCGGCGACCATGCGGCGCGGGTGCGGCTGTTCGACCATCTGGAATCGGCGCGGGCGCAGGGCTTCGACGAGCTCGCGTCGACCGTCTACTCCAACGTCGCCAACCTCGACGTGGAGCACGGCCGCTACCGGGCCGCCGAGCGGGTGCTCGACGAGTCGCTTCCCTTCACCGTCGAGCGCGACATCCCCATCTGTCGGCATTGGCAGACGGCGGTGCGCAGCCGGTTGCAGTTCGTCCGTGGACTCTGGGGCGGAGCGCTCGAGGACGCCGCCGCCGTTCTCGACGCCGACGGCATGCCGATCGCCACGCTGTGGCCGCATCTGGTGGCCACCCTGGTCCCGCTGCGCCGCGGCGACGACCCGCCGCCGGACGAACTCGACCGGGCATGGGCTCTCGCCGAGCGGCTCGACGAACCGCTGCGCCGGCTGGCCGTGCTCGCCGCCGCGGCCGAGGTGAGCTGGATGACCGGGGCCGTCGATCCGCGTGTGCCGGCGGCGCTCGAGGCGCTGGCCCGGTATGCGGCCGCGCCCGGTGCCGGCTGGGCGGCCGGAAACCTCGCCGTCTGGCTGCGCCGACTGGGTCTGGCCGTCGACCTGCCGGCCGAACTCGTCGAGATGTTCGCCGAGCCGTACCGGCTCCACCTCGGCGGCCGGTACGCCGAAGCGGCGTCCTGGTGGCACCTGGCCGGTGATTCGTTCTCCGAAGCGCTGAGCTGGACCGACCTGCCGGACGTCGACGCCCGGGTACGCGGCGTCGCGCTGCTCGATCGGCTGGGGGCGATCGGTACCGCGGATCGGTTGCGCGCCGAGTTCCGGCAGCAGGGCCTCACCGAGCTGCCCCCGCGGCCGCGCGAGGCGACGCGCGCGAACCCCGGCGGGCTGACCAATCGACAGCTGGAGGTCGCTCGGCTGATCGCGCGCGGCCTGTCCAACGGCGAGATCGCCGCGCGGCTCTACATCGCGCAGAAGACGGCCGACCATCACGTCTCGGCCATCCTCGCCAAACTCGGCCTGACCAGTCGGCGCGCCATCGTCGCACGGGCCGACGAGCTGGGCCTGACGTGACGGCTAGCCCAGGCCCTGGACGCGGCCGTCGGCCGAACCGGCGGCGATCATGCCGTTGGCGGCCACGGCCAGGCTGGTGACGCGGCCCGCCCCGGTGAGCGGGGTGCTCGCGAGGGTGCGGCCGTCGGCGGCCGAGAGGCGGAGCAAGACGCGGCCGTCGGGGCCCTCTGCCGGGACGAGCACGACGTCGCCGTCCTGCTCGGCGCCGTCGGCGGGGGTCTGCGTGGCCGGGCCGACGACCCGGAGATCGTCGCGGCGCCAGGCCTCACGAGCGCCCTCGACGCCGGCCCGCAGCGCGATGAGCGGGGAGCCGGGGGCGGGCGTCGGGACCACCAGGCCGGACGGTGAGGCCGAGAGGGGGGCGTCGGCGGTGGCGATGCGTTCGCTGAACCGGCGCCCGCCGTCGGAGGCGAACCCCCAGACCGCGCCGTCGGCGGCTCGGACCAGCACCGTTCCGGCGGAGACGACCGGCGAACCCGTCGCGCCCGCCGTGCCGACCGGCGCCGTCCACGCGAGGGTGGGGGAGGAGCCGTCGGGCATGTAGTCGACGGCGACGAGCTCGGCAGCCCGCGAGCCGCGCCGGGCGACGAGGTAGATGCGCCGCGCGTCGGCGTCGACCGCGAAGGTCGACGTCGCGGTGTAGCCGTCGAGGTCGAAGGTCGCGCCGCGGGCGCGGCCGTCGCGAGCGCCGAACACGGCGAGCCCGCTGTCCTCGGTGAGGACGGCGACGGCGTCGGGAGCGATGATCCGGGACGCGATCGGACGCGCGGGCAGCAGATAGCGCCAGCGCAGCGCCGAGCGGGCTGAGTCCGTAGAACGTCCGGGCGTCGCCGACGTAGACCTGCCCGAAGCCGTCGACGGTCGGCGTCCCGGTGATGCCCGGCATCCGCAGGCAGTAGGTCTTGCGGCCGGTGAGCAGGTTGTAGGAGAACAGGGTGCAGCCCGCGCCGGAGTCGGCGATGAGGGTGACGTCGTAGCGGTCGGCGGTGTCGGTCCGCCTCGTCGTCGTCACCGAGCCGGGCAGCGGAGCGAACGTCGACCGCTCCCAGTGCAGCACCGGGGCCGCGGCGGCGGGCGTCGTCGAATACGACGCGCCGTCCCCCGCCGCCCTGACTCACCCCAGCCGATGCCCGGCGCCGCCCGCAGATCGTCGACGCCGGACGTGCATGCGGCTGCGACGACGACCGCAGCGAGGGCGGCGACGACGCGGATGCGGCGCATCGGGCTCCTCCTCGGCACGGTTCGGTACCCGCCGGGCGGCGGGTCGCGGGTACCGAGCCTAGCCGAGGTGGTCGGGTGGTCGGGCCGGTGCGGTGTGCCGACCGGGCCGCAGTCCCGGAGCGCCGGCTCGTTCCTCGCCGGCGCGCTCCCGCCAGACCCGATGCCAGCGGCCCGGTCGGCCCACCGCACCGACCCGACGTCCGGTCGGCGTCAGGACGCCGGTGTGCTCCGCCGCAGCGTCTCGCCCTTGAAGAAGGCCGGCGACTTGGCGCGCTGCACGAGCATGAGCACCGCGCCGAGCAGCAGGATGCCGAAGGACAGGTAGAACCGCAGGCCGATGCCGCCGATCTCCGCGCCGCTGCCGTTGGCCGGGTCGAGGCTGTCCTTGACCGAGATCGCGAAGACGACGAGCAGGATGGCGCCGCCGAGCAGCGGGCAGATGAGCCGGTAGAGGATGTTGCGCGGGCTCGCGAACAGGGTGTGGCGGAAATACCAGATGCAGGCGAACGACGTGATGCCGTAGTACCAGCAGATCATGATGCCGAGCGCCGCCACGGTGTCCACGAGAGCCTGCTCCGAGGCGATCTTGGCGAAGGCGTAGAAGACGGCGGTGATGACGCCGCACGCGATCGTCGAGAACGACGGCACGAGGAACTTCGGGTTGATCGCGGCGAACTTCGAGGGGAACGCCTTGTAGGCGCCCATCGCGAGCATGGTGCGGGCGGCGGGCAGGAACGTCGTCTGCAGGCTGGCGAGCGCGGAGGCGAAGCAGGCCATGAAGAGCAGCAGACCGGCCCAGCGGCCCATGACGGGTTGGGCCAGATAGGCGAAGACGTTCGCCTGGTTCTCGTCCGAGGCCATGTTCTCGGCGCCGCTGTACATGAGCAGCGACGTCGCGACCAGCAGATACAGCGCCAGGATGCTGACGACGCAGAGCAGTGCCGAGCGGCCGGGCGTCCGTTGCGGGTCCTTGCACTCCTCGCCGAGGGACAGCGTGGCGTCCCAACCCCAGAAGGCGAAGATCGAGCCGGTGAGGCCGATCGCGAACGCGGACAGCTCCATTCCCGACAGCGGGTTGAACCAGTCGAGGCTGAACGACGCGCCGCCCTCGCCGTTGCCGGACGTCGCCTTGACGATCGCCGTCACGGCGAAGGCGACGAGCACGATGAGCTGGAAGCCGACGAGCCAGTACTGCACCTTCTCGCTGGTCTCGACGCCGCGGCTCGCGATCCAGGTCGCGATGATGATGAAGGCGGTGACCGTCGCGATGTTGACCCAGGTGTTGGCCGCGAGATCGGCGATCGAATCCTGCTCGAAGGCGCGTGCGAAGAAGAGATAGAAGTACTCGACGGCGATCGCGGCGAGGTTGCTCAGCACGATGATGGTCGCGATGACGAGGCCCCAGCCCGCCATCCAGCCGACGTAGGGGCCGAACGCCTTGGTCGACCAGGTGAAGGACGAGCCGGCGTCCGGGGTGTCGGAGTTCAGCTCGCGGTAGGCCCAGGCGGTGAGGAACATCGGGATGAAGCCGGCGATGAGGATCGCGGGCATCTTGAACGCGACGGCGACGGCGATGAGGCCGAGGCTCGCGGTGAGCGTGTAGCCGGGGGCCACCGTCGAGATGGCGAGGACGGCGGCCGAGAGGACACCGACGCGGCCGGTCGCGAGGCCCTTGTCGCTCGCTCCCGTGGCCGGATCGTTCGTCGCCGGCTGGATGGATTCGGACATCGGTCTCTCCTAGGCCTTCTCGTCCGCCGTGGACGGCGCGTCTGTGGGGTCGGTCGGTGCGACGTCGAACGGAGTCTCGCCGGTGCGCGGGACGACGACCATCGGCACGGGCACGACGCGGAGCATCCGGGCGGCCGTCGACCCGAGGAAGGTCCGCCGGGGCTGGGCGAGCCGGCTCGACCCGACGAGCAGGACGTCGCCCGGCTGCCAGTCGAGCGCCTCGGCCGCCTCCTCGAGGGTGCTGCCCTCGCCGATGACGGTCGTGATGTCCGGGCCGTCGACGAGGCCGCGCGCCTTGGCGAAGGCCGCGTTGATCTGGGCGACGGCGATGTCCTCACCTTCGGTCGCGCGGCCGCGCAGCCGGTCGAGCAGCGTCGGATCGAGGGCGAGCAGCGAGATGAGCCGCAGCGGGACCTCGCCGTGATAGGCGGAGGCGAGTGCGGTGTCGAGCAGCAGGTCGGCGCCGGGGCGGTCGCCGACGGCGACGGTGACGCGGGTGATGGTCTCGGGCGCGTCGTCGGCGTAGCCGCGGGGCGCGACGGCGACGGGGAGCGGGAAGCTGTGCAGCATCTCGTTGGCGACCGGCCCGAGGGTGAACCGGGCCAGCGAACCGCCGCCCGAGCCGCCGACGACGACCACGACCGCCTCGAACTCGACGGCCGCCTCGAGCAGGCCCGCCGTGAACGAGTCGTCGTAGCGCAGGTGCAGGCGCACGTCGACGTCCTCGCCGACGGCCGCGCCTGCCTCGGCGAGCCAGGTGTCGGCCTGCGCCGAGACGAAACCCTCCTCCGGGTCCGGGCGAGTCGCCCACATGGGTTCCGGCGGCAGTACCAGGACGACGTCCAGGCCTCCGCCGAGCGTGCGGGCGATGCGTTCGCCGAGGGCGAGCGCATCGCGGCCGCCGGGTGTTGCGATGTATCCGACCACGATCCGTGCTGGCATGAGTCCAATGCGTAGCACCAGCCGTCACGGGAACAAAGGAATATCGAAAAACTCCTGTCTAAAAGGTTTTCTAAACCCGGCATGGCAGGTGTAGCGGACCTGCGTGTGCGGGCCTGCCGGGCTACGCGGATCCGTGGGCGATGATGGAGCTCATGGACCACGAGCTCGCGCGAGAGGCGCTCTCGGCGCGGATCGACGGCGAGCGCGAACCGGTTCCGTCGGCACGCGTCGACGAGCATCTCGCGGGTTGCGCATCGTGCCGGGCCTGGTATGAGCGGGCGTTGGAGCAGTCGCGCGGGCTGCGTATCGACGCGGTGCCCGCGGTGCCGGATCTCGCCGGCGCGATCGTCTCCGGTCTCGGCGACGACGCGGATCGGCTCGACGACGCGGGTTCGCGGGGCCGGCTCGGGCATCGGTCGCCGCGGGTCGGCGGAGCGCGGATCGCGCTCGCGGTCGTCGGCCTGCTGCAGACGGCGGTGGCGACGGCGCAGATGGCCGGCGTCGACTTCGGGATGCTCGCCGAGCACGATCACGGCGGCCGGCATCTGCTCAACGAGACGTCGGCCTTCACCCTGGCCGGCGGCGTCGCCATGCTGCTCGCCGCGGTGTGGCCGGCCGCCGCGACGGGGCTGGCCGTGGTCCTCGGGGTGTACGTCGTCGTGCTCGCGGGGTTCGTCGCGCACGATCTCGTGGCCGACGTCGTCACCGCCGAGCGCGTCCTCAGCCATGTGCCCGTGCTGCTCGGCGCACTCGCGGCGGCCCTGCTGGCGCGGACGCACGCGCGGACCGGGCCGGTCGCTCCGGCGGCGGGCGAGATCGTGTTGCCTACGGGCGCCTCGCTGGGCCGCCGGCGTGGGCATCTGCGAGCGGCCGACGACGGATAGAGAGAGTCGAGATGGCGACGAAGGCGGAGTACGGCGAGCCCGTGACGCTGACGGTCGGGGAGCGGACGGTCCGGCTGTCGAGTCCGCAGCGCGTCTATTTCCCCGACACGGGCGCGACGAAACTCGACCTCGCGGAGTACTACCTCGCCGTGTCCGACGGGATCGTGCGTGCGCTGCGGGAACGGCCGTGCATGATGCACCGCTTTCCGGACGGGGTCGCGGGGGCGAAGGTGCACCAGAAGCGCGTGCCGCGCGGCGCCCCGGACTGGCTCGAGACGGTGGAGGTCTACTTCCCCCGCTTCGGCCGAACGGCCGACGAGCTGTGCGTCACCGAGCCGGCGGCGGTGCTGTGGGCCGTCCAGATGGCGACCGTCGAGTTCCACCCGTGGAACAGCAGGCGGGCCGACGTCGAACGCCCCGACGAGTGGCGCATCGACCTCGACCCCATGCCGGACGCCGGGTTCGCGCGGGTGCGCCGCGTCGCCGGTGTGGTGCGGGAGGTGCTCGACGAGCTCGGCGTCGTCGGCTATCCGAAGACGTCCGGCGGGCACGGCCTGCACGTCTACGTGCGGATCCGTCCCCGGTCGTTCCCCGAACTCCGCCGGGCGGCCCTGGCGTTCGCGCGGGAGGTCGAGCGGCGGGCGCCCAGGGACGTCACGACGACATGGTGGCGCAAGGACCGCGACCCGTCGGCCGTGTTCATCGACTACAACCAGAACACCCGTGACCACACGATCGCCGCGGCATACAGCGTGCGTGGTGATCCGCGCGCCACGGTGTCGACGCCCATCAGCTGGGACGAGATCGCCGACGTCGAACCCGCCGAGCTGACCATCGCGACGGTTCCGGGGAGATTCGCCAGGATCGGCGACCTGCACGCGGCGATCGACGACGTCGCGTACGACATCGAGCCGCTGCTGGAGTGGGCCGATCGGGACGGGATCGCCGAGTAACGGACGAAGTCTGTGCCTGAGCGGGCAGACGCGACGATATACGTCGCGTCGTCCCGCTGACGGACAGTTTTCGGCAGTCGTCCGTCGGCCGCGGGTCGATGTGCGCCGGATTCAGGCGGAATCAGACCGCGGCCGCGAACATCGCGGCCGTCCCGGCGGCCATCGCGGCTTGCGCGAGGGTCCCGGAATGGGGGAGGAGCCCCGTGCCGGCGGCCCGGCGGTCGGCGAAGTAGCGCCACAGCCAGAACCCGGCCGCGACGGTGAAGCCCGCGACGGCGGCCCAGGTCAGCGTCGTCACCCATGAGGCGTAGCCGGCGGCGTCGTGGACCTCGTGCCCCACGTCGTGGCCGCCGCCGTGCGCGTGCAGGCCCGGCCCCGAGGCGAGGGCGACGTCCTGCTGCGCACCCGGCAGCAGGCCCGGCGCCATGAGCGCCGCCATCCACGCCATCGCCGCCATCATCACGGCGTGGTAGGCGTCCGCCGCGCGCGTGTGACTGGGCAGCGCGCAGGTCGGCGCCGCGTCGGCGGCCCGCGGACGGGCCCACTGCACGAGGAACCAGGCGGTGGCGAGCCCGAAGCCGATCATCGCCGGCACCACCGGGACGTCGACGCCGGGCCAGGCCATGAGCGCCATGACGAGGCACATCGCGATGTGCGTGCCGGCGCTCGCGGCGCGCGCCGGCGTCCGGCCCCGATCGGCGGCGATGGCGTAGACGCCCTGGGCGGCGGCGAGGACGAAGAGCCCCGTCACGACCCAGCGCAGCAGCGGATCGGCGATCACGCGTCGGCTCCGGACACCGAGCGCCGCAGACCGAGCGCGACGTCGACGACGAGGAACGCGACGAGGCTCCAGCCGAGCAGTGGCGCGAACCAGGCCAGTCCGGCGAGGACCGCGACGACGGCGACCGCTTCGGCGGGTCGCAGCCGGTTCAAGGCGCCGCGCCGCGGGGGCGTCCCCGGCCCGCCTGCGCGCAGCGTCGGACGCCGCTTCCACCACATGAGATAGCCGCGGACGATGACGGTGATGAGCCCGCCGACCAGGGCGAGTAGGACGAGCTGGTTCGCGATCCCGAACAGAACGCCCATGTGGGCATCGATCGCCCAGCCCGTCAGCTTGGCCGGCAGCGACCATTCGGCGAACGGGACGCGGTCGACCACCTGTCCCGACGCCGGGTCGACGGCGATGGTGTCGGAGCGGGTCGGGACGTCCCGCTTGCGCTCGGCGACCTTCCACGCCGCGTCGGCCGTGGCCGGCGGGGTCAGCCAGACGGGGCTGCGCAGCCCCTCTCGTCCGGCGGCTGCGAGCACGGTGTCGACGCCGGCGACGAGGTCGGCCGGGGCGAGCGAGGACGGCCCGCCCCCGCCGTGCCCGGCGTGGCCCGCGCCGTCGTCGGCGGCGGGCGCGGCGCCGGGCAGCGCCGTCGAGACCGACGGCGAGGTCCAGGCGAGCGCCGCGCGCAGCTCGGCGACGTTCTCGCCGGCGTAGCGCGACCACGTCATGCCGGTGATCGAGAGGAACACCAGCCCGACGACCGTCCAGACGCCGACGGCCGCGTGCCACGACTTGCGACGCTCGCCCTTCGGGCCGGAGCGGTCCGGCAGCGCGAGCCGGCGCAGCTTCCGCTGCCCGCGGCGGTGCCCGATCCACAGCGCGAGCCCGCCGAGCGCGACCAGCCACAGCCAGCTCGCGGCCAGCTCCGAGTAGTTGCGGCCGAGCTCGCCGAGGTGCAGGTTGCGATGCAGTTCGTCGAACCAGGCCCGGATCGGCAGCCATTCGCCGTACGTCGTCAGCGAGCCGCGGACCTCGCCGCTGTAGGGGTCGACGAAGACGGTCCGGTTGTAGTCGACGGGCACGTCCGGACCGGTGAACACGATGCGGGTGGTGTCGTCGGCGGCCGCGGGCGGCCGGATGCTCGCCACGGTGCCCTGCGGGTAGGCGTCGAGCGCCGTGCGGAGCTGCGTCGACAGCGGCAGACGCGCGTCGCCGACGTGCTCGACCTTCAGCTCGTGGCGGTGGACGAGATCGTCGACCTGCGGAGTGAGCGCGTACAGCAGCCCGGTGACGGCCGCGATGAGGAGGAAGGGCCCGACGAAGATCCCCGCGTAGAAGTGCAGCCGCAGCAGCACCGGTCGCCAGCGGCGCCAGGGGCTCTCGGTCGCGGCGCCGGCCGGCTCGGGCGCGGGCCGGGGATCGCGCGCCGGGGCGGCTTCGGGCGTGCTGGTCTGGGTCACGATGTCCTCGTCGGTCGGCCGCGTCTCGTCGGGACACGGTCGCCATAGTGGTCGTGTGCGGGGCCGCATTAGTTCCCGCCGATCGAGCCGTCCCGCACGGGCCGGTCGACTCCGCGGGCTCCGGCTTCGACGCCGCGTCGTAGAATGAGCCTGGATTATGCCCCTGACCTGGAAGGACGCTCCGTGGACACCGCCTCGCCCGAGACCGGACCGACAGGATCCGACGGGCAGGCGCCTGCCGGCCGGGCGCCCGCGCTGCTCGCCGCCGCGACCGTCGTCGGCGTCGTGCTGCTCGGCTACGCGCTCGCCGCCGGCGACACCCCGTTCATCGACGCCAATTCGGGTCGGCCGGGCGTCGTGACGGCCGTCGCCGATCTGCTGCTCGGTTACGCCGGGCTGCTCGCGGCCACCGTCACCCTGGGCGGGATCGTGTTCGTCCTCGTCGTCGGAGTTCCCGACGCGCGCGGGCTCATCGACGCCCGCGGGTATCGCGGGCACCTGCTCGTCGAGGGCGGCGCCGTCGGCTGGGCGCTCATCGCCGTCGCGCAGACGGTGTTCTCGGCGGCGGCCCGGTCGGGCGTCGACGCCCGCACGCTTCTGCAGAGTCCGGTGCTCGTCGAGTCGGTGGTGTCCAATCCGATCGCGGCGGCGTGGTGCGTCGCGGCGTGCTGCGCGGCGCTCATCGCCGTCGGCTCGCGGTTCGCGATGACGTGGTCGTCGCATCTCGTGCTCGCGGTGCCTGCCGTCGTCGGCGCGCTCGCGGTTCCGGTGTCCGGCAATGCCGCGCAGGGCGTCGGCCACGACCACGCGACGAGCGCGGTGATCGTCTTCGCCGCGGCGCTGTTCACCCTCGGCGGGCTCAAGCTCGCGCGGCTGCTCGCACCCGTCGGCCCGGCCGATCGTCGGACGCGGGGCATCGAGGTCCTCGCCGGCGGTGTCGCGCTCGTCTTCGGGCTGCTGACGGCAGGCTTCCTCGTCCGGTTCGGCGATCTCACGACGACGGCGTACGGCCGCTGGCTGCTGGTCGCCGCGCTCGCCGGCGCCGTCGCGCTGGCCCTCGACGCGGCGGCGTGGCGGCGCGGCGGCTCGCGGTTCGACGTCCCGGCGGCGGCGGTGCTCACCGTCGTCTTCGCGGCGCTCGCGGCCATGTCGGCCCGGCCCGCGCCGCGCCTGCTCGACGGCCGCCGGCTGACGTCCGGCGAGATCTTCCTCGGCTACGACCTGCCCGGTCCGCCGGACGTTGTCACGCTGCTGACGGTGTGGCGGTTCGACTGGTTCCTCGGTGTCGTCGCGATCGTGTTCGCCGCGGCCTACATCGTCGGCCTGCGGCGGCTCGCCGCACGCGGCGATCGCTGGCCGATCGGCCGGACGTTGTTCTGGCTGTTCGGCTGCCTGATGCTGCTCGTCACGAGCTCGTCGGGAATCAAGGCGTACGGCTCGGGCATGTTCTCCGTCCACATGGGCGAGCACATGGCGCTCAACATGTTCATCCCCGTGCTGCTCGTGCTCGGCGCCCCGGCGACGCTGGCACTGCGCGCGCTGCCGCCGTCCGGTTCCGGCGCGCCCCCGGGCCTCCGCGAATGGCTGCTCCTGGCGCTGCACAGCCGTCCGACGCGCTTCTTCTCGCACCCGCTCATCGCGTTCGGGATGTTCACGGGCTCGCTGTTCGCCGTCTATTTCACCCCGTTGTTCGCGATCCTCGTCCGGTACCACTGGGGCCACGAGCTGATGAGCGTGCACTTCCTCGTCACGGGCTACGTCTTCTACTGGATCATCATCGGCGTCGACCCGGGGCCGTCGCGGCCGCCGTTCCTCGCGCGGCTCGGTCTGCTGTTCGCCGTCATGCCGTTCCACGCGTTCTTCGGCATCGCGACGATGTCGATGACCGAGATCCTCGGCGGCGACTTCTACCGCCTGCTGGGCCTGAGCTGGGTCCCCGATCTGCAGCACGACCAGTGGCTCGGCGGTGCGATCGCCTGGGGCTCGAGCGAGATCCCGGTCGTGCTCGTCGTCTGCGCGCTGGTCGCGCAGTGGGCCCGGGCCGATCGCCGGGCGGGCGCGCGGTCCGACAAGCGCGCGGACGTCTACGACGACGACGAGCTGGACAGCTACAACCGGATGCTCGCGGAGTTGTCGGGGGATCGTCGGCAGGGCTGACGTCAGTGGTCGTCGTCGCGGAGCTCGGCGCGCAGGCTCGGAGCGCTCAGCGAGGGGCGACGACGTCCATGCCCGCCTGCTCGGCCGCTTCGCCGAGTCTGACGTCGTACGTTAGGATCGCGTCCACGTCGAGCGCGATCGCCGACGCGAGATGGAGGGCGTCGAGGGATCGCAGCGACGTGCCTGGGAGGAGCCCGGCCTGCCGGAACAAGGCGTTGGTGACGCCGTAGAGATCGATGGTGGCGAGGAACGCGGATATCCGGTCTTGGTACGACTCCGCTTCCTCCTGGACGAGCTTGAGCGCTGCGGACGTGTCCGCATACCAGCGAGGCATCGTCAGCGATCGTCGTCGCGAAGTTCGGCCAGAACCTGCTCGCTCGTCACGCTGCTCGCGACGCGCGGCCAATGGACGTAGTCGACGCGCTGACGAGCCGGTCGACTGAGTGGCAACCCGTAACCGGTGGTCGCGTCATCGATGGGGTGAACGAGGGCGACGGGGGTCCCGTTCTTCGTGACGACAAACGACTCGCCGGCTTCGACGGCGCGGATGATACCGGCGTTGTCGTTGCGGAGCTCCCGCTGTGAGATCGTGCGCACGTGCCGAGCGTAGCAATGTGTTGCACGATGTCGCACTGTGTAGCACACAAACGCATATGTCAGACAGAGCTGATCGTCAGCCCGTGTTCGACTCCGTGTCGGTGGCGGCCAGCAGGTCGGCCCGCGCCCGGGAGACCCGGGAGCGGATGGTGCCCACCGGGCAGCCGACGACGGCCGCGGCCTCGGCGTATGGCAGGCCGAGCATCTGGGTGAGGAAGAGGGCCTCGCGGCGCTCGGGGTCGAGGCCGTCGATGAGCAGATTGAGCTCGACGACGCCCTCGAAGCGGCGCGTGCCGCGGCGATCGGCCGCGCCTTCGACGCAGGCGCCGTCGGCGATGCGGGGGCGGCTCATCGCGTGGCGCACCTGGTCGACGGCGACGCGTCGGGCGATGGAGAGCAGCCACGTCCGGGCACTCGACCGCGCCGAGAACCGGGGGAGCGTGCGCAGGGCGCGCAGGTAGGTCTCCTGCGTGAGGTCGTCGGCCGAGGCGACGTCGGCGAGGTGCGCGCAGAACCGCCACACGTCGCCCTGGGTGGCGCGGACGAACTCGTCGAGCGCCCGGCGGTCGCCGCGTCCGGCCGCCAGGGCCAGCGCGGTCACCGCGTCGTCGCCGCGACGTCCGCGCTCGGATTCCACGCCGGTCATCGTAACCGGAGCCCGATGCGCCCGGGTCCGGGTCGGTGCTCCCGCGGGAGCCGCCGGACGCGATTCGGGTGCCGCGGGCCGGCCGAGATCGGGACGATCTCGGGCGCTCGGGAACTCTCAGGCCGTCGTGGACGACAATATGTGCGGACGGCGAGAATCTCGGAGGCAGTGTGACCGAAGTGGCCGAGCGGGCCGAAACCGCGACGGAGACCGCGCAGACCCTGCGTGCGGAGCTCGAGGTCGGCGGGATGACGTGCGGGGCGTGCGCCAACCGTGTCGAACGCAAGCTGAACAAGACCGACGGCGTCCGCGCCTCGGTGAACTACGCGACGGGGGTCGCGACGGTCGACGCGCGCGCCGACGTCGGCACCGAGCGGCTGTGCGAGATCGTCGCCTCCGCCGGGTACACCGCTCGGCCGCGACCGCCGATCACCGAGCGCCGCGGCGACGACCCGGACGCCCGCCGCGCGCGGGCGCTGTTCCGGCGCTTCGTCGTCGCGGTGGTGCTGTTCGTGCCGCTGGCCGACGCGTCGGTCATGTTCGCGGCGATCCCGAGCATCCGGTTCCCGGGCTGGCAGCTGCTGCTGCTCGTGCTCGCGGCACCCATCGTGACGTGGGCGGCGTGGCCGCTGCACAGCGTCGGCATCCGTAACCTGCTGCGCGGCTCGCCGACGATGGAATCGCTCGTCTCCACCGGCATCATCGCGGCGACGGGCTGGTCGCTGGTCACGATGGCGACCACCGACGACCATCGCGCCGACGCCACGAGCGTCTGGCAGGCCATCACGAACGCCGACGCGCTCTACCTCGAGGTCGCGGCCGGCGTCACGGTGTTCGTGCTGGCCGGGCGGTATTTCGAGGCGCGGGCCAAGTCGCAGGCGGGTGACGCGCTGCGGGCGCTCGCGGCGCGCGGCGCGAAAGAGGTCACGGTGTTGACCTCGGCCGGCGAACTGACCATCCCGACCGCCGAGCTCAAGGAGGGACAGCGCTTCATCGTGCGCCCGGGTGACACCGTTGCCGCCGACGGGCTCGTCGTCTCCGGCCGGGCCGCGATCGACGCGAGTGCGATGACCGGCGAGTCGCGGCCCGTCGACGTCGCCGAGGGCGGGCAGGTCGTCGGCGGGACCGTGGCGCTCAACGGCCGGCTGGTCGTCGAGGCTGCGGCCGTCGGCGAGGACACCAAGTTCGCCGCCGTCGTGCGGCTCGTCGAGCGTGCGCAGAGCGAGAAGGCCGAGGCCCAGCGGCTGGCCGACCGGATCTCCGGCGTGTTCGTGCCGGTCGTCTTCGCTCTGGCGGCGGCGACGTTCGCGGGCTGGGCGCTGCTCGGCGACGACCTCGACGCCGCGTTCGGCGCGGCGCTGGCCGTGCTGGTCATCGCCTGCCCGTGCGCCCTGGGGCTCGCGACGCCGACGGCGCTCATGGTCGCCTCGGGGCGCGGCGCCTCGCGCGGCATCTTCCTCAAGGGCCACACGGCGCTCGACGCCGCGCGGACCGTCGACACCGTCGTCTTCGACAAGACCGGGACGCTGACGACGGGCCGGATCACCGTCGCCGACGTCGCCGCGGCCGGCGGACTCACTCGCGGCGAGGTGCTGGCGCTGGCCGGGGCCGTCGAGGCGGCGTCCGAGCATCCGATCGGGCTCGCCGTCGCGACGGCGGCCGAGCAGGCGAACGGCCCGCTCGCCGAGGTCGTCGACTTCGAGGCGGTCGCCGGGCGGGGTGTCCGGGGACGCGTCGGGGATCGCGAGGTGGTCGTCGGCAAGCCGGGCTGGGTGGCGTCGGGGAAGGACGTCGAGCCCGGGCTGCGGGAGGCACGACGGACGGGTGAGGCGGCCGGCCGGACGGTCGTCTACGTGGCCGTCGACGGCGTCGTATGCGGCGCCGTGAGCGCGTCGGACACGATCAAGGCGAGTGCGAAGGACGCCGTCGCCGAGCTGCAGCGGCGCGGGCTGCGGACGCTGCTCGTCACCGGCGACAACGCCGTCGCGGCGCAGACGGTCGCCGACGCCGTCGGCATCGACGAGGTGGTCGCCGACGTGCTGCCGGACGGCAAGGTCGACGTCATCGACCAGCTGCGGGAGGCCGGACGGTCCGTCGCGATGGTCGGCGACGGCATCAACGACGCCCCCGCACTCGCCGCCGCCGACCTCGGGCTGGCCATCGGCCGCGGCACCGACGTCGCGATCGGCGCGGCCGACATCATCCTCGTCCGGCACAGCCTCGCCGCCGTGCCCGAATCGCTCGAGCTCGCCCGCGCCACCCGCCGGACGATCGTCACCAACCTCATGTGGGCGTTCGGCTACAACCTGGCCGCCATCCCGATCGCCGCCGCGGGTCTGCTCAACCCGCTGCTCGCGGGCGGCGCGATGGCGTTCAGCTCGTTCTTCGTCGTCTCCAACAGTCTGCGACTGCGCAATCGCCGTCTCGGCGGCGAGGCCGAGCGGACATAGGCGGTGGTGATGGGTCAGCCCGCCGGACCGCTGGCATCGGGCCTGGCGGGAGCGCCGCGCGAGGAACGAGCCGGCGTGGGGGACTGCGGTTCGGCGGGCTGACCCATCACCACCGCGGCCTCACCCGATTGTCGGTGGGTCCCGATACCATCCACGGTCATGACGAGCATGTGGAACGCCCCGCTGCGCAACCGCTGGCGGGGGCGCCGATCACGGGACCCGCAGCAGGCCCGCTTCCTCACCCGGGATTCGCTGCGCTGGGTCCTCGCGAACAAGGCGTACACCCCCTGGTACCTCGTGCGGTACTACCGGCTGGCCAAGTTCAAGCTGGCCAACCCGCACGTCGTGCTGCGCGGCATGGTGTTCCTCGGCCGTAACGTCGAGATCCATTCGACGCCCGAGCTGTCGCGCCTGGAGATCGGCCGCTGGGTGCACATCGGCGACGGCAACGCCATCCGCTGCCATGAGGGTTCGCTGCGGATCGGCGATAAGGTCGTCTTCGGCAAGGACAACGTCGTCAACACCTACCTCGACATCGAGATCGGGGAGTCGACGCTCGTGGCCGACTGGTGCTACATCTGCGATTTCGACCACCGGATGGACGACGTCACGACACCGATCAAGGACCAGGGCATCGTCAAGGGCCCGGTGCGGATCGGACCGGACACCTGGGTGGCCACCAAGGTGACGGTGCTGCGCAACACGACGGTCGGGCGGGGCTGCGTCCTGGGCAGTCATGCCGTCGTCCGGGGCGACGTACCGGACTATTCGATCGCGGTCGGGGCGCCGGCGAAGGTGGTCAAGAACCGCAAGGCCGCCTGGGACGCCTCCGCCGAGCAGCGGGCCGAACTGGAGCGCGCGCTCGCCGACATCGAGCGCAAGAAGCAGCAGGCGAGGGTCTGACGTGCCCGCGGTCGTCTCGGCGGCCGACCGCGACGCCGTCAACCGGGAACGGCTGGGGCCGACGCGGGACCGGCTCGTCGCCCGGCGTGACGAGCTCGCGGCCGAGATCGCCGGCGGCGGGCTCCGGTCGCTGCTGCGCCGCGCCCGCATGCACCGCTGGTACGTCGAGCGCAAGCTCGAAGACCTGGCGGCGATCGAGACCGAGCTGGCGCGCGGGGACGGCGAGGCGCGTCGATACCTGTTGCTGCTCGACATGGACGCGGGTCGCCGCGGCCACGGCGCGATCGCGGTGGGCGATCCGGACGGCGCCGACCACGTCTCGGTGACGACCGCCGGCTTCAACACGACGCTCGGCGAATCGCTGACCGGCTCGGGCGAGACCGACGGCATGGGCGGGCAGGCCGCGCTGTTGCGACGGGAGACGCTGCGCCAGCTGGTCGCCGCCGGACGCGAGGGCGAGCGTGTCGCCTGCTGCGTCTGGATCGGGTACGACGCGCCGAACTCGACGGGTCCGGGACGGCTGAGCCATCCGCGGGCGCTGTTCGACGTCGTCACCTGGTGGAAGGCCCGCCATGCCGCGCCGGCGCTCGGCCGGCTCCTCATGCAGGTACGGGCCTCGGCGCCGACGGCGCACGTCGTCGCCTTCGGACATTCCTACGGTTCGCTGGTCACGGCCTACGCGTTGCGGCATCTCGGTTCGGCCGCCGCCCCGGCCCCGGGTGAGGCGCGGCGTCGGGTCGTCGACGAGGCGGTGTTCTACGGCTCGCCGGGCCTCGGCATGCCGGCCAATCCGCTCATCGGCTATACGGCGTCCGAGTTCCATCTGCGCCCGGCGGGCGCGTACGTGCTGGAGAACGAGGACGACCCCATCGCGAGCGGCTGGTTCGGCCGTGATCCGTCGAGCTGCCCGGGGCTGGTCCATCTTTCGACGCGCACCGGCCTCGACGCCGCGGGCGTGCTGCGCGCCGGGACGCGGCAGCACGCGAACTACGCGCGTCCGGTGGCGGTGCCGAACCGCGACGATCTGCCGCCGATGTCGATGGGCGCCTACAACATGGCGGCCGTGCTCGGCGGGCTCCGGGAGAACCTGATCCGGGCGTGACGGCCTCGGCCGTCGGCGGCCGGCGGCGTCAGCCCGGCCGGGTCGATTCGCGGACGATGAGCCGCCCGACCTCGGTCGACGGCGCAGGCGAGTCGGGGCTCGCGGAATCGGCCCCGTCGCGGAGTTGCCGCAGGAGGGCGGCGACGGCCCGCCTGGCCAGCCGTTCGGGTTCGAAGTCGATCGACGTGATCGACGGCCGGTGCATCCGGCACTCCTCGGCATCGGATCCGGCCGCGACCTGGACGTCGCCGGGCACCCGTAACCCTAGTTCGGCCAGCCTGCCGACGGCGCCGGTGGCCTGCGCGGCGGTGAGGCAGTAGTAGCCGTCGGGCGGCGGCTGCCCGGCGAGTCCGGTAGTGGCGATCAGGTCGTCGACGGCGTCCCGGCCGCCGCGTGGCCCGCGATCCTCGGCGACGGAGACGACGGTGGCGGGCATCCCGCGGGCGGCGGTCCACTCGCGGTAGAGGTTCTCCGACGTCACACACCATTCGTTGTGGTCCGTGCCGTTGACGAACGCGATCCGGCGGGCGCCGCCGGCGGCGAGGTGATCGAGGACGAGCGCGGTCAAGCGCCGGGCCCCGATGTCGACGACGCACTCGGCCGGCCGCGGCGTGTCGAGGGTGTCGCCGACGGTCACCACGGGGATCCCGGCGGCGGTGAGCATGTCGACGAGGGGATCGGTGGTCTCGGGCTCGGTGATGAGGAAGCCGTCGCAGGCCAGCGCGGCGCCCGGGGCGTCCGGACGAGCCGGGTCGGCCACGAGCATGAGCCCGTAGCGGGCGCCGAGGGCCGCGACGGCCGCGGCACCGGTGAACCGTAGGAAGTAGTCGACGTTCTGGACGAGATCGACCCGGTCCTCGAGCGAGCGGGCGACGAGCGCGATGACGCCGAGCCGGTTGCGTCGCAGACTCTGCGCGAGCACGTCGGGCCGGTAGCCGAGTTCGGTGGCGGCCTCGCGCACCCGGCGGCGCGTCTCGGCCGAGACGACGCGGTTGCCGCTGAACGAGTGCGAGACGGTGGTCACCGAGACCCCGGCGAGGCGCGCGACGTCGTGAATCGTCGTCCGGCCGCCGCGCGTCGCCATGCGCGAAGAGTAACGCGTACAGTTACGTCTGTAGCCAGCCCATCGAGGTGGGTGTGGAAGTGAACCGCAGGATGACTCGCCGTATGACGAGGCCTGCGGTTCGCGCTTTGTCAGGGGATGTTCTGAATCTCGACGGACGATCCGAGCCGTTCGAGGTAGCGGGCGTTGCCTATGCGGGATTGGACGACGGCCTCGCAGACGACATCGGCGATCCATAGCGCGGGCTCGGCCCGACCGATCCGATGCTCGATACGGAGCGAGGTGGGGACGACGCGGCGTGCACGCAGTTTCCCGACGGCGTCGATGTCGCTCGCGTCGAGTTGTCCGCGAGACTCGAAGGTGATCGTGGAGCACTGTATGTCGGCCAGGTGGGGCAGCAGGTATTCGAGACACTTACGGCGATGTCGACGATCGCCGGCTCCGGCTTCCGAATGGACGACGGTGAGCGCGAGGAACGGTAGTCCGGCGATCGAATCGACGAGCTCGAAGCGATGGTCGTCCCGTCGGCCGTGCCAGTGCACCTTCGTCTCCGTCGGTCGGCGTAACGTCCGCATGGTTTCGCGTAGGGCATCGACGTCGTCTTCGTCGCATAGCGCGGCTGACATGAGGTACGTACCAGGATCGAGATCGGGCCGTGATCCACTTTCGTCAGCCCATGCTGTCAGCATGGCGTAGGTGGTCGACAACGATTCGTGCTCATCGGCACAGCATGGCGATATGTGAAATAAGCGCCGTATTACGGTTCTTGATGTGCGGTTCAAAGTACAGCTTCAGTGGAGTGCTCCCCAGATGTCCGGCTGAGCGGGCCGCCGAGGAGATTATTGTCACGGCACCTCGCTCAGACGGACATCTGGGAAGGTGATCGATCAGGCGATCCCGCAGACCACCGTCCACGCGCCCGCCGTCCGGCCGTCCCGGCACCGGACGAGGCCGATGACGAGCGAGCCGTACGGTTCGCGCCACGCGCTGTGGGCCGGACGCATCTGCGCCGAGCGCAGCACGACGTCGGCGGTGAACGTGTTCTCGCCGCGGTCGAGCGGTACGGGGGCGCCGTCGACGAAGAGCTTCGCGTCGGCCACCTCGTCGGTGTCGAGGCCGTCGACCCGGAGCGTGATGGAGACCGACGACAGCCGCGCCGACTCGGGCGACTCGTGTGCCGTCAGCACGACGCGCGCGGGCGGCCCGCCGTTCGGCGTGCCGGCGGGCAGGGTCGTCGGGATCAGCCGCGGGGTGCGGCGCGGCACCGTGCGTCGATCGCCCGTCGCCTCGATCGCCGCGGCCAGCCGCAGCAGCCGCGTGTCGTCGTACGCGCGTCCGGAGATCGTCAGGCCGACGGGCATGCCGATATCGGGCGCCGTCCCCATCGGCACGGTCACCGACGGGATGCCGAGATGGCGGGGAACGAGGTTGCCGTTGGCCACCCAGGTGCCGTTGCGCCAGGTCAGTGCAGCCGACTCGGGGGTGACGTCGGAATCGGACGGGCCGACGTCGGCGACGGCGGGATGGACGATCGCGTCGAGCCCGTTCTCGTCGAGCCATTCCTCGAGGTCGACGCGGCGCGTCTCCTCGAGCCCGCGGACGCCCTCGGCGAGCAGCGGGATGTCCTCGAGCTCGGGGATGCCCGCGGCCGCGCGCTCCGGATACTCGGCGAGGTCCACCTCGAGATCGAGGTGGTGGCGGTCGTATTGATCGGGCAGGGCGCCGGGTGGCGGTGGGAAGATCGCCGGGCCGTCGACGTCGACGACGTGCGACAGCGCCGGATCCCCGTTGACCTGCAGAAACTCCTCCCACCCCCAGATCGACAGATCCCACAGCTCGCGTGCGTCGTAGCCGACGGGGACGAGCCCGCGCTCGACCATCGTCGACGTCCCGGGCCGGTCCTTCTCGTAGTTGGAGACGGCGGGGAAGTCGACTTCGACGATCTCGGCGCCGGTGGCGCGTAGGTCGTCGGCGATCCGCCGCCACAGCTCGATGACGCTCGCGCGGGTCTCGATCGGCTCGTCGGCCTTCTCGTCGGCGCCGATGTACATCCGCGGGACGCCGAGCCGCACTCCGGCCAGGACGCCGGCGGTGTCATCGCCGAGCGCCCGGTAGCTCGCCGGCCGCAGCTCGGAGACCGGTGGGATCGGCACCCAGGGCTGGCGGCGCCAGAAGTCGCCGCGCGGCGTCGGGTCGTCGGCGACCACCACGTCGAGCAGTTCCAGCAGGTCGGCGACCGTGCGCGTGTGCGGGACGACGACGTCCATGGTCGGTACGAGCGGCCAGTTGCCGCGGATCGAGATGACGCCGCGTGACGGGCAGTAGGCGACGAGCGCGTTGCACGACGCGGGTGCGCGGCCGGACGACCAGGTCTCCTCGGCGAGTCCGAATGCGGCGAAGCTCGCGCCGGTCGCGGTGCCCGAGCCGTTGGAGGAGCCCGACCCGAACGCCGACGTCAGATAGCCGCCGTTGTAGGGGCTCTCGGCGCGGCCGTAGACGCCGCGCTGCATGCCGCCGTTGGCCATCGGCGGCATGTTGGTCAGCCCGATCAGCACGGCGCCGCCGGCGCGCAGCCGTTCGATGGTGAAGGCGTCCCGCTGCGCGACGAGCCGTTCGAACGCCGGGGAGCCCGCCGCGACGGTGAGGCCCGCGGCGGCGTAACTGTCCTTCGCCGTATACGGGATGCCGTCGAGCGGGCCGAGGCTTTCGCCGCGGGCGCGGCGCGCGTCCGATTCGGCGGCGGCGGTGAACACCTGCGGGTCGAGTATCGGCACAGCGTTGAGCCGGATCCCGTGGCGGTCGTAGGTGGCTATCCGGCGAAGGTATTCGGTGACGAGTTCGACGCTGGTGGTCTCGCCCGAGTCGAGGGCTCGGCGTAGATCAGCGACGGACGCTTCGACGACATCGATCACGGTGCACTCTCCTTTGAGTGGCATGTGCGGGTCGCGGGCGAGACTACTGGCCGGGTAGGCCGTCGGGTGTCGATTCGCCGGATGCTCGGAGCTCCCCGTTCGGGTGAGTCGGTGCGCTGTGGTGGCCCTTCTCACCACATGGATTGGGGGCGTGGCCTTCTCGGCTCACGACCCGGATTTCACGGGGGCGACCGGCTGTTGCTGGGTGATGCAGTGGATGCCGCCGCCGCCGGCGAGGATCGGACGTGCGTCGACGAGGACGACCTCGCGGCCCGGATAGGCGTCCGCGATGATCTCGGCGGCGTGGGCGTCGGACACCGGGTCGTCGTAGCCGCAGAGCACGACGCCGTCGTTGGTGACGAGGTGGTTGATGTAGCTCCAGTCGACGAAGCCGTGCTCGTCCCGCAGGGTGCGAGGCGCGGGCAGGTCGATGACGGTCAGGCTGCGCCCCTGCGCGTCCGTCGCGGCGGCGAGCACGGCCCGCAGCTCCTCGCTGACGGCGTGGTCGGGGTGCTCCGGATTCGTCTGGGCGTGCAACAGCACCGAGCCGGGGGCGGGCATCGTCGCGATCATGTCGATATGGCCCTTGGTGCCGAGCGGTTCGTAGTCGCGCGTCAGGCCGTGGGGCAGCCAGATCGCCTTCCGGACGCCGAGCGTGCGCGCCAGCTCGGCCTCGACCCGCGCCTTGTCGGCGCGCGGATTGCGCAGGGGATCGAGCTGCACGGTGTCGGTCAGCAGGATCGTGCCGTCACCGTCGACGTGGATCGCGCCGCCCTCGTTGACCAGCAACGACGACACGAGCCGAGTGCCGGTGAGCGAGGCGATGAGCCGCGCGATCTCGCGGTCGTTGCTCCAGTCCTCCGGCGTCGGCGAGCCCCAGCCGTTGAAGATCCAGTCGACGGCGCCGAGCTCGCCCGTCTCGTCGTCGACGACGAACGTCGGCCCGATGTCGCGCATCCAGAAGTCGTCGAGCGGCGCGACGACGAGATCGATCTCCGCCGAGAGCATGGCGCGCGCCCGCTGCTCCTCGCTCGGATCGACGATCATCGTCACCGGCGTGAACGCGAGAACGGCGTGTGCGACGTCCGTCCAGGCCCGGTATCCGTCGGCGAGTGACGCCGCGTCGTCGAAGGTGACCCCCGCCCGCGGGAAGGCCATCCAGATCCGTTCCTGTCGGCAGGTCTCCGCAGGCATGCGCCACGCCATTTTTACCTCCGCTTCATCATCTTTTCGATGTCGAGCGGAACGATACCGAGCGATGCGGGGCCCCGTTCGGCGATTCGCGGACCGGCGTGGTGCGGCATCAGCGGGGTTCGGTGCCGTCCGTCCGGATGTTGCGGGTGGGCGAGTCCGACGGCGGGCCGCCGGGCGGCTGCCCGAATCCGCTGCCGGGCGCCGGTGGGCGGGCGGCGGGCGGGAACGGTCCCGACGGCCGTGGGCCGGGCTGCGGCGGACCCATCGGGCGCGCGCCCGGGGGGATCGGCCCGGACGGACGCGGGCCGGGCGGCATGGCGGACGGGCCGGTGCCATGGGCCCGGGGCGGGAACGGAGGCCGTCCGGCGGGTGGATGTCCGGGGGCGCCGGGGTAGGGGCCGGCCGGTCCGCCGCGGGCGGGGCTGTAGGGGTTCGGGCCGGTCGGCCCACCCGGCGCACCCGGGCCACCCGGTCCGGTCGGGCCGGTCGGGCCGGGTGCCTGGCCGGAGCCGGCGGGTCCCTGGCCTGGAGCGCCGCCGGGTCCGCCGAACTGCTGTCCGCCGAACTGTTGCTGTCCGCCGAATGCCGGTCCCGTCGGTCCGGGCCCCGGCCCGCCGAACGGTGCCGGTCCCGCCGCCGCCCGAGCCGCCGCGGCGCGTCGCGAACGGACGACGAGGGCGATCGCACCGAGCACGACGACCGCGCCCGCTCCGCCGGCCGCCGCGTAGATCCAGGTCGGCGTCGACGAGCCGCCGGCGCCGTCAGCGGCCGCCAGGTCGACGCCGTGCTCGGCGAGGTACGTCCGCAGCTCGCGGTTGTCGGTGATGAAGTTGAACGACGGTCCTGCCGAGGGATTGGTGATGTAGGAGTTGATTCCGATGACGCGGTTCTCGGCGTCGACGGTGGGCCCGCCGGACATCCCGCCGCCGAGCGTCGCCGAGACCTGCGTGTTCGGCTTGCCGGCTCGGTTCGTCTGCCGCGACGAGACCTTGCCCGGCAGGTATGACGGCTGCTGCGCCTTGTCCTTGTCCACCACCTCGAACACCGCGGCGGGGAAGCCGACGCTGGTGATGTCGGTGCCGGGCTTCGGCTCGACGTCGCTGACGACGAGCGGCGTCAGCTGCGCGCCCGAGGGCATGTCGGCGACCTTGAGCAGCGCCGCGTCGCCCTCCTCGAACGTCTGGAAGGCCACGACCTCGGCCTTCGTCCACTCCGGGATGACCTGATGCGCGCCGTCGGGCTGGCGCACCTCGATGTTCACCGCTGCCTTCGACGCCCCGCCGTCCTTGCTCGCGGAGACCTTCCAGCCCTCCTCGTCGGCGCGCTGCAGGAGCCCCTGGACGTCGGTCGGCGCGGCGTCCGGCCGCGCACGCGCGACGATCGCCCGCTTGCGGAACTCCGACAGGATCTCGGGGCCGGCCGGGTTGACGCAGTGACCGGCGGTCGCGACGCGTCCGGACCGGTCGACGGCGAAGCCGCTGCACGAGCCGTCGACCGTGATCGGCGCGTTGGTCCACCCGGCGGCGTCGACGTCGCCCGCCCGGTAGCTCGGCGGGATCTGCACGTAGCCGGTGTACGAGGACTTGATGATCACCATGGCCGGCCCGACGATGTCCGCGACGCCGTCGTCCGCTGCGGCCGTACCGGGCGTCGCGAACACGCCGACCAGCAGGGCCGACGCGGTCGCGGCGGCTGCGCGGGCGAGTCGTCGCATGGGCGTGCCTCTCTCCTGGATCGTCGCAAGAATCCTAGCGCCCGCTATGAGATCGTGAACTCTCCCGCGGGGCGTGGCGGAGCGATCCCGCTCGGCGCCGGGGAGTGGCGGGCCGCCGCGGTGCGTCTGCGAGGCTGGGCCGGTGCTGACCGTCGTCTCCTTCAATGTCAACGGCATCCGCGCCGCCCGGCGACGCGGGTTCGACGCCTGGCTCGCCGAGCGCGCGCCGGACGTCGTCGCGCTGCAGGAGCTGCGCTGTTCGGCCGAGCACGTCGGCGAGTTCCCCGGCTACCGGGCCGCCGTCGACGTCGGTTCGATCCCCGGACGCAACGGCGTCGGGATCCTCACCCGCACCGAGCCCGCCGCCGTCCGCTCCTGGGTGACGCACCCGCCGCGTGCCCGCGGGCTGGCGGCGTTCGCCCACGAGGGGCGCTACCTCGAGGTCGATCTCGCGGACGCCCCGCTCACCGTCGCCTCGCTCTACCTGCCCAAAGGCGGTCTCCCGGCGCATCTGCAGAAGCCCGGCGGCATGCGGGAGCAGCCCGACGGCGGCGCCAAATACGCGCGCAAGATGGGTTTCCTCGACGGCTTCACCCGCGAGCTCACCCGGTCCCGTCGGGCCGCGGCCGCCGCCGGACGCGAGTTCCTCCTGCTCGGCGACCTCAACGTCGCGCACCTGCCGCACGACGTGACGAACTGGCGGGCGGCGCAGAAGATGGACGGCTTTCTGCCGGAGGAGCGCGAGTGGTTCGGCGCGCTGCTCGGCCCGCGCACCCTCGTCGACGTCGTCCGCACCCTGCACGGTGACCGTCCGGGTCCGCTGTCGTGGTGGAGCTGGGCGGGGCGGTCCTTCGAGAAGGACGTCGGCTGGCGCATCGACCACCACCTCGCGACGCCGGCGCTCGCCCGCGCTGCCGTCGCCGTCGAGGTGCACAAGGAACAGAAGCCCGAATCGCGGCTCAGTGACCACGCCCCGGTGGCGGTCACCTACGATCTGCCTCCCCAGATGTCCGGCTGGGCGAGGTGCCGTGACAATAATCTCCTCGGCGGTCCGCCCAGCCGGACATCTGGGGAGGTCACTGACTCAAGGGTTGCCGGGATCGCGCTCGGGTAGCGGCCGCTGCGGGATATCCGGGCGTCCGCGGGGGTGTCGGACGCGTCGTTTGGCGGCGCGGTAGACCTCAGCCGTCTCATCCGCCACATGACGCCACGAGAACTCGCCGAGCCGGGCCCGGGCGGCCCGTGCGCGGACCGCGGCGGCGGCCGGATCGTCGAGGACGCCGCGGATCGCCGTCGTGATGGCCGCGACATCCGCCGGCGGGAAGGACGATCCGGTGACGCCGTCGGTCACGGCGTCCCCCAGCCCGCCGGCCGTCGACGCCACGAGTGGTGCACCCGTCGCGGCCGCCTCCAGCGCGACGATGCCGAACGGTTCATACCTGCTCGGCAGCACGATCGTGTCGCAGCCGTGCAGGAGTGCGACGAGTTCGGCGTGGTCGACGGCGCCCAGGAAGCGCACCGACCGGGCCACCCGGTGCTTGCGGGCCTGCGCGCGCAGCCAGTTCCGCTGCGTGCCGTCGCCGGCGATGTCGAGTGTCGTCCCCGGGTGGCTGCGACGCACCCGGGCCAGCGCCGCGATGGCGTCCTGCACGCCCTTCTCGTATTCGAGCCGGCCGGCGAAGAGCAGCCGCGGCGGCCCGCCGGACGGCGTCCGCTCGGCGAACGGCCAGGTCGCGGTGTCGATTCCGTTGTGGATCACCGAGACCGCGGGGAGATCCGGGCCGAACAGCCGCGAGACCTCGTCCCGCATCGACGCCGAACAGGTGATGAGCGCGTCCGATTCGCCGGCCAGCCACCATTCAGCCGAGTGCACCTGCCGGTTGAGCCGGGCACTCACCCAGCCGCTGTGGCGTCCGGCCTCGGTGGCGTGCACGGTGCTGACGAGCGGGGCGTCGTAGTACTCGGCGAGGGCGATCGCGGGATGGGCCACGAGCCAGTCGTGGGCGTGCACGACGTCGGGCACCCACGGGGCACTGCCGGACGTCCGCAGCCTCAGCCCGGCGCGGATCATCGCGTGCCCCATCGCCATCGACCACGCCATCATGTCGTCGGTGAAGGTGAATCCCAGCGGATCCTCGGCCGCCGCGACGACGCGCACCCCGTCGACGTGCTCGTCCGTCGAAGGATGGCTCAGCGGGTCCGAGCCGGCGGGCCGGCGCGTCAGCACCACGACCTCGTGGCCGGCCGCGGCCAACTCCAGCGAGAGGTGATGGACGTGTCGCCCGAGCCCGCCGATGACGACCGGCGGGTACTCCCACGAGACGAGCAGGATCTTCACGCGCCGCCTCCCGTCGGGACGGCCGCGGCCAGCCGCCGGGCGTCGAGCTGTGGGAACGGTGAATCGGCCCGGCCCCAGGCGGCGGCCAGTCGGCGCTGCGCGTCGCCGCCGGCGTCGGCGATCTCGAACAGCGCGTGCCGGTGCTTGTGCGCCCGGTCGCGCGCGTATCCGGCCGCGGTGTCCTTGCTCACCATGAACGCCCAGTCGCTGGCGATGCCGAGCAGCGCCTCCCGGACGATCTGGTCGGCCACCCGATCACGCGTGACGAATCCCGACGCGCCGGCCGTCCGCTCGTCGACGGCCCGCAGCGCCTCGGCGGCCATCTCGGCGTTGAGTCGCACGAGGTCGGCGACCTGCGGTCCTTCCCAGACGCGCCAGTCCTTACCCGAGCCCCACGACGATTCCCGCAGCTCCACCGGCTCACCGATATATCCGTCGGCCCGCGCGCCGGCGAGCGTCGTCACCCGGACGCCGGCCTCCGGCAACGCCCGCAGCACGGCCTCGAGCCACTCCGGCCCCTCGTGCCACCAGTGCCCGAACAGCTCGGTGTCGAAGGCCGCGACGACGAGCGCGTCCCGGCCGATGCGGGCGCTCTCGGCGTGCAGCCGGTCGACGACGGTCGTGACGAAGTCGTCGACGTGCCCGGCCAGCGCCCGCCGGGCCCGGTCGGGGTCGTACGGCGCCTTGTCGCCGGAGGCCACCTTCTTCCCGGTGACGCGCGCGGCCTTGAGCCCGAGCTCGTGGTCGTAGGTGTGGAAGTCGCGGTAGTCGGCGTGGCCCGGGTAGCCGGAGCGCGGCGACCACACCCGGTAGCTGACGGTGAGATCGCGGCCGAACGCGACCACGTCGGCGTCGCGCATCGGCCGGCCGAGCGCCGTGTCGCCGCGCAGCGACGGCCCGTCGACGAGGAAATGGGTGACGCCCGCGGCGTCGTACTCGGTCTCCATGCCGGGTGCGAAGGCGCACTCGGGTGCCCAGATGCCCCGGCCGCGTTCGGGCACGCCCCAGCGCAGCGCGGCGTCGTACAAGCCCTCGACCAGGGAGAACCGGCGCAGCCGCGGGTCGAGCAGCGGTGCGAAGGGGTGCGCCAGCGGCCCGCCGAGCAGCTCGACGACGCCGGAGCCGACGAGCTCGCGCAGCTGCGCGGAGCCGCCGTGCCGCCAGTGCCGCTCGAAGTCGGCCAGCGCGGCCTCGGATGCCACGTGCTCACGCCCGCCGAGCGCCCGCCGGGCGGCCACCGTCGACGCCGGGCCGGGCCCGGCGACGCGCGTCTGCGCCGCCTCGCGGGCGCGCAGCTGCCAGTCGGCCAGCCAGGAGTGCATGCCGCGCAGGCAGTGCGGATCGTCGAGCTGCGCCGCGAGCACCGGGGTGACGCCGAGCGTCAACCGATCGCGCAGCCCGTCGGCGGCGAGCCGGCGAAGTACCCCGAACACCGGCTGATACGACGCCGCCCACGATTGATACAGCCACTCTTCGCCGACGGGCCAGCGTCCGTGGTGGGCGAGCCACGGCAGGTGCGAGTGCAGGACGAGCGCGAACGCGCCGGGCACACGGCTCACGCGCTCGGCCCGGCCCCGGCCGCCCCGGGCACCGTCGCGACGGCCAGCAGGTCGAGGCTGTCGTCGATCGGCAGTGCGTCGGTGATGAGGAAGTCGGACGTCCGGATGCCCGCGACGTCGGCGGCCAGCTCGGCCGGCCACGGCTCGCCGGCGAGCGACCGCGTCAGCTGTGCGTCGACGATGCCGCCCCAGCGCTCGTCGAGCGCGACCAGGCCCGGCCCGTGGAAGACGCCGTACATCGTCTCGACGGCGAAACCGGCGTCGACGAGCAGTTCGGTGAGTTCGGCGCCGGACAGTTCGCGGGTGTGGAACGGGTTGAGCGGGGTGTCGCGGCCGGGGGAGAAGGTGATCCGGTTGGGGGTGCTGATGAGCAGCCGCCCGCCCGGGCGCAGGACGCGCCGGCATTCGGAGAGGAACCCCGGCTGATCCCAGAGGTGCTCGATGACCTGGAAGTTGACGACGACGTCGACCGCGCCGGAGACGAGCGGCAGCGCGACGAGATTGCTGCGCAGCACCCGCAGCCGCGGATAGCGCAGCGCGGAGTGGACGGCGGCCGACGCGTCGTAGTCGACGCAGGTCACAGAGGTCGCGGTAGCGGCGAGGAGGTCGGCGCCGTAGCCCTCGCCGCTGCCGGCTTCGAGGACCGCGTGCCCAGCGCAGGCGGCGACGGCGAACTCGTAGGCCACCTCGTGGCGGCGGAACCAGTAGTTCTCCTCGTCGATCCCGGGAACGGTGCGTTCTCCGGTGAGGGCGAGGGTGGCGTCGTCGCTCATCGTTGGAAGAGTAGAGGAACGGGTCGCGATGCAGTGGCGGGCATCTTCCCACCACCACGGCGTGGCGACTTGTGAATCGGTCGGGGGAATATGAGATATCTCGCGCTATGGTGATGGTGAGCTCGGCCCCTACTGCCGAGTAGGTTCTTACGAGAAGCAAGCGTTTCCGTACTACAACGACGCAGGAGGTCGACGCGGACCCATGACGAACATCGTCGTGCTCATCAAGCAGGTGCCCGACACCTATTCCGAGCGCAAGCTCACCGACACCTTCGCTCTCGATCGTGCGGCCGCGGATCCGGTGCTGGACGAGATCAACGAGCGGGCCGTCGAGGAGGCGTTGCGCATCAAGGAGGCCGGTGGGGGCGAGGTCACCGTCCTGTGCGTCGGCCCCGACCGTGCCACGGACGCGATCCGCAAGGCGCTGTCGATGGGCGCCGACAAGGCCGTCCACGTCAACGATCCGGGCATCGCCGGCAGTGACGCGATCCAGACCGCGTACATCATCTCGCAGGCCCTCGCGGCGATCGGCGACTACGACCTCGTCATCGCCGGCAACGAGGCGACGGACGGGCGCGTCGGCGCGGTCCCGGCCATCCTGGCCGAGTACACCGGCCTGCCGCACGCCACCCACCTGCGCAAGCTGACCGTCGAGGGCGGCGCGCTGACGGGTGAGCGGGAGACCGACGAGGGCATCTTCGGCGTCTCGGCGTCGCTGCCGGCCATCGTCAGCGTCAACGAGAAGATCAACGACCCGCGCTTCCCGTCCTTCAAGGGCATCATGGCCGCGAAGAAGAAGCCGGTCGACGTCCGGACGCTGGCCGATCTGGGCATCGGCGAGGGCGTCGCCGGCGCCGACTACGCCGCGACCCGCGTGCTGTCGTCCAGCCCGAAGCCGCCGAAGTCCGCGGGCGAGCGGGTCGTCGACGAGGGCGAGGCCGGCAACCAGGTCGCCGCGTACCTCGTGGGCGAGAAGATCATCTAGTCGCGCGCCGCGCACACCATCCGCCGGATACAGGAGTAGAGGAATCATGGCTGAAGTTCTCGTGCTCGCCGAGCACGCCGACGGCGCCGTCAAGAAGGTCACCGTCGAGCTCATCACCGCCGCCCGCGCGCTGGGCGAGCCGTCCGTCGTCGTCACCGGCGCCCCGGGTGCCGCGAAGCCGCTGATCGAGGGGCTCGCGGAGGCCGGCGCCGACCGGATCTACGTCGCCGAGAGCGACGACGTCACCGGCTACCTCGTCACCCCGAAGGTCGACGTGCTGCACACGCTCGTCGAGCAGACCGCTCCGGCGGCCGTGCTCGTGGCGGCGACGTTCGAGGGCAAGGAGGTCGCCGGCCGGCTCGCCGCGCGCCTGGGCAGCGGCGTCCTCGCGGACGTCATCGCCGTCGCGCCCGACGGCGTGGGCACGCACTCGATCTTCGGTGGCGCGTTCACCGTCGAGGCGCAGGCCTACGGCGACGTCCCGGTCTTCTCGGTGCGTCCCGGTGGCATCGAGGCGGCTCCGCAGGCCGGTGCCGGCGAGGTCGTCGAGGTCGAGGTGCCCGCCCCGGCCGAGAACACCGTCCGGATCGTCTCGGTGGAGCCGAACGTCGGCGGCGACCGGCCGGAGCTCACCGAGGCGTCGATCGTCGTCTCCGGCGGCCGCGGCGTCGGCTCGGCGGAGAAGTTCGCCGAGGTCGTCGAGCCGCTCGCGGACGCCCTCGGAGCCGCCGTCGGCGCGTCGCGTGCCGCCGTCGACTCGGGCTACTACCCGGGCCAGTTCCAGGTCGGTCAGACGGGCAAGACGGTCTCGCCGCAGCTGTACATCGCGCTCGGCATCTCGGGCGCCATCCAGCACCGCGCCGGCATGCAGACCTCGAAGACGATCGTCGCCGTGAACAAGGACGAGGAGGCGCCGATCTTCGAGATCGCCGACTTCGGCGTCGTCGGCGACCTGTTCAAGGTCGCGCCGCAGCTCACCGATGCCGTCAAGGCCCGCCGCGGCTGATAGACTCTCCGGCGTGACGTCGCCCGCGAGGCGATGTCCGAGCTGTGTGGAGACAGCTTTCGACGCCCCCGTGACCCGAGTGGTCACGGGGGCGTCGGCGTTCGGCCGTCCGGAGCACGTCTCGGGGTGCCGACGGAGGTTCGGCGAGGATTCACCGCCGCGGCGAGGCTCCGTTCACGCCGGCGTCGACCGCGCCCCGCAGCGTGGGCGGCATGGCAACGAGCACCCTTCATGGAATCCGATCGGGCCACGAGACCGTCATCGACGGGGCCGAGTACTCGGTCGTCCTCTCGACGCGCGCCGCCGACATCGAGGCCGCACAGCGACTGCGCTACCGCGTCTTCTCCACCGAACCGGGCTTCGCATCGTCGATGGCCCGCGTCGCCGACGGCCGCGACGCCGACCGCTTCGACGAGCACTGCGACCACCTGCTCGTCCGGCACCGGGCGAGCGGCGAGGTCGTCGGGTGCTATCGCATGCTGCCGCCGCCCGGCGCGATCGCGGCGGGCGGGCTGTACCTCGCCACCGAGTTCGCGCTCGGCGAGCTCGACGCGATCCGGCCGCAGACCGTCGAGATGGGCCGGGCCTGCGTGGCGCCCGAGCACCGCAACGGCGCCGTCCTCGCGCTGATGTGGGCCGGCATCCTCGCCTACGCCGAGCGGCGGGGGCTGCGCTACGTCGTCGGCGCGGTGTCGGTGCCGATGGCGGCGCCCGGCCTCGAGCGTGGCGCCGTCGTACGGGCAGCGTGTGAGCTCGTCGACGCCCGCCCGCCGGCGCCGTGGCGCGTCGAACCGTATCTGCCGGTCAGCGGCATCGACGACGTGCCGCCGGCCGGTCGGCGTGCCCTGCCCCCGCTGCTGGTCGGCTACCTGCGGATGAACGCCGAGGTGCTGGGTCCGCCGGCCTACGACGCGGTGTTCGACGTCGCGGACCTCCCGACGATCCTCGACCGCGAGCGGGCCGACGTCCGCTACCTCGCGCGGCTGCGGCGGGCGGCGGCGTGACGACGCGCGTCGACGGTCGGCCGGTCGCCCGCGTCCGCCGACGGCCGTCCGCGTCCGCTGTCGGCTGGTCGGATGAGCGTCGGCCGGCCCGCCCGTGGGTGCCGGTGTCACCCTGCGGGGACGCGTGCAGCGCCGCCGAACCGCGGGACGCCGGCCGGGCGCTGCGCGCCCTGCGCTGGGCCGGGCTCGCGGCGGCGTTCGCCGTCGGCGCCTGCGTCCTCGCGGCCGCGGCGCTGTGCCGTGTGCGCCGGCTGCGGGTCCGGGCGGCGCGCGGGTTCGCGTGGCTGGTGCTGCGGTCGATCGGGGTGCGCGTCGAACCGGTCGGCGCGGTGCCGGCCGCGAGCCGTCGCGCGGCGCTCGTCGTCGCCAATCACGAGTCGCTGCTCGACATCGTCGCCGTCGCCGCGGTCGCGCCCGCGGGTTTCGTCGCGAGGTCCGAGCTCCGCGACATCGCCGTGTTGCGCCCGGTGACGCGGGCCTTCGGTGTCCTGACGGTCGAACGGGAGAACCTGCGGGCCCTGCCCGGCGCCGTCGAGGCCGCGCGCCGGCGGCTCGCCGCGGGCCGGACCGTCGCGGTCTTCCCGGAGGCGACGACGTACTGCGGCGCCGTGTCGGGGGAGTTCCGGCCGGCCTTCTTCGAGGCCGCGGCGCGGGCGGGGACGCCCGTCGTGCCGATCACCGTGCGCTACACGATCCGGTTGCCGGACGGCGCGGGCGCTCGGCGCAGCGCCGTCGCCGCGTTCGTCGGGGCGGACACCGCGATGACGACGCTGCGCCGCGTCATCGGCGCCCGGGGCGTCGCGGTGCGCGTCCACGTCGCCGACGCGATCGACGAGCCGGGCCTGGGCCGCCGGGAGCTGGCCCGTCGGGCGTCGGCGTTATCCTTGACGCCATCATGGCCTCCGCCCCGATCTACCTCGACTACGCCGCGTCGGCACCCCTGACACCGGCGGCGGGGGCGGCGATGAGGGAGGTCTACGAGCGGCCGGGCAACGCCTCCTCGCTGCACGGCTCGGGCAGGCGGGCGCGGCGGCGTCTGGAGCAGGCCCGCGAGTCGATCGCCGCAGCGCTGTCGGCGCGGCCGTCCGAGGTGATCGTCACCGGCGGCGGCACCGAGGCCGACAACCTCGCCGTCAAGGGCGTCTACTGGGCCCGGCGCGCGGCGACCGGCGCCACCCGCATCGTCTCGACGGCCGTCGAACATCACGCGGTGCTCGACCCGCTGCAGTGGCTCGCCGAGCACGACGGCGCCCGCGTCACCTACCTGCCCGTCGACGCCGACGGCCGTGTCGACCCGGCGGACCTCGACCGTGAGCTCGCGGCCGGCGACGTCGCCCTGGCCACGATCATGTGGGCGAACAACGAGGTCGGCACGCTGCAGCCGATCGCCGAGTTGGCGGCCGTCGCGGCCGCCCACGGCGTCCCGCTGCATTCGGACGCGATCGCGGCCGTCGGGCACGTGCCGGTGTCGTTCGCCGACAGCGGACTCGCCGCGATGTCCGTGGCGGCGCACAAGTTCGGCGGGCCGACGGGCGTCGGCGCCCTGCTGCTGCGCCGCGACGTCGCCTGCGTGCCGTTGGCCCACGGCGGCGGGCACGAGCGCGATGTCCGCTCCGGCACCCCGGACGTCGCGGGCGTGGCCGGGATGGCCGCCGCGCTCACCGAGGCCGTCGACCGCGGGGCCGCGGAGGAGGCCCGTCTCGCGACGCTGCGCGACCGGCTGGTGGCGGGGCTCGTCGCCGCCGGCGGCGTCGTCAACGGGCCGATGGGTGATGCGCGGCTGCCGGGCAACGCGCACGTCCGGTTCCCCGGCTGCGAGGGTGATTCGCTGCTCATGCTGCTCGACGCCCGCGGCATCGAGTGTTCGACGGGATCGGCGTGCACGGCCGGCGTCGCGCGGGCCAGCCACGTGCTGCTCGCGATGGGCGTCGCCGCCGCCGACGCGCGCGGTGCTCTGCGGCTCACCCTGGGCGCGGGCACCACGGACGAGGAGATCGACGCGGTCATCGCCGCGATCGGGCCGGTCGTCGCGCGCGCCCGGGCCGCGGGCATGGCCTCGGGCGCACCGGCCGGACGCGGGCGTCCGGTGGGTCTCACAGGTGTGAAGGGATAGACGATGCGAGTACTCGCCGCGATGAGCGGCGGCGTCGACTCGGCCGTCGCGGCCGCGCGTGCCGTCGATGCGGGCCACGACGTCGTCGGTGTGCACCTGGCGCTCTCGGAGGCGCCCGGCACGCTGCGCACGGGATCGCGCGGCTGCTGCTCCAAGGAGGACGCCGGCGACGCCCGCCGCGCCGCCGACGCGCTGGGCATCCCGTTCTACGTCTGGGATTTCGCCGAGCGGTTCCGCGAGGACGTCGTCGACGAGTTCGTGGCGGCCTATGCGGCGGGTGAGACGCCCAACCCGTGCCTGTCGTGCAACGAGAAGATCAAGTTCGCCGCGCTCGCCGATCGCGCCGCCGCGCTCGGCTTCGACGTCGTGGCCACCGGGCACTACGCGCGGCTGTCCGGCGGCGTGCTGCGCCGGGCCGTCGACGCCGACAAGGATCAGTCCTACGTGCTCGGCGTCCTGACGCCCGAGCAGCTCTCCCGCGCGATGTTCCCGATCGGCGACACGCCGAAGCCGCAGATCCGCGCCGAGGCCGCGGACCGGGGGCTGGCCGTCGCGTCGAAGCCCGATTCGCATGACATCTGCTTCATCCCGACCGGCGACACGCGCACCTTCCTCGGCGCTCGCATCGGGGTGCGTCCCGGCGCGATCGTCGACGCCGAGACCGGCGCCGAGCTGGGCCGGCACGAGGGCGTGCACGGCTTCACCATCGGCCAGCGCAAGGGCCTCGGCGTCGAGGCGCCGGCCGCGGACGGGCGGCCCCGGTACGTCACCGACATCGACGCGGCCACCGGCACGGTCACCGTGGGCTCGGCGGGCCGGCTCGCCGTGTGGGGCATCACCGCGCGCGCCGCGACCTGGCCGAACGGGGCGCCCGGCGGCGAGTTCGACTGCGTCGTGCAGGTGCGCGCGCACGGCGGCCTCGCCCGGGCGCGGGCAGAGGCGACCGAGGACGGCGGCATCCGCCTCGCGCTGACCGAGCCGCTGGCGGGCGTCGCGCGCGGGCAGGCGGCCGTGCTCTACGAACCGGACGCGCGGCGCGGCGACCGCGTCATCGGCGCCGGGCGGATCGCGGCGAGCTCGGCCGAGCCGGCCGGCGCGGTGCGCGCGTGAGACTTCGCGATCGGTTCGGTCCCGCGGCCGGCGTCGGGTCGATGCCCGGCCGCGATCCGCGCGCCGCGGCCGAGATCGTCGCCGGCGAGCTGCCGCACACCCACGTCGCCGAGCTGCCCGCGCGCGGCCTCGGCGCCGACATGATCGGCCGGGCCGCGGCGATCCTCGTCGACCTGCCGATGGACGTCGTCGCCTCCGGCTACCGGCTCGGTGCGCGCAACGCCAAGACGGCCCGCGCGGCGCGCGACTTCCTCGCCGCCGACCTCGACGCCGTCGAGGAGCGCTGGGACGCGGCCGGGCTCATCCGCAGGGGCGCCGAGGGCGCCGACCGGCTGACCGTCAAGACGCAGTGCGTCGGCCCGTTCACGCTCGCCGCGTCCGTCGAGCTGGCGTCGGGGCACCGGGCCGTGCACGACGTCGGCGCGTGGCGCGACATCGCCGGCTCGCTCGCCGAGGGGCTCGCCGTGCACGCCGCGGAGCTCGAGCGCAGGCTCGGCGCCGACGTCCTCGTCCAGCTCGACGAACCGCTGTTGCGCAGCGTGGTCGACGGCCGCGTGCCGCCGCTGAGCCGGCTCGACGTCAACCCGCCGATCCCGGCGCCCGTGGTCGTCGAGCAGCTGGCGATGCTGCGCGAGATCGTCGGACGCGCGACGGCCCTGCACGACTGCTCGGATGCGCCCGTATGGGAGGCGGCCGCCGGGTTCGACGTCGTCGGGTTCGATCTGTCGACGGTCCGCCGCGCCGACCTGGACGCGATCGGCGCGCTGCTCGACGTCGGTGTCACGCTGGCGCTCGGCGCCGTCGACGTCGACGACCCGCAGGACACCGGCGAGGTGCTGGCGCCGGTGACGACGCTCGTCGACCGGATCGGCATGCCGCGCCGGACGCTGGCCGAGCAGGTGATCCTGACGCCCCGCTGCGGCCTCGCCGGATCGCCGCGGCCCGCCGCCGTGCTCGCGGCGACGGTCAAGGCCGCGGAGGAGCTGGCGGACCCGGACTCGCTCGGGTGACGCAGCGCACCGGCAGCAGCTCGTGGGGGGAACTGCTCGGCCGCGAGCACGTCTCGGTGGCGACGGTGCTCGCCGGCGGCGTCGCGATGTACGCCACGACCACCTACGTCACCGCGGCGACGCTGCCCTCGATCGTCGCCGACATCGGCGGCGAGGATCTCTACGCCTGGGTCAACACCGGCTATCTGACGTCGTCGGTGGTCGCCTCCATGCTCGTGACGCGCACGATGGGCCGACTCGGCGCGTCGCGGGCGTATCTGCTCGCGTTCGCACTGTTCGGGCTCGGCACCGTGATCTGCGCGGCGGCGCCGTCGATGGCCGTCGTCATCGTGGGCCGGATCGTCCAGGGGCTCGGCGGCGGACTGCTCGCCGGGCTCGGCTTCACCGTCATCCGGGCGGCGCTGCCCGCGCATCTGTGGACGCTGTCGGCCGGGCTCGTCTCGGCGATGTGGGGCGTCGGCAACCTGCTGGGGCCGGCGCTCGGCGGCATGTTCGCCGAGTTCGGGCTGTGGCGCGGGGCGTTCGTGCTGCTCGTCGTCATCGCCGCCGGGCTCGCGGCGGTGTCGCGTCGTGCGCTGGCCGGTTCCAAGCGCGGCGGCGGTGAGGCGGAACCGTTCCCCGGCCTGCCTCTGACGTTCCTCGCGGCGGCCGCGGCGGCGTTCAGCCTGACGACCATCCTGCCGCGTGGTGCCCCGATGGCGGTGGCGATCGCCGCGGGCGTCGTCGGCGTGCTCGCGTTCATCGTCGCGGACCGGCGAGGATCACACCGGGGACGGGCCGTGCTGCCGGCGATCGTCTACCGCCGCGGCAACGCGCTCAAGTGGATCTACCTGACCATCGCGTTGCTCTCCTCGGGGGCGACGGCCGAGCTGTTCGTGCCGCTGTTCGGGCAGGAGCTCGGCGGGCTCGGCCCGCTGGCGGCCGGCTATCTGGGAGCGGCGCTGTCGGTGGGCTGGACGGCCGGGCAGCTCGGCAGCGTCAATCTCGGCACGGCGCGGGGGAGGGCGGTGGTCCGGCTGCTCGGGCCGGTGGCGATCAGCGGCGGGCTCGTCGCATACGGACTGCTGCAGGCAGAGTCGGCCGGTATCGGTCTCGTCGCGGCGTGGGCGCTCGCGTTGTTCGTCGTCGGTACCGGCATCGGGATGGCGTTCCCGCACACCTCGGTGGCGGCGATGTCGGCCACCGACGACCCCGTTCAGGGCGCCAAGGCCGCCGCGGGTATCAGTACGGTCCAGCTCATCGGCAACACGATCGCGTCGTCGATCGCCGGCCTGCTCGTGACGCTCGGTGACGCGTCGGTACTCGGTTCGGCGCGCTGGATGGCGTTCGGCCTGGCGGCCCTGACGGCCCTCGGCGCGGTGACGACGGCCCTGGCGTTGCGTCGCAGAAGCTGACCCGCCGGTATCTGTTCGTATACGAGCCGACGCGGCGTATATCGTCGCGTGCCCGCGCTCAGGGACAGGTACCGGTCAGTAGAAGAATCGGACAGGGGAGAACCGCGGCGTGTCGTCCCTCAATCCCGCGCGTCCAGCTCCGCCACTGCCCGTTTCGGGGCGATCTGCCGGTAGCTCGCGTCCACCAGCTCGGCCACCTCGTCCCATTCGATCGACCCGGCCGCCAGATCGACGGCCAGCCAGCCGTACGGACCGTAGTAGGCGGGGACGAAGAAGCGGCCGTCCTCGGCGAGGGCGGCCGCTTCCTGCGGGTCGGGGACGAACAGCAGTGCGGAGTCGACCCGGTCGCCGCCTTTCGGGCCGCCGCCGTACACGGCGAACTGCTTGCCGCAGCGCCAGTTCGGCCGTCCGTGCGCGACGTGCTCGGTGACCTGCGGCAACGCCGTCGCGACGGCCCGCAGCCGGGCGAGGATCGGGTCGGCGGCGTCGAACATGATCGGGTGTGGCATGTGCCGACGTTAGCCGGGTCGATTCCGCAAGCTCCATCTCGGCGCCCGGGTCGATTCCGCAAGCTCCATCTCAGCGCGAGCGGTACAGGAGGAAGACGAAGTACGGCGCCCCGATGATCGCGACGACGAGCCCGGCCGGCAGCTGCGCGGGTGCGATGACGGTGCGGCCGATCGTGTCGGCGATGCTGACCAGTACCGCGCCGATCGCCATCGCCGCAGGCAGGTAGCGCGTCGCGCGTCCGCCCACGAAGCTGCGGGCGATGTGCGGCGCCACGAGGCCGACGAAGCCGACCGTGCCGATGGCCGCGACGGACGTCGCCGAGAGCAGCACGGCGAGGCCGAGCACCGTGAGCCGCGTCGGTTCGAGGGCGACGCCGACGATCCGCGGGGTGTCGTCGTCCGTCGCCACGATGTCGATCTCGCGCCGCAACCCGGGTAGAGCGAACAGGGCCACGACAAGCGCCAGCACGACCGGCAGCAGCTCGGCGGACGTGCGTCCGTACGTCGTGCCGGACAGCCAGGTCAGCGCGCGCGGTGTGTTCCACGGGTCCTGCGTGACGAGCAGATAGGTCGTCACCGCGGTGCCCGCCGAGGCGATGCCGATGCCGATGAGCAGGATCCGGTCGGAGTCGACGGCGCCGCCGCGCAGTGCGAGGAGATAGACGACGGCGAACGCCGCCGCGGCGCCGGCGAAGCCGGACCCGGCGATGCCCCAGATGCCGACGGACGGGATGAAGATCGTCGCGGCGACGGCCCCGACGCCGGCGCCGGACGTCACGCCGATCGTGTACGGCTCGGCCAGCGGATTGCGGCAGACGCCCTGGATGAGCCCGCCCGCGAGCGCCAGTGCGGCGCCGGCCAGCAGGGCCGCTCCGACGCGGGGTGCTCGCTCGTCGAGCTGGAACATGACGGCACGCGGGGCGTCGCCGGCGAGCCACACGCCGATGTCGCCGAGCAGCAGCTGGTTGTAGCCGAGCAGCAGTCCGACGATCGCCGCGGCGGGCACGAGCAGCGCCGCCGCGACGAGCACGAGCACGGTGCGCCGGCCGGGCCGCGACGGTGTCGGCGCGAACGCCGCGGGCCGGCGCGTCGGGCCCGCTTCGCGGAGCCCGCGGGCCAGCAGGACGAGGAAGAGCGCGCCGACGAAGGACGTCCCGACGCCGGTGGGCACCTCGACACGAGCCTCGGTGCCGCTGAGCAGGCGCAGGGCGACGTCCGCGGCGAGCACGACGCACGCACCGGTGATCGCCGAGAGCGGGATGGCGACGGCGTGCCGGGCCAGCGGCGGGACGACGCGAGCGCACAGCCGCACGATCGTCGGCGCGCACAGCCCGACGAAGCCGAGCGGCCCGCACAGCGCGACCGATGCCGCCGTCAGCATGGCCGCGACGACGATGCCGGCGAACCGCACCGGTCCGGGCCGGACGCCGAGGGACGTCGCGGCGTCGTCGCCGAGCCCGAGCAGATCGAGCCGGCGCGCGAGTACGGCCGTCACGGCCAGCCCGACCACCACGACGGGCGCCATCTGCAGCGACGCCGTGAGTCCGGCCTGCGCGAGCTGCCCCTGCATCCAGGCGTAGACGCCGGTGGTCTCCTGCTCGAAGAGGATGAGCAGCGCGGCCGCCGCCGACTGCAGCGCAAGTGCCACGGCCGAGCCGGCCAGGACCAGGCGCGTCGTCGCGCGGGCTGATCCGGCGGCGAGGGCGAGGATGAGTCCCGCGGCGGCGAGGCCGCCGACGAACGCCGTCAGACCGCTGAGCCACACCGGCAGCGAGAGGCCGAACGCCGCGCTCGCGGCCACCATCAGTGCCGCGCCCGCGGTGATGCCGAGCGTGTCCGGCGAGGCGAGCGCGTTGCGTGCGACGGACTGCAGGACGGCGCCGGCCGCGCCGAGCGCGAGCCCCGCGACGAGGCCCGCCGCGAGTCGGGGGACGCGGCTGCCGACGAGGATGTCCCGGGTCCCGGGGTCGTCGCCGGTGAGCAGGCCGAGCAGATCGCCGAGTCCGACGTTCGACGTCCCCTGCGTCACGTGGACGCCGGCCAGCAGCAGAAGCAGGGCGAGCGCGCCGGCGACGACCCCCGCCGCCCCCACCCGCGCGAGCGGGGAGGACGGCGGGGACACGACCGCGGCGGGCTCGCGGACGAGCGTCATCCGGCGGAACCGATCACGGCGTCGCCGAGACGGGCGCCGACCGGTCGCGCGGGCCTCACTTGCCGAGCGACGCGACGAACGCGTCGGCGATCCGGCCGGCCGACAGCGGGCCGCCGAACGTCCAGATGCCGTCCGGGAACGCCTTGAGCCGGTTGTTCTTGTTGGCCGGCAGGTTCTGCCAGATGGGGTTCTTCTCGACGGGCGTCAGCCACTCCGAACGCTCGGCGCCGCTGTAGAGCATCCACGCGTCGCCGACCTTCGTCAGCCCCTCGAGGTCGGCCTCACCGAGGCCGTAGGCCGGATCGGTCTCGCCGGTCCACACGTTCTCCAGGCCGATCGCCGCGGCGACACCGCCGACGAGGCTGCCCGGACCGAACGGCCGGAACTTGACCGACGCGCCGCTCGCGTAGGCGTCGAAGTAGAAGTAGCGACGCGCGTCGGCGGGCAGATCCGCGAGCTTCGACTTCGCCGCGGTGATCTTCGCGTCGTAGTCCTTGAGGATCGTCGTCGCGCCGTCCGACTTGCCGAGCAGCGCCGCGATGTCGGTGAACGTCTTGCGCATGCCGCCGAGCGGATCCGTCGCGGCGGGGCTCGCCGTGACGAAGACCGGGATCTTCGCCTCGCGCAACCGGTCGACGAGGGCGTTCTTGCGGCCCTCGGTGACGATGACGAGATCGGGCGTCAGGCCCTGCACGGCGCCGGCGTCCTCCTGGCCGCGCTTGCCGACGTCCTTGACGGAGTCGGGCAGCGCCAGGGCGTTGTCCCAGGTCTTGAAGCCGGCGGTGTCGGAGATGCCGACCGGTGTGACGCCGAGCGCGAGGACGTTCTCGACCTCCTGCCATTCTGTGGCGACGACGCGGGTCGCCGGGGCGTCGAGCTTGACCTCGGTGCCGGTGGCGTCGACGACGCTGACGGGGCCGCCGCCGGCCTTCTCACCGGCGGTGTCGTCGGACGTCGTGCCGCAGGCCGACAGTCCCAGCACGGCGACGGCCGCGGCCGCGACGCCGATGGAGCGGGTGAACTTCACACGGATTCCTTTTTCTTGAGGGCGTCCACGCCGGGGAGCGCAGACGTGCGGGAGCGTCGCGGCCGGTCCCGATGCCGGCCGCGCGGGCGGGTGTGGACCCGGCCGCGGTCGTCGACGACGACGTCGATGGCGATGCCGTAGACCGCGGAGAGGATCTCGGCGGTGAGTACCTCCACGGGCGCGCCCGCGGCGCGGACCCGGCCCTCGTGCAGGAGGACGACGTCGTCGGCGACCTCCGCGGCCTGGTCCAGGTCGTGCAGCACGATGCCCACGGCGACGCCGTCGTCGGCGAGGTCGCGGACGAGATCGAGGAACTCGACCTGATAGCGCAGGTCGAGGAAGGTGGTCGGCTCGTCGAGCAGCAGCAGCGCGGTCTCCTGCGCGAGGCAGCTCGCCAGCCAGACGCGTTGCAGTTCGCCGCCGGAGATCTCGCCGACGGCGCGGTCGGCGAGCCGCCGGACGCCGGTCCGGCTCATCGCGGAGTCGACGGCGGCGCGGTCGGCGACGGTGGCCCCGGTGAAACGCCGCTGGTGGGGGTAGCGGCCGTAGCCGACGACGTCCCGGACGGTGACGCCGGACGGGCTCGGCCGCGACTGGGCCAGCAGTGCCAGCCGCCGCGCGAACTCCTTGCGGTGCAGGCCCGGGGCGTCGACGCGACCGTCGTCCAGGGTGACGGTGCCCGCCGCGGCCGGGTGCAGTCGCGCCAGCGTCCGCAGCAGCGTCGACTTGCCGCTGCCGTTGGGGCCGAGCAGGACGGTGACGCGCCCGGGACGGAGCGCGATGTCGGCGTCGGAGAGGATCTCGCGGTCGCCGTGGGTCAGTCGCAGTCCCGTCCCGGCGAGCGCTACGGCGGTCTCAGCGTCGTTCACGAGAGTGGAGGCTAGCCTAACCAAGCGCTCGAAGGACAGGCGGCGGCCGGTGACGCGGGACACGTCGCGGAGCACAATGTCGGTATGGCCGATACCCACGACGTCGTGAATCAGGTCCCTCCTCTCGAAAGCGATGGTTACAACCCGGCGGCCAATCCCGCGTTCCGCGAAGCCCTGATCCGGGAGGGCGGCAGTTGGGCGATGGACGAGATCGACGCACTCGGGGCGCTCGCCGGGTCGCCCGAGATCGTCGAACTCGGCGACCAGGCCGAGCGGCACCACCCGGTGTTGCGCACACACGATCGTTACGGTCACCGCGTCGACGAGGTCGCCTACGACCCCGCCTACCACCGGCTCATGTCGATCGCGGTCTCTCATGGCCTGCATGCCGCGCCGTGGGCCGATCCGCGACCCGGCGCGCACGTCGTGCGCGCCGGCAAGATGTCGGTCTGGACGCCCGAGCCCGGCCACGTCTGCCCGATCTCGATGACGTACGCGATCGTCCCGGCGCTGCGCAACGCGCCGCAGCTCGCGGACGACTACGAGCCGCTGCTGACGAGCCGCGCCTACGATCCGAGCTCGCGGCCTGCGGCGCAGAAGCGGGGGATCATCGCCGGCATGTCGATGACGGAGAAGCAGGGCGGCTCGGACGTGCGCGCCAACCACACGACCGCGACACCGAACGGTGACGGCGGCTACACCCTCGTCGGCCACAAGTGGTTCACCTCGGCGCCGATGTCGGACGTCTTCCTCGTGCTGGCGCAGGCGCCGGGCGGGCTCAGCTGCTTCCTGCTGCCGCGGATCCTGCCCGACGGCACGCGCAACCGGATGCGGCTGCAGCGGCTCAAGGACAAGCTCGGCAACCGGGCGAACGCGTCGAGCGAGGTCGAGTACGACGGCGCCACCGCGTGGCTCGTGGGGGAGGAGGGACGCGGGGTGCGGACGATCATCGCGATGGTCAACCTCACCCGCCTCGACTGCGCCCTGGCGAGTGCGCAGGCCATGCGGCACGCGCTGGCCCACGCCGCACACCACGCGCTGCACCGCGAGGTCTTCGGCAGGCGGCTGGCGACGCAGCCGGCGATGGTCAACGTCCTGGCCGACCTGCAGCTCGAGGCCGAGGCCGCGACGGCCGTCGCGATGCGTCTGGCCGGTGCGACCGACGCCGCCGAGCGGGGTGACGAGCGCGCCGGGCTGCTGCGCCGGCTCGCGCTGCCTGCCGTCAAGTACTGGGTGTGCAAGCGCGCGACGGGGCACGTCGCGGAATCGCTCGAATGCCTCGGCGGCAACGGCTATGTGGAGGACTCGCGGATGCCGCGCATGCTGCGGGACGCACCGCTCACCGGCATCTGGGAGGGCAGCGGCAACGTCAGTGCGCTCGACACCCTGCGCGCCGTCGCCACGGCGCCGAAGACGCTCGACGCGCTCACCGACGAACTCGACGCCGCCGCCGGCCGCGACTCGCGGTACGACGAGTACATCGGCGACCTCAAGGACAGTCTGTTCGGGCTTCCGCCGGGCGGTGAGGCGGAGTTCGCGGCCCGCCGGATCGCCGAGTGCATCGCGACGGCGCTGGCGGCGTCGGTGCTGTTGCGCGACGGCGACCCGGACGTCGCCGAGGGGTACGTCGCGTCCCGGCTGGTCTCCGGCTCGCCGGCCGCATACGGCACGCTGTCGCTCGGCGTCGCGGCCGGCCGGATCGCGGAGCGGGCGTTCGTGCTGTCGTGACCGCCTCCCCGGACGGTTCGGAGGGTTTCGGGCCGGCGCGTAGCGTGGACGGCATGGGTAGGGAGATCGACCGAGCCGCGCGCACGTCCGCGGCACTCGAGGTCACCAAGCGGCATCCGGGCATGGTGGCGTTCGTGCTCGCGCCGGGGCTGGTGACCGTCGGCCTCGTCTGGTGGCTGACCAACGGATTCCTCGCACTGCTCGTGGCCCTCGTGCTGGGCGGTGCGCTGGCCTACAAGCTGCTGCGCGGGTGAGTGCTCGCGTCGACGCGTGGGTCTGGTCGGTACGGCTGGCCAAGACGCGCTCGGCCGCCGGTGCCGCGTGTCGCGGCGGGCACGTCAAGGTCAACGGTGCGACGGCCAAACCCGCGACGACGATCGTCGCGGGCGACGAGATCCGCATCACCGGGGGTCCGCGGCTGCGGATCGTCGTCGTCACGCAGCCGATCGTCAAGCGTGTCGGCGCCGCCGTGGCGGTCGGTTGCTACATCGACAAGAGCCCGCCCCCGCCGGAGGTCACCAAGATCGCCCCGGTCGCGCTCCGCGATCGTGGGACGGGCCGTCCGACGAAGCGCGAACGACGCGAGACAGAGCGATTGCGCGGCCGCGAACAGCTCGAATCCCCAGCGTGGCCCGGGCGTCAGTAACTGCGGGTGATCGTCTTCTCCATGAGCGTCGTCGCCGCGTCGCAGGAGTCGCCGCCTCCGCCGCGCGGCTGCACGATCCAGGTCGCCGTGCCCGAGATCGGGGCCCCGGCGATGACGCCGCACATCGTCGGCTCCTTGGGGTCGCGGATCCGGACGGCGGTCTGGCCGTTGATCCGGATCGTCTCGGTGGTGTAGCCGTAGCGCTTGGCGGTGCGCTGCTCGACGGCGAGGCTGTTCCACTCGTACCAGGCGAACGTGACGTCGACGACCCGCGCGTTGCGCACCGTCCACCGACACAGGGCGCCGATGAACTCCGAGATCGCCGAGCCGCCGCCGGTGAGGTCGGCGATCGTCTTCGGCGGCACGCGTTCGCACTCCTCGCCGACGAGCGCGAGCGTGGTCGAGGGCGACTTCTCCAGCCGCGGTGTCGGGTCGCCGAGGGCGTCGCCCGCACAGCCGGCGACGAGCGTCGCGACCAGCGCGGCCGCGAGACCGGCTGCGGCCCGGCCGCGGGCCGTCACGACTTCGCCCTTTCGGCCGTCTTCTCCGACAGCGACAGGGCGCCCGCGCACGGATCGCCGCCCTGCCCGCCGGGGGAGTAGACCGACCACTCGAAGAAGTCGGCGTCGTAGGCGATGGCGATCTCGCACAGCCCGTCGGCCGTCGAATACCCCTTGAAGCCGTGGTTCCCGCGGATCGTGATGTCGTCGACGCGCTCGCGCGAGAGCTCCTCGGCCTTGCGTTCCCGGGCGATCGGGCTGCCGCGGTACCAGGCGAACGTCGCCTTGGTGCGCAGTGCGCCGCCGGGCGTCTCGAAGATGCAGCCGAACATGTTGGCCGAGACCAGTTTGAGGTCGGCCGCGCCGATCGCCGCGACGACCTCCTGCTCGGTGACGCCGCCGCAGCGGTCGAAGAACGGGCCCGCGCCGGCGACGCCCGTGTCCGGTCCGGCCGGCGTGGAGGACGCGGGGTCGTCGGGTGAGCTGTCACAGGCGGCGACGCCGAGCGTCAACAACGCGGCCGCCGCGAGGGCCGGCAGCCGCGCGGATTGTGAGCCCGGTCTCGTTCGGCAGCGCATGGACAAAGTCTAAGGAATCGGCCGCTCGTCGTCGTACAGCCCCGGCGGAAGCGGCGCGACGGACACCGTCGTCGCCACCTCGCCGGCGACGACGAACCACAGCTGCAGCGCGTCGGCGTCGCGTCGTCGCCGGATCGTCACGACGTCGCCCGGCACGATGGGGCGCAGGTACTCGATGACGGCCCGGTGTGGCGTGGCGACGAGATCGGGATGCTCGACGAGCTCGTCCTCGACCGCCTCCCACGACGCCGCGTTGTTGACGTGCCGATAGGCGTCGAAGTCGGTGGCCCGCAGCCGGTGCTCGCGGTCGGACGCCGACGGTCCGGGATCGGGCGCCGTGTTGTAGGTGCGCCAGCGCAGTCGCAGGTCGCCGGCGGTGGAGCTGAGCGAGGCGAAGCCCTCATCGCTGATCCGCGACGGCACACCCTTGTCGGTGACGTTGATCCAGAAGCCGACGGCCTCGATCCGTCCCGGCGGTCGCATCACCGGGTTGATCGGCGACGTCTCGTGTTCGCTGTGCAGCGACACCCGCATGTCCGACCAGCGCGTCGACGTCGCCGAGCACCAGCGGCGCAGGGTGACGTTCCCCGGCCAGCTCATGGGGGAGACGACGTCGATGATGGTGCGCCGGACGATCCAGAACGGGTCGAGCTCGCGGAAGTCCGACTGCTCGATCATGTCGTTGGCGATGTCCTGCAGATAGCGCGCCACCCCGTCGAGCCGGAGCCGGCACGTCTGGTCGACGTCGCCGGTGCGCATGCGGTAGCCGACCTCGAAGACCGGTCCGGCCGGCGGTGGAAGTGGGGCGAGGGCGGGCGGGGCAGGGCGCCTCGTCGTCGTCGCGGCGTGGTCGTCGGGGTTGATCGTCACGATGGCCTCTCGATCGACAACGTCGGGCGCCTCACGATAACGGCTGCACGGCGTCCGGCCGGGGGTTGCCGGGCGGCATCGCATGGGGACAGGGTGGAAAGAGGACCGGTGGCGACGCGCCGGAGGAGAATCGTGCTCGATCAGGACAACCCGAGGAGGCGGCCATGTGCCGGAACATCACGGAACTGCGCGGCCTGGAGCCTGCCGCGACGGACGAGGAGATCCTCGCCGCCGCGCGGCAGTACGTGCGCAAGGTGAGCGGCGTCCAGAAGACGTCGCCGGCCACGGAGGCGGCGTTCGAGCTGGCCGTCGCGAAGGTCGCCGCGGCGACGCACGAACTGCTCGATGTGCTGCCCGAGCGTCGGCAGCCGCCACGGACGGTGCCGCCGCTGCGGCGTCCGGAGGTGCGGGCGCGCATGGCGGCGCGTGCCGGCGTGGTCTGAACGCGGGCCTAAAACAAGCACGAGTGCTTGCTTTTGTCGCGGGGCCGTGCCAGGCTCGGCGATATGAGTGTGACAGTGCGTCTCGTCAACAACCTGATCGCGGAGAGCGAGTGGCTCGACCGACTCGTCGAGTCCGCCGGGCCCGACGCCTGGACGATCCCGACGCCGGCGGTCGGCTGGACGGTCGCCCATCAGATCGGCCATCTGCTCTGGACGGATCGCGCCGCGTATGCCGCGGCCACGGCCCCCGACACGTTCGCCGCGATGATCGCGAAGGCCGTCGGCGAGATGAAGCCTGCGGAATCCACGGGAAAGGTCGATGCCGCGGGATTCGTCGACGCCGCGGCCGACGCCGAAGCGGCCCGGCCGCGCGCCGACGTCCTCGCCGAGTGGCGGGCCGGTCGGCGCGCCCTGGCCGACGCGCTGCTCGCGGTGCCGCCCGGCGCCAAACTGCCGTGGTTCGGCCCGCCGATGTCGGCCGCGTCGATGGCGACGGCCCGGATCATGGAGACGTGGGCGCACGGCCTCGACGTCGCCGACGCGCTCGGCGTCACCGCCGCGCCGACCGACACGCAACGGCTCGAGAACACGCTGCGACACGTGGCCCACCTCGGCGTCCGGACGCGCGACTTCGCCTTCTGGCTGGGCGGCCTCACGCCGCCGGCCGAGCCGTTTCGCGTCGACCTCGTCTCGCCGGCCGACGAGGTCTGGTCGTTCGGGCCCGAGGACGCGGCGCAGACCGTCACCGGTTCGGCGCTCGACTTCTGCTATCTGGTGACGCAGCGGCGCGATCCCGCGACGCTCGACGTCGTCGCCACCGGCGACGACGCCCGGCGCTGGCTCACCATCGCGCAGGCCTTCGCCGGGCCGCCCGGGGCGGGACGCGGCGCCGCGCGCGACGTCGCCGACCGAGGGAGTGCGCTGTGACGGCGTTGCGCGTCGGCAACTGCTCCGGCTTCTACGGCGATCGCTTCTCGGCGATGTCGGAGATGCTCGCCGGTGGCGAACTCGACGTGCTCACCGGCGACTATCTGGCCGAGCTGACCATGCTCATCCTCGGCCGCGACCGGCTCAAGGACCCGTCGCTCGGCTACGCGAAGACCTTCCTGCGCCAGCTCGAGACGAATCTCGGCACGGCGCTCGACGGCGGCGTCGCGATCGTCGCCAACGCGGGCGGGCTCAATCCGAAGGGGCTGGCCGAGGCGATCGAGGCGCTCGCCGCGCGGCTCGGGCTGGCACCGCGCGTCGCCTACGTCGACGGCGACGACCTCAGGCAGCGAGCGGCCCACCTCGGGTTCGAGGGCGCCTTGACGGCCAACGCCTACCTCGGCGGCTTCGGTATCGCGCGGGCGCTGCGGGCCGGGGCGGACGTCGTCGTCACCGGCCGCGTCACGGACGCCTCGCTCGTCGTCGGCCCGGCCGCGGCGCGGTTCGGCTGGTCGCCGGCCGATCACGACGCTCTCGCCGGCGCCGTCGTCGCCGGGCACGTCATCGAGTGCGGGGCGCAGGCCACCGGCGGCAACTACTCCTTCTTCACCGAACTGCCGCGGATGGGCCGGCTCGGTTTCCCGATCGCGGAGATCGAGGCGGACGGCTCCTCGGTCATCACCAAGCACCCCGGCACCGGGGGCGCGGTGACCGTCGGCACGGTGACGTCGCAGCTGCTCTACGAGATCCAGGACGCGCGCTACCTCGGCCCGGACGTCACGACGCGGCTCGACACGATCGAGCTCGCGCAGGACGGGCCCGACCGGGTGCGGATCGCCGGGGTGCGCGGCGAGGCGCCGCCGGCGACGCTCAAGGTCTCGCTCAACCATCTGGCCGGTTTCCGCAACGCCGTCGAGGTCGTGCTCACCGGGCTCGACGTCGAGGAGAAGGCGGCGCTCGTCCGCGAGCAGGTGTCCGCGGCGCTGACGCGTCGGCCGCGGGAGTTGACCTTCGATCTCGCCCGCACCGACGTCGCCGACGCCGATACCGAGGAGGCCGCCAGTGCGCTGCTGCGGATCACGGCCAAGGACGCCGATCCGGCCGTCGTCGGACGCGCCTTCTCGGGCGCCGTCGTCGAATTGGCGCTGGCGAGCATCCCCGGCTTCGCCCTGACGGCGCCGCCCGGCGCGGGCGCGCCGTTCGGCGTCTTCACCGCCGGCTACGTGCCCGCCACCGAGGTCGCCCACACGGTGCATCTGCCGGACGGAACCGTCGAGGTCGTCGCGCCGGCGCCGGCCGGTGGGGAGCCCGGGGTCGCGACGCCCGACTCCGCCGCGCCCGACTCCGTCGCGACTGAACCCACCACGCCCGAACCCGCGGCGCCGATCCCCGGCGGACCGACCGTCCGCGTCCCGCTCGGCCGGTTGTTCGGTGCGCGCAGTGGCGACAAGGGCGGTTCGGCCAACGTCGGCGTGTGGGCGCGGTCCGACGCCGCCTACGCGTGGCTCGCCGCGAACCTCACCGTCGAGCAGGTCCGCGAGCTGCTGCCCGAGACCGCGAACCTGCCGATCACCCGCACCGAGCTGCCGAATCTGCGCGCCGTCAACCTCGTCGTCGACGGCCTGCTCGGCCGCGGCGTCGCCGATCAGGTGCGTTTCGACCCCCAGGCCAAGGGACTCGGGGAGTGGCTGCGCAGCCGCTGCGTCGATGTGCCCGAGGCGCTGCTGCACGAGGAGAAGGACCCCGCATGACACTGTCCACACCCGCCTGGGAGACGCCTGAGCGCCGCGAACTGCGCTCGCTCGCCCGTGATTTCGCCAAGCGAAACATCCTGGAACAGCAGGACGAGTGGGAGCGCACCGGTCTGCTGCCGCGTGAACTGCACCGGGCCGCCGCCGAGGCGGGCCTGCTCGGCCTCGCGTTCCCCGAGGCGGTCGGCGGCAGCGGCGGCGACCTCATCGACTCGTCGATCGTCTCCGAGGAACTGCACGGCGCCGGTGTGGCCGGCGGCGTCTGGGCGTCGCTCTACACGCACGGCATCGCGTTGCCGCACCTCGTCGCGGCCGGGAACCCGGAGCACATCGAGCGCTGGGTGCGTCCGACGCTCGCGGGCGAGCTGATCGGCTCGCTGGCCATCACCGAGCCGGGCGGCGGCTCGGACATCGGGCATCTGCGGACGCGGGCCGTCCGTGACGGCGACGAGTACGTCGTCACCGGCGCCAAGACGTACATCACCTCGGGCGTGCGCGCCGACTTCGTGGTCACCGCCGTCCGCACCGGCGGCGAGGGTGCCGGTGGGGTCTCGCTGCTCGTCATCGAGAAGGGGGCACCGGGCTTCACGGTCTCGCGGCCGCTCGACAAGCTGGGCTGGCGCAGTTCGGACACCGCGGAGCTGACCTTCGACGCCGTCCGCGTGCCCGTCGGCAACCTCGTCGGCGCTGAGAACACCGGCTTCGCGCAGATCGCGCAGGGTTTCGTGGCCGAGCGGATCGCGCTCGCCGTCCAGGCGTACGGCCACGCCCAGCGTTGTCTCGACCTGACGCTCGCGTGGGTGCGGCAGCGCGAGACCTTCGGCCGGCCACTCATCCGGCGGCAGAACGTGCAGGACACCGTCACCGAGATGGCCCGGCGCATCGATGTCGCACGGACGTACTCGCGCGCCGTCGTCGACAGCTATCTGGCGACGGGCACCGACCACATCGCGGAGGTCTGCTTCGCGAAGAACACGGCCGTCGAGACCGCGGAATGGGTCGCCGACAAGGCGTTGCAGTTGCACGGCGGGCTCGGCTACATGTCCGAGTCCGAGGTGTCGCGGCAGTACCGCGACGTGCGCATCCTCGGTATCGGCGGCGGCACCACCGAGATCCTCACCGGTCTGGCGGCGAAGCGATTGGGGTACCAGCAATGACGGTTCTGACGACCGCGATCGACCCGGCCTCGGCCGCGTATGCGGACAATTCCGCGGCCATGCGCGAGAAACTGGCCGGCATCGAGGCGGAACTGGCCAAGGCGGCCGCCGGTGGCGGGCCGAAATACGTCGAGCGGCATCATCAGCGCGGCAAACTCACGGCGCGTGAGCGCATCGAACTGCTCATCGACGAGGGCACGGCCTTCCTCGAACTGTGCGCGCTCGCGGGATACGGCAGCCAGTTCCAGGTCGGGGCGTCGATGGTGACGGGCATCGGGCTCGTCGAAGGCGTCGAATGCCTCATCGTCGCGAGTGATCCGACCGTCAAGGGCGGTACGTCGAATCCGTGGACGGTGAAGAAGACGTTCCGCGTCAACGACATCGCCCGGCAGAATCGGCTGCCCGTCATCAGTCTCGTCGAATCCGGCGGCGCCGATCTGCCGACGCAGAAGGAGGTCTTCGTCCCCGGCGGACGGCTGTTCCGCGACCTGACCCGGCTTTCCGCGGAGGGCATTCCGACGATCGCGCTGGTCTTCGGCAATTCCACCGCGGGTGGCGCTTATGTGCCGGGGATGAGCGATCACGTCGTGATGATCGAGGGCCGGTCGAAGGTCTTCCTCGCCGGGCCGCCGCTGGTCAAGATGGCGACGGGCGAGGAGAGCGACGACGAGACGCTCGGCGGTGCGACGATGCACGCCCGCGAATCGGGCCTGGCCGATTACTACGCCCGTGACGAGCAGGACGCGATCCGGCTCGGCCGGCAGATCGTTCGGCGGCTCAACTGGAAGAAGGCCGGCCCGGGTCCGCGCCGGGCCGTCGCAGGGCCGCGATATTCCGAGGAAGAACTGTTGGGCATCGTGCCGGGCGATCTCAAGGTGCCGTTCGACCCGCGCGAGGTGATCGCCCGCGTCGTCGACGGCAGCGAGTTCGACGAGTTCAAGGCCGAATACGGCTCGAGTCTCGTGACCGGTTGGGCCGACGTCCACGGCTATCCGGTCGGCATCCTCGCCAATGCCCGTGGCGTGCTGTTCTCCGAGGAATCGCAGAAGGCCACGCAGTTCATCCAATTGGCCAACCGAGCGAACACGCCGCTGCTGTTTCTGCACAACACGACCGGTTACATGGTCGGCGCCGAATACGAGCGCAAGGGCATCATCAAACACGGCGCCATGATGATCAACGCCGTCGCCAATTCGACGGTGCCGCACATCTCCATCCTGCTGGGATCGAGCTACGGCGCCGGCCACTACGGCATGTGCGGACGCGCCTACGACCCGCGTTTCCTCTTCGCGTGGCCCAGCGCGAAATCCGCGGTCATGGGCGGCGCGCAGCTCGCCGGCGTCGTATCGATCGTCATGCGCGGCGCCACCGAGGCCCGCGGCGGCGTCGTCGACGAGGCGACCGACGCGGCGATGCGGCAGGCGATCGAGAACCAGATCGAGGCCGAATCGCTGCCCGCGTTCCTCTCCGGGATGCTCTACGACGACGGCGTCATCGACCCCCGCGACACCCGCACCGTCCTCGGGCTGTGCCTGTCCGCCATCGACTCCGCGCCGATCGAGGGCACCTCCTCCTTCGGCGTCTTCCGGATGTGAGCGCCATGACCGACACTTCTCCGCAGCCCCGGCCCATCACCCGCGTGCTCGTCGCCAACCGCGGCGAGATCGCGCGACGCGTCTTCGCCACCTGCCGTCGGCTCGGCATCGGCTGCGTCGCCGTCCACTCCGATCCCGACGCCGGCAGCCCGCACGTCGCCGAGGCCGATGTCGCGGTGCGGCTGCCCGGCCGCACGAGCGCCGAGACCTACCTCGACGGCGACGCCGTCGTCGCCGCGGCGCTCGCCTCGGGTGCCGACGCCGTCCACCCCGGCTACGGCTTCCTCTCCGAGAACGCCGGCTTCGCGCGCGCCGTCATCGCGGCCGGGCTCACCTGGATCGGCCCGCCGCCCGCCGCGATCGACGCGATGGGTTCCAAGGTCGCCGCCAAGGCGCTCATGGCCGACGCCGGCGTCCCCGTGCTGGCGAACCTCGACCCCGCGGCCGTCACCGACGCCGATCTGCCGGTGCTCGTCAAGGCGTCGGCCGGTGGCGGCGGACGCGGCATGCGCGTCGTCACCGACGTCGCCGAACTCGAAGCCCAGGTGGCGGCCGCCTCGCGTGAGGCGGCGAGCGCCTTCGGCGACGGCACCGTGTTCTGTGAGCCGTACATCGAGCGCGGGCATCACATCGAGATGCAGATCATGGCCGACGCGCACGGTGACGTGTGGACTGTCGGCGAGCGGGAGTGTTCCATCCAGCGTCGGCACCAGAAGGTGGTCGAGGAGGCGCCGTCGCCGCTCGTCGAGCGGCACGGAGACCAACTGCGGGCGCGGCTGTTCGCCGCGGCTGAGGCGGCGGCGAAGGCGATCGACTACGTCGGCGCCGGCACGGTCGAGTTCCTCGCCGCCGACGACGGCCGGTTCTTCTTCCTCGAGATGAACACCCGGCTGCAGGTCGAGCATCCCGTCACCGAGAACACGGCGGGTGTCGACCTCGTCGAATGGCAGTTGCTCGCTGCTGAGGGGCGCCGGCTGCCGGAGCGGCCGACGCCCCCGGGCGGGCACTCCATCGAGGTGCGGCTCTACGCCGAGGATCCCGCGGCCGGCTGGCAGCCGCAGTCCGGCACGCTGCATCGCGTTCGTCTCGGCGGTGAGCCGTCCGCTTCGCGTCCGGTTCACCGCGCCGAGCTGCCGGGGGAGCCGTTCGCGCCGCTGACGCGTCCCGGCCTGCGCGTCGACGGCGGCGTCGTCGACGGTTCCGAGGTGTCGGTGTTCTACGACCCGATGCTCGCCAAGGTCATCTCGTGGGCGCCCGACCGCGGCCGCGCGGCGGCGATGCTCGCGGGGGCGTTGCAGCGCGCCGTGTTGCACGGCCCGACGACGAACCGCGACCTGCTCGTCCGCACGCTGCGGCATCCGCGCTTCCTCGCCGGCCGGACGGACACGACCTTCCTCGACGAGACCGGGCTCGCCGCCCCGCTGCTCGACGAGCGGGGCCGACGCGAGGCCGCGATCGCGGCGGCGCTGGCCGCCGCCGCTGCCGCGCACGCCGCGTCGTTGCACGCGCACCTGCCGATCGGCTGGCGCAACATGCCGGCGGCGCCGCGCACCCGGGAGTTCGACGACGGTTCGGTCGTCCGCTACCGCTTCGGCCGCCACGGCGTCGAGCTCCCGGACGACGGCGACGTCTCCGTCTCGGTGGCGACGCCGGACGTCGTCGCGCTCGTCCGCGACGGCGTCACCCGGCGCTACACCGTGGCCCGCTACGGCGCCGACGTCTATGTCGACAGCGCCGACGGCTCGCTCCGGCTGCGCGAGACGCCCCGGTTCACCGACCCGTCGACGCTCGTCGCCGCCGGCTCGCTCACCGCGCCGATGCCGGGTTCGATCGTCCGGCTCGCCGTGGCCGAAGGCGACACCGTGGTGGCCGGAACGCCGATCCTCTGGCTGGAGGCGATGAAGATGGAGCACACCGTGGTGGCTCCAGCGGGCGGAATCGTCACGTCGCTGCCGGTCGCGGTGGGGCAGCAGGTCGGCGTCGGCGACGTGCTCGCCGTCGTCGCCGATACGGACTGACCGGTATCTGTCGCTGTGCGGCCCGACGCGACGCATATCGTCGCCTCGCCCCGCTCAGCGACAGATACCGGTCGGTAAGTCAGCACGCGAGATCAACGAAGGGCTTTTCATGACCGGATTCATCGAAACCGAGGAGCAGCGCGAGCTGCGGGCGGCCGTTGCCGCGCTCGCGTCGCGCTACGGCTACACCGACTACGTGCTGCCTCGGGCACGTAAGGGTGAGCCGTTGACCGAGCTGTGGGACGAGGCCGGCCGTCTCGGTTTCCTCGGCGTCAACCTGCCCGAGGAGTACGGCGGGGGCGGCGCGGGCATCTACGAGCTGGCGCTCGTGCAGGAGGAACTCGCCGCTCGCGGCGCCGGGCTGCTGCTCGTCGTCGTCTCGCCGGCCATCTGCGGCACGATCATCGCCCGATTCGGCACCGACGCCCAGAAGCAGGACTGGCTGCCCCGGCTCGCCGACGGCTCGGCCAAGATGGCGTTCGCCATCACCGAGCCCGATGCGGGTTCCAACAGCCACAAGATCACCACCACCGCCGCACGTGAGGGCGACGGCTGGATTCTCAACGGCCAGAAGGTGTTCATCTCCGGCGTCGATCAGGCCGACGCCGTCCTCGTCGTCGCCCGCACCGAGGATCACAAGACCGGCAGGCTCAAGCCAGCGCTGTTCATCGTGCCGACGGACGCCGACGGTCTCGTCGCGCAGCGCATGGACATGGACATCATCGAGCCCGACCATCAGTACACGTTGTTCTTCGACGACCTCCGGCTGCCCACCGGCGCACTTGTCGGCTCCGAGGACGCCGCGCTCATGCAGCTGTTCGCCGGGCTCAACCCGGAGCGCATCATCGGTGCCGCGATGGCCGTCGGCATGGGCCGCTACGCGCTCGACCGCGCCGTCGCCTACGCCAAGCAGCGGCAGGTGTTCAAGACCCCGATCGGCGCCCACCAGGGCATCGCACATCCGCTGGCGCGGCTCAAGATCGAGCTCGAGCTGGCCAAGCTCATGCTGCAGAAGGCCGCGGCCCTCTACGACGCGGGCGACGACATGGGCGCCGCCGAGGCGGCCAACATGGCGAAGTACGCGGCGGCCGAGGCGAGCATCGCCGCGCTCGACCAGGCCGTCCAGACGCACGGCGGCTCCGGGCTGACGGCCGAGACCGGCCTGGCCGCGATGCTCGGTGCGGCCCGGATCAGCCGGGTCGCCCCGGTGAGCCGCGAGATGATCTTCAACTTCGTCTCCCAGCACACCCTCGGCCTGCCGAGGTCGTACTGACATGGAACCGGTGGAATCGCTGCTTGTCCGCCGGTCCGACGAGCGCGGCGTCGCGACGCTGACGCTCGACTCGCCGCACAACCGCAACGCGCTCTCGACGGCCCTGGTCGGGCAGTTGCTCGGGCATCTGCGGGACATCGCTGACGACCCCGCGGCCCGGGTCGTCGTGCTCACCCACACCGGCACCACCTTCTGCGCCGGCGCCGATCTCAGGGAGGCGTCGGAGCTGAGCCCGGAGAACCGCTCCCGGCAGGCCGTCGACCTGATGCGCGCGATCGTCGAGCTGCCCAAGCCCGTCGTCGCGCGCGTCGACGGCAACGTCCGGGCGGGCGGCTTCGGCCTCGTCGGGGCCTGCGACATCGCGCTCGGCAGCACGCGGGCGTCGTTCGCGCTGAGCGAGGTGCGGCTCGGCGTCGCCGCGGCGATCGTCTCGCTGACGGTGCTGCCGCGGCTCACCTCACGCGCCGCGTCCCGGTATCTGCTGACGGGGGAGCGGTTCGACGCCGTCGCCGCGGCCGAGGCCGGTCTGCTCACCGAGGCGGCCGAGGACGTCGACGCCCTGCTCACGCGGTATGTCGAGGAGCTGCGGCTCGGCTCCCCGCAGGGGCTGGCCGCGAGCAAGGCCCTGACGACGCGCGCGCTCCTGGCCTCCTTCGACGCCGACGCCGAGCGGCTCGCCGCGCAGTCGGCGGCGCTGTTCGCCTCGGCCGAGGCCCGCGAGGGGATGACGGCCTTCTTCCAGCGCCGCCCGCCGGCGTGGGTCGCCGCCGACGGCACCTGATGGAGCGGGAGCCGCGCCAGGATCGCAGCCGTGCCACGCGCGCCCGGCTGCTCGACGCCACCATCGCCCTGCTCGCGCGCGACGGCTGGGGTGCGTTCAGCGTCGGGGCGGTCGCCGAGCGCGCCGGCGTCTCGCGCGGCGCCGCACAGCATCATTTCCCGACGCGCGAGGACCTCCTCTTCGCGGCGCTGGAGAGCGTCTTCGACCGGTTGACCGACGCCGCCCGCGATCCGGACCAGGTGGTACCCGACGGCCCCGATCGCACGCGCCGGGCGCTGGCGGCGATCGTCGGCCTCTATCTGGGGCCGACGTTCGCCGCGTCGCTGCAGGTGTGGACGGCCGCCGCGGCCGATCCCGCGCTGCGCGAGCGCCTGGTCCCGCTGGAACGCCGCTTCGGACGCGCCGCGTACGAGACGGCGCTGCGGCTGCTGCGCGTCGACCCGGCCGATCGGGACGCGCGCCGGCTCGTCCAGGCGACGCTCGACTTCGCGCGCGGCCTCGGGCTCGCCGACACCCTCTCGGACGATTCGCAGCGCCGTGAGCGCATGATCGACGTCTGGGCGGCGCAGCTCGAGCTTTGACCCGTCCATCGAGCTCGCGTACAGTGGATGACCGTGCCTTGCGACAGCAGGGCACCTCCGCGTGCCGTCGAGCGGACATCCTGTCCATCGACGGACTCTTGCCTTCCGTAACCGGTGCGACACGCCCGACAGCGGGGGAGCGAGCGAAGCGCTGACCAGCGGGTTTCCGCCGGTGGGGTGGATCGCGGAGGTCATCGGGTCTCCTCGGAGATCCGGGGCCTGCCCGGAGCAGAAACCGCGACGACGAACAGCACTGCCGACAAAAGGACACGAAACCTAGTGCCAACCATCAATCAGTTGGTCCGCAAGGGCCGCCACGACAAGCCGTCGAAGACGAAGACGGCCGCCCTCAAGGGCAGCCCGCAGCGTCGCGGCGTCTGCACGCGCGTCTACACGACCACCCCGAAGAAGCCGAACTCGGCGCTCCGGAAGGTCGCTCGTGTGCGTCTGACCAGCCAGGTCGAGGTCACCGCCTACATCCCCGGTGAGGGCCACAACCTGCAGGAGCACTCGATGGTGCTCGTGCGCGGCGGTCGTGTGAAGGACCTCCCGGGTGTGCGCTACAAGGTCATCCGCGGCTCGCTCGACACCCAGGGTGTCAAGAACCGCAAGCAGGCCCGCAGCCGCTACGGCGCCAAGAAGGAGAAGAGCTGATGCCTCGTAAAGGTCCCGCCCCCAAGCGTCTCCTCGTCGCCGATCCGGTCTACGGTTCGCCGGTCGTGACGCAGCTCGTCAACAAGATCCTCCTGGACGGCAAGAAGACGACCGCCGAGCGCATCGTCTACGGCGCCCTCGAGCAGGCGCGTGAGAAGACCGGCACCGATCCGGTCGTCACGCTCAAGCGCGCGCTGGACAACGTCCGCCCGTCGCTCGAGGTCAAGAGCCGCCGCGTCGGCGGTGCCACGTACCAGGTGCCGATCGAGGTCAAGCCCGGCCGGGCGAACACGCTCGCGCTGCGCTGGCTCGTCACCTTCTCGCGGCAGCGTCGTGAGAAGACCATGGTCGAGCGGCTCGCCAACGAACTGCTGGACGCGTCGAACGGCCTCGGTGCCGCGGTGAAGCGTCGCGAGGACACCCACAAGATGGCCGAGGCGAACCGCGCCTTCGCCCACTACCGCTGGTGATCGACGCGCGCCGGGGCCCGACGGGCCTCGGCGCCGCGTCTCGCCTACGTGTATCGACCTGAAGGAAGCAGGCACATTACGTGGCACAGGAAGTGCTGACCGACCTCAACAAGGTCCGCAACATCGGCATCATGGCGCACATCGATGCCGGCAAGACCACCGCGACCGAGCGCATCCTCTTCTACACCGGCCGCAACTACAAGATCGGTGAGACCCACGACGGTGCGTCGACCACCGACTGGATGGAGCAGGAGAAGGAACGCGGCATCACGATCACCTCTGCCGCGGTGACCTGCTTCTGGAACAACCACCAGATCAACATCATCGACACGCCCGGGCACGTCGACTTCACGGTCGAGGTCGAGCGGTCGCTGCGCGTCCTCGACGGCGCGGTCGCCGTCTTCGACGGCAAGGAAGGCGTCGAGCCGCAGTCCGAGCAGGTCTGGCGGCAGGCGGAGAAGTACGACGTCCCGCGCATCTGCTTCGTCAACAAGATGGACAAGCTGGGCGCCGACTTCTACTTCACCGTGCGGACGATCAAGGACCGTCTCGGTGCGAAGCCGCTCGTCCTGCAGCTGCCGATCGGCTCTGAGGACGATTTCGTCGGTGTCGTCGACCTCGTCGAGATGCGGGCGCTGGTGTGGCCGGGCGACGCCAAGGGCGACGTCACCATGGGTGCCAAGTACGAGGTGACCGAGATCCCCGCCGATCTCGCCGATCTCGCCGAGGAGTACCGCGAGGCGCTTCTGGAGACTGTCGCCGAGTCCGACGACGAGCTCATGGAGAAGTACTTCGGCGGCGAGGAGCTGACGGTCGCCGAGATCAAGGGCGCCGTTCGCAAGCTCACGGTCGCCCGTGAGCTGTACCCGGTGCTGTGTGGCTCGGCGTTCAAGAACCGTGGCGTGCAGCCCATGCTCGACGCCGTCATCGACTACCTGCCGTCGCCGCTGGACATCCCGGACGTCGCCGGGCACGCCGTCGGCAACGAGGACGAGCCGGCCTCGCGTAAGGCGAGCCGCGACGAGCCGTTCTCGGCTCTCGCGTTCAAGGTCGCCTCGCATCCGTTCTTCGGCAAGCTGACCTTCGTCCGCGTCTACTCCGGCCGCATCAGCGCCGGCACAGGCGTCGTCAATGCGACGAAGGGCAAGAAGGAGCGCATCGGCAAGCTCTTCCAGATGCATGCCAACAAGGAGAACCCGGTCGACGAGGCGACGGCGGGCCACATCTACGCGATGATCGGCCTCAAGGACACCACGACCGGCGACACCCTGTGCGATCCGGCGAACCCGATCGTCCTCGAGTCGATGACGTTCCCGGATCCGGTCATCCAGGTCTCCATCGAGCCGAAGACGAAGTCGGACCAGGAGAAGCTCTCCACGGCCATCCAGAAGCTCGCCGAGGAGGACCCCACGTTCTCCGTCGAGCAGGATGCGGAGACCGGCCAGACCGTCATCGGCGGCATGGGCGAGCTGCACCTCGACATCCTCGTCGATCGCATGAAGCGCGAGTTCAAGGTCGAGGCGAACGTCGGCAAGCCGCAGGTGGCCTACCGTGAGACGATCCGCAACGTCGTCGAGAAGCACGAGTTCACCCACAAGAAGCAGACGGGTGGCTCGGGCCAGTACGCGCGCGTCATCATCAAGCTGTCGCCCTTCGTGGGCGAGGACGGCGCGTCGTACGAGTTCGAGAACGCCGTGTCCGGCGGCCGCGTCCCCCGGGAGTACATCCCGTCGGTGGACGCCGGTGCGCAGGACGCCATGCAGTACGGCGTGCTCGCCGGCTACCCGCTGGTGAACCTCAAGGTCACCCTCCTCGACGGCGCGTACCACGACGTCGACTCGTCGGAGATGGCCTTCAAGATCGCGGGCAGCCAGGCCCTCAAGGAGGCCGCCCGCAAGGCCAATCCGGTCATCCTCGAGCCGATCATGGCCGTCGAGGTGACCACGCCCGAGGAGTACATGGGCGATGTGATCGGCGATCTGAACTCCCGCCGTGGCCAGATCCAGGCCATGGAGGAACGCGGCGGAGCCCGTGTCGTCAAGGCACAGGTCCCGCTGTCGGAGATGTTCGGCTACATCGGCGACCTGCGGTCGAAGACTCAGGGCCGGGCAAACTTCTCCATGGTCTTCGATTCGTACGCCGAGGTTCCGGCGAACGTCTCGAAGGAGATCATCGCGAAGGCCACGGGCGAATAGCTCGTGCCTCGCGGCTGATACCCGGCGCCCGGGGAACTCCATTGAGTTCCCCGGGTCGAGCGGGTATCTTGGCGCCTCGGCGTCGAACAACGAAGTGAAACACCATCCCTGCCCGGGAGAATCCCGGCGGGCAACAGTCCAGGAGGACAAAAAAGTGGCGAAGGCGAAGTTCCAGCGGACCAAGCCGCACGTGAACATCGGCACCATCGGTCACGTCGACCACGGCAAGACCACGCTGACCGCGGCCATCACCAAGGTGCTGCACGACAAGTACCCGACGCTCAACAAGAGCTTCGCGTTCGACCAGATCGACAAGGCTCCCGAAGAGAAGCAGCGCGGCATCACGATCAACATCTCGCACGTCGAGTACGAGACCGAGAAGCGCCACTACGCGCACGTCGATGCCCCGGGTCACGCCGACTACATCAAGAACATGATCACCGGTGCCGCTCAGATGGACGGTGCGATTCTTGTCGTCGCCGCCACCGACGGCCCGATGCCGCAGACGCGTGAGCACGTGCTGCTCGCCCGCCAGGTCGGCGTGCCGTACATCCTCGTCGCGCTGAACAAGGCCGACATGGTCGACGACGAGGAGATCCTCGAGCTCGTCGAGATGGAGGTCCGCGAGCTGCTGGAGAGCCAGGAGTTCGACGGCGAGAACGCGCCGGTCGTCCAGGTCTCGGCGCTCAAGGCGCTCGAGGGCGATCCGGAGTGGACCAAGACGGTCGAGGCGCTCATGGACGCCGTCGACGCGTCGGTTCCGGACCCGGTCCGTGAGACCGACCGGCCGTTCCTCATGCCCGTCGAGGACGTCTTCACGATCACCGGTCGTGGCACGGTCGTCACCGGCCGCGTCGAGCGGGGCTCGATCAACGTCAACGCCGAGGTCGAGATCGTCGGCATCCGCGAGAAGGCCCAGAAGACCACGGTCACGGGCATCGAGATGTTCCACAAGCTGCTCGATTCGGCGCAGGCGGGCGACAACGCCGGCCTCCTGCTCCGTGGCCTCAAGCGTGAGGACGTCGAGCGCGGCCAGGTCATCATCAAGCCGGGCACGACCACCCCGCACACCGAGTTCGAGGGCCAGGCGTACATCCTGTCCAAGGACGAGGGCGGCCGTCACACGCCGTTCTTCAACAACTACCGTCCGCAGTTCTACTTCCGGACCACGGACGTCACCGGCGTCGTCACGCTGCCCGAGGGCACCGAGATGGTCATGCCGGGCGACAACACCAAGATGAGCGTCAAGCTCATCCAGCCGGTCGCCATGGACGAGGGCCTGCGCTTCGCGATCCGCGAGGGCGGCCGTACGGTCGGTGCCGGTCGCGTCATCGAGATCATCAAGTGACGTCTCCCGGGCCCAGGCCCGGGACGCCGCGTCGATGATCTGACGTTCGGTATTCAAACGCCCGGTCCCGTCAGGGGCCGGGCGTTTGTCGTCGGCTGGTAGAACGGCCTGGTTCACGATCCACACAGGAGGCGCCCGTGTTTCTCCACGATCCGTCGAAGCCACCGTCCTTCCTCTGGACGCTGTTCAAGATCGGCGGCTTCATCATGGTCTGCGGCATCGTCGGGCCGATCTTCCTGCTCGTCGGACTCGCCACGCGCGGCGAGCCCGGGGCGGAGTGGCTGCTCCCGGTCGGGGCCGCGATCACGGCGCTCGATCTGTTCGCGGCGTTCGCCGTCTCGAGCAAGATCCACAACACGCAGGTCCGCGGCCATACGCAGGGCCCGCGTCGCCGAATCTTCGACGAGCTGTAGCCGCGGCTGACGTCTGACGTATTCATCGGCGCGGCGTCGGCGTTGGCGCGCCGGAAGGCCCGGCCGTAGCGTCGACTCATGCATCCTCAGCCGCCCCAGCACGACCCGGCGCGGGGCGTTCCGCCGCGTCCGGGGCCGCCACCGTACGCGCCGCCGCCGATTCGGCCTGGCGCCGACGACGGGCGATACTCACCGACCCAGGTGCGGCCGCCGACGCCGCGGCCGCAGCCTGCGCGATCGCCGTACGAGGCGCAGCCCCCCGCCGGCGGGCAGAATCCGGCGCCGTACTCCGAGCGTCCGGCGCCGCCGTGGCAACCTCCCGCCGCGCCGCCGCGCAACTCCACGATGGTGTGGGACGCCGACGCCCAGCGCGACGCCGCCGGGGCGTACGGCCCGCCGCCGGCCGCGCACGACTACGCTCCGCCGCCGGCCCGCGGCTACGCGCCGACCGCGATCCCCGAATACGTGCCGCCGGTCGACTACGCCGTGCCCGCGGCCCACCAGTACGCCGCCCCGGCGGCGCCGTACGCCACGCCCGTGGGCGACGGCAAGCCTCGACGTCCCAACCGGGTGCTCATCCTCGGTGTGCTCGGGATCCTCGGCGTCGTCTCGGGCCTGGGGTCGGTGGTCTTCTACGGACTCAGTGCGCTGGCCGTGGACATCCCGGCGGACGCGTTGGCCTACGTGTACGGCGTCTTCGCGGCGGTCGTCGTGTGGATGCTGTGGAACCTGCTCGTCTGGATCCGATTCCTCGGCGGCGCCTCCTGGGCGCTCTACTACCTGCGCTTCTTCTCGGTCCTCGGGCTGTTCCTGACGGTCGCGCTCATCGCGGCCGAGGTCGCGGTGCTCATGGCGGCCGACCAGTTCTTCTCCTATCTCGATCAGAACGGGTTCGACATCGACGAGTTGTCCGGGCAGGACGTCCGCGGCTTCTTCCAGGGAGCCGCCGTCGTCCTGGTGGTCAGCACGGTCGTCTACTTCGTGCTCGTGACGCTGCCGTTGATGTGGGCGCTGTGGAGCGGCAAGACGTCGCGCTGGTTCCGGGACATGCAGGGCCGGCGGCGCTGAGCGTCGCGCTAAAATCTGCGTCCTGAGCGGCCGATGACCCCGTATAGCGGTCATCGGCCGCTGTGCGAGCAGTTTTTAGCGCACACATCCCCGCTGCCTCGGGTGATGACTAATTGTTGATTTGCTACCGTGAGCAGCGATGCGTGTGCGCCCGTGCATCGGCCATGTTCCGTCGGAATCGGCGAGTGGGAGGAGACGCATGAATCAGCCGCTCGGCCCGCCGCGCCGTCCGACGGCACCGGCCCCTTCGATACCGGCCGGCTCCGAGTGCCGGCCGCGCAGCACGCCGGGGCGCACTGGCCCGCCCGTCTCGGCCGGTCAAGGCGATCTCACCCCCGAAATCATCGGCTCCGACATCTGGCACGAGTCGATGCTGGCCCGCGCGGGCATCCCGATCGTCGACGTCCCGTTCGTCACCGTCGGCAGCGGCATCGGCTCCTTCGTCACGGTCGACTACCTGCGGATCTGCGGTGTGCCGTCGAATCAGATCGCCGTCCTCGGGCCGCAGGACGTGCCGTGGCACAGCTACGAGTACCTCACCCGCGTCTCGCAGATCCCGCGGCGGGAGCGGCTGCGTTCGGATTCGGCGTCGATGCCGGACAACATCTGGGGCTTCCCGTCCTACGCGATGCGGGAGGCGTGGGCCGACAAGACGCTCACGCCGTTGTGGCAGGTGCTGCGCGAGCCGGACTTCGCCAACTTCTACACCCCGCGCGCCGGGCAGGTCTTCGACGCGATGGAGCGCGAGATGCAGCGCATCGGCTACCTGAACTCGCTGCACACGGGGCAGGTCAGGATGGTCCGGCGTCGGGCCGACGGCGGGTACTTCACAGTGCTCACCCCGCCGGCCGGCCGCGCCGCGACCAAGCGGGTGGCCTTCCGCAGCCGGTTCGTGCAAGTCGCCATCGGCTATCCGGGCATCCGTCTGCTGCCTGATCTGCAGCGTTTCCGGGAGGAGTACCGGGACGCGAGCCGCGTCGTCAACGCCTACGAGCCGCACGAGCACATCTACCAGTCGCTGCAGCGCAAGCCGGGCACCGTCATGATCCGCGGCGCCGGCATCGTCGCCTCGCGTGTGCTGCAGCGGCTCGTCGACGACCGCGACGCCCTCGGCCTGCGGACGCAGATCGTTCAGTTGTTCCGGACGTACATCGACGGTCCGCACGGGCCGAGCGCCTTCATGCGGCGCAAGGGGTCGAACGGCTGGGCTTACCAGGGCTTCAACTATCCGAAGTCGGTGTGGGGCGGCCAGCTCAAGGCCCGCATGCGGACGTTGCACGGTGAGGCGCGGGCCAAGGCGTACAAGGAGATGGGCGGCACCAACACGCCGGTGCGCGACAACTGGCAGGAGCAGTTGAGCCGCGGCCGTTCGGAGGGCTGGTACCGGGCGGCGGTCGGTGAGGCCGAGCGTCTGGTGCCGGCGACGGGCAGGCAGGGCGTCGTGGCCACGGTGCGGGTCGATCGCGCGGCGCCGATCCGCCAGGCGGCGCGCCCGGACGGCACCTACGAACTGGTCGCCGACTACGTCATCGACTGCACCGGCCTCGAGGCGGACGTCCGGGAGCACCGGCTGCTCGCCGATCTGCTGGACCACGCCGGCGCCGGGCTCAATCCGCTCGGCCGGCTCGACGTGGATACGACGTTCGAGCTGCTCGGCACGCGCAGCGGCGAGGGCAGGCTGTACGCCTCGGGCAGCGCGACGCTCGGCGGGCCGTTCCCGGGCGTCGACACCTTCCTCGGTCTGCAGATCGCCGGCCTCGAGATCGTCGACGACCTGGCGAAGCTGGGCTTCTGCCGGCCGCTGACGCCGTGGCGTTCGACGCGGCAGTGGTTGCGCTGGGCGCGCGGGCAGGGGGTGGATTAGATGTTGCCGACGCTCTTCGGCCGGATTCAGACGCGCATCCTGGTGCTCGGGGTGCTGGGCGGACTGTGGGCGCTGCTGCTCGGGCCGCTGCTGCCGGACGGTGCTCCGCTCGCCACGACCTACCGGGTCGAGTTCACGGTGCTCGCCGTCGTCATCCTGCTCGGCGTGGTGTGGGAGTTCGGGTACCACCTGCTGCAGCAGTTCCGCTGGGAGAAGGACTGGCCGACGTTGTTCGGCCTGCTCACGGGCATCAACGAGGGCGTGCTCGCCTGGCTCGTCGTGTCCTACGCCGGTGTGCTGCCCGCCGCGTCGCAGCCGACGATCGGCATCTTCCTCACGCAGTTCGTCACGACGTGGCTGCTCGTCTGGATCGTCGTCAACGGCCCGCTGCGGGTGGTGTTTCCGCACTGGCGGTTCCGGGGAGGACGATTCGTGTGATGCAGAATCCCGATCGCGCCCAGGTCGTCCCGGTCGCCGGCGACGGCGTCGTGGTGCGCACCGAGTCGTTCGTCGCCGTGCTCGGCGCCGACGCGCGGTCGCTGGTGCCGGACGTCCTCGTGCTGGAGGAGTCGATCGTCGTCCCCGAGGACATGCCCCGGCGCGGCCGGTACGCGGTGCGGGCGTTCGCGCAGCTCGCGGCGCTGCGGGATGCCCCGGTGACGGCGGCCTTCGCGGCGCCGGACGGTGTCGGCATCGGCGTGTACCTGTCGGGTGCGGTGTTCGCGGAGATCGACGGCCGGCGCGTCGAGCCGCCCGTGGGCGCCGTCTTCGACCGGGCGCTGCCGTGGCCGGTGCGGGGGATCGGGCTTTATCTGGCCGGCGCGACGCCGGCGCCGCTGCAGGCCGACGTCTTCGACCTCACCGAAGGCTGCGTCCCCGGTGGCGGTGCCCTGCTGCTGACGCCGCTCGGCATGGCCGGGACCCGGATCGACCGGGTGTCGGGGCCGATCGGCAAGGTCGCACCCGCGGCGCCGGACGACCCCGCTCCTCACGAGCCGGATTCCGACGGCTCGGCCCCCGATGGCCCGACTGACGCGATGACCGACCCGCGGCTCCCGGCGCCGGGCGGCGCGGAGGAACCGCCCGCCGAACCGCCCGCCGCTGCTCCCGAAGCCCTCGGCGACGATCCGCAGCCCGTCCGCCGCGTCGGGCCGACGGTGCCGCGCCCGCCCGCCGACCGACCGCCTCTCGCGGACGGTCTGCGCGTCGTGGCCCATCCGCCGGTGCCGAACCCGCGGCCGATGCCGTTCCAGTCCGCGTCGCTCGGCGGCGAGGACGAGCCGGCGCGTCCGCCGTTGCCCAAGGCCGCGCCGCCGCGATCGGGCCGGTCGGCGGCGCTGCCCCGGCCGCCGCGCTCGTCGCACGCGGTGCACGGCATCCGGTGCAGTCGCGGTCATCTCAACCATCCGGAGGCGTGGATCTGCGCGGCCTGCGGCATCCGGATGGATCAATTGACGGGCGTCGTCGTGGTCGGGGAGCGGCCGCCGCTCGGCTGGCTGCTGCTCGACAACGGCGCCACGCTGCTGCTCGACGAGGATCTTGTCATCGGACGTGAGCCGACGCCGTCGGGCGAGCCCGCGCCCGGCGGCAAGCGGGCCGTCGTCATCCCCGACGACACCGGTCAGCTGTCGCGGCGGCACGTCGAGATCAGGCTGGCCGAATGGGTCGTCTACCTCGTCGATCTGGCGTCGGCGAACGGCACGTTCGTCACTCAGCCGGGCGTCGGGACGCGGGAGTTCCGCATCCCGCCGAACGTCCCGCACCCGCTCGTGCCGGGGTCCAATGTGCGGATCGGCGCGCGGCACTTCATCTTCGAGTCCCCGCACGCCCGGATCTGACATGGCCGGACACACCATCGCCTTCCTGCTGCTCGACGTCGCCGTGGTCATCGCGGCGGCGCGCGTCGGCGGACGTATCGCGCGGGCGCTGCGGCAACCGGCGGTCGTCGGCGAGATCGCGGCCGGCATCCTGCTCGGGCCCAGCCTGCTCGGGCTGCTGCCCGGAAATCCGGACGAGTGGCTCTTCCCGGCCGACACGCGCCCGTTGCTCGGCGCGCTCGCGCAGATCGGGCTCGTGCTGTTCATGTTCATCGTCGGGCTCGAACTCGACCTGGGGCTCGCCCACGGTCGCGAACGCGCGGCGGCGTGGATCTCGCTGCTGTCCATCGCGGCGCCGTTCGCGTTGGGCGTCGGGCTGGCCGTCGTCGTCCATCCGGGGCATGACGTCATCGGTGGCGAGACGATCCCGTTCCTCGGGCTGGCGCTGTTCCTCGGCATCGCCATGTCGGTGACGGCGTTCCCGGTGCTCGCGCGCATCCTCACCGACCGGCGCATGCAGCGCACCGTGCCGGGCGTCTTCAGTCTCGCCGCGGCCGCCGTCGACGACATCGTGGCGTGGTCGCTGCTCGCGTTTGTCATCGCCGTCATCCAGGGCGGCAGCCCGGCGGCCGTGGGCCGGATCCTCGGGCTGACGCTCGTCTACGTCGCCGTCATGTTGCTCGCCGTGCGGCCGCTGTTGCGCCGGCTCGTCGACTGGCGTGCCCGCGCCGGGCGGCTGACGCCGGATCTGCTGGCCGTGGTGCTCATCGGCGTCTTCTGCTCGGCCGCGGTCACGGACGTCGTCGGCATCCACCAGATCTTCGGCGCGTTCCTGTTCGGCGCGATCATGCCGACGATCGGCGCCTCTGAGCTGCGCCACGAGATCCTCGACCGGATCGAGCAGGTCGCCGTCCTGTTGCTGCTGCCGATGTTCTTCGTCGTGACGGGCCTGGCCGTCGACTTCAGCGGCATCACGGGCACCGGCCTGTGGCAGCTGGGGCTGGTGCTGCTCGTGGCGATGGGCGGGAAGTTCGTCGGCGCCTACGCCGGATCGCGGATCGCGGCGATCCCGTCGCGGCAGAGCGCCGCGATCGCCGTCCTCATGAACACCCGTGGCCTCACCGAGCTCATCGTGCTGTCGGCGGGGCGCGAGCTGGGCGTGCTCGACGACGAGTTGTTCGCGATCCTCGTCGTCATGGCGCTCGTCACGACGATCGTCACCGAGCCGCTGCTGCGCGTCGTCTATCCGGACGCCGTCGTGGCCAAGGACATCGAGGCCGCCGAGCGGCGCGCGCTCGCCGAGGCGGGGGAGCACCGGGTGCTGGTCGTCGTCGACGACCCCGCCCGCCCCGTGGCCGAACTCGAACACCGCTTCGCCGGCCGGCTGGCCTGCGCCCGCGGCGCCGACGTCGTGCTCGCCGGCCTCGTGCCCGCGCCGGCCGCGGGGCTGCCCGACTTCGCCGCGATGGCGACGGCCGTCGAGAACCTCGAGGCGCTGGGCGGCCGGTTGGCGGGACGCCGTTCGGTGTCGACGCTGGCCAGGTTCACCGCCGATCCCGCGGCCGATCTGGAACAGTCGGCGGATTCCGCGCGGGCCGACCTCGTGGTCGTCGGGCCCGGGTTCACGGGCGTGCTGACCACCGCCCCGATGCTCGTGCTCGGTGCCGAGGACGCCTTCGCGGCCGCGGCGGGTGATCCCGACGGCGATCGGCCGGTGGTCTGCCTCGCCGACGACTCCCGCTCGGGGCGCACCGCGATCGTCGTCGCGGCGGGGCTGGCGCTGGCCGGGTCCGGACGGCTCGTCGTCGCGACGCCGCAGTCGCGACGGAAGATGGTCGCCGATCTCGCACCGCTCGTCGAGTGCGGGGTCGCGGTGTCCGTCGTCGATTGGCGACGCCGGTCCGACGCCGCACGCGACGGCGACGTCATCGTGGCGGCCGGCGCAGAGGCTGACGTGCCCGGTGTGCCGTCGATCGTCGTCGATCGCACGCTGACCAGCGAGGAGTCCCTGGCCGACCGCGTCGCGGCGAGGTTCGCGACGCACCCGACGCGCGCGGCGGCGCAGGACTCCCGAGATGAAGCTTGCGGAATCGACCATCAGCAAGGGAGGACCTGACATGGCCACCGTTTCCCGCATGCTCGCGGATTTCGAGGTGCTCGGCGAGCTGGGCGCCGGCGGCAACGGCATGTTCTACGTGGCCAGGCCGCCGGCCCGGCTGGGGCTGGCCGGCGACCGGGTGACGCTCAAGGTGTTCACCGGGCCGTGCGACGAGGACGCCTACCGCCGCGGCGTCCGCGAGCTGCGGGCGTTCTCCGCGGTGCGTTCGCCGTATCTCGCGACGCTCTATGACGCGGTGCTGCAGGGGCAGTTCATGTACGCGATGGAGTACTTCCCGCTCGGTTCGCTGGCGTCGCCGGCGCGGGAGTTGACGCGTCGCGAGCGGCTCGCGGCCCTCGCCGACGCGGCCCGCGGCGTCGACGCCCTGCACGAGGCGGGCATCGCGCATGCGAACATCACGCCGCAGTCGGTGATGGTGACCGAAGACGGCGGCCGTATCGCCGACCTCGGCCTGGCCCGGGTGCTGGCCGCCGACGAGCCGTTGACCAGCTTCTCGCGGCCCGACGCCGTGCAGTACATCGATCCCGCGCTGCTTGCGGGGGAGGCGCCGTCGCGGGCGACGGACATCTGGTCGCTCGGCGCCGTCCTGCACTGGGTGCTTCTGGAACGCGGGGTGTTCGGGGAGGTCTCGGACACGCAGCCGATGCTCGCCATCCGGGCCGCGCTGTCGACGCCGCCGGTCGTGGCGGCCGAGCTGGAGGGTGCGGAGCGGGCCCTCGTGGCCGAGTGTCTGGGGCTCGCGGGACCGCGGCCGGGCACCGCCGCGGAGGTCGCCGATCGGATCCGGGCGCTGCGTTAGCGACGACGGCCCCGCCCCCGCGGGCCGCGTTCAGAGCGGGTGGCTACTGCTCGTCCTCCCAGAACGACCGCAGCCGATGGACGAGGAGCCCGTCGATCTTCGCCGTGCCGGATTCGGTGTACAGCTCGATGGCCCGCGGGCCGTCCGAGGCGAAGGTCAGCGAGGACAGCGTCTCGATCCCGTCGTTGACGAAGACCTCCACCGAGCCGCGGTCGATGAGCACGCGCAGCTTGAGTCGGTCGCCGGAGAACGGCGCGCCCCGGTAGCCGCGGTCGCCGTGCCCGGCGTTGCGGCGGTCGACGATGACGTACTCCGCCAGGTCGTCGTAGGCCACGATCGTCTCGTAGCGGTCGGGCGTCTTGTTCACCGAGAGGCCGATGCGTTCCGCGGTCGACGAGGTGAGGTCGATCTCGAGCTCCACATCGGCGGAGTCGACGTCCTCGGCGATGACCAGCGAGTCGTTGACTCCCAGCTCGAACGCCCCGTGATCGACGGTGCCCGTGCGCAGCTTCGTCACCTCGTCGATGGGTACCGAGACGAGGCGGTCGTCTTCGGTGAGGCTGACGACGCGGGGGACGGACATCTGGCCGGACCAGCCGTCCGAGTCCTGGGAGGCGACGGGGATGGTGAACGATCCCATCCAGGCGAGCATGACGCGCCGGCCGTCCGGGGTCTCGAAGGTCTGCGGCGCGTAGAAGTTGCCGCCCCAGTCGATCGGCCGGTAGTCGGTGAGCTGCCGGAACGGTTCGCCCGGCGCCCATTCGCCGACGACGTAGCCCGCGTTGTGGCCGTTGCGGGCGTGGTATCGGTCGGGCTTGGGACCCATCGGGCAGTAGGCGATGACCCACTTGTCGCCGATCTGGAACATGTCCGGGCATTCCAGCATGAAGGCGTCCGGATTCGGGTCCCGGAAGAGGACGCTGTCGAACACCCAGTTGCGCAGATCCTCGGAGGTGTGCAGCCAGATCTCGCCGCGATTGTCCGCCGAGCAGGCGCCGATGACCATGTACCACCGATCGCCGGTCCGCCAGACCTTCGGATCGCGGAAGTGGGACGGTCCGGCCGGCCGGTCGACGACGACGCCGTGCTTCTCGAAGACGAGACCGTCTTCGCTGGTGGCCAGGCATTGCACCTGGATGTTGCCGTCGTCCTCGTTGACGCCGTTGCGCCAGCGGTTTCCGGTGTAGTAGGCGTGCAGCGTGCCGTCATCGGAGACGACGGCCGAGCCCGAGAAGACGCCGTCGCGGTCGGCATCGGTGCTCGGCGCCATGGCGATCGGCTCATGGCGCCAGGTGACGAGGTCCGAGCTGCTGGCGTGGCCCCAGTACATGGTCCCCCAGACGGGGGCGTACGGGTAGTGCTGGAAATAGACGTGGTAGCGGCCGTTGAAGTAGGTGAGGCCGTTGGGGTCGTTGATCCAGCCGGTCTGCGCGGCGATGTGGAACCTCGGGTACCACCGGTCGTTGCGGTCGGCGCGTAGTTCTCGGACTGCGCGGTCGGCGCGTGCGAGCTCGTCCTGCAAGGTCGCTCCCTATTCTTCGGCGCGGGATGGTGGACAGGTCTCGTCCATTGAAGCTCAAACGTTACAGGTCGCGGGCGGCGGCGGCCGCGCGCTTGGTTGAATCGGCGGTGCCGCCGGCGTACGTCGGCCTCGGCGGAGATCGGGACCGCCCGAATGATCTTGGTCATGAAGGCGATCGACTGTGGCATACGACACGCGGAGCGTGGTACGGTCAGCGCCTCAAACGTTTTAGGTACCGATGGACCCTCGGATGTCGACGTCGCGACGGTCGTGAAAGTCCGGATCGTTTGATGTCCGCCGGGCGGCATCACGGTGTCGTGGCGGCTTGGTGACGGAAGCTTCGACAGAGAGGTTCGACAATGGCTGCGGCCAAGGGTCTATTCAAGAACGGTGCCTATCTGCAGAGTTCGACGACGCTGTTCGTCTTCTTTGCCTCGTGGGGCATCTGGTGGTCGTTCTTCGCGACATGGCTGGACAAGAGCCTCGGGCTCAGTGGCGGTCAGATCGGCACCGTCTACGCGGTGAACTCGTTCACCACCATCGTGGTGATGTTCCTCTACGGCATGCTTCAGGACCGCCTCAAGCTGAAGCGGAACCTGATCATCCTGTCCTCGACGGTCATGGCCTGCCTGGTGCCGTTCGCGCTGCTGGTCTACCAGCCGCTGCTCAAGAACTCGTTCGGGCTGGGCGTCGCGCTCGGTGCGCTGTACCTGCCGTTCGGCTACACCGCCGCGGTGGGTCTTCTCGAGGCGTACTCCGAGCGGATGAGCCGTACCTACGGATTCGACTACGGTCAGGCCCGTGGCTGGGGCTCCCTCGGCTATGCCGTCGCCGCCCTGTTCACCGGCTTCATCTTCACCATCAACCCGGCGATCAACTTCTTCATCGGTTCGGCGCTCGGCGTCGTCTGCCTGTTGGTGCAGATCTTCTGGAAGACGGACAACGTTCCGCTGGCGCCGGGGCACGAGGCGCACTCCGGGCACACCCCGAGCCTGGGCGAGATGGCGAGCGTCCTCAAGCAGCGGAGCCTGTGGGTCGTCATCGCCTTCACCATCTTCAGCTGGACGTTCTACAACCTCTATGACGGTCAGATGTTCCCGAACTTCTATCGGGGCCTGTTCGAGAACGAGGACGACGGCATTCGCACCTACGGCATTCTCAACTCGGTGCAGGTGTTCGTCGAGGGTGGCTGCATGATGCTGGTTCCGATCGTCATGCGCAAGGTCGGTGTCCGGACCACTCTGCTGTTGGGCGTCGCGACGATGACCATCCGTATTCTCGGTGCGGCCGTCTTCACTGATCCGATCATCGTCTCCGGCTTCAAGATGATGCACGCCATCGAGGTCCCGCTGTTCATCCTGGGAATCTTCCGCTACCTCACCCTGCACTTCGACGCCTCCCTGTCGGCCACGATGTACCTGGTCGGCTTCGAGGTCTCGGCGCAGATCGGTAACGTCGTGTTCGCCGTTCCGTTCGGAAACCTGCGCGATGCGATCGGCTACCAGCCGACCTTCTTCGTCATCGCGGGCGTCGTCGCTGCCGCGGGAGCGTGGGGCTACTTCGCGCTGAAGAAGGACGACGAGGACGTGCAGGGTGATCCGTTCATCAAGGACTCTGAACGGAAAAAGATGAATGTGACCGGTTAGTCGTCGCGGTCGGGAGGGGCCGCGCGTGGGTCCGGCCTCTGGGTGAAGGAGTGGGGCGCCTTCACCCAGGGCGCCTTCACCCAGAGGCCGGATGTCGGGAGGATGGTGCCGTTCCGTTGTGGAACGGCACTTTTGCTGTGGATCGGTCGATATTGATCCGGGCGTGTTCTCGTGTCGGGTACGCGGCGATTCGCACTTTTGTAAATAGGGCCGCCGCTCACTTGAACATTGCCCTACTTGAGCACAAAGATGGCGAACAGGCCGCCGCCTACGGCGACGATGGCGGAGATCATGAAGAAGACCGGACGGAAGCAGAACTGATAACGCAGGCTGCCGAGTGGCGGGAGAGGATGGCTCTGCCGACCTGCGAGGACGAAGTAAATGATCCTCGGTCTTGATCGACTGGCCGAGGGCGCGCGGCGCCGTCGTCGACACGGTCATCTACATGCAGGCACCGTCGCCGTGCCGAGCATCTCTTTGGTGCTGGTGGCGCCGCCTCGTCGTGCGCACGGGAGGGTGCCGTCGGAGGGGGAGCTTCCGCAGGAGCTGGATGGGCAGGGCGACGACCGATCGCCGAGCCGAGCCAGAAGTTGAGCGCGGGATCGACGTTGAGCAGTGGTGGCGACGACGGAGCGCACTATGCTCCTGGCGTGTTCGAGGCCGCAGGGCGTGAAGCACTCGGAGAGAGTCTCGAGTGGCCGACTGGGGAGAGGAAGACCGCGCCGGCGACGAGGCCGCGCCGTTCCGGGGGAAATTAGTAACAGTTGTCCATAAATGACTGTTATTGGGCATGAGGGCGCAGTGCGGTCGGAGTTGCACGCGAACTGTCGATGGCGACGCGGTGTGAGGGCTGATTCCCGCGCCACGGTGTGGTCGTTCAGGTCGCTGAGGGCCCGGATTCGGTCGCGGGAGTGAGCCTTGTCAAGCTCCGTCGGCTCAGGCGTCTGCGTCCGCAACCGGTCTGTGCGCGACGAGGTGTCGAAGAATGCCAGGGCCCGGCGCGGATCGGATTGTGACGAACGATGAGGAGTTTCTCTGTATTGGTCCTGTCTGCCGTTTCGTAGTCGTACCCTATCCGTCATGAACGATCGGGCTGTTGGCAGCTTGGAGAGGGTGTGCCTGTCGGCTCCGGGCAGACGGCGCGGCGGACGAGTCGGCGATCTGACGTCGGCGATCTGTGGATCCCGGCGTCGCATTCGGTGCGGCGATGTGGTCGTCATGGGCGATAGAGACGTCGATCGATTCCGAGTTGATGCGGCATCCAGTCGGATGAGGGGTGATCAGTGATGGTCCGCGAATGGCATGAACTGACGCCCTTGCGTCCCCTATGGGACGGGGATCAAGTCTACGCGCACACGCCGAACGGCCATGGGTGTTGGCACGGATTTCGCGAGCATTCCATCGGTGTGGCCGATCAAGCATTCGACTTCGCTGCGGTATTTGGAGGGGGGGACCTCGCGAGATTTCTTGGCTACACGCATGACGCCGGAAAGCTCACTCGAATCGTTCAAGAAAGGCTTCGGTTATGTCATATTGACAGTTTGGCACGACTGGGGGCGACGCATAAGGTGGAAGGAGCTGCGTTAGGCGGGCTACTCAACGAAACGTCTCGCGAAATGTTCCAGTGCGCATTCCTTGCGAACTTCGGACATCATCACGAGTTGCCTTCCAGTAAGGAGAAATTTGAAGAGATCGAAGAGGTGCTTGAGGATAATCCCGACACCCTTGACCCGCTGGTAGTTCTAGTCGAAAAGCTTATCGGAAGGAGTCTTAGCGAATCGGCTCGGCAAGTGGCACTCCCTCAGTATATCGATGTGGGTGAGCGCGAAAGTCGTGAGCGCAACCGTGAACTCTTCGTGCGGATGGTGCATTCCGCGCTGGTTGACGCGGATTTCCTCGACACCGCCGCTCACTTTAGAGGCCGGACAACCGTCCGGAGGCACGTACCTGTAGGATTGTCTGCACTGCGTGACCATTTCATGCGTTGGTATGGCGAACGGTACCACGAAGCGCCGAACACGGAGCTCAACCGATTGCGACGGACTACGTTTGAAAGATGCGTTGATGTTGCTCTTGACCCGGTTCTCGCTGGCACGCGAGGTGTATATCGTCTGCCAGCGCCGACGGGGAGTGGCAAGACGTTGGCCGCGGCGGCGTTTGCGCTGAACCATGCGGCTGAGTATGGCAAAAGAAGAGTCATTGTCGCTGTTCCGTACACGTCCATCACGACGCAGAACGCTCAGGTCTATCGCACAGCCTTCTCGGGTCTCGGGGACGAGATCGTACTTGAGCATCATAGCAATATCGACAATACTGCTATTGCGGAGAGTTCTTGGCGTCGACTTAGCGCTGAGAACTGGGACGCCGAGTTTATTGTTACGACGACGGTTCAACTCTTCGACTCTTTGTTCAAAGGGAAGCCGTCGGCGTCGCGTAAGTTGCATAGGATTGCCGGATCGGTCATCGTCCTCGACGAGATTCAATCGTTGCCGCTCAAACTTCTTCCCACAATTCTCACGGTTTTGCGCCAGCTTATCGAGCAGTATGACGTGACTGTATTGTTGGCGTCGGCGACTCAGCCGGCATTCTGGAGGCTGTCACCGTGGGGCGGGGATTCCATGCGAGGCATAATGGAATTGCCCTGTTATGACATCATGCCGATTGACGATGTTCCGCGCGTGGCGCGTCGCGTCGCATACGAAATCAGGGGATACAAGCAGTCGTGGCCCGAGCTGGCAGATGAGATTGCTCGAGAGCGGCAGGCGCTGGCGATTGTGAACACGACTGACCATGCGCAGAAGCTTCACACCGAACTGGCAGAGGTCTTTAGTGGATGCGTACTGCACTTGTCTACCCGCATGTGTGCCCAGCATCGGTCCGACGTACTTGACAAGGTTTCGCGGATGTTGACGGAAGACCGTCCTGTGCTACTGGTGTCTACGCAGTTGATTGAGGCTGGCGTAGATGTGGATTTTCCCGTCGTCTATCGAGCATTGGCGCCGGCCGAAAGCCTGATTCAAAGTGCTGGACGGTGCAACCGGGAAGGGCAGCTTGGCGTGCGTGGCGGCCGAGTCGTGGTCTTTGAGTCGGAAGAGGATGGCATGCCGGGCGGTCTCTACACCCACGCGGCTGGGCTGACGCGCAGTCTGTTCGTGGATGAAGGGCGAAATCTAGAGAATCCTGCGGACCTGACAGCGTACTTCCGGACCTTTTACCGGGACTACGCCCCGATGTCGGTACGGGACGAGATCGATGTGTCGCGCTGCAGACTCGACTTCCCAGCGGTGGCGAAGGCGTTTCAGATGATCGACGCGCCGTCGATGTCCGCGGTGATCACGGACTACGGTGAGCCTCAGGAGCGCGAAGCGGTCCGTCACGTCCTTGAGGGGCTGGAGAAGGACCCTCGAAAGATACTTGATCGGAGTGAGCGGCGCCTACTGCAGCGCTTCTCCGCGACGCTGCCTCGCTCGAGGGGCGATGCCGTCCTCGCGATCCCGGTTGTAACGGGCATATTGCGCTGGGATGGTGAGTACGACGCGTCACGGGGCGTCGTCGTGGAGGGGGGTGCGACGATCTTATGAGGACGTTGAAGTCCGCTGCGGCGTTCGCGCTGGGAGTCTCAACTGTGTGCGCCCGTGCAACGAGGCCGAGATGCGATGCCCCCGAGATGTCAGAGTGACGTCTCGGGGGCATTTGCTGTTGTTCCATGCTAGCCTTCTTGGAGAGGCTAGCGTTTGCAAGGACGTACACAGAAGGGAGGCTCGGTGAGCGGCCACGACTGGACATCTTTGGTGGTGCCTGACCGGTTCACTTATCCGCCGGTGAGGCTGCAGGTCTCGGGTGCCGAAGCGGTCTTCACCCGACCTGAGTTCACCAGCGAGCGGCTCAGCTACCCGGTGATGACGCCGACGGCGGCGATTGGTTTGCTGTCGAGCGTTTTCTGGAAGCCTCAGATTCGCTGGGTCGTCGAGCAGGTGGACGTGTTGGCGAGGGGGAGGTGGGTAAACCTGCGACGGAACGAGGTTGCCGTGCCCATTACGCGTGATGCTGTTAAGCAAAGGTATCTGGACGCCGACAGCAATGTGCAGCAGAGGATGACAACGATGCTTCGCGACGTTCGTTATCGAATTCATGCGCAGGTGTGGGTGCACCCGGACGCTCGAGATCAAGACCCTGCAAAGTGGCGCGATCAATTTCATCGTCGTGTGAGGCGTGGCCAGACCTTCCGGACGCCGTTCCTTGGAATGCGGGAGTGTCACGCGGACATTGAGCAGCTCGACGCCAGCCCTCCAATCGACTGGACGGAAGATCTCGGAATTATGCTGCATTCGATCGAATACGACGAAAATAGTGGCAAAGAGAACTACGATTGGTTCGAGGCCCGCGTCGAGAACGGCGTGATGAGGATCCCGCGACGAGGTCTCTTGGCTCGACAGCGGGCAGAGGGGGGCATATGATCATCGCGGCGCTGACTAAGTACCGGCCGGCGGACGGGATCATCCCTGCTGGTTATGCCCGCAAGTCGCTGGGATTCTTGCTGACAATACTTGAAGGTGGCGGTGCTTGTAGGCTTCAGTCACTGTATGTGACGGCTAATACGGGGCGCCAGACAGCGCCCCTCCGAAATGTGCCGAACTTGAGTCGGAGCAACAACCCGCCGCCAATTATTTCCTGCGATAACGCCGCTTTCGTTATTGCCAGGCCGAAGCCTGCAACGGACGCTCCCGGGCGCGAGCGTGAACTCATCGTGTCGCGCGGCAAGCAGGCGGCCTTCGTGCGACTCCTGCAGCAGTACAGTAAGGAAACGGGAGACCGCGCGGTCGACGACTACATCCGATGGGTTGAGGCTGGAATGCCGGGGCTTCAGGAAGCGATAGAGCGGCTGGATGTATCCGCAGCAAAACGACTTGACCTCGACCTTCTGGCGCTGCAGTTTGACGTCGAGACCAGTCCGCTGTTCGAGAAGCGATCCATTCAACAATTTTGGGAACGGCGCGTCGCCACCGTCAAGGCCGGAAGTGCAAATGACCTCTGCGTGTCTTGCGGTCGATTTGGTCCGGTCGTCGATACATTGCCACAGGCTCTCGCTGGGGTGCGTATACCGGCGACATCGACCGCTCAAGTAGCGCTGATGAGTGTTAATTTCCCGGCCGCTGCGCGAGGCGCTACAGGCAAAGGGTTGAAGTCGGCGCCAATATGCGCCGCATGCGCGGGTGCCGCTGTCACGGCGTTCAATTCACTTGCGGCGAGCACGGAGCATCGTTTCAACATCGGTGACACATCAGCGGCCGTTTGGTGGGCGACTGAAGACTTGTTGGATGAGTCCATCGCATGCTTAAATAGCTCCAAGATGGATTCGGGTCGCGTAAAAGAACTTCATTCTTCGATCATAACTGGCCAGCGTAGCAGTCGCAAATTAGGCAGGTTCTATTTCCTGAGCTTCTCCGGTAACGTCGCCCGTCTCGTTGTACGTCGCTGGCTAGATCTGGACCTTGCTAGAGTCGGGGAGCATGTTTCTTCTTGGTTCGCAGATGTTGAAACACCTGACAGCCAACAGCCGTACCGTTCATTGAGTGAATTGGCAAGTTCTCTCGGCCTGCCTCCCGCGGGAGATCGTAAGGAACGGCCCCCGGACGGCGCGTTCGAAGCTCTACTTCTCGTGGCTTTGACAGGCACCGCTCCGCCACGACGTTTTCTTCAGCTGGCTGTTCAACGCGCGATCGCTGAGATCGGTCAGCTGACTCACGATGACTCACGCGTTAGGTGGAAGGCCCGCAGTAGGGCTCTGGCACGGGTGGCGATCATTCGTCTAGTACTTAACCGTACGATGTTCAAGGAGGCACGGATGCCAGCGAATCTGGATGAAGGTCGAGAAGACAAGGCCTACTTGAGTGGACGGTTGTTCGCAGTTCGGGAAAGTCTTCAACGATCGGCGCTCGGTGATGTCAACGCATCTATCGTGGACCGTTATTTCGGTCGCGCTGCGGTACATCCGGCGAGTGTCGATACGGCGTTGACTGAGCTGGAGATGCAGCATCTTCGTGCGGTGAAAAGAAATCGCGGAGACGGCGTGGAATATTCGATCAGAGCGCGCTTGCGTCAGCTTCATGATCGAATGTCAGATGTACCTGGCCGATTGACTACTGAACAGCAGGCTGCTTGGATCGCGGGCTACTTTCAGCAGCGTGAGGCCGACATCCAATCCGCCATCGAAAAGTCCGAGCAAAATAAACTCAAGGCCACGTTAGAAGCGGCCGAGTCGGAGGAGAACTGACGTGTTCAAGATTCATCTCAACCCTACGCTCAAGCATGATGCGCTGTTCATCTTTGATGCGATTGACTCAAACCCGAACGGAGATCCGGATAATGCCGGAAAGCCTCGGACGGATCTCGAGACCGGACAGGGCATCGTGTCTGATGCGAGCCTGAAGCGTAAGATTCGCGATTCGGTCTCGTTCCAGGTCTCGGAAGGTCTTCTGAGTGCAGAAAGAAATTCCATTTTTATTCGCCGGGGTGTATCGCTCAACGAACAATTGGAAGCTGCATACAAGGAGCTTCAGCTGTCTTCGGCCGACAAAAAGTTGGCCTCGATGAACACGAAGGCTGCGCAAGAGTACATGGTGAGCCGTTATTTCGATGTTAGGATGTTTGGCGCGGTGATGTCGACCGGTAAGGCTCACGCGGGCAAAGTTACAGGGCCGGTCAGCGTCGGTCTCGCCCGGTCGCTGGATCCCGTGTTGCCGATGGACTTGAGTATCACGCGAACAGCCTCTACTCAAGAGGACAAAAAAGACAACGCCTCTCAGATGGGCAACAAGACGGTTGTTCCCTACGGCTTGTATGTTGCACGAGTTCATTATCAGCCGACGAAGAACAACCAGGTGCGATCCGAAGACCTTTCGGTTCTGTGGAGTTCGCTGGCAACAATGTTTGAGGTTACGCGTAGCGCCGCTCGACCCGATGTCAATACGCGAGGCCTTTTTGTATTCAGCCATGAAAGTCCGCTCGGTAACGCTCCGGCACGGACGTTGTTGGACAGTGTTGTTGTCCGTCGCGCTGATCCCGCAGCGGCCGTACTGCCTGCGAAGTTCAGCGACTATCAGCTGGAGGAGCCGACGTTTGTGCCCGCCGGGGTGACGTATACTCGCCTGATTTGAAGAATCCAGGATGTCTACCACGATCGAGGTCGACGGTTGGTTGCTACTTTCGACGCTTCAGCATTTCGCGTACTGTCCGAGTCAGGCTTTTCTGATCAGAGACGGGGTGTGGGCGGACAATCATTTGACTGTGAGCGGCGATATCGCGCACGAGCGAGTGGATAATCTGGGCACAGACCGCCGCCGTGGTGTCCGTGCACACCATAGGGTTCGTCTCGCAAGCGCGAGACTACGAGTGCAGGGTATCGCCGATACGATCGAGGAGGATTCATCTGGGACGCTGGTCCCCGTCGAACACAAACTTGGCAGAGGTGCTGGAGATCTTTTCCCGACGATCGTGCAGGTTGTGGCCCAGGCGCTCTGCCTCGAGGATATGACGGGGCACTCAGTTCCGTTGGCGGCCGTGTTCGTGGTAAGTGAAAGGCGTCGTGAGTCGATTATCGTAGATGATTACCGCGATGCCGTTGAGTCTCTCATCTTCCACGCACATCGTGATCTTTGTCTCGCGCCGCCGATGCCAAAGTATTCAAGTCGCCTCTGTCGCTCATGTAGCGTCGTGAATTCCTGTCAACCAAGAGCGGCGGAATGGCTATGACTGAATATTTCCTCAGGACCTTGTTTGTTCATTCGCCAGGAACTAGGCTTTCGCTAGATACAGATTCGGTCAGGGCGTTGCGAGAGGGTGTCGAGCCGAGAAGGTTGCCATTGCGTGTGATTGACTCGATTGTTGTGTGTGGCGGTGTTGATGTCTCGACGCCGTTGCTTCTGCGGTGCGCGGAGGACGGTCGCCTGGTGACATTTTTGAGCCGCTTTGGCAAACCTCGCGCTGTCGTGACGGGCCCGACAGACGGGCGAGGTCAGTTGAGACGTCGACAGTTTTCCGCTCATATGGACCAATCGCGACGGTTGGAGCTAGCGGGAATTTTGGTGAGTGGCAAGCTCGATCAGATGGGATGGGGACTGCGCCAATGGGCTCGGGACATGGATGGCACGTCCGCCGAGCGTTTGCGTGAGGCGGCTCGGATCATCACCGAAGAGCGGACGTCGGCGGTCGGCGCTGTTACTCGCGAGGCGGCGCTGGGAATCGAAGGCGCAGCCACCAAGCGCTATTTCGCCGGGCTTGGTATAGCGCTGCGATCTCGGTCGTGGGAAGGACGAAGCCGGCGGCCACCGAAAGATCCTGTCAATGCAACGTTATCATATCTCTATGGAATGGCCCGGATCGCAGTGCATGGTGCCGTGCATGTTGCTGGCCTTGACCCCTACTGTGGATTTCTGCATGGAGACACCGATACGCAGCCATCGCTGGTTCTTGATCTTTTGGAGGAGTTTCGTCCGGGTGCTGACCGTGTCGCGGTGACTCTATTTAATCGCAACCAGCTACGAGATCGACATTTTGAGTATGATGCGTTGGGGGGCTGTTCGTTGAATGCGGATGGGCGCGACGTTGTGTTGAACTCCTGGCACACATATCGCGTAGGCAAGGTGCAGGTTGCGGGCGCGGTGGCGGCAATCCCGCGAGCGGCATTGCCGCTAGTCCAAGCAAATGCCTTCGCGAATGCGTTAAGACGAGGCGCCCTATATGTTCCACACAGGATGTCGGTAGTATGAATCTTCTGGTGACGTACGATGTCTCGACGGTCACGATAGAGGGAAAACGAAGGCTGCGGCGAGTCGCTAAAATATGCGAGGGTTTCGGTCAAAGGGTTCAGTACTCTGTCTTCGAGGTCACCTGCTCCCGGACGGATTATGTGAAGCTACTGTCGGAGTTGACTGGCGTGGTGAAGTCGTCCGAGGATAGTCTCCGAATCTATCCGATTGATCGAGACGGGTTTGATGATGTTATCCTGGTTGGCGTTCGGCGCGAACTTGATGGCGATCTCGCCTGGAACCTTTGATGGGGTAGCGTCGGTGATGCGCGCTCGGGCGAACGTGCCCGGCTCATCGGCAACATCTGTATCATCAGCAACATCTTTCGGGCCTGCTCGATGCTTCTCGTCGAGTCTCTGCAGGTCGGGAAGGGTGCTTCCTGGCCTAAGGTCGCAGCAGTGCTTTGAGAATGTCGATGGGATTCTCAACCTGCTATCTCACGGTTGTGTCTTCCTGGCCTAAGGTCGGGAAGGGATTCTCAACATCGGAGATCGCCGGTCAAGGTGTGCTTCCGCAATAAGGTCGGGAAGCGTCGTGCTTCGACTGGCCGAAGGTCGGGAAGGGATTCTCGGATCGTGTCCGCGGAAGATCATCGTCGACCTGAAGGGATGTTGAAGTCCCAGATCCGGTGATTCGTGCTTCCTGGCCTAAGGTCGGGAAGGGATTCTCAACAGCGCATCGACGACGTCTGGCCTAAGGCGGGAAGGGATTCTCAACCTCGCCTCCGGATGCGGTGGCGACGCCGCGGGCTGTCGGACCCTCCGGGTGCTTCCTGGCCTAAGGTCGGGAAGGGATTCTCAACGATCGTCGGGTGGAGATGCGGCTGTGGCAGGACGCGGGTGCTTCCTGGCCTAAGGTCGGGAAGGGATTCTCAACCAGGGCATCGAGCTCGACATGGACCAGATGGCGCTGGTGCTTCCTGGCCTAAGGTCGGGAAGGGATTCTCAACTGGGACAGCGTCGGACGGCCCGTGCTCGATGGCTTCAGTGCTTCCTGGCCTAAGGTCGGGAAGGGATTCTCAACCCCGACGGCGTCGACGACCCGGTCTGGAACGAAGCGGTGCTTCCTGGCCTAAGGTCGGGAAGGGATTCTCAACACATGTCCGAATCTGAAACGCCACCGACACGGCCAGGTGCTTCCTGGCCTAAGGTCGGGAAGGGATTCTCAACTGCTCGACGTGGTCGAGCATCTGGCGCAACCGCGACGTGCTTCCTGGCCTAAGGTCGGGAAGGGATTCTCAACCCCGACGCGTCGGCGGTGTCGCAGCGGTAGTGCACGTGCTTCCTGGCCTAAGGTCGGGAAGGGATTCTCAACCTCGGCGTCGGGCTTGCGCTCTGCCTGCTGCTCATCGTGCTTCCTGGCCTAAGGTCGGGAAGGGATTCTCAACCAGTCGAACGTCAACCCCTGACGCTGCATCAGCGCGTGCTTCCTGGCCTAAGGTCGGGAAGGGATTCTCAACGCCGTCATCGCCGCCGTCGAGGTCAACGCCTACCCGTGCTTCCTGGCCTAAGGTCGGGAAGGGATTCTCAACACATGTCCGAATCTGAAACGCCACCGACACGGCCAGGTGCTTCCTGGCCTAAGGTCGGGAAGGGATTCTCAACTGCTCGACGTGGTCGAGCATCCGGCGCAACCGCGACGTGCTTCCTGGCCTAAGGTCGGGAAGGGATTCTCAACGACGAGGCATGGCAGGAGATCCGCGAGGCCAACATGTGCTTCCTGGCCTAAGGTCGGGAAGGGATTCTCAACGATTTCCTCGTTGAGGATACGATCCTGGCTTTCCACGTGCTTCCTGGCCTAAGGTCGGGAAGGGATTCTCAACCCTGACGGGATGCGGAAGAAGTCGCTCGAAGCGCTCGCGTGCTTCCTGGCCTAAGGTCGGGAAGGGATTCTCAACGTCGGTGCATCGAGCGAGACGCGCACGGGCGTTCTGTGCTTCCTGGCCTAAGGTCGGGAAGGGATTCTCAACATCTGGGCCGCCACCGAGGGGCACGACGAGACAGGTGCTTCCTGGCTAAGGTCGGGAAGGGATTCTCAACGCATTGAGGATAGCGCCCGAGCTCGACCGCGCTTCGTGCTTCCTGGCCTAAGGTCGGGAAGGGATTCTCAACGTTTTTGACCGATTCGCAATGGCCATGACGACAGCGCGTGCTTCCTGGCCTAAGGTCGGGAAGGGATTCTCAACCCCGACGTTCCTGGATGAGGAAGAAGTCGACCGATTCGCGCGTGCTTCCTGGCCTAAGGTCGGGAAGGGATTCTCAACGATTTTGACCGATTCGCAATGGCCGCGACGACAGTAGGTGCTTCCTGGCTAAGGTCGGGAAGGGATTCTCAACGTTTATGACCTGCGTGAGGCCGTTCAATGTGTACTTCCTGGCTAAGGTCCGGGAAGGGATTCTCAACATTGATAAGCGGCTGCTCAAGAGCCGATACGGTTCTACGTGCTTCCTGGCCTAAGGTCGGGAAGGGATTCTCAACGGCATGGCCGTGCACGCGTGGTGCGAGTACGTCGACTTCCTGGCCTAAGGTCGGGAAGGTTCTCAACACTCAGATTAATTTATTGGTCATGACACCGCGTGTGCTTGTACCTGGCCTAAGGTCGAGAAGGGATTCTGTTTTCTTGTGGTCGTTATCTTCTCGGCGTTATTGGAAGTGCTTTACTGGCCTAAGGTCGGGAAGAGTTCTCAACGATCACGTCTGCGTCGCTGAGCAGGGGTGCGTCCAAGGTGCTTCCTGGCTGGATAGAAGGAATTCTCCAACGGGATCATGAATAAGCACCGTGTCATTACCTCCCCCGCCTACCCGTGCTTCCTGGCCTAAGGTCGGGAAGGGATTCTCAACACATGTCCGAATCTGAAACGCCACCGACACGGCCAGGTGCTTCCTGGCCTAAGGTCGGGAAGGGATTCTCAACTGCTCGACGTGGTCGAGCATCCGGCGCAACCGCGACGTGCTTCCTGGCCTAAGGTCGGGAAGGGATTCTCAACGACGAGGCATGGCAGGAGATCCGCGAGGCCAACATGTGCTTCCTGGCCTAAGGTCGGGAAGGGATTCTCAACGATTTCCTCGTTGAGGATACGATCCTGGCTTTCCACGTGCTTCCTGGCCTAAGGTCGGGAAGGGATTCTCAACCCTGACGGGATGCGGAAGAAGTCGCTCGAAGCGCTCGCGTGCTTCCTGGCCTAAGGTCGGGAAGGGATTCTCAACGTCGGTGCATCGAGCGAGACGCGCACGGGCGTTCTGTGCTTCCTGGCCTAAGGTCGGGAAGGGATTCTCAACATCTGGGCCGCCACCGAGGGGGCACGACGAGACAGGTGCTTCCTGGCCTAAGGTCGGGAAGGGATTCTCAACGCATTGAGGATAGCGCCCGAGCTCGACCGCGCTTCGTGCTTCCTGGCCTAAGGTCGGGAAGGGATTCTCAACGTTTTTGACCGATTCGCAATGGCCATGACGACAGCGGTGCTTCCTGGCCTAAGGTCGGGAAGGGATTCTCAACGATGACCTGCGTGAGGCCGTTGCGCGCCGAGCGGTAGGTGCTTCCTGGCCTAAGGTCGGGAAGGGATTCTCAACTTGCGTTTATGGGTCCGCCTCCCCAGAAGATCAATGTGTGCTTCCTGGCCTAAGGTCGGGAAGGGATTCTCAACATTGATAAGCGGCTGCTCAAGAGCCGATACGGTTCTACGTGCTTCCTGGCCTAAGGTCGGGAAGGGATTCTCAACGGCATGGCCGTGCACGCGTGGTGCGAGTACGTCGACGTGCTTCCTGGCCTAAGGTCGGGAAGGGATTCTCAACACTCGGAATTAGTTTGGTGGTCGCGACGCAGCGTGTGCTTCCTGGCCTAAGGTCGGGAAGGGATTCTCAACAGCGCCGAGTCCGTCGCCGCCTACCTCGGTGTGGCCAGTGCTTCCTGGCCTAAGGTCGGGAAGGGATTCTCAACGATCACGTCTGCGTCGCTGAGCGGGGGTGCGTCCAAGGTGCTTCCTGGCCTAAGGTCGGGAAGGGATTCTCAACGGGATCATGAATACGCTTGCCGTCATTACCTCCCCGTGCTTCCTGGCCTAAGGTCGGGAAGGGATTCTCAACCGCTGCGTTGGCCGCGTGTATCCGGTCGGATGCGAAAGGTGCTTCCTGGCCTAAGGTCGGGAAGGGATTCTCAACCGTGTCTATTCCGTCGACATGGACAGTGAAGAGCGGCGTGCTTCCTGGCCTAAGGTCGGGAAGGGATTCTCAACTGTTCGCGATGTTCGTCATGCCGTTCGTTCAGGCCGTGCTTCCTGGCCTAAGGTCGGGAAGGGATTCTCAACCTCATGGCTCTGTCCGACGCCGAGCAGCGCGAGCTCGTGCTTCCTGGCCTAAGGTCGGGAAGGGATTCTCAACTACGACCACCCCAAGGTCGCGCGCCTGAGCATGGCCGTGCTTCCTGGCCTAAGGTCGGGAAGGGATTCTCAACACCGTCGACGACCTGCCCATCACCGACCTGCCGCAGTGCTTCCTGGCCTAAGGTCGGGAAGGGATTCTCAACCGGCTGTACGTCGTCCTGCCGGGCACGCCGGGCGGGTGCTTCCTGGCCTAAGGTCGGGAAGGGATTCTCAACTACGCCACCTCGGCGTACTGATTGTGATCGAAGTACGTGCTTCCTGGCCTAAGGTCGGGAAGGGATTCTCAACGGCACGGCCGTGCACGCGTGGTGCGAGTACGTCGAGTGCTTCCTGGCCTAAGGTCGGGAAGGGATTCTCAACGACTTCCTCGTCGAGGATACGATCCTGGCTTTCCACGTGCTTCCTGGCCTAAGGTCGGGAAGGGATTCTCAACAATCGCCCCGAGATCACCATCCGAGACGAGGCGTGGGGTGCTTCCTGGCCTAAGGTCGGGAAGGGATTCTCAACTTCGCGTATCAGCACCTGCCTCCTCATCTCCAGCCGGGTGCTTCCTGGCCTAAGGTCGGGAAGGGATTCTCAACATGTTTAACACGATGACGGTGAAAAAAGAGGACACGGGGTGCTTCCTGGCCTAAGGTCGGGAAGGGATTCTCAACGTCGATGTGGGCGGCGAACTCGCCGCTGCGGGATGGTGCTTCCTGGCCTAAGGTCGGGAAGGGATTCTCAACACCGTGGGGCTGCGGTGGCTGGCCAGCTTGGCCGAGGTGCTTCCTGGCCTAAGGTCGGGAAGGGATTCTCAACGAGTGGTCGGCGCCGGACGGCTGCGAACTCGACGAGTGCTTCCTGGCCTAAGGTCGGGAAGGGATTCTCAACACCTCGGCGTCGCCGTACAGGTCGGTCAGGGTGATAAGTGCTTCCTGGCCTAAGGTCGGGAAGGGATTCTCAACCACGCCATCCGCTTCGCCGAGGGCGTGCTCGGCATGAGTGCTTCCTGGCCTAAGGTCGGGAAGGGATTCTCAACATGGACGAACTGCGTGAGCACCGCGACTGGGCGGCGGTGCTTCCTGGCCTAAGGTCGGGAAGGGATTCTCAACGACGGGCGTGTCGCGCTCCAGCAGAACGGATGTCCCGCGGTGCTTCCTGGCCTAAGGTCGGGAAGGGATTCTCAACGCCGTTTTCGGGGTCCATGTCGTTCGGCAGCGCGACCAGTGCTTCCTGGCCTAAGGTCGGGAAGGGATTCTCAACCTCGGCGTGCTCGGGTGGCTCGGCGACAAGGTCATGTGTGCTTCCTGGCCTAAGGTCGGGAAGGGATTCTCAACGTTGCGGTCCGCGGCGAGGGTGATGCGGAATCCGGGTGCTTCCTGGCCTAAGGTCGGGAAGGGATTCTCAACTTGCCACGGCCCGCCGCCGGGGTCGTCGGGACCGTAGGTGCTTCCTGGCCTAAGGTCGGGAAGGGATTCTCAACTTGACGGTCAGCGCATTGAAGGCGAATCCTCCGCGTGTGCTTCCTGGCCTAAGGTCGGGAAGGGATTCTCAACAGTTGCCCTGAGCGGCTCGAAGCGAGCCGCTGAATGTGCTTCCTGGCCTAAGGTCGGGAAGGGATTCTCAACCCCGAGTGGGTCTACGCGCTCGGCTCGCGGTACAACGTGTGCTTCCTGGCCTAAGGTCGGGAAGGGATTCTCAACACATCCGGGACAGAGTTCGGGATCATGAATACGCTTGTGCTTCCTGGCCTAAGGTCGGGAAGGGATTCTCAACGTCGGTGCATCGAGCGAGACGCGCAAGGTCGTGCTCGTGCTTCCTGGCCTAAGGTCGGGAAGGGATTCTCAACTACGTCGCGCTGAAGAAGGTGGCCGGGTGGGAGACCGTGCTTCCTGGCCTAAGGTCGGGAAGGGATTCTCAACATCGAGGATGTCCCGTTCCTCAAGAGCGAGATCGACGTGCTTCCTGGCCTAAGGTCGGGAAGGGATTCTCAACACAGGCCAGCTCCGCTACGCCGCGCCGGGCGAGTTCGAGTGCTTCCTGGCCTAAGGTCGGGAAGGGATTCTCAACTCCTCCAGCCCGAGCGCCATCCGGGCGAGCGTGTCGTGCTTCCTGGCCTAAGGTCGGGAAGGGATTCTCAACATCAAGCCGATCCTGGACAAGATCGGATCCGGCTTGTGCTTCCTGGCCTAAGGTCGGGAAGGGATTCTCAACCAGTGCGCGGCGTTGACCTGCGGAAACATCAATCGTGTGCTTCCTGGCCTAAGGTCGGGAAGGGATTCTCAACCATCCGTGCGAGAGGGTCCGAGAGATGTCGTCGAGGCGGTGCTTCCTGGCCTAAGGTCGGGAAGGGATTCTCAACTCTTTCGGGTCGGGTCGGGTCTACGCGCGTAGCGGTGCTTCCTGGCCTAAGGTCGGGAAGGGATTCTCAACGAGAAGGACATCGCCGCCCGGATGACGTAGGTGCCCGTGCTTCCTGGCCTAAGGTCGGGAAGGGATTCTCAACATGACTCACCCCGCAGCGCGCGCAGGACGTCGCGGTAGGTGCTTCCTGGCCTAAGGTCGGGAAGGGATTCTCAACAGGGACGTGGCCGGCGCGGACGTCGCCGCTGGTGCTGGTGCTTCCTGGCCTAAGGTCGGGAAGGGATTCTCAACTTAACAGTCAGCGCATTGAAGGCGAATCCTCCGCCGTGCTTCCTGGCCTAAGGTCGGGAAGGGATTCTCAACTCCTCCAGCCCGAGCGCCATACGGGCGAGCGTGTCGTGCTTCCTGGCCTAAGGTCGGGAAGGGATTCTCAACGTCGTGTGCGTGTTGACGACGTGCTCGTGCACCCGAGTGCTTCCTGGCCTAAGGTCGGGAAGGGATTCTCAACACCTGTACGCCGCACGTATGCCCGTCTCCGAGCGGGGTGCTTCCTGGCCTAAGGTCGGGAAGGGATTCTCAACCGCTTGAGCTCGGCGATGCCGTCGCGCAACGTCAAGTGCTTCCTGGCCTAAGGTCGGGAAGGGATTCTCAACGTGTCCGAGCAGCTCCTCACCGTCCGCGCGCCCGGCGTGCTTCCTGGCCTAAGGTCGGGAAGGGATTCTCAACGACGCGACCGCCTGGGTGAGGCTGTCCCGCGACGCCGAGGTGCTTCCTGGCCTAAGGTCGGGAAGGGATTCTCAACGAGTGGAACGACTACGATACCCAGAGCGCGTCGGCGGGTGCTTCCTGGCCTAAGGTCGGGAAGGGATTCTCAACACCGCGACGATGACACGCGCCGACGGCGCCGCGCTCGGTGCTTCCTGGCCTAAGGTCGGGAAGGGATTCTCAACCGCGACACAAGGCCGCTCGTCGCTCTGGCCCGCGAGGTGCTTCCTGGCCTAAGGTCGGGAAGGGATTCTCAACGACGACATCACCGCGCGCGCTGCGCGGCTGTCGCAGGTGCTTCCTGGCCTAAGGTCGGGAAGGGATTCTCAACCGGTCAGCTCTCGACAAGGCGAAGCTGCGCCTGGCGGTGCTTCCTGGCCTAAGGTCGGGAAGGGATTCTCAACGTTGCGGAAGGCATAGCGCCGGGCGCCGAGAAACGGTGCTTCCTGGCCTAAGGTCGGGAAGGGATTCTCAACCTCATCACGGCGTGCTACATCATCATCTTTGGTTGTGCTTCCTGGCCTAAGGTCGGGAAGGGATTCTCAACACGCCGAGCGCTTTCGCGACGGGCGAGACAAGAGACGTGCTTCCTGGCCTAAGGTCGGGAAGGGATTCTCAACCGGCTCGGTTTATTCCACGGCGCCGACGACGTTGCCGTGCTTCCTGGCCTAAGGTCGGGAAGGGATTCTCAACTTCGGCGCTGGTGGTCGGGTGACCATCATGTCGCCGGGTGCTTCCTGGCCTAAGGTCGGGAAGGGATTCTCAACTGGTAGGCGGGTTCGCATTGCAGTAGTTTTGTGGTTGTGCTTCCTGGCCTAAGGTCGGGAAGGGATTCTCAACCGTTGGGTGGGCCGCGTGTATCCGGTCGGATGCGTAAGTGCTTCCTGGCCTAAGGTCGGGAAGGGATTCTCAACAGTTGCCCTGAGCGGCCCGGAGAGAGCCGCTGAAAGTGCTTCCTGGCCTAAGGTCGGGAAGGGATTCTCAACAGCACTACTGCGGTAGTTGTCGAATATCCATTGTGCGTGCTTCCTGGCCTAAGGTCGGGAAGGGATTCTCAACCGGAATTGCGGCGCAATTACGAGGGCGCTGTGGCGTGCTTCCTGGCCTAAGGTCGGGAAGGGATTCTCAACTTTGTGACCGGCTGGCGGGCCTTTCCGAGAGCGCGGTGCTTCCTGGCCTAAGGTCGGGAAGGGATTCTCAACTTCTCCGGTCTGCTCGATCCGAATACATGGATTCGGTTGTGCTTCCTGGCCTAAGGTCGGGAAGGGATTCTCAACGAGCATCATTGCGGCCTGGAAGGTGTGCAGATCGAGTGCTTCCTGGCCTAAGGTCGGGAAGGGATTCTCAACTGGCGCGACAATGACGAAACGAATCTGAGACGCATGTGCTTCCTGGCCTAAGGTCGGGAAGGGATTCTCAACTCTTATCGTACTTCTTCACAACGAAGTAATCGAGCCCGTGCTTCCTGGCCTAAGGTCGGGAAGGGATTCTCAACCGGTAGGCGGCCGCCTGCATGTCGAGGGCTGCACCCGTGCTTCCTGGCCTAAGGTCGGGAAGGGATTCTCAACTCGCGTACAAGCGCGACTACATCCAGCAGGAGACCGGTGCTTCCTGGCCTAAGGTCGGGAAGGGATTCTCAACTCGACGCCGGCGTACAGCTTCGCCTTGCGCGGGCGGGTGCTTCCTGGCCTAAGGTCGGGAAGGGATTCTCAACTTCCCCACGACCTCCTTGCCGAGCGTGAGGTAGCGTGCTTCCTGGCCTAAGGTCGGGAAGGGATTCTCAACGGGGTGTGCGATAGCGGGTACCGGAGAGTCCGGGGGTGCTTCCTGGCCTAAGGTCGGGAAGGGATTCTCAACGGGACGGCCGTGCACGCGTGGTGCGAGTACGTCGACGTGCTTCCTGGCCTAAGGTCGGGAAGGGATTCTCAACCGCAGCTGGTCGGCCTCCTTCCGGTAGGCGGCCGCCGTGCTTCCTGGCCTAAGGTCGGGAAGGGATTCTCAACTTGACACTCGGGTTCCCGAGGCCAACTACACAGAGTGCTTCCTGGCCTAAGGTCGGGAAGGGATTCTCAACAAGCGCGAGGTGGCGCGCATCGCCGCGGCGAAGGGTGCTTCCTGGCCTAAGGTCGGGAAGGGATTCTCAACTCGGTCGAGACCGCGAGCGAGAGCTGCGAGACCGCCGTGCTTCCTGGCCTAAGGTCGGGAAGGGATTCTCAACGATCAGCTGGTCGAGCGTGTACGACGACTTCGCCGGAGTGCTTCCTGGCCTAAGGTCGGGAAGGGATTCTCAACGTCAAACTTGCGCCGCCAGTCATCTCGACTGGCCCTGGTGCTTCCTGGCCTAAGGTCGGGAAGGGATTCTCAACACCGTGGGGCTGCGGTGGCTGGCCAAGCTGGCCAAGTGCTTCCTGGCCTAAGGTCGGGAAGGGATTCTCAACGGGCTGCAGGCCTCGGATGCGTCCCGCGTCTCGGAGTGCTTCCTGGCCTAAGGTCGGGAAGGGATTCTCAACAGCAACACCCCGACGACCGGCAGCGGCCCGGGCGTCGGTGCTTCCTGGCCTAAGGTCGGGAAGGGATTCTCAACGTCACAGCGGCGTGCGCCGCCGTACGCGACGTCCGTGCTTCCTGGCCTAAGGTCGGGAAGGGATTCTCAACCCGCCGAGTCGCACACCCCGGCGGCGCGGTAGATGTGCTTCCTGGCCTAAGGTCGGGAAGGGATTCTCAACCACAGCTGCCACGGCAGTGAGTCGTCGGCGGTGACCATGTGCTTCCTGGCCTAAGGTCGGGAAGGGATTCTCAACGGGATCGGGCACGTCGGATTCGGTGCCGTGTTCGACCGGAGCGCGGAATCCTGCGACCGTTTTGTTGAACTCGCGTTCCCAGTCGCAGCGTTCACGCCCGCGGGTCTTCTTGATCGGGGTCGTCGCTGTGGTCGCGATGTAGGCGGAGTCGGCGATCCAGTTCACGTCGGGACGATCGAGGATCTCTTTCCAGCCGCACAGGTCGATGGCTTTGGCGTCGTGTCGGGATCCCGGGACGGGGTCGGAGACGGCGATGAGCCGGCCGTCGTGGGTGGCGGCGATCTGGACCGAGAGGCACTGGGCGTGATGTTTGCCGGAGTAGTTGGCCTTCTCCTGCCCGCTGGCGGGCCTGTTACCGGTCGGGACGTGGGTGCCGTCGACCAGCAGGAGGTGTCGCTGCCGTACCGCTTCGGTCAGCGAGATCCCGGTGAACTGCAGAACCTTGCCGAGCAGTGGAACCATCCGGCGGTAGATGCGAGAGACCGTCGGCTGGGAGACGCGGTAGAGGTCGGCCATGAACATCTGCGTGGCGTTCTGGCGAAGAAGGATCAACGTCACGACGATCTGCGTGTCGAGACCGAGCGTGTACCCGTCCACACGTGCTCCGGACGACGCGAGAACCTCCCGCACACGTGCTGTGATCTCGAGAATGTCGTCATGAGACAGGCCGGTGGTAGACTGGTATCGCATCGGTCACCTTTGGGTAGAGCTTGAGTGTGGTAACCCAATTCTCCCACGAGGTGGCCGATGCTTCAGTTAGCGACACGTCTATGGCCAAGTATCATCACCCGTGAATAACTCCCTAAGGTCGGGAAGGGATTCTCAACGACGGCGACGACGCCTTGTCGGCGTCATCGTCACTGGTGCTTCCTGGCCTAAGGTCGGGAAGGGATTCTCAACGATTGATCAAGGGGACGGGCAGCGGGGCCTCACGATCGTGCTTCCTGGCCTAAGGTCGGGAAGGGATTCTCAACGTCGACCGCGATCCGCACCTGGTCGCGCGGGATCTGTGCTTCCTGGCCTAAGGTCGGGAAGGGATTCTCAACTCGCGGTGGGCACACGCCGAGGGCCTCGTCGCGTCCGGTGCTTCCTGGCCTAAGGTCGGGAAGGGATTCTCAACAACATGAACGGCGTGTGAGTCACGGCACATCGTCAGCCGTGCTTCCTGGCCTAAGGTCGGGAAGGGATTCTCAACGCGAAGTCCGTGCGCGGTATCCCGGCGAACCCGTTCGTGCTTCCTGGCCTAAGGTCGGGAAGGGATTCTCAACGTCGTCGTCGAGGGGCAGGTCCATCGCCGCCCACTGTGCTTCCTGGCCTAAGGTCGGGAAGGGATTCTCAACAAGCTCGACGAGACGATCCTGTACACGGCGCAGCGGTGCTTCCTGGCCTAAGGTCGGGAAGGGATTCTCAACTCCGACCACTGCACGAGTTCGTTGCGGTAGAGGCCGTGCTTCCTGGCCTAAGGTCGGGAAGGGATTCTCAACTGGCGGCCGGGTGATCCGCAGCCGTTCCCCGAGCACGTGCTTCCTGGCCTAAGGTCGGGAAGGGATTCTCAACTTGAACAGGCCCTCGTTCATGAGCTGCGAGACGGTCTGGTGCTTCCTGGCCTAAGGTCGGGAAGGGATTCTCAACGAGGAGAACCAGCTTTACAACGGCTCGGGCGTCGGCAGTGCTTCCTGGCCTAAGGTCGGGAAGGGATTCTCAACGATGAGGCGTGGACAGAGATCCGATCGGCCAACATGTGCTTCCTGGCCTAAGGTCGGGAAGGGATTCTCAACCCGCTTGAGACGGACGACTGGATCCTCTGCGATGAGGTCGTGCTTCCTGGCCTAAGGTCGGGAAGGGATTCTCAACTTCAGCGCGGCGTAGAACATCCCCGCGCTGCGGTAGGTGCTTCCTGGCCTAAGGTCGGGAAGGGATTCTCAACTGCGTCGGCTACCTCACGCTCGGCAAGGAGGTCGCGGGTGCTTCCTGGCCTAAGGTCGGGAAGGGATTCTCAACCTCTCCAGGCCGCGGGCATCGACGTCGTCCCGGTGCTCGGTGCTTCCTGGCCTAAGGTCGGGAAGGGATTCTCAACGTCGGTGGCCTTCGCCCGGTCCGCCAACTCTTCGCGGTGCTTCCTGGCCTAAGGTCGGGAAGGGATTCTCAACGAAACCGAACGCACCTGGAACCCGCCGCCCTGACGTGCTTCCTGGCCTAAGGTCGGGAAGGGATTCTCAACACGTGAAACCGCCGACCCCGCGGGAGGCGACGCCGGTGTGCTTCCTGGCCTAAGGTCGGGAAGGGATTCTCAACAAGACGTGGCACGACATGGCCGCCCTCACACTCGACGTGCTTCCTGGCCTAAGGTCGGGAAGGGATTCTCAACATCAGCTTCACCAAGGCGGCCGCCGGGGCGTCCTCGTGCTTCCTGGCCTAAGGTCGGGAAGGGATTCTCAACGCCGGTGGCGTGGTGTCCGGCGGCTGGCCGCCGTCGGGTGCTTCCTGGCCTAAGGTCGGGAAGGGATTCTCAACGTCGACCAGCCCGACCTGGTGCGGGACGACCCGCGCTGTGCTTCCTGGCCTAAGGTCGGGAAGGGATTCTCAACGAGCAGCGACGACACCGACAGCGCCGGGATGGTCGCGGTGCTTCCTGGCCTAAGGTCGGGAAGGGATTCTCAACTTCGTGGCGCGCTGCGCGATGACCGCGGCGACGAGCACGTGCTTCCTGGCCTAAGGTCGGGAAGGGATTCTCAACTCGGAGCGTCACCAGTGACCCTCACCGGCATTCGCCTGTGCTTCCTGGCCTAAGGTCGGGAAGGGATTCTCAACACTGTTGAATGGCACGCGTGCGCGTGCTACGCAATAGTGCTTCCTGGCCTAAGGTCGGGAAGGGATTCTCAACCTCCGCGACCGTGATTCGCGCAGCCTCCGACTCGCGTGCTTCCTGGCCTAAGGTCGGGAAGGGATTCTCAACACGTTCCAGCTCGTCCGGGGTGGGCGGGTATCCGGCGTGTGCTTCCTGGCCTAAGGTCGGGAAGGGATTCTCAACGTGCTCGGGATCGTCACAGGAGTCGATCCTGTGACGAGTGCTTCCTGGCCTAAGGTCGGGAAGGGATTCTCAACTGCGTTGGTCATGGCGATACCGGCGCGGCGGTTATCGTGCTTCCTGGCCTAAGGTCGGGAAGGGATTCTCAACAAGGACGCGGTCGAGCTTCTGATCGTCTCGTTCGAGTGCTTCCTGGCCTAAGGTCGGGAAGGGATTCTCAACTAAGCCACACGATGGGAGAAAGCAACAATGTCTAAGGTGCTTCCTGGCCTAAGGTCGGGAAGGGATTCTCAACTGGCGGCATGCTCGGTGGCGTTGTCGCAGAGGGTGAGGTGCTTCCTGGCCTAAGGTCGGGAAGGGATTCTCAACTCCTGCTTTTTCGGGTCCCACACGTAGCCGGGCAGTGTGCTTCCTGGCCTAAGGTCGGGAAGGGATTCTCAACGCCTTCGCCGATTCGAACTCCCAACCGTTACCGAGGTGTGCTTCCTGGCCTAAGGTCGGGAAGGGATTCTCAACGCTGGCCTGGTTGGTCCAGTGGACGAGTCGTCTGGTGCGTGCTTCCTGGCCTAAGGTCGGGAAGGGATTCTCAACGGCGCTTATGTCGGCCGTTACGTGATCGTCCCCGACGTGCTTCCTGGCCTAAGGTCGGGAAGGGATTCTCAACATCGTCTTACCGGTCGCCTCGCTCATCCTGGCCACGTGCTTCCTGGCCTAAGGTCGGGAAGGGATTCTCAACCGTCGTCCTGGCCTTTTCGGATGGCGACGCCGAGGGTGCTTCCTGGCCTAAGGTCGGGAAGGGATTCTCAACTCGCGGACGATGACGATGACGTCGTCGACAGCCCGGCGTGCTTCCTGGCCTAAGGTCGGGAAGGGATTCTCAACCACGACCCGCAAGCACCCACGGCCAGCGGATCATCCGTGCTTCCTGGCCTAAGGTCGGGAAGGGATTCTCAACCGCTGGACTTGCGCGAGCGCTCGCTGGACATCAACGTGCTTCCTGGCCTAAGGTCGGGAAGGGATTCTCAACGGGTGTTTCGCACATCGCACGGTAGCGCGCGCTACCCGGGTGCTTCCTGGCCTAAGGTCGGGAAGGGATTCTCAACTCGACGTTGAAGAACTCGATCTCCGAGGTGTGGGACGTGCTTCCTGGCCTAAGGTCGGGAAGGGATTCTCAACATGGTGCAGGACTTCCCTGATCAGTGGGAGCGCGGGTGCTTCCTGGCCTAAGGTCGGGAAGGGATTCTCAACCTTGAGTCGCGCCTCGGAACCCCGAACTGGCAGGTCGTGCTTCCTGGCCTAAGGTCGGGAAGGGATTCTCAACTTCGACCCGATCGTCCGGTACAAGGGCGGGTCGGGGGTGCTTCCTGGCCTAAGGTCGGGAAGGGATTCTCAACTTCCGGATCTCCGGGAGCACGGTGTGCGTGATCGTGCTTCCTGGCCTAAGGTCGGGAAGGGATTCTCAACTACCGGATCGCCCCGCCCGCGCTGGTCGATCACCCCGTGCTTCCTGGCCTAAGGTCGGGAAGGGATTCTCAACTTTCCGTCGACAAGCGAGCGGATAAGGTTGTCTCCCGTGCTTCCTGGCCTAAGGTCGGGAAGGGATTCTCAACCGCTGTGTGGGCCGCGTGTATCCGGTCGGATGCGAAGTGCTTCCTGGCCTAAGGTCGGGAAGGGATTCTCAACATCGCCGTGCGCGCGGAGACCGCGGCTTGGCGTCGTGCTTCCTGGCCTAAGGTCGGGAAGGGATTCTCAACCACAAGGTCATCGTCGACCTGAAAGGATAAAGGAATGGTGCTTCCTGGCCTAAGGTCGGGAAGGGATTCTCAACTGTGATCGTTTCGGCGCTGGTGGTCTGGTGATCATCATGTGCTTCCTGGCCTAAGGTCGGGAAGGGATTCTCAACCCTTGACCGCGGCGGCGACGCCGAGGATGCCGGCGGTGCTTCCTGGCCTAAGGTCGGGAAGGGATTCTCAACAAGAAGGCTGTCGAGTCTGATGTCGCCGGCGCCGACGCGTGCTTCCTGGCCTAAGGTCGGGAAGGGATTCTCAACTGCAGGAGCTCTTCGCCGTCGACGAATACGGGCTTGGTGCTTCCTGGCCTAAGGTCGGGAAGGGATTCTCAACGACACGGGCAGATAGCCCGATGGAAGGGGAACGATCAGTGCTTCCTGGCCTAAGGTCGGGAAGGGATTCTCAACACGCCGAAGGGCACGGACATCACCGTCGGCGATCAGTGCTTCCTGGCCTAAGGTCGGGAAGGGATTCTCAACTGTGCCGCCAGGCTGAGGGCCGACTCCGCCGATGCGTGCTTCCTGGCCTAAGGTCGGGAAGGGATTCTCAACACTTGTCTGCCGGCAGCTTGCGCGCCGGCGCCGTCTTGTGCTTCCTGGCCTAAGGTCGGGAAGGGATTCTCAACAGGAGCTCGGCGGGCTGTGGGAGCGCCCACTGAACGGTGCTTCCTGGCCTAAGGTCGGGAAGGGATTCTCAACCTTGCGCAGCTCGTCGCGCAACGCGCCGACCTCGGCGGTGCTTCCTGGCCTAAGGTCGGGAAGGGATTCTCAACGGCGTCGTGGACATGGCGAACTGGCGCGTCACCTCCGGTGCTTCCTGGCCTAAGGTCGGGAAGGGATTCTCAACGAGTGCTGGGTCGACCGGCACACGGTCCGCGTCCGCGTGCTTCCTGGCCTAAGGTCGGGAAGGGATTCTCAACCGGCGAGCGCCCGGATCCGGGCCATCAGCTCCGCCCGGTGCTTCCTGGCCTAAGGTCGGGAAGGGATTCTCAACGACGTGAGGTGACGTCGCTGCGTGCGGAACTCGTCGTGCTTCCTGGCCTAAGGTCGGGAAGGGATTCTCAACTCTGGCCCCTCGATCAGGACGAGCGGCCACGGAACCGGTGCTTCCTGGCCTAAGGTCGGGAAGGGATTCTCAACGGCGAGCATCTCCCACTGGTGCTCGATTCGGTCGACGTGCTTCCTGGCCTAAGGTCGGGAAGGGATTCTCAACGCCGGCCGGCGGGCCGCGCGTTGGGTGAGGATGTGGTGTGCTTCCTGGCCTAAGGTCGGGAAGGGATTCTCAACTTCGCGATCGTCCGCGCATCCGCCGTCACCACCGACGGTGCTTCCTGGCCTAAGGTCGGGAAGGGATTCTCAACCCCTCCGCACCTTGAGCGCGCGGTCGGAGCCGTCGTGCTTCCTGGCCTAAGGTCGGGAAGGGATTCTCAACCACGTCAGGGCGTGATCGGACCGCGGCGTCGCCGCGTGCTTCCTGGCCTAAGGTCGGGAAGGGATTCTCAACTTCGGCTGGCTCTACGTCAGCGGCCGGCGCGGCGAGTGCTTCCTGGCCTAAGGTCGGGAAGGGATTCTCAACACCGATTCGGTGACGTCGATGCGGCAGGCCGCGGTCGTGCTTCCTGGCCTAAGGTCGGGAAGGGATTCTCAACGTTCGCCAGCATCGGCGGACGCACGAACCCGTGCGTGCTTCCTGGCCTAAGGTCGGGAAGGGATTCTCAACGCCTCGACCGGGCCGAGCGCTACACCACGATCGCCCGTGCTTCCTGGCCTAAGGTCGGGAAGGGATTCTCAACCACTATGCCGGGTATTCGGCGCGCAAGGGGTCGGCGAGTGCTTCCTGGCCTAAGGTCGGGAAGGGATTCTCAACTTCGATTTCGGCGACCGCTCGATCATTGAGGGCTAGTGCTTCCTGGCCTAAGGTCGGGAAGGGATTCTCAACCTCGGGTTGCTGCTGCTCATGCTGGTCGGCCTGGTGTGCTTCCTGGCCTAAGGTCGGGAAGGGATTCTCAACTCGGAGAAGTGGTTCATCGGCGGTCCGGGTTGGAAGGGTGCTTCCTGGCCTAAGGTCGGGAAGGGATTCTCAACCTCAGACGGCCGGGCAGGTCGTCAGCCATGGCCGATGTGCTTCCTGGCCTAAGGTCGGGAAGGGATTCTCAACATCAACGCTTTGTTGAAGTTGTATCGGACGAAGGCGCGCTTCCTGGCCTAAGGTCGGGAAGGGATTCTCAACTCGGAACTTCGATCTTCTGGCGTCGTCGTTTAACACGTGCTTCCTGGCCTAAGGTCGGGAAGGGATTCTCAACCCCCAATCGACGTCAAGCACGGCGTCGATCAGTTGTGCTTCCTGGCCTAAGGTCGGGAAGGGATTCTCAACAAGCTGCTCACCGTGTGACCGGACGCAGCGGGGCGTGCTTCCTGGCCTAAGGTCGGGAAGGGATTCTCAACGCCCTGACCGATGCGGCCGTTCGGTTAGCCGACCTGGTGCTTCCTGGCCTAAGGTCGGGAAGGGATTCTCAACACTCGGTAGTCCATGCGATCCCGGACGCGAGAGCGTGTGCTTCCTGGCCTAAGGTCGGGAAGGGATTCTCAACTCTCGACCGGCACGCCAAGACTGCAACGTCTCCTGAGTGCTTCCTGGCCTAAGGTCGGGAAGGGATTCTCAACAACTCGCCGGAGTACTTCGGCGCGAAGGCCGCCAGTGCTTCCTGGCCTAAGGTCGGGAAGGGATTCTCAACTTCGGGTGGCTGCACGCGACGGCGCGGCGGGCGGATGGTGCTTCCTGGCCTAAGGTCGGGAAGGGATTCTCAACCGCACCATCGACTGCATGGCGCGGAAGGTGTTCGTGGTGCTTCCTGGCCTAAGGTCGGGAAGGGATTCTCAACACGTTTGCTTTGCGAGTTCGTTTGCCAACTGGGGTCGTGCTTCCTGGCCTAAGGTCGGGAAGGGATTCTCAACAGTGTCTCGAAGTAGACGTAAAGATTTTCCACGCTAGTGCTTCCTGGCCTAAGGTCGGGAAGGGATTCTCAACTATCCTGAGCCAGTACTCGGCACATGCCGTCGCGAGTGCTTCCTGGCCTAAGGTCGGGAAGGGATTCTCAACCTCAACGACGTCGAGACCATCGCCGGCGACAGCCCGTGCTTCCTGGCCTAAGGTCGGGAAGGGATTCTCAACCTGCGGGACCGCACGAATCACACCGGGTCGCAGCCGGGTGCTTCCTGGCCTAAGGTCGGGAAGGGATTCTCAACGACTCGACGCGGGTGCGGGTGACGTGGTCGCAGTAGTGCTTCCTGGCCTAAGGTCGGGAAGGGATTCTCAACGTCGGCACCTACACCCACACCCAGACGGTCCTCGAGTGTGCTTCCTGGCCTAAGGTCGGGAAGGGATTCTCAACTCTTCGACATCCGGGAAGCGTTCGTGTCGGCGTTCAGGTGCTTCCTGGCCTAAGGTCGGGAAGGGATTCTCAACCAGGGCTCGGCGAACTCGACGACGACGTGGCTGCTCGTGCTTCCTGGCCTAAGGTCGGGAAGGGATTCTCAACGGCTCCTCATCGCCGCAGGCATGAGCCTCGGATAGACGTCGCGGCGTCGTCACCCCAATTCCGGTGCTTCCTGGCCTAAGGTCGGGAAGGGATTCTCAACGGCTCCTCATCGCCGCAGGCATGAGCCTGTCGGAGGTGCTTCCTGGCCTAAGGTCGGGAAGGGATTCTCAACAACGACGGCGTCTATATCGACCCCGTCATTGAGGACGTGCTTCCTGGCCTAAGGTCGGGAAGGGATTCTCAACTCCTCGGCACGAGCGATCGACAGCCGGCACGGCCCGAGGTGCTTCCTGGCCTAAGGTCGGGAAGGGATTCTCGACATCGGAGATTGCCGGACCGCTTGTCGTCTGCGTCCGCGTGCTTCCTGGCCTAAGGTCGGGAAGGGATTCTCAACTGCTGTCAGTCGGCGAGAATTCGCTCCGGATTCACCGGGTGCTTCCTGGCCTAAGGTTGGGAAGGGATTCTCAACGGCCTGCCGCAGTGGATGACCGACCCGAACTACTTCGGTGCTTCCTGGCCTAAGGTCGGGAAGGGATTCTCAACGAACTCGGCGACCGCGCCGAGGATGTGGAAGAACAAGTGCTTCCTGGCCTAAGGTCGGGAAGGGATTCTCAACACGGGCCCCTTTTTCAGCCGGCCCGCCGCACCGATGTGCTTCCTGGCCTAAGGTCGGGAAGGGATTCTCAACGTCAGCGACTGAGCGGACTGCACCGCGCAGCGGATCAGTGCTTCCTGGCCTAAGGTCGGGAAGAGATTCTCAACACTTCGGGGGCGTCGAGGAGGACGGTGTCCCGATCGTGCTTCCTGGCCTAGCGTCGGGAAGGGATTCTCAAATCGGCGACAGGGCAGGCCGACGTCTGCCGCCCATCCCGGCGACACGCGCGCCGGACGTAGAAAGGAAACACGCGGTACGCGTACGCGCGCCAGGCTCGTCCGTACGGGTGCGTGCTATCCGAACTGCCTGGGGACCTTCGCGAGCCTATTTCCGTCAAAACTCGATTGTCACATGCCCACTCGTCGGCCGCGCCTGACAGCCCAACACGTACCCGTCCGCCACATCCTCCGGGTCTAGGACGTCGTTGTTCGCCATCTCGACGCTGCCCGACGTCACCGTGCAGACGCACGACCCGCACTCGCCCTCCTGGCAGGAGTACGGCGCATCCAGACCCGCGGCCAGCAGGATGTCGACGAGCGTCTGCGACTTCGGCCAGGTCAGCGAGTGCGTCTTGCCGTCCAGCTCGACGTCGACGGTCGCGGCCTCGGCCAGCTCTTCGGCGCTCGCCTCAGCGACCTCGATGTCGACGAACGGATCGCCCGAGAGCGAGTTGAACGGCTCGGTGTGCACCCGCTTGTGGTCGGCGCCGACGGCGGCCAGTGCGTCGTGGACAGCCGTCATGAACGGCCCGGGCCCGCAGACGAACGTCTCCCGCTCGACGGAACCCCGCAGCCGCGAGGCCAAAGCCTCCACGGTCGGATGCCCGGATTCGGCGTCGTACCACCGGTCGACCACCAGCCGGTCGCCGTAGCGGGCCAGCAGCTCGTTGATCTCCGCGGCGAAGATCTCGTCGCCGCGATCACGGTTGGCGTAGAAGAGCACCGCCGTCCCCGACGCCGCGAGCACCGATTTGAGGATCGACATGACGGGCGTGACGCCGCTGCCCGCGGCGATGAGCAGCACGTCCGCGTCGAGGTCGTGCGGCACGAACACCCCGCTGGGTGGCAGCAGTTCGAGCTCGTCGCCGGCCGTCACCTCACGGCATAGCCACTGCGAGCCGTAGCCGTCGGGTGTCGCCTTGACGGTGAACTTCGGCTTGGCGTCGACGCCTGGCGCCGAGGCCAGCGAGTAGCAGCGGGCCACAGACCCCGTCAGTTCGCTGGGCACGCGTACGGTGATGAACTGGCCCGGTCGATACCCGAACGCCGTGCCGGTGGGGACGTCGATGACAAACGACTTGGCGTCCGGTGTCTCGACGATCACCTCGGCGACGGTGACGATGACGCTGCGGGAACAGTGCGGGGCCAGAGCCATGCGGTGGTCGGAACCTTCCGGTCGACGGGCCGCGGCACGGCCCGGTGCGCGGGGGAGTCGGTCGGTCCCGCGTCGGCGTATCAGTCGACCCGAAGTTTATCCGCCGCGGCCACGTTGCTCGGCATCTGGGGCGCAGGGGATCAGTCGATCCGAAGTCATCCGCCGCCACCGCGCCCGGCACTTGGTGCGGCGGATCAGTCGACCCAGAGCTCGTCCGCCGCGGCGGCCACGCGCGCAGGCCCCTGGGGTGCGGCGAGCGGCGTCCGGGAGAACCGCGGCGCCGGCTGCGCCTGCATGACGCCGTCGGTCTCGCCGACGGCCTGCCGGGCGGCCATATGAGCATCGCCGGGCACCTCGGCGAACGAGAGCACCGGCGTCGTGCAGGCGTCGGTGTCGCCGAAGACGGCATCCCATTCGTCGCGGGTCTTCGTCATGAACACCGCCGCGATCCGGCCGCGCAGCTCGGGCCAGCGCGAGACGTCGAGCTGATGCGGCAGGTCGGCACCGGCGAGGCCGAGACCGTCCAACAGTTGCGCGTAGAACTGCGGTTCGATGGCGCCGACGGCCATGTACCGCCCGTCGGCGCAGGTGTAGGTGTCGTAGAACGGGGCGGCGCCGTCGAGGAAGTTGACGCCGCGCTCGTCGCGCCACATCCCGGTGCCGAGGAAGCTCCACATCATCTGCCCGAGCACCGACGCGCCGTCGACCATCGCCACGTCGAGCACCTGGCCCTTGCCGGACGTCGCGCGCTCGACGAGCGCGGCGAGCACGCCGACGACGAGGAACATGGAGCCGCCGCCGAAATCGCCGACGAGATTGAGCGGCGGCACCGGCCGCTCGCCGGCCCGGCCGATGGCGTGCAGCAGACCGGTGCGAGCGATGTAGTTGATGTCGTGCCCGGCGCGCGGGGCCATCGGGCCGTCCTGCCCCCAGCCGGTCATCCGGGCGTAGATCAGCCGTTCGTTGACGGCGGCGCAGTCGTCCGGCCCGTAGCCGAGCCGTTCCATGACGCCGGGCCGGAACCCCTCGACCACGACGTCGGCGCGGGCGATGAGTCCCATCACCTTCGCGTGGTCGGCGGGGTCCTTGTGGTTCGCCTCGACGATCGTGCGCGAGCGCAGCAGTGCGTCGGCGGGCCCGCTGCCGGCGGGAAGCTGCCCGGCCCGCTGTACGCGGACGACGTCGGCGCCGAGATCGGCGAGCAGCATCGCCCCGTGCGGTCCGGGCCCCAGCCCGGCGAACTCGAGCACCCGGATCCCCGCGAGCGGACCTGCCATGACGCCTCCTCGAACGACGTGCCTGCAAACAAACTTACTGTGACAGTGTGTCACTGTAGTTCTCGCTCGTATCCGCCTCGCGACCCGGGCCGAAACCCGGATCAGCGCGGGTTGGCGGCCGCCTTCCGGTACGAGCGCACGGCCGGGTAGGCGAACAGCACGAGCAGGCTGATGCTCCAGGCCAGGCACTTGACGAGGTTGTCGGCCAGCGGCCCGCCGGCGGCGAGCGACCGGATCACCTCGACGGCGCACGTCATCGGCTGGTTGCGGACCACCGGCTGCAACCACTCGGGATAGGACTCGATCGGCGAGAATCCCGAGTTGAAGAACATCAGCAGGCTCGAGATCAGCGACACGAGCGGCACGACGATCTTGCCCATCTCGCTGAGGCCGAGGGTGAGCACCATCGCCGAATACGCGGCACCGTAGAGCAGCGCGATGCCGAAGATCGCGAGCGCGGGCAGCATGCCCTGGGTGAAGCGGAAGCCGATGAGGTGGCCCGCGGCGAGGATGATCGCCGTCGCCGACAGGATCCGGACGAGTTCGCACAGGATCCGCGAGCTCAGGTCGGCCGTCCGGTGGATCGGCAGCGCGTAGAGGCGTTGCAGCAGGCCGGTGCGTCTCTCCTCGGCGAGCGTCACACCCGCGGCGAGCGAGCCGAACATCGCACTCACCAGCACGACGAGCGGCACGGTGCCGAACGCGCTGTTCTGTCCGGTGGCCTCGCCGACGACGTCGCCGAGCACCACCTTGAACATCATCATGCTGACGATGGGGAACAGCAGGCTCTGCAGCAGCGTGCCGGCGTCACGCGACCAGACGAGCAGCTGACGTCCGGTGAGCACCCGCGTGTCGTGCACCCAGGCCTTGAGTCCGTGCTCGGACGTCGGCCGGATGACGAGACCGGGCGGGAACGACGTCGCGCCGGCGACGAGCTCGCTGCCCGGCCCGCTCGACGGCCGCTGCGCGGGCAGCCCGGAGATGGTGCCCCGGGTACCGCGGGCCATCCGCTCGGCGGCGGTGCGCAGTTCGCGCCGCGACTCGAACGCGAGCACCTCGGTCGCGGGGTCCGTCAGCTTGGGCAGGGTGACGGTCGGCGCGTCCCAGAGTGCGGCGACGCTGGAGAGCGAGATGCCCTCGGTGGCCCATTCCGGCTCGTCGATGGGCTGGTCGCGGCTCGGCCGCGGTCCGACGACGGCACGCACGGCCGACGACGGCCCGAGCGAGACCGCGCGGAACGAGCCGGTCGCCTCCCGCGGCGACGAGCCGAGCGAGGCGACCCGGAACGACCCGGTGGCCGACGATCCGCCGGTCTCCGCGGCCCGCCGGAACGACCCCGTCGTCTCCGAGGTGGGGCGCTCGTCGTCGCCGTCGGTGATCTCCCACGACATCAGTGCGCCTCCCGTCGAGCCGAGACGATCCAGGCGACCGCCGCCGCGACGGCGACGCCGGTGAGCCAGAGCACGGACGGGATCGCGTCGTGCGGCGTGAAGGTGCCGGCGTCGATACCGCGCATGACGCCGACGAACTGCGAGAGCGGCTGATTACGAGCGAAACCCCGGATCCACTCGGGGAAACGCTGCTCGGGGACGAAACCCGTCGACAGCATGCCGAGCAGCAGCTGCGGGAGCGCGAGCGCCTGGCTCGTGGCCGCCGGGTTGCGCGTGATGGAGCCGACGACGTCCGCGGCCGCCGCGAGCACCATGCCCACGACGTAGGCGGAGAGGAGGAAGGCCGCCGTCCGCCCGATGCCGGCCTCAGGACGCCAGCCGATGGCCAGGCCGGCGATGACGGCCCAGATCAGCGACACGAGGAGCAGCGCTGCGTTCGCGGTGAGCCGCGCCATCGGCGCGGCCAGCGGATGCACGGGCATCGTCCGCAGCCGGTTGGTGAGGCCGCGGGCCCCGTCCGTCGCCGCGGACATGGCGGCCGACGTCGCCACGAAGCCCACGGACTGCAGACAGATGACGGGCATGAGGAACGTCGCGTAGTTCATGGACGGATCGGTGTCCATGATCTTGCGCAGCGGGATGTAGAAGCAGATCGTCAGCAGGATCGGGGAGAGCACCGACAGCACGAACTCGCCGGAGCGCAGCTTGGTCAGCAGCGCGCGGCGCGCCAGCGCTCCCCATTGCGAGAACCCCGTCGGCCGCGGCCGGACGTGCGCCGTGGCGGTGCCGACGATGCGGAACGTCGACTCCGTCACCGGCCGCCCCGCCACTGATCGGGGGAGGCGTGCCGGCCGCGCTGCGACGGCGGCGCCGGCCAGGTGCCGTTCTGTTGCTGCGGGAGCTCGCCCTGATCGGGCTGCGGCGCATGCCGCGGCGGAACCGGTGCGACGGGCGGGATCGGCGAGACGGGCGACACCGGCGGACGGGCGGCCGGGAAGACCTCGGTGGCCTCGGCCTCGCCGATGTCGTCGGGATCGGCCGCCGCGTACACGTCGGTCGCCTCGTCCGATGCGGCCGCGGGGGGTTCGTCGTCGGGATCCCGGTACATCGCGACGGCGTCGTCGCGATATGGCGCGGGGACGACCGGCGGCGGCGTGGCGGCCTCGGCGGGCTCGTCGTTCACGCGGGGCGCGTGGCTGCGGCTCGTGCCGTCGGTGGACCGGGACGTCAGCCGGAGGAAGACGTCGTCGAGCGACGGCCGCCGCAGGCCGACGTCGGCCAGATCGATGCCCGCGAGCTCGGTGCGGCTGACGACGTCGATGAGCGTGCCGGTGCCGGCGAGTGCGGGCACCGAGACCGTGCCGCGCGAGCGGTCGACGGACGGCTCGCCGTCGGCGAGGTCGGCCACCAGCTCGATGATCCGATCGATGTCGGCCGCCTTCGTCGGCGCGATCTCGCAGAGGGTGCCGCCGGCGCGCTGCTTGAGCTCGTTCGGCGTGCCCTCGGCGATGATGCGGCCGGAGTCGATGACGACGATGTTGTCGGCGAGCAGATCGGCCTCTTCGAGGTACTGCGTCGTGAGCAGCGTCGTGATGCCCAGCTCGCGGAGCTGCATGACGATGTCCCAGACGTCCTGCCGGCTGCGGGGATCGAGGCCCGTGGTCGGCTCGTCGAGGAAGACGACCTCGGGCCGCACGACGAGCCCGCACGCGATGTCGATGCGGCGGCGCATGCCGCCGGAGTACTGCCCGACGCGTCGCCCGGCCGCGTCCTTGAGGGAGAAGGCGCTGAGCAGCTCGTCGGCGCGACGCGCGGCGTGCAGCTTGGGCAGGCCGAGCAGCCGGCCGAAGAGGATGAGGTTCTCGCGGCCGGACAACGCCTCGTCGAGGGCCGCGTACTGCCCGGTGAGCATGATCGAACGGCGTACCCCGGCGGGATCCTTGGCCACGTCGTGCCCGGCGATGTGGGCGGTGCCCTCATCGGGCTTGAGCAGCGTGGCCAGCATGTTGACGACCGTCGTCTTGCCGGCGCCGTTCGGGCCGAGCAGGCCCAGCACGGTGCCCGCGGGTACTCGGAAACTCACATCGTCGACGGCGACGAAATCTTTGAAGCGCTTGACGAGACCGTCGACGACGATGGCGTCGGCGTCAGGTCCCAATGCGCTCTGCCAGGGGCTGACGCGAAACGGCGAACGCACTCGGCGACTTCCTTTCTCGGCCTTGGTCCGGTTCACCGTATCGCACCTGCGCTTTGTAACGCGGGGATACACTCAACCGATAGTTGGTCGATGATGTGCAATCGTAGAAGGGAGGTCGCCGTGTCGAACACTTCGGGTGGGTCGTACGCCGACGACTCACGGCGTGATTCGGCCCAGCTGTTCGACCTCGTCGAACGGGCGGCATCGGTCAACGGGGCCGACGTCGCGTTCAACGGGGGGTGCACGTTCGCGGAGCTCGCGGCGCGTACGCGACTGTTCGCGGGAGTCGTGTCAGACGGATCGGGAACGATGGACTCGGCGCTGACGATGGCGCTCGTCACATCGCGCCCGGACCTTGCGGCTGCTGGACCCACGCAGTTGCACTGTACGCTGTCGATCGTCCGCTCAAGGGCCTTCGCCGCCGTCGCCGCGGCCTGAGGCGTCGTCGACGCACCGCGCGGCGCTGACCCGTTCCGTAAGCAGAGAGGCATTCTCACGTGAGCAACCCCTTCGATGACGATGAGGGCCGGTTCTACGTTCTCGTCAACGATGAGGGGCAGCACTCCCTCTGGCCGACGTTCTCCGCGATCCCCGCGGGCTGGACGAAGGTCTTCGGTGAGGACTCCCGCCAGGCGTGCTTGAACTACGTCAACGAGAACTGGACCGATCTGCGTCCGAAGAGCCTGATCCGCGCCATGGAGGATCGGCAGAAGTAGACGGGTGTACACCCCCGTCGCGGTCTGACCTCAGCGAGCTCCAAGAATTCTTGGAGCTCGCTCCAATTTTGCCTATTGGTTTACGCGCGCGTAGGTCTTTGCCTATGCTAACCGTTAAGGGGAGCACGCGCGCAGACGTGCCGATACGGCAGTAGGGAAGACCCATGAATCCGATGGCAGGACGTGTCGCTGACGCGGCGATCGACGGGGCGCAGCTCGCCAGTGTGCTGTCCACCGTCGCCACTCTTCATCCCGAGCGGGTGGTCGTGCGATTCCGGTGCCACTCGGTGACCTATCGCCAGCTGAACGACGAGGCGCGTCGACTTCGCGCCGTCATGCGGGCGCAGCGGATGAGCGACAACTCGGCCGTCGTCGGCGCCGTGTTCACGTGTGTCCCGGCGCTCGCCGAGGCCGATCCCATGATCATCGCGGGCGTCATCGACGAGACCATCGCGCGGATCACGCGCGACGGCGAGGAGTTCACCGCTCCGGCGCCGTCCTGGGGTCTCTCGACGGGCGAGTTCGACCTGCGCGAGGTGTCGCGCAGGATGCGCCTGTAGCGATACGGTCGTAAGGGCCGTTCGGCCGAAGCCTCCCTGATGGGCGGGGGCGTCAGGTTCTCCCACGGTATGAATCGGGGGGCCGCGACGCTCCCGCCCCTCGTTCGCTCGTCCGCGCCTGCGCGGGCGAGCGCTCTTGTCACTGCAGACTTGTGTCGGCACGGCACCCTCACATAAGAGATAAAGTCTTACGGGTGTCGCGGCGGACTGATTCGTCGCGCCTGGCGAGCGCCGCCGTCTCGGGGCGCCTTCCGGTGATGTGTCGGTCGGGTGAGGGAGTGTTGGTTTGACGACGGGTGGATGCGAAGGACGGGCACGACAGGGCGAGGCGTTCGCGCTGACGGCGGCGCAACGGGGCATCTGGTTCGCGCAGCAGTCCCTCGGGGCGCGGCCGATCAACATCGCGCAGTACGTCGACCTTCGTGGGCCGGTCGATCTGCCGGCGCTGAGCCGGGCGACGGTGCGAGCCGGCAAGGAGATCGAGTCCGGCTACCTGCGCATCGTCGAGGGGCCGGACCTGCCGTTGCAGGTGGTCGACCCGACGATCGACGACGGCGTCGAACTGCTCGATCTGTCGGCCGAGCCGGACCCGCAGTCCGCCGCCAACGAGTGGATGCGCGCCGACTACAGCCGGCCCGTCGACCTGTTCGCCGACCGGCTTTCGGTGAGCACCCTCATCCGCCTCGGTGAGAATCGTCACCTCTGGTACCTGCGGACGCATCACATCGCGCTCGACGGGTTCGGTGCGATGGCGCTCATGGAGCGGGTCACCGACCTCTACAACGCCGAGATCGACGCGGCCACGCCGAAGCCGGCGCGCAACGCCAGTCTCACCGCGATCGTCGCCGGGGAGCGGGCGTACCGCGAGTCGAGCCGCTTCGAGGCCGACCGCGCGTACTGGGCCGAGCGGACCGTCGGACTGCCGCCGGCCGCCGGCCTGGCCGGCGCCGCGGCCGCCCCGGGACCGTTCTCCCGGACGGTCGCGCGGGTGCTGCCCCCGGACGTCGACGCCGCCCTGCGCGCCGCCGCCGACGAGGCCGGCGGCAGCGTCGCGCCCGCCGTCGTCGCCGCGTTCGCGGCCTACCTGGGCCGGATGACCGATACCGACGACGTCGTGCTCAGCCTGCCGGTGAGCGCGCGTAACACCGCCAAGCTGCGCTCCGCGGGCGGCATGGTGTCCAACATCGTGCCGCTGCGGCTGCGCGTCACCGCCGAGACGTCGGCCGCCGAACTGCGGGCCGTCGCCGCCGCCGAGCTGACGGGTGCGCTGCGGCGTCAGCTGTATCGGCAGGAGGACATCCGGCGCGACGCCGGCGAGGGCACCGGTGACGCCAAGGCGTTCGGCCCGTCGGTCAACCTCATGATGTTCACCCCGACGATCCGTCTCGGTGCGGCGTCGGGCGAGGTCCAGGTGCTGACGACGGGCCCCATCGAGGACCTCTCGCTCAACGTCTATCCCGGCGCCGGCGGCGCTGCGACCCGCATCGACATCGAGGCCAACCCGAACCTCTACGACGGCCCGACGCTGCAGGCGCACCTCGATCGCTTCGTCGACTTCCTCGGCACCGTGCTCGCGGCCGGCGACGAGCCGGTGCGCGCGCTGCCCGTCGTCTCCGACGACGAGCTGGCCGACCTGCTGCGGACGTGGAACGCCACGCAGCGCCGGCTCGCGCAGCCCACCGTCCAGGATCTGTGGCGCGCGCGCGTCGCCACCGATCCGGAGGCCGTGGCCGTCGTCGACGGCGACGCTCGCTACACGGTCGCCGAGCTCGACGCCGACGCCGACCGCGTCGCGGCCCTGCTGACGGCGCGCGGCGTCCGGCTGGGGGACGCCGTCGCGATCGCCGTGCCGCGCTCGTACCGGATGATCGCGGCGATGTACGGCGCGATGAAGCTCGGCGCGACGTACGTGCCGATCGACGCCGGCCAGCCGGCGCGCCGGATCGAGGCGATCCTGGCGACGTCCGGGGCGAAGGTCGTGCTCACCGGGCGCGACGACGACCTCGGCGGCGACGCCCGGCTCGTGCTCGACGCCGAGTCGCTCGGCGGCGCCGATCGTGCGGCCGTCGACGTGCTGCGGCGGGACGCCGCGCCGGCCGAGCCGCTCTACACGCTGTTCACGTCGGGTTCGACGGGTGTGCCGAAGGGCGTCGTCGTGCCGACCGGCGCCGTCGCCAACCAGGTGCAGTGGGTCGGCGAGCGCTACGGACTGGCCGGATCGACGGTGCTGCAGAAGACGCCGGCGACGTTCGACGTCTCCGTGTGGGAGATCTACGCGCCGGCCGTCGGTGCGCGGCTCATCATCGCGCGGCCGGACGGACATCTGGACCCCGATTACCTCGTCGACGTCATCGAACGGCATCAGGTGGCGGCGACGTCGTTCGTGCCGTCGATGCTGGCGGCGTTCCTCGCCGAGCCGACACGGGGCGGCTGGGATCGCTGCGGTCGCTGCTCGTCGCCGGTGAGGCGTTCCCGGCGGCGCTCGCCGAGCGCGCGGCCGAGGCGCTGCCGGACGTGCGCATCGACAACCTGTACGGGCCCACCGAGACGACGGTGCACGTCACCGCGGGTCCGGCGGCCGGTGCCGAGCGGGCCGTGCCGATGGGCCGGCCCGCATGGAACACCCGCGCCTACGTGCTGGACCGCTGGCTGCAGCCGGTGCCGGTCGGCGGCGTCGGCGAGTTGTACATCGCGGGCGTGCAGGTGGCGTCCGCCTACCTGGCGGACCCGGTGCGGACGGCCGAGCGCTTCGTCGCGGCCCCGTGGGGCGATCCGGGCGATCGGCTGTACCGCACCGGCGACCTCGCGCGCTGGCTGCCGGCGGGCGATCTGGAGTATCTCGGGCGGACCGACCATCAGGTGAAGGTCCGCGGCCTGCGGATCGAACTCGGCGAGATCGAGGCTGCGCTGCTCGCGTCGCCGGGCGTCACCGAGGCGGTCGCCGTCGTGCGCACCGACAACGGCCGGCAGCGCATCGTCGCGTATGTCGTCGCCCGGGCGGGATACGACGAGGCGGCGACGCTCGCCACCGTGCGTGAGTCGGTGCCCGAATACATGGTGCCGAGCGTCGTGCTGCGGCTCGACGCGATGCCGCGGACGTCCAGCGGCAAGATCGACCGCAAGCTGCTGCCGACGCCGCCGGAGACCGGGGGCACGGGGCGCGGACCGGCGTCGGAGCGGGAGCGGATCCTGTTCGAGATCGTCGCCGGACTGCTGGGCACCGACGAGTTCGGCGTGGACGATTCGTTCTTCGCGCTCGGCGGCGACAGCATCATGGCGATCCAGCTCGCCTCGCGGGCCCGGGCGAAGGGCCTGCACATCACCTCTCGCGAGGTGTTCGGCAATCGCAGCGTGGCCGCGCTGGCGGCGGTCGCCTCGGTGGCGCCCACCGATGTGCTCGCGGAGCTGCCGGGCGGTGGTGTCGGCGAGTTCGCGGCGTCGCCCGTGGTGCGCTGGGCCGCGGAGGCCGAGGGCCTGATCGGTCCGTTTTCGCAGTCGGCACGGATCGCCCTGCCCGCCGATGTCGATATCGCCCGTTTGGGTACGGCGATCGACGCGCTGCGCGTCCGCCATGACGGGCTGCGGTCGCGGCTCGTGCTGAACGCCGACGGCCTGACGCACGTCGTCGACCCGGACGCCCGGCCGGTGACGGTCGAGCGGCGCTGGGTGGACTCGGCGCCCGGCGCGGCGGACTACGCGGCGGCGGTCGACGCGATCGCCGCGGAGGTGACCGAGGAGCTGGACCCGTTCGCCGGTGACGTCGTGCGCGCGATCATCGTCGACGGTCGCGGCGGTGAGCCGCGGCTGCTGCTCGTGCTGCACCACCTCGTCGTGGACGGTGTGAGCTGGCGGATTCTGCTGCCGGATCTGGCCGTCGCCTATCACGGCGGTGAGCTGGAGCCGACGGGGACGTCGGTGCGGCGCTGGACGGCGGGCCTGGACCGGCTGGCGGCCGACGGTCGCTTCTCCGACGAGCGCGACGCCTGGTCGGCCGCGGCGTCGGCGGGCCGGCTGCGGCTGCCGCAGGTCGAGGGCACGGCGGGCGAGCTGCGCCGGACGTCGTTCACGGTGCCGGTGCGCACCACCACCCGGCTGCTGACGGACGCGCAGCGGGCGTATCGCGCCGACGTCGCGGACGCCCTGCTCGCCGGTCTCGGAGCGGCGCTCGCGCCGTGGGCCGACGGCGACGCGGTGAGCGTGCTCCTCGAAGGGCACGGTCGCGCCGAGGAGGTGCTGCCGGGAGCGGATCTGTCGCGGACGGCGGGCTGGTTCACGGCGGTGTATCCGATCGGGCTGCCGATCGCGGATCTGGACGTCGTGGCCGATGGCGGCGCCGGTGCGGGTGCGGCACTGGTGGCGGCCAAGGAGGCCGCCCGCGTGCCGCACGGCGGCATCGGCTACGGGGTGCTGCGGTATCTGGCCGAGGACGGCGACCTCGTCGCGCTGCCGGCCCCGCAGGTTCTGCTGAACTATCTCGGCCGCGTCGGTGGCGCGACCGACGGTGCGCCGTGGACGCCGGACGGCGTCGACGGTGTACGCGGTGATCGCGGTGCCCGGGCGCGGGTGCGGTCGGGCATCGAGATCAACGCGGTGGTCGTCGACGGCCCGGAGGGGCCGGCGTTGACGGTGACGGTCGACCATCTGCCGGCGGTGCTGTCCGTCGCGGACGCCGAGCGTTTGACGCAGCGGTGGGGGGCCGCGCTGGCGGGGATCGCCGGGCATGTCGCCGACCCCGCGGCGGGCGGCTTGACGCCGTCCGACGTGACCCTGGTGCCGACCGGGACGGCCGAGCTCGCCGCTCTGGCGCGCCGGGTGGGCGTGCTGGCGGATGTGTGGCCGCTGTCGCCGTTGCAGCAGGGCCTGTACTTCCATGCCGATTTCGGGCATGACGTCTATTCGGCGCAGCTGGTGCTGACGGTGTCCGGCGTCGACGCCGAGCGGATGCGCCGCGCGGCGGCCTCGGTGGTCGCCGGGCACGCGACGCTGCGGGCGGGCTTCGCCGTCGGCGCCGACGGCGTGGTGCGGCAGGCGATCGTCGCCGCGGACGCGGTGACGGTGCCGTGGCGCACCGTCGACCTGGCCGACGATCCAGACGCCGAGTCGCGTTATGCGGACCTGCTGCTGCAGGACCGGACGGCGCCGTTCCGGCTCGATCACCCGCCGCTCATCCGGTTCACGCTGTTCGAGCTCGGTGCGGCGGGTCAGCGACTGGTGATGACGAATCACCACATCGTGCTCGACGGCTGGTCGCTGCCGCTGCTGGTGGGCGATCTCATCGCGGCCTACGCCACCGACGCCGATCCGGCCGCGGGCGCGGGCGACACGGCCGGCTATCGGGACCATCTGGCCTGGCTGGCGGAACGCGACGCGCCGGCGTCCGTCGAGGTGTGGCGGGACGTGCTCGCCGGTGTGAAGGAGCCGACGCTGCTCGTTCCGGCAGGGGCGTCGGGCGCCGATCGGGTGCCGGCCGAACGCGTCGTGACGCTGAGCGAGACCGATTCGGCGGCGGTGGCCGTCGCGGCCCGCGCCGCCGGGGTCACGGTGAACTCGTTGTTGCAGGCGGCGTGGGCGCTGGTGCTGGCGCGCTACACCGGCCGTGACGACGTCGTGTTCGGGACGACGGTGTCGGGGCGGCCCGAGGACGTCGACGGCGTGGAGTCGATCGTCGGGTTGTTCATCAACACCCTGCCGGTGCGGGCTCGCGTCGATCTGAGCGCGCCGGCCGGCGAGCTGGTGGCCGCGCTCGCCGAGCAGGCGACCGCCGTGCTCGACGCTCATCATGTGGGCTTGGCGGCGATCACCGAGGCGGCGGGCGTCGACGCGTTGTTCGACACGATGCTCGTCTACGAGTCCTATCCGCTGGATCGTGAGGCGCTCGCGGGCGCGGCCGCCGTCGACGGCATGGCCGTTCTGGACGCGGTCGTGCACGACGCCACCCACTATCCGTTGACGCTGGTGGTGACGAGTGAGCCGACGCTCGCGGTGACCGCCAAGTCGCTGCCGTCGGCGCTGCCGGACGCCGCCGTGGCCGGGCTGCTGGGCGCGTTCGAGCGCGCGCTGCTGGCGATCGCCGCCGGTCCGCAGACTTCTCTGGGTGCCGTGGAGCTGGTCTCTTCGGTGGAACGGGCCGAGTTGATCGGTCAGGTCGGTGATCGGGACGTCGACGTCGAGGTGCTGCCGACGCTGTTGGCGCGGGCCGCGGCGGCCGGTGGAGACCGGCTCGCCGCCGTGACGCGCGAGGGGAACATCTCCTACCGCGAACTGGATCGCCGGTCTAACGCCCTTGCTCGGGAGTTGGTGGCGCGGGGTGTCGGCCGGGAGTCGATGGTCGCGTTGGCGATGGGTCGTTCGGTCGACTATCTGATCGGGTGGTGGGCGGTCGCCAAGGCCGGTGGCGCATTCCTGCCGATCGACATGCGGTACCCGAGTGATCGGGTGCGGTACATGCTCGCCGATTCGGGCGCGATTCTCGGTCTGTCGACCACCGACTGGGCCGACGCATTGCCCGCGGACGTTCCGTGGCTGCTCCTCGACGCTGATCGGGTCGAGCAGTCCGACGCCGCGATCCTCGACGGTGCGCGTCCGCTGCCGTCGAATCTCGCGTACATGATCTACACCTCGGGCACCACGGGTGAGCCGAAGGGCGTCGCGGTGACCCACGGTGGTCTGCGGAATCTTCTTGCTGAGCAGGCGCAGCGGTTCGGGATCACAGCGGATTCGCGGACGTTGCAGTTCGCGTCGCCGAGCTTCGACGCCTCGATTCTCGAGGTGTTGTTCGCGTTGGCGAACGGTTCGACGATGGTGGTCGCGCCGACGGACGTCTACGGCGGTGAAGAGCTGCACGCCCTGCTCGCGCAAGAGCGGGTGACGCACGCGTTCATCACGCCCGCCGCGCTGGCGTCGGTCGACCCGGCCGGGCTCGACGCGCTCGAATGCGTGGTCGTCGGCGGTGAGGCGTGTCAGCCCGAGCTCGTGGAGCGGTGGGCGCTGGGGCGTCGGATGTTCAACGGGTACGGGCCGACGGAGGCGACGTGTTTCTCCGATCTGGCCGGTCCGATGACGCCGGGTGCTGCGATCACGATCGGGTCGCCGGTGCGGGGTCTGCGGTCGTTGGTCCTGGGGCGGGATCTGCGTCCGGTGCCGGTGGGTGCGGACGGTGAGTTGTATCTGGCGGGTTCGGCGCTCGCTCGGGGGTATTTCGGCCGGTTCGGTTTGACGGCGGAGCGGTTCGTGGCGAATCCGTTCGGTGGGCCGGGGGAGCGGATGTACCGCACCGGGGATGTGGTGCGTTGGGTTCGGACGGCGGATGGCGGGCTCGAAGTCTTTTATGTGGGTCGTCGAGATCATCAGGTGAAGGTGCGGGGGTTCCGCATCGAACTGGGCGAGATCGACGCCGCGCTCGCGGCGCATCCCGCGGTCGAGTTCGTCACGACGATGGGCGTGCCGGGGCCGTCCGGGGCGACCGTGCTGGTGGCCTACGTCAAGACGTCGGAATCGGTGACCGGTGAGGAGCTCCGCGGGTTCGTCGCGGGTGCGCTGCCGGTGCACATGGTGCCCTCGCTCGTGATCGTGCTGGACGAGATCCCGCTGACGGCTGCGGGCAAGCTCGACCGCCGGATGCTGCCGGCGCCGGATTTCGCGTCCGTCTCGACCACCGGTCGCGCCGCGGCCGACGGCACCGAAGCGCTGTTGGCGGGAGTGTTCGCCGAGGTCTTGGGGCTGCCCGCGGTGAGCGTGACCGATTCGTTCTTCGATCTGGGCGGCAATTCGCTGGTGGCGACCAAGGCCGCCGCCCGGATGTCGGCGGTGACGGGTCGCCGGCTGGCGGTGCGGGAGATCTTCGAGAACCCGACCGTCGAGTCGCTGGCCCGTGTCGTGGACGCGGCGGACGCGGTCGCTGAAGGACCCTCGCTGGTGTCCGGCCTGGCCTCCGGTGCCGACCCGGTGCCGCTGTCGCTGGCGCAGCAGTCGATGTGGCTGCTGGGCCGGCTCGATCCGGCGTCGGGCGCGTACAACATCGTGTTGCCGCTGCGCCTGACCGGCACGCTCGATGCGGATGCGCTGGCCGAGGCGATGAACGACGTCGTCGCCCGGCAGGCGGTGCTGCGTACGCGGTATCCCGAGACGCACGAAGGACCCGTCGCCGAGATCTACGGGGAGTACCGCGTCGACCTCGAGGTGCGTGACGTCGTGCCCAGGCGTACCGCAGACGAGGCGTTCGGATTCGCCTCGGACGGTTTCGATCTGACGGCCGAGCCGCCGATCAGGGCGCTGTTGCTGCGCGAGAGCGTCTCGGAGGCGGTGCTCATCGTCGTCCTGCATCACATCGCCGCCGACGGGGCGTCGCTGGCGCCGCTGGCGGGCGACCTGGTCGCCGCGTACGCGGCCCGCGCGCAGGGCCGGCCGCCGCGCTTCGCGCCGTTGCCCGTGCAGTACGCCGACTACGCGGTGTGGCAGCGCACGCGTCTCGGCGATCCCGACGATTCGACGTCGGCCGCCGCTGCCGAACTCGACTACTGGCGCCGGACGCTCGCCGGTGCGCCGGAGGTGACGTCGCTGCCGCTGGATCGGCCGCGTCCCGCCCGCCGCGACGGTGCCGCCGGTGCCGCCCCGCTGCACCTGCCCGCCGGCGTCGTCGCCGGACTACAGCGGCTCGCCGACGAGCGACAGGCGTCGCTGTTCATGGCCGTGCACGCGCTCGTCGCCGTGCTCCTGGCCCGGCTCTCCGGGGGTGGCGACATCTCGATCGGCACGCCGGTCCGCAACCGGCCGGACGCCGCGCTGGAGCCGCTGGTCGGCATCTTCGTCAACACCGTCGTGCTGCGCACCGCGATCGACACCGGCGCCGGCTTCGGCGACACGCTCGCCCGGATCCGGGACGTCGACCTCGACGCGTTCGCCCACGACGAGCTGCCGTTCACCACGCTCGTCGACCGGCTCGTCGACGGGCGGCAGACGTCGTACTCGCCGCTGTTCCAGGTGTTGCTGGCGTTCCAGAACAACGACGCCGCGGTGGTCGAACTGCCCGGCGTCACCGCGACCGTCGAACGCGTCGACCGCGGCGCGGCCCAGTTCGACCTGACGGTCGACCTGGAGGAGAGGGACGGCGGACTCGTCGGCGAGATCGGCTTCGCCGCCGACGTCTTCGACGCCGCCACCGTCGCGACGCTCGGCGAGCGGCTGACGCTGCTCGCCGAGGCCGTCACCGGCGATCCGGAGCAGCCGGTCGGGGACGTCGAGATCCGGACGGCCGCCGAGATCGAGGCGGCCGCGCGTCAGGATTCAGGGTCCGGACCGGCCGTGCGCGGCGCGGCCGTCGACATCGCCGACCTGCCCGCGGTGTTCGCCGCCGCCGGCGCCGTTCGGCCGGACGACATCGCCCTCGAACACAGCGGCTTGTCGACCACGTTCGGTGCGATCGCCGAGCGCTACGCGCTGCTCGCGCCGTCGCTCACCGAGCGCGGCATGGACGCCGAGGCCATCGCGTCGATCATCCTGTCGGGCCTCGTCCCGACCATCCTCACCGCCGACTTCGGTGCCATCGTCGACGATGTCGTCCGCGCCGCGGTCGCCGCCGCCGAGGGTGTCGATCTCGGGGCTTATGCCGCACCCGGTCTCGCGCCGCTCACCACACTGTGGGACGAGCAGGTCGCGGCCGAGCCGACGGCCGTGGCCGTCGCCGGCGAGCACGGCTGTCTCACGCGCGGTGAGCTCGATCAGCGTGCGGTGCGGCTCGCCCGGGCACTTGTCGCGACCGGCGTCCGCTATGACGACATCGTCGGCATGCATCTGGAGCGCGGCCTCGACTGGATCGTCGCCATGCTCGCCTGCTGGAAGGCGGGCGCGGCGTTCCTTCCGCTCGACCCGCACGCGCCCGCGGCCCGTACCGCGGCCGTCGTGACCGGCGCCGGAGCGCGGACGATCGTCTACACCGGCGCGTCCGCCGAGGCGGAGTTCGCCGAGCACGGCGCCGCCGCGACGTGGCTGCCCGTGGACTCCGACGGCGACGGTGAGCTCGCGGAGCCCTGGTCCGATCCGGAGTTCGACGGCCTGCTCGCGTACGCCATCTCGACGTCGGGCTCGACCGGCAAGCCGAAGCCGACGCTCGTGCCGATGGCCGGCTTCCGCAACACGATGAGCTGGTACCTCGGTCATTTCCCGCTCGACGGTGCACCGGTGCTCATCGGCTCGTCGCCGCGCTTCGACCTGACGATGAAGAACGTCTGGCTGGCGCTGTGTCAGGGGCGCAAGCTCGTCGTCCCCGACGAGGGCTTCGATCCGCGGACCATCAACGCGCTGGCCCGCCGCGAGGGCGCGCGGGTGCTCAACATCGCGCCCAGTGCCTTCGAGGTGCTCGTCGAATCGCCCGACAGTGCGATGCCGGAGCTGAGCGAGATCGTGCTCGGCGGCGAGGCCGTGCGGCCGCAGCCGTTCCGCGACCGGCCGTCGGCGACGGGCCGGCTGACCAACTCGTACGGCCCCACCGAGGCGTCGGACGTCGTCAGTTGTTCGACGATCCCGGTGGCGGAGTTCGTGGCACGCGCCGACGCCGGTCAGGCCGAGGACGGCATGCCGATCGGTTCGACGATCGACGGCATCGGTTCCTACATCCTCGACGACCGGCTGCATCCCGTGCCGACGAACATCGCGGGTGAGTTGTATCTGACGGGCGTCGGCCTGGCCCGTGGTTACGGCGGCATGGCCGACGTCACGGCCGACCGGTTCGTCGCGGACCCGTTCGAGCCGGGCGGCCGGATGTACCGCACCGGCGACCTCGTGCGCAAGGACGCGGCGGGGAACGTCTGGTACCTGGGACGCACCGACTTCCAGGTGAAGATCCGCGGTCTGCGGATCGAGCTCGGCGAGGTCGAGGCCGCGTTCGTGGCCCAGCCGGGCGTGCGCTCGGCCGTCGTCCTGGCCGCCGGTGACGGTTCCGACCAGCGGTTGGTGGCCTATGTCGCCGGCGCGGACGCGGCTGACGGCCCGGCGCTGCGGGCCGTCGCCGCGCAGACGCTGCCGGACTACATGGTTCCGGAGGCGGTGGTCGTGCTCGACGCGATGCCGCTCAACGCGAGCGGCAAGGTCGACCGCAAGGCGCTGCCCGAGCCGGTCTTCGGCGTCGAGCAGACGGCCGAGGCGGTGGCGCCGCGGACGCCGCTGGAGGGGGCGATCGCGGAGATCGCCGCCGACGTGCTCGGTCTGCCCGAGGTGGGCGTGACGACGTCGATCTTCGATCTGGGCGGCAACTCGCTGGCCGCGGCGCGGCTCGTGGCGCGGGTGAGCGCCGGCATCGGGGCGGACGTCTCGCTGCGGGACGTGTTCGAGGCGCAGACGGTCGCCGAACTCGCGGCCGTCGTCGACGCCCGGCGCGCCGAGGGCCGGACGCAGGGCCGCGGGTTCGTCGTCCCGGCCGCCGGCGACGACGCACCGTTGTCGTTGGCGCAGCAGCGGTTGTGGTTCCTCAATCGGTACGACACCGAATCGGGTACCTACAACATCCCGTTCGTCCTGCGGCTGCGCGGCAGGCTCGACGTGGACGCGCTCGGCGCGGCCGTCGTCGACCTCATCGAGCGGCAGCAGACACTGCGCACGATCTACCCGGACGGCCGGAACGGCCCGCGGCAGGAGGTGCTCGCCACCGACGACGCGCTGCCCAGCCTGGGCGTCGACGTCGTCACCGAAGCGGCGCTGTTCGAGCGGCTGCGCGAGTTCGCCCGCCGGGGCTTCGACGTCACGACGTCGCTGCCGCTGCGGGTCGCGCTGTGGCGGCTCGGTCCGGACGAGCATGTGCTCGTCTTCGTGGTGCATCACATCGCCGCGGACGGTCTGTCGATGCAGCCGTTCGTGGCGGACGTGCTGCGGGCGTACGAGGCGCGCTCGGCCGGGCGGGCGCCGGAGTTCGCACCGTTGCCGGCGTCGTATCTCGATTTCGCCCGCTGGCAGCACGCGGCGATCGGCGATCCGGCCGATCCCGAGTCGGTCGCGGGCCGGCAGATCGCGTTCTGGAAGGACGCATTGGCGGGTGCGCCCGAGGTCATCGGGCTGGTGACGGACCGGCCGCGGACGTCCCGCCGCTCCGGCGTGGGCGCCGCGCGTCTGGCCACCGTGCCCGCCGACGTCCACCGCCGGATGCACGCGGCGGCGCGGCGGCACGGGCTGACGCCGTTCATGGTCGCGCACGCCGCGCTCGCCGCGTTGTTGGCGCGGTGCAGCGGCGAGGACGACGTCGTCATCGGCACCCCGATCGGTGGGCGTCCGGACGAGGCGCTCGAGCCGTTGGTCGGCATGTTCGTCAATTCGCTGGCGCTGCGCACGCGGATCTCGCCCGAGGCGACCGCGGCGGAGCTGTTCGCCGCGGTGCGCGAGGGTGACCTCGCGGCGTTCGACCATGCGGACGTGCCGTTCGAGTCGGTGGTCGACGCCGTGGCGCCGACGCGGACGCAGGCGCACACCCCGCTGTTCCAGGTGGTGCTCGGCGTCAACTCCTCGGTCGAGAAGGCCGTGACGATCGACGGTGGTCCGGACGGAGCCGACAGCGGGCGGCTCGACGTCCAACCCGGCGCCATCGACACCCAGTTCAGCAAGTTCGACCTCATGTTGGAGCTGACAGAGGCGCAGGACGACAGCGGCGCGCCGGCCGGGATCGCCGCCTACCTCGGCTTCGCGGCCGACATCTTCGACGAGGCGACGATCGATCGGCTCTTCGAGCGTTTCGTCCGGATGCTCGACGCGCTGACCGCCGACGCCGACGTGCGGGTCGGCGACGTCGACCTGCTCTCGGCCGCCGAACGCGACGAGTTGCTGCCGGTCTCCGGCGGCTCCGCCGACGCCGACGTGCGGACGCTCGTCGAACTGATCGATCACGCGGTGGCCGCGGGCTCGCCGGACCGTCTCGCGGCGGTCCAGGGGGAGCGTGAGATCACCTACCGGACGCTCGACGCGTGGTCCAACCGGCTGGCGCGCGAGCTGCTGGCGCGCGGTGTCGGTGCCGGGGACGTCGTGGCGATGGCCGTGACGCGGAGCATCGAATCGCTCGTCGCGGAGTGGGCGATCGCCCGTACCGGTGCGGCGTTCGCACCGATCGATCCGAACTACCCGGCCGACCGGGTGGCGTTCATGATCGAGGACACCGGTGTCACGGTCGGCGTCACCACCGGGCCGCTGCGGGGGCTGCTGCCCAAGGGCGTCGACTGGGTCGACGTCGCGGCGCCGTCCGTCGGCGAGCGCTCGGACGCGCCGATCTCGGCGGATGAGCGGCGCGCCCCGATCACCGCGAACGATCTCGCGTACATCATCTTCACCTCGGGCACCACCGGCCGGCCGAAGGGCGTGCACGTCACGCACGCCGGTCTCGGCACCCTCGCGGCGGTGCAGGGCGAGCAGTACGAACTGACCGCGGATTCGCGCCCGCTGCTCATGGCGTCGCCGAGCTTCGACGCGTCGATGCTGGAGCTGCTCCTGGCGTTGGAGGTGGGTGCCTGCCTGGTCATCGTGCCCGCCGACGTCTACGGCGGGCAGGAGCTCGCCGACGTCATCGCCGCAGGTGGGGCGACGCACGCCTTCATCACGCCGTCGGCGCTCGCGCAGCTCGACCCGGCGACGTCGCCGTTGACACACGTCTTCGTCGGCGGCGAGGCGGTGCCGGCCGATCTCACCCGGCGCTGGTCGGCCGGCCGCCGGATCTACGACGTCTACGGACCGACCGAGACCACCATCGTGTGCAACATCGGGCCGATCTCCGACCCGGACGCGACGCTGACGATCGGCGGCCCGGTCCGCGGGGCGCGCGAGGTCGTGCTCGACGACCGGCTGCGGCCGGTGCCGGTCGGCGTCCCGGGTGACCTCTACATCTCGGGGCACGGTCTGACGCTGGGCTACGGCAACCGTTTCGGCTTGACGGCGGAGCGGTTCGTCGCCAACCCCTACGGCGAGCCGGGTGAGCGGATGTACCGCACCGGTGACGTCGTCTCCTGGTTGCGGCGAGATGGCGGTTTGGAGCTCGTCTACCACGGCCGCAGCGACCATCAGGTGAAGATCCGCGGCTTCCGGATCGAGCTCGACGAGGTCGACGCCGTGCTCCGCCGGCATCCGGCGGTCGACTTCGCGCACAGCCGGGGCGCCGACGGACCGGCCGGCGAGGCCGTGCTCATCTCGTACGTCCGCCTCACCGCGTCGAGCACGGTGAGCCCGGCGGAGCTGGCCGCATACGCGGGCGAGTTCCTGCCCGCGTACATGGTGCCGAGCTCCATCACGCTCGTCACCGAGATCCCGCTGACGCCGGTCGGCAAGCTCGACGTCAAGGCGCTGCCTGCGCCCGAGTTCCTCGCGTCGACCACCGCTTATCGCGCGCCGTCGACGCCGGCCGAGGAGGCCGTCGCCGCGGCGTTCGCCGCCGTCATCGGGGCCGAGGGCGTCGGCGCGGACGACGACTTCTTCGACCTCGGCGGCAACTCGCTCGGGGCGACGAAGGTCGTCGCGCGGATCAACGAGTCGCTCGGCATCCGCGTCGGGGTGCGGGTGCTCTTCGAGAACTCCCGGGTCGCCGACCTCGCCGCGCACATCGCGACGCTCGGCGAGGCCGGGTCGGCGATGGTGCCGCTGACGCGTCGTAAGCGCGAGGGGCGGATCCCGCTCTCGCTCGCGCAGCGCCGGATGTGGTTCGCCAACCGGCTCAACACGACCGGTGCCGACTACAACATCCCGCTCGGGCTGCACCTGCGCGGCCGGCTCGACGTCGCCGCGCTGCGCGCCGCGCTGCGCGACGTCGTCGAACGGCAGGAGATCCTGCGCACCTACTATCCGGACAGCCCGGCCGGTGCGTATCAGGTGATCCTGCCGATCACCGATCCGGCGATCGACGAGATCGTCGCCGGCAGCGAGGACGAGCGTCGCCGGCGCCTCGTCGAGTACGTCTCGCGGGGCTTCGACGTCACCGTCGAGCCGCCCGTGCGCGTCGCGCTGGCGTCTCTCGGGGACGACAACCATGTGCTGCTGCTGGTCATCCACCACATCTCGGCGGACGGCAGCTCGCTCGCGCCGCTCGCGCGCGATCTCGTCATCGCCTATTCGGCGCGGGCCGCCGGTGCGGCGCCCGGCTTCGAGCCGCTCACCGTGCAGTACGCGGACTATGCGATCTGGCAGCAGGAGCTCATGGGCTCCGAAGACGAGCCCGAGTCGCTGGCCGGGCGGCAGCGTGCCTACTGGGCGCGGACGCTGGCCGGCGCGCCGGATCTGCTCGCCTTCCCGACGGACCGGCCGCGCACGGCGCCGCGCGATCTCGCTGCGGAGGAGGTCCGGTTCCGGATCGACTCCGAGGCCCAGGACGGGTTGACGCGCGTCGCGCGCGACAACGAGGCGACGACCTTCATGGTGCTGCACGCGGCGTTCGCCGCGCTGCTGTCGCGGCTGTCCGGTTCGGATGACATCGTCGTCGGCACGCCCACCGCCGGCCGCAGCGAGGCCGCGGTCGAGGGGCTCGCCGGCATGTTCGTCAACACCCTCGCGCTGCGGACGCCGGTCCCGGCCGATGCGACGTTCCTCGACGTGCTCGCCGCCGCGCGGGCCGCCGACATCGCGGCCTTCGGCAACGCCGACCTGCCGTTCGAGTCGGTGGTCGAGGCGGTGGCGCCGCGACGCTCGCGCACCCATTCGCCGCTGGTCCAGGTGCTGCTGACCTTCCAGAACATCGAGCATCCGACGGTCGAGCTGCCGGGGCTGACGGTCTCGCAGCTCGACTGGGGCTCGTGGGACGCGAAGGTCGACATCCAGCTGACGCTCGCCGAGCGGGTCGGCCCGGACGGTCGTGGTCGCGGCATCGACGCGATCCTCACCTATGCGACAGACATTCTCGACCGGTCGACGGTCACGGACATGGCCGAGCGGCTGCTCGCCATCACCACCGCGGTGACCGCCGATCCGTCCGTCACCGTCGCCGACATCGACCTGCTCACCGCCGGGGAGCGGCGCCGGGTCGCCGCGCGCCGGGCGAAGAAGCAGGCGGCGACGCCGGTGACGTCCGGTCTGGCGGCGGCCGCACCGGGCACGGCGGCGCTGCCCGCGCTGCTCGACGCGGCGGCCACGTCGCGCCCGGGGGAGGTGGCGCTGTCGCACGACGGCGTCGACGTCACGTTCGGAGAGCTGCACGCGAAGGCGGCCGAGCTCGCCGTGAGCCTCGCGGCCGTCGGCGTCGGTGCCGAGGGCGCGATCACGGTCGCGCTGTCGTCGATGCTGCCCGGCCTCGTGGCGGGCGGTAACGCCGAGAAGATCACGTCGGCGCTGGCCGCCGTGCTCGCGTCTGCGGAGATCGCGGACGGTCCGGTGGCGAGTGAGACGCTCGTCGACCTCTTCTACGCGGCCGCGGCCGCCCATCCCGACCGGATCGCCGTGACGGCGGACGACGGCGAGATCCGCTACGACGACCTGGCCGCGCGGGCGAACCGCCTGGCGCGGGAGCTCGTCGAGCGCGGCGTCGGCCCGGAGGTGCTGGTCGGCGTCGCGATGACGCGCGACAGCCGCCTCATCGTCGCGCTGCTCGCGACGATGATCGCCGGCGGCGGTTACCTGCCGATCGACGTGTCGCATCCGGAGGACCGGCTCACCTACGTCATCGAGGCCGCGGCTCCGGCCGTCATCCTCGCCGACGCCGAGCACGTCGAGAAGCTGCCGCGCACCGATGTGCCGACCGTCCAGGTCGACGCGCCGGTGGTGGCGACGCGCGTCGCCGCCCGGGACGGGTCGCCGCTCACCGACGCCGAGCGGCGCGTGCCGCTGAGCCCGTCGAACCTGTGCTACGTCATCTACACGTCCGGATCGACGGGACGGCCCAAGGGCGTCGCGGTGCAGCACGGCTGCGTCGTGCATCTCGTGCGCAACACCCAGCCGTTCTACGGATTCGACGAGACGGACGTCTGGTCGATGTTCCACAGCTACGCGTTCGACGTCTCGGTGTACGAGATGTGGGGCGCGCTCGCCCACGGCGGGCGCATCGTCGTCGTCGACTATCTGACGTCGCGCTCGCCCCGGGAGTTCCGTGAGCTGCTCGTCCGCGAGCGGGTGACGGTGCTCAGCCAGACGCCGTCGGCGTACTACCAGTTCGCCGAGGCCGATCGCGCATCCGCGCCGGAGGACGGCGAGCTGTCGCTGCGGCACATCGTATTCGCCGGTGAGGCGCTCGATTTCGGGCAGCTCGGCCGGTGGTACGCACGGCACGCCGACGACGCGCCGCGTCTGGTGAACATGTACGGCATCACCGAGACGACGGTGCACACCACGATCCTCGGTCTCACGGCACCGATGGCCGAGCAGCCGTGCTCGCTGATCGGCGACCCGATTCCGGGGCTCGAGCTCTACGTGCTCGACGCCCGGCTGCGGCCGGTGCCCAACGGCGTCTCCGGCGAGCTGTACGTCAGCGGTCCGCAGGTGACCCGCGGCTACCTCGGCCGCTCGGACCTCACGTCGTCGCGGTTCGTCGCGAACCCGTTCGGCGAGGCCGGCGACCGGCTCTACCGGTCCGGCGACATCGCCAGGTTCAACTCCGGGGGCGAGCTCGAGTACCTGGGCCGCAGCGACAACCAGATCCAGCTGCGCGGCTTCCGCGTCGAGCTGGGCGAGATCGAGGCGGCGCTGGCCGCCGTCTCCGGCATCGCCGGTGTGGTCGCCGGCGTCGTCAACACCGAGCAGGGCGATCAGCTGGTCGCGTGGGCCGCGCCGGAGATCGGTTCGGCCGCGGGCGAGCCCGAGTTGCGGGCGCAGGCACAGCGTGTGCTCACCGAGTACATGCGGCCGGACGCCTACGTGCTCCTGGAGTCGTTCCCGCTGACGGTCAACGGCAAGCTCGACCGCAAGGCGCTGCCGGCGCCGACGTTCGGCGTCTCCGAGCGGGAGTTCATCGCGCCGCGCACGGAGTCCGAGCGCATCGTCGCCGAGGTCTTCGCGGCCGTCATCGGGGCCGACGCGATCGGCGCCGAGGACGACTTCTTCGACGTCGGCGGCACATCCATCGGCGCCACCCGGGCAGCGGCGCGGCTCGCGGAGGCGCTCGGCGTCGACGTCACCGTGCGCGATCTGTTCGACCACTCGGTCGTCGCCGATCTCGCGGCGCTCGCCTCGTCGCGGGGTGCGTCGACGCGGGTGCCGTTGACGCCGCGCGACCGCAGCGGGCCCATCCCGCTGTCGCCGGCGCAGTCGCGGATGTGGTTCATCAACCAGTTCGATCCGGCCTCGCCGGCGTACAACCTGCCGCTGGCCATCCGGCTCGGCGGACGTCTCGATTCGGCGGCGATGCTCCGGGCGATCACCGACGTCACGGAGCGGCACGAGTCGCTGCGGACCCTGTTCCCGGACGGCGACGCCGGCCCGCGCCAGGTCATCGTCGGCGCCGACGAGGCCGTCGAGCGCTGCTTCGAGACCGTCACGGTGCCGTTGACCGAGCTCGAGGCGGCGATCCGGGGCCGCGCGCTGCGCGGTTTCGACGTCACCGTCGAGCTGCCGTTGCGCGTGAGCCTCATCGAGGTCGCGCCCGATGAGCACGTGCTGCAGCTCGTCATGCACCACATCTCGGCCGACGGCGCCTCGCTCGTGCCGCTGTTCCGGGACGTGCTCGTCGCCTACGAGGCGCGTCGTTCGGGGCGCGAGCCGGAGTTCACGGCGCTGCCCGTCCAGTACGCCGACTACGCGATCTGGCAGCGCGAGGTGCTCGGCAGCGAGGACGATCCGGCGTCGGAGTCGGCGCAGCAGATCGCGTTCTGGCGGGCGGCGCTCGCCGGCCTGCCGGACGCGCTGCACCTGCCCACCGACCACGCGCGGCCGGCCGTGCAGTCGCTGCGCGGCGCGTCGGCGCGGTCGCAGGTGCACGGCGACGTCGTGGCCGACCTGCGCCGGCTCGCGTCCGATCGCGGCGTCAGCCTGTTCATGGTGGTGCACGCGGCGCTCGCGGTCTTCCTCGAGCGCACCAGCGGCGACACCGACATCGCGGTCGGCACGCCGCACGGCGGTCGCGGCGACGCCCGGCTCGACGACCTCGTCGGCATGTTCGTCAACACGATCGTGTTGCGCACGCAGGTCGATCCGGGGATGTCGTTCGTCGATCTGCTCGCGGCCGTCCGCAACGCCGACGTCGACGCGATGGCCAACGCCGACGTGCCGTTCGAGCGGCTCGTCGAGCGGCTCGACGTCGCCCGGTCGACCAGCCATCATCCGCTGTTCCAGGTGGCGCTGTCGTTCAACGACAACGCGCGGCCCGAGCTGGCACTGCCCGGTCTGTCGGTCTCGCCGATCGAGGCCGACCTGGCCGTCGCCAAGTTCGACATGCAGTTCACCGTCGCCGAGGACGCCGACGGCACGCTGGCGTTGACGCTCGACTACGCGACGGACCTCTACACGGCCGAGACCGCCGATCACTATCTGGAGCGGCTCGGGCGGATCCTCGCGACGGTCGCGTCGCGGCCCGACATCGCCGTCGGCGACGTCGAGATGCTCTCGGCGGCCGAGCGCGCCGACCTCCTCGGTGTGCACGGCGAGCCGTCGGTGCCGGCCCGGACGCTGCCGGAGCTGCTCGCGCGCGGCGTCGCCGTCTCGCCGACCGGCCCGGCCGTCACCTTCGCCGGCCGGACACTGACCTATGCGGACCTCGACGAGCTGACCAACCGGCTGGCCCGCGAGCTCATCGCCCGTGGCGCCGAGCCCGAGCGGGTCGTGGCGCTGGCGACGCGCCGCTCACTGGCGACGATCATCGGCATCTGGGCGGTGGCGAAGACGGGTGCGGCGTATCTGCCGGTCAACCCGGAGAACCCGCGGGAGCGGATCTCCGACATGCTGGCCGATTCGGCGCCGGTGCTCGGCCTGACGACGGCCGAGGACGGCGAGGATCTGCCGGGCGACGTCGACTGGATCGACGTCGACGACCTGATCGCGACGGCCGCCGAGCGGTCGCCGGCCGTCGTCACCGATGCGGACCGGCGGGCGCCGGTGCTGCCCGGGAACGCGGCGTACTACATCTACACCTCGGGGTCGACGGGACGGCCCAAGGCGGTCGTCGTCACGCACGCCGGCCTGGCCAACCTGGCCGACGACGTGCGGCGCTACTACGGGACGGATCCGGCCGACGCCGGCACTGTTTCCGGCGATTCCGCAAGCTCCATCTCGGTCCTGCACGTGGCGTCGCCGAGCTTCGACACGTCGGTGGGCGAGCTGCTCGCGGCGTTCAGCGCCGGCGCTCGGCTCGTCGTCGCGCCGCAGGAGGTCTTCGGCGGCGATGAGCTGGCCGAACTCATCGCGGCCGAGCGGGTGACGACGGTCGTCATGACGCCGACGGCGCTGATGACCGTCGACCCGGCCGGTCTCGACGGTGTGCGGACCGTCATCGTCGGCGGCGACGTCTGCCCGCCGGAACTGGCGACGCGCTGGTCCGGCCGGCTGCGCAACGCCTACGGGCCCACCGAGACGACCGTCATCGTCACGATCACGCCGCCGCTGAGCGATGGCGATCACGTGACGATCGGCTCCCCGCTGCGCGGGGTGACGACGCGGATCCTCGACGCACGGCTGCGGCTGGTGCCGCGCGGCGTCGCGGGCGACCTCTATCTCGCCGGCCCCGGCCTGGCGCGCGGCTACCACGCGCGTCCGGGGCTGACGGCCGACCGCTTCGTGGCCGATCCGTACGGCGGGCCGGGTGCGGTGATGTACCGCACCGGCGACGTCGTGCGCTACAACGAGGATCCCGAGCTCGCCCCGAACTCGCTGGAGTACCTCGGCCGCAGCGACTTCCAGGTGAAGATCCGCGGCTTCCGCGTGGAGCTCGGCGAGATCGACCGGATCATCGACGAGACCCCGGGCGTCGCCTTCGCGCAGACGCTCGGCGTCGCCGGCCCGGACGGGCAGACGGCGCTCGTCGCCTATGTCCTGCCGGACGAGGGCGCCGCCGTCGCACCCGAGGACGTGCAGGCCGCGGTCGCGGCGCAGCTGCCGTCGCACATGGTGCCCACGGCCGTCGTCGTGCTCGACGAGATCCCGCTGACGCCCATCGGCAAGCTCGACCGCAAGGCGCTGCCCGACCCGGTGTTCGTCGTGGGCGAGCGCGAGTACCGCGCGCCGCGGACGCACGTCGAGGCCGTCGTCTGCGCGGCCTTCGCCGCCGCGTCCGGTGCCGAGCGCGTCGGCATCGACGACGACTTCTTCGAGCTCGGCGGCAACTCGCTGTCGGCGACGAGCGCGGTCGCGGCGATCGGCCGGGAGCTGGGCTTCAAGGTTCCGGTGCGCGAGGTCTTCGCGGCGGCGACGCCGGAGCGGCTCGCGGCTCGGATCGGTGAGCTCGGCGGGACCGCCGTCGTGCGGCCGCCGCTGGTCGCGACGCCGCGTCCGGCGCGGGTGCCGTTGTCGCTGGCGCAGAACCGGATGTGGTTCCTCAACCGCTTCGATCCGGACTCTCTGGCGTACAACGTGCCGATGGCCGTGCGGCTGTCCGGCCCGCTCGACCGCGCGGCGCTGGCCGCCGCGCTCGGCGACGTCGCGCTGCGGCACGAGACGCTGCGCACCCGCTACCCGGATTCGACGTCCGGCGCCCACCAGGTGGTCGAGCCCGCGGGCGTCGCCGATCTGCCGGTCGTCGACGTCACGGCCGAGACGCTGATCGAGGCCGTCGGCGAGTTCGTCCGGCGTCCGTTCGACGTCACGGCCGAGGTGCCGGTGCGCTCGGCGCTTTTCGCCGTGTCCGACACCGAGCACGTGCTCGCCATCGCGCTGCATCACATCAGCGCGGACGGCCAGTCGTTGGCACCGCTCGTCGGCGACGTCGCGTTCGCCTACGCGGCGCGCGCCGCCGGGCAGGCGCCGGCCTTCGAGCCGCTGCCCATCCAGTACGCCGACTTCGCCGTGTGGCAGCGGCGCTTCCTCGGGGAGGACTCCGACCCGACGAGCGTCCTGCACCGGCAGGTCGGGTTCTGGCGGCAGGCGCTCGCGGGCGCGCCGGACCAGTTGGAGCTGCCGTTCGATCGGCCGCGTCCGCCGGTGCAGTCCTTGTGCGGCAGCCAGCTGCACTTCACGCTGTCCGCGCAGGCGCACGCCGCGCTCGGCGCGGTGGCGCGCGAGCGCGGGGCGTCGACCTTCATGGCGGCTCACGCGGCGTTCGCCGTGCTGCTCGCCCGGCTCTCGGGGACGCCGGACGTCGTCGTCGGCACCCCGATCGCCGGCCGCGACGAGCCTGAGCTGCGCGGACTCGTCGGCATGTTCGTCAACACGCTCGCGATGCGGGTCGCCGTCGATCCGGCCGAGGGTTTCGGCTCGCTCATCGACCGCGTCCGCGGGCTCGACGCCGACGCGTTCTCCCACGCGGACGTGCCGTTCGAGCGTCTGGTGGAGGTGCTCAACCCGATGCGCTCCACGGCGCATCACCCGATCTTCCAGGTCGGTCTGTCGTTCCAGAACATCGATCGCGCCGAGCTCACCCTCGGCGGGCTCGGCATCAGCCCGCTCGATCTCACCGGCGGCGTCGCGCAGTTCGACCTGCAGCTCATCCTCACCCCGCGGGGCGACGAGGCCGATCCGCAGGGCATCGACGCGGCGTTCACCTTCGCGGACGACCTCTTCGACTCCTCGACGGTGCAGGGTTTCGCGGACCAGTTCGTCGCGCTCGTCGACGAGCTGGTGACGCATCCGATGCGCGCCGTCGGCGACGCCCCGCTGCTGCGGCCGGCCGCGGCGACGGCCGTCGTCGCGGGCCGCGCGGGCATGCGCGTCCCGATGCGGGGCGAGACGTTGGCCGATGTGTTGTCGGCGGCGTTCGCCGGTGATCCATCGGTGACGGCGGTGACCGACGTCGATGGCTCCGCGGTGTCGTACGGCGAGTTGGCGGCGCGGGTTCATCGGCGGGCTCGTCGGTTGGTGGGCCTGGGTGTCGGGCCGGAGTCGCGGGTGGTCATCGCGATGCACCGGTCGCTGGAGCAGTTGGTGTCGATGTATGCGGTGACGGTGGCCGGTGGCGCGTATGTGCCGGTGGATCCGGATCATCCCGCCGATCGCACCGCGCTGGTGCTGGCCGGGGCGACGCCGTCGGTGGTGCTGGTGGAGGGCGCGGTGCCGGACGCGGTCGCGGGGGCGGCCGGGATCGTCGACGTGCTCGACGGCGGGGATGCCGCGTTCTCTGACGCGCCCGTCACGGATGCGGATCGGCCGGCGCCGGTTCGACCGTCGAATGCGGCGTACGTGCTGTTCACGTCGGGTTCGACGGGCACGCCCAAGGGTGTGGTGCTGCCGCACGCGGCGGTGGTGAATCAGTTGCGGTGGTTGCAGTCGACGCTGCCGATGACCGCCGCCGACGCGCTTCTGCTGCGCACGCAGGCCACGTTCGACCTCTCGGTGTGGGAGTACTGGTGGGCGGTGACGGCGCGGACGCGCCTGGTGATCGCCTCGGCCGACGGCCACCGCGATCCCGCGTACCTCGCGGGTCTGATCGCCGGTGCCGGGGTGACGACGGTGACGTTCGTACCCTCGTTGTTGGGGGCGTTCCTGGGCACGGCGTCGGCGGCCGATGTCGCCGGGCTGCGTCAGGTGTTGTGCATCGGTGAGGCGCTGCCCGCGGATGTGGTGGACCGCTTCCGCGCTGTGTCGGATGCGCGGGTGCACAACCTGTACGGGCCCACGGAGACGGCCGTCTCGATCACGCATACCGAGGTGCCGGCCCAGGTATCCGGTGTGGTCGAGATCGGCCGGCCGGAGTGGAACGCCGGCGTCTATGTGCTCGACCAGCGTCTGCACCCCGTTCCCGACGGCGTCGCGGGTGAGCTGTATCTGTCGGGCGCGCAGTTGGCCCGTGGCTACCTCGGCCGGGCGGATCTGACGGCGGATCGGTTCGTCGCCGATCCCTACGGCGTCGCCGGTTCGCGGATGTACCGGACGGGCGATGTCGTGCGGTGGCGTCGCGGCGGCTCGACGCTCGACTACGTCGGCCGGTCGGATTTCCAGGTGAAGGTGCGTGGTTTCCGGATCGAGCTGGGCGAGATCGAGC
>JBGANR010000014.1:0-139726 GCA_044222225.1 Mycobacteriaceae bacterium
CGCGGCACGAGCATGGGTAACGTACGACATGAGGACCTCCGTGGATCGAGTGAGTGTGGTAACCCACATCGATACCGGAGGTCCTCACCTCATTCCGCCACGCCACGCTGCTCACAACGTCCGTGGGAAGAACAGCTAGCCGGCCTCGTCATCGTCATCGTCTTCCAGTTCCTCGGTCCGTGGAAGATCTCCCTCGGCCCCGCCGCCATCACGCTCTATCCGATGGTCTGGGCGCTCGTGACGGGCACGATCATCTCGGCCCAGAAGTTCGTACCGCTCGGCAAGACCGGCTGGCGCGTCGCCGACGCCTGCATGGGCGTCGCGGTCTCCGCCCTCGTCGCCCGGTTGGCGTTCGACATCGGCCCCAACCTCAAGGTGCTGGCCAACGCCGGTCCGGCACTCTTCCTGCAGGAGATCGGCCACCTCGGCGGCACCATCGCCGTGGCGCTCCCCATCGCCGTGCTGCTGCGGATGGGACGCGCGACGGTCGGCGCCACCTTCTCCATCGACCGCGAAGCCGCGTTCGCCATGGTCTCCGACCGGTTCGGCAGCCGCTCCGCCGAGTACCGCGGCGTGCTCTCGATGTACGTCTTCGGCACGCTGTTCGGCGCGCTCACCGTCGCCGTCCTCGCGTCGCTCTTCGCCTCGCTCGACATCTTCGATCCGCTGGCGCTCGCGATGGGCGTCGGCGTCGGATCCGGATCGATGATGGCCGCGGGCGGCGCCGCGATCGCCGACGCGCACCCCGAGGTCAGGTCCGAGGTGCTCGCCATGGCGGCCACGTCGAACATGATCACCCTCATCCTCGGCACGTATGTCGGCGTCTGGATCGCGCTGCCGCTGGCCGACAAGTTCTACAACCTGCTGACGCGCTACAAGGACGTCAACCCGGACACCTACCACGGCTCGGCGGCCACGCTCCCCGCCGGCGACGACGCCGACTCGGCCGGCGCCACGAAGACGATGACGAAGGCCGCCGCGAAGGAGGAGGCCGCGCTCTCGGTGGACGACATCGCCACCGAGGAGAGCCACGGCCCGCCCGCCATCGGCCTGAACACGGCGCTGGCCATCGTCATCGGCCTGTGCTTCGTCACGTGCTCCATCGCGGCGTGGAAGACGCCCCCGACCGGCAAGGTGTTCTCGGCAGGCAGCATCGGAAACGTCGTCATCGGTCTGGCGATCGTCGCGGCGCTGACGCTCGTCTCCGTCGGCCTGACGAAGCTGACCCGCGGCAAGATCACGCCCGTGATCTGGGCCAGCACCATCGGCACCCTGCTCTCGTCGCCGGTCTCCCCCGTCGCGAAGCAGGCCGTCCACTACGTCGAGTCCGTCAACTTCCTCGCGATGTGCACCGTCGTCCTGGCCTGTGCGGGCCTCTCCATGGGCCGCAACCTGCCGATGATGCGCAAGATCGGCTGGCGCGTCGTGCCCGTCGGCTTCGCCGCGATCCTCGCCTCGTTCCTGCTGGCGACGATCATCGCCGAATTCACGCTCGGCCTCGTCTGATCCGCCGGCGCGTTCACGCGCCGCGACTTTCCACACCCACCGGCTCACGGGACGACCGCGAGCCTGTCGTTCAAGGAGGGACCACACGTATGAGCGTCGACCAGACGGAGGGGACCGCACTCGCCGATGAGTTGCGGGCATCCGCCGCCGATGCCGTCACCGAGGCGAGCGAGCGGCTCGTCCGGCTCAGCCGAGACCTGCACGCCCGGCCAGAACTCGCCTTCGAGGAGGTGTACGCCGCCGAGCGCGTCTCCACAGAACTCGCCGACGCCGGCTTCGCCGTCGAGCTCGGCGCGTACGGCGTGCCGACCGCGTTCGAGGCCGTCTACGGGTCCGGGGACTTCACAGCCGTGCTCTGCGCGGAGTACGACGCCCTGCCGGGCCTCGGCCACGCCTGCGGCCACAACATGATCGCGACGATCACGACAGGCGCGGCCATCGCGCTGCGGGAGGCGGCCGACCGACTCGGCATCCGGATCGTCGTCCTCGGCACGCCCGCCGAGGAGCACGGCGGCGGCAAGTGCGTCCTGCTCCGCGCGGGGGCGTTCGAGCAGGCCACGGTCTCGCTCATGGTGCACGGCTATCACGGGCCCGTCGACGTCAGCGCCGCCGACGTCACCTGCCAGGCCGTCGACCGCTTCGACATCACCTTCACCGGCCGCGCCGCGCACGCCGCGGCGGCGCCGCAGGCCGCCGTCAACGCCGGCTCGGCGGCCGCGCTGGCGACCGTCGCCATCGGCCTGGCCCGCCAGCACTTCCCAGACGGCGTCCGCGTCTCGGCGGTGACCGTCGACGCCGGCGAGGTGACGAACATCGTGCCCGCCGAAGCGCACATCAAGGCCGAGGTGCGCTCCACGCGGCTCGACGAGATGCTCGACGTCAAGCGCAGGGTGCTGGCCTGCTTCGAGGGAGCCGCGATCGCCACCGGCTGCGGCTGGGAGCAGCGCCGGTCCGAGCCGCGCTACCTCGACGTCATCCCCGATCCGGCTCTCGCGGCGGCGTGGGACGCCAACGCGCGGCGCAACGGTCGTGTCCTGCACCGGCCGCCGGGCGCCACCGGCGGTTCGACGGACATGGGCAACGTCTCGCACGTCGTCCCGTCCATCCACCCGATGCTCGTCCTCGAGGATGCGGGCGGACCGCCGCACACCATCGAGTTCGCCGCGGCGTCGGGCGCGCCGCAGGGCGACCGGCTGGGGCTCGAGGGCGCGACGATCCTGGCGCAGACCGTCATCGACATCGCCGCGGACGCCGAGCTGCGGGCCGACCTCGTCCTACGGGCCGCCGAGCGTCCGACGGGCGCGACGATGGTCGATCAGGACGGCGACTGACGATCAGCGAGCTGTGACCGAGGGCCGTCCGGCATACCGGACGGCCCTCGGCTGTTTCGGCCCATCGCCGGCAGCCGGCGGCGTCAGTTCCGGAGGACCTCGATCGGATGCGTCGCGAGCATCGGCAGCGGCCATCGCTGCCGGCGCAGAACGGCCGACCAGAGGTCGACGTGCGCCGGGGCCACGACGTCGGCGGGCATCGAATCGGCGACGATCCAGTCGCCGCGCCACAGCTCGCCCTGCAACTGCCCCATCCCCCAGCCGGCGTATCCGGCGAATACACGGACGACGTCGACGGCATCGGCGAGGCGATCCGGATCGGCGTCGAGATCGACGAGCGCCACCCTGCCCTCGACGATGCGCAGATCGCGGTCGACGGCGTGCGCCGGCGAACGGAGCAGTCCGAGACAGAGCGCCGAATCGGCACGCACGGGACCCCCGACGAAGATCGCGGGTGGATGCGCCACGACCTGCGACCAGCTGGGCAGCAGCGTGTCGACGTCCGTCTGGCTGGGGCGGTTGAGGATGACGCCGATGGTGCCGGCATCGGAGTGCTCGATGATGTAGACGACGGTGCGCCGGAACGTCGGCTCCGTGAGGCCGGTGCCCGCGAGCAGCAACGATCCGGATCGCACGCGCGCGATCTCCCGCTCGGCGCGGGCGCGGCCGCTGGTCATCGTCGCTCCCGTCTCACCGTTCCAGTCTGACACCGAGCGGGCCGCCGCGAAACGATGACGTCGCGCTGATCGCAAGAACATGCGGAACCGATCGCCTGCGAGGGGAACCGGAAGCCCGTCGGCGCCGTCCAAGTAGGCATGGACTCCATCGCATATGTGTTCGGGACCGGCGCCGGGGCGGTCACCGAATGGCTCAGCGCACCCGATCTCGACCTCGGCGGACACGGCCCGGACGCCGTCCGGCTGGATTTCGACGGCGACGGCCGCGTCGACGACGCTCTGTGGGACACCGACCGCGACGGCCGGGCGGACGTCGCCCTGCTCGACCGGGACGACGACGGACTCTTCGGCACCCGGCTGCGGGATTCCGGTGACGGGCGCTGGAGCATCGCCGCGGAGCATCCCGTTCGGGAGCCGTGGGCGGCCGCAGTACCTGCGCCGCTGCCGGACGAGCGGCCCGCGGCCCCGGCCGACCCGCCTCCGGACCCGACACCGGCCGACCCGCCGCCCGGCTCGGCCGATCCACCGGCGCCTCCGTCCGTCCCACCGGTCCCGTCCGCCCCGCCCGGATCCGGCGATCCGCCGGCGACCACCCGGGCCGAACCCCCGCCGACGTCCGCCCCGCCGACGGAGGGCCGGTCGCCACGCGAGTCGACCTACACCACCCTCGACGGTCGCCGCGGCGCCGCCGGGCCGGGGACGTCCGTCGACCTCGGCGGTGCCGCCGGCGACGCCCACGTCGTCGACACCGACCGCGACGGCCGCGCCGACATCGCGCTCACCGGCGATCGGCTGTACCTCGACACGAACGGTGACGGCACCCTCGACCTCGCCCTCGTCGACACCGACGGCGACGGCCGCGCGGACACCGTCCGGCGCCCCGGGACACCCGGGTTCTGACGTCCGGAATGAGCGATGACCAGGACAGCGGATCGGCCGAACGATCACAGACAACGCTCGCCGGGAGCGTTCCCACCGACCTCGACCACAGGTGCGACCCGTCGATCTCGAACCTCACCGCCGACGAGATCCTCCGGCGCACCGCCCACCTCACCCCACCCGTCATCGATCCGGCGAATCCGCCGCTCGCCCTGCGTCTGTACGGAGACACGGAGATGGACATGTCCAACGCGATCCCCCACGTCCTCTACGGACTGACGCGACAACGCACCCGACGACGGCGCCCGTCCGGGCACAAACACGGGATCATGCACGCCGGACAGACCTGGCTGCCGCTCCGAATCCACGATCACGACCTGCCGTCGCTCCTGCTCCGGGTGCTCCACACACCGGCGTTCTACCTCCCGCTGGACGCGCACAACGACCGCCGGGCAGTCCTCGCCGTCGACGGCGGCGCACTCTTCAGATTGGGATGGTTTCTCACCGGTGACAAGCCGACGTTCAGCATGTTCTATCCCGAAGGCGGGAACGGCGTACTCCGGTATGTCGACCCACCGGAGAACGGGCGACACGTGCACCCCCAGGTCGTAGACTGGCACCGAATCCGGCATCAGAGGTTTCGGGAGGTGAGACATGGCTGACGCCCTCGTACAGCTCGCCGATCGTTTCGCCGCCGCCCTCGACGCACTCGTTCCCCGCCTTTCTCAGGACGCGCAGATCTACATCCCGGGTGATCTCGACGAGGCCATGGGCGTCCTCATCGAGCGCGGCGCGTCGTACGGCGTGCCGATCTCCGACGACCTGCGCCGCGACCTGCTCGCCGAGTTCGCCGGCGGCGACTGGGAGGACTGGTTCGTCGCCGAGGCCCGTGCCGCACTCGGGCGGATGCCGCGCGCGTCGAACGCGCCCGCGGCCTGAGCGCGGGCCGTCAGGCGGACGTCTCGGTGCGGGACTCCCGCGGGTGCAGCCGGAAGACACCGGCGAAGGCGATCGCGTAGGCCACCGCCCCGGACAGGAGCAGCAGCGGAGTGTGCCCGTCGGCGGGGATGAACATCGCCGCCAGCGCGATCGCGGCGACATAAGCCATGTTGAACAGGGCGTCCTGGAACGAGAACGCCTGGCCGCGATAGCGGTCGGAGATGTCGAGTTGCATCGCGGCGTCGCCGGTGAGTTTGGTCGTCTGGCCGACCAGGCCCAGCAGTGGCGCGACGATCGCGGCCGCCATCACCGACTGCAGGCCGATGCCGAGTTGCGCGACGACGCCCGCGGCGAGCGCGCCCAACAGCGTCACCCGGCGGCCGTAACGAGCGATGGTGAACGGCGCGAGAACGGCCGCGAACAGCGTCCCGCCCGCGACGAGTCCGACGACGAGCGACAGCGTCGTGAGACCGCCGCCGTAGCGGTCGGAACGGCTCATGACGAGCAGGACGAGGGTGTCGACACCGAAGACGAACCGGTGCACCGTGACGGCGCCGAGCGCCGCGGCGACGGCTCGTGCGGCGGCGACCGCCTTCGCACCGTGCGCCCAACCGACCGCGACGGCACGCACGGCCGAGCCGCTCGGGTGTGCGGCGTCGACGCGGCCGGAGACGTCGGGCGTGTCCGGGCCCAGCAGTCCGGGCGCGAAACTCCTGGCCGACAGCGCGGCGAGCACCGCGAGCGCCGCGGAGATGAGCAGTGTGGCGCCGCTGCCTGCGTTGCCCTCACCGAAGACGGCCCGCCCGCACAGCGCGACCGCCGCCCCGGCGGCGAGAAGCCCGGTGCCGACCGTGACGAGGATCGAGTTGATGGCGACGATGTACTTGCGCGTCACGACATGCGGCAGCGCGGCCGACAACCCGGCCGCGACGAATCTGCTGCCGCCCTGGGCGAGCAGCGCGGCGATGAGCAGCGCGAACTGCGACGCGCCGACCGCGACGAGCGCCGCGACGCCGACGATGCACACCGCGCGGAAGGCGTTGGCCCACAGCAGGACCGCCCGCCGGTCCCAGTGATCGAGCAGCGCCCCCGCGAACGGGCCGAGAATCGAATAAGGCAACAGCAACACGGCCATGCCGGCGGCGACCGCCACCGCGTCGGCGGCGCGCTGCGGATTGAAGAGGATGGCGCCGCCGAGTGCCGCCTGGAACGCGCCGTCCGACAACTGACTGACGATCCGTACCCCGAACAGCTGCCGCAGGCCGCGTGAATCGCGCAACGAGGCGAGGAACTGCCTCACCGGTCTTTCGTCGCGCGTCACCGGACAACCCTATCGGCGCCTCAGCCCAGCGCCGATGCGATCTCCTCGATCACCGGGCGGGCGGCCTCCGCGTCGTCGGCGACAAGCCCGATCCGGGTGCGCCGATGCAGCACGTCGTCGACGGTGAACGCCCCTTCGCGGAGCACGGCGTACGCGACCTCGGCGCGCGTCACGTCGACGCCGTCGGCGACGCGGGCGAGCGGATCGGCGATCCCACGCTCCCGCGCCGCGGCCACCACATCCTGGGCCTCACCGCCGTAGCGCGCGATGAGACTGCGCGGCAGCGGTTCGCGCTGGCGCAACGGCGTCGCGCCGACCAGCGCGAGCGATTCCGTCACGCACGGGCCGGCCGTCAGGCCGAACGCCGCGACGGCGGCGTCGACGGCCTCCTGCGCCATCGCCCGGTACGTCGTCAGCTTGCCGCCGACCACGGTGACGACGTCGCCGACGACGACCGCGTGCTTGCGGGAGAGATCGGCGGTCGAGCCGGACGCCCCGGACGACAGCAGCGGACGCAGGCCCGCGAAGGTGCCGCGGACGTCGGACCTGCCGATCGGTCGCTCGAGGGCCGCGGACACGGTGGTGAGCAGGAACTCGATCTCGTCGTCGCTCGCCCGCGGTTCGTCTTCGGGATCGAGCGCCGGCACGTCGGTGAGTCCCACGTACACCCGGCCGAGCTGCGCGGGCAGCACGAACATGTAGCGACTGCGCGAACCGGGGACGGGTACGAGCTGCGCGGCGAGCGGGTTCCCGACGGTCGCGGCGTCGAGCACGAGGTGCGTGCCGCGGCTCGGCGTCAGCGTGACGGCCGCGTCCAGTCCGCCGGCCCACACCCCGGTGGCGTTGACGACGGCCCGGGCCGCGACGTCGACGCTCGCCCCGGTCAGCGCGTCGACGAGGGTGGCACCGCCGCGTCGCACCTCGGTGGCCCGCACGCGGGTGAGGATCGCGGCGCCGCGCGAGGCCGCGGTCCGGGCGATTCCGACGACCAGACGCGCGTCGTCGATGAGCTGACCGTCGTAGTTGACGAGTCCGCCGCGCAGACCGTCCCGGCGCACGCCGGGCAGCCGGCTCGTCACCCAGGCGGAACCCTTGACGGACGGACCCGGCAGGAACGCGGCGGACGTCCGTGCCGCCCGCCGCAGGCCGTCACCGGCGACGAAGCCCGCGGCGGTGAGCCCCGCGGCGACGGCATCATTGCGCACCGGCAACACCTGTCCCAGCGGACGCACGAGGTGGGGCGCGATGGCCGTCATGAGCAGATGCCGCTCGCGGGCGCTCTCCCACGCGATGCCGACCTGCCCGTGCGCGAGATAGCGCAGGCCGCCGTGCGCGAGCTTCGACGAGAACCGGCTCGTCCCGTTCGCCAGGTCTGCGGCTTCGACCAGGGCGACCCGCAGACCGCGCGCGGCCGCGTCGAGCGCGACGCCGGTTCCCGTGACGCCGCCGCCGATGACGAGCAGGTCGACGCCGTCGGCGGCGATCCCCTCGAGGTCCCGGGCCCGCTGCGCCGCGTCGAGAACGGCAGATGGAGCTTGCGGAATCGACCCGCCTGCGGACATGTGGTCTGACATCGTGATCTCCTCGTCGGTCTACTCGGTCGTGTCCTCGCGACGTTCCCGCGCCGGCCGCTCGGGCGATGCGAGATAGCCGCGAAGGGCGATCGCGAGCTCGTGGGTCCAGCTGGCGCCGGCGAATTCGGCGGCGAGGGTGCGCCGCGACGTCACGGCGGCCTGCGAGAGCAGCAGCACCATCGCACTCTGCACCCGGGCGTCGCCGGCCCGCACGTATCCGGCCCGCTGACCTCGGCCGACGGCGGCCGCGATGAGGTCGAGCGCGACGACCTGGGTGCGGCCGACGCGTTCGACGAGATACGGCGTGAGGGCCGCGGGCCGAGTGGCCCACAGCATCGCCAGCAGCTCATCGGAGTCGACGGCGACGGCACCCGCGACGAAGCCGGCGACGAGGTCGTCGAGGTCGGCCGCCTCGCCGGGGATCCGCTGGAGGACGCGCGTCATATCGCGTGTCAGCAGGTCGGCGATGATCGCGGCGACGTCGGGCCAGCGCCGGTAGACCGTCGGGCGGCTGACGCCGGCCTCACGGGCGACGTCGACGATGCCGACCCGCCCGCCCTGCGCGCGCAGCAGGCAGCGGCGAGCCGCGTCGAGCACCGCGTCGTCGATCTCCCCGCCGGCCGGCCTGGCGGCCCGCTCCGGCATCGGACCGTGCGGATCGGCGGTGCCCGTCGTCGAACTTCTCGTTGTGGTTGACATTCTGTGTCAAACTGTAACGCATGACCTCCTTCCCCCGCACCGACCTGCAGCCACCCGCGATGCGCTGGGGCGCGTGGGGCGACCCGGACAAGGCCGCCCCGCTGTCCGACGGCGTCGCCGGGCTGCTCTCCCAGGCGCTCGGCATCGTCGGCCTCGGCGCACCCATCGCCGACCCGGCCACGATCGACGTCCCGGCGAGCCGGCTGACGGCCGACGACCTCGCCGCCCTGACGGAGATCGCCGGCGCCGTCACCACCTCGGCCGCCGATCGGCTCGCTCACGGCGGCGGCACCTCGACGACGGATCTGCTGCGCCGCCGCGCGGGCCTCACCGGCGAGCGCTATCCCGACGCCGTCGTCGCCCCCGCCGACGCCGCCCAGACCGCCGACGTCATCGCGTTCTGCTCTCGCGCCGGCATCGCGATCGTCCCGTTCGGCGGCGGCACCGGCGTCGTCGGCGGCAACGAGCCGGACGCGGGCACCCACCGGGCCGTCATCGTCGTCGACACCCGGGAGATGGCCGGGCTGCGCGAGTTCGACGCGATCTCCGGCCTGGCGACGTTCGGCGCCGGCACGTTCGGTCCGGCCGCCGAGGCCGCGCTCGCCGAACACGGCTTCACGCTCGGACACTTCCCGCAGAGCTACGAGTACGCCACGCTCGGCGGGTTCGCCGCCGCGCGCTCGGCCGGCCAGGCGTCGTTCGGTTACGGCCGGTTCGAGGACATGGTGCTGCGGCTCGTCGTCGCCACCGGCCGCGGACTGCTCACTCTCGGCCGCGCCGCCCGCGCCGCCGACGGCCCCGACCTGCGGCAACTCGTCCTCGGCTCGGAAGGCGCCTTCGGCATCGTCTGCGAGGTGACGGTGCGGGTGCGGCCGATCCCGGCGACGACGCGGCACCTCGCCTGGCGCTTCCCCGATTTCGCCGCCGGCGCCGCCGCGCTGCGCACCGTGGCGCAGCGCGGGCTCAACGCGACGGTGCTGCGACTCTCCGACGAGATGGAGACGGGCCTCAACCTGGCGATGGGCAAGAAGGTCGGCGACGCGCAGGTCGCGGGCGGCGCGCTGGCCATCGCGACCTTCGAGGGCACCGCGGCCGAAGCCGAGGCGCATGCCGGGCTCGTCGCCGCGGTCGCCGAGGCCGGCGGCGGTGTGCCGCTCGGCCCCGAGCCCGCCGAGCACTGGCAGGACGGCCGCTTCTCGGCGCCGTATCTCCGGGATTCGCTGCTCGACGCCGGCGGCGGCTGCGAGACCCTGGAGACCGCCACGACCTGGGCGAACCTCGCCACCGCCAAGCAGCGCATCACCGAGGCCATCGTCGCCGCGGCGGCCGCGACGGGTACCGGAGCCGTCGTCATGTGCCACATCAGTCACGTCTATCCCGCCGGGGCGTCGCTGTACTTCACGGTCGTCTACAAGATGGCAGGCGATCCCGTCGCCCAGTGGGCGTCGATCAAGCGCGCCGCCAACGACGCGATCGCGGCGTCCGGAGCCGTCGTCTCGCACCATCACGGCGTCGGCACCGACCATCGCGACTGGCTGGCCGCCGACATCGGCGAGGCCGGCGTCGAGCTGCTCGCCGCCGTCAAGGCGCATCTCGACCCGGCGGGCGTGCTCAATCCCGGGACGCTGCTCCCATGACCCGCGCGATCGTCGCCCTGCTCAACCCCACGGCCGGCCGCGGCCGGGGCCGGCGTCAGGCCGACGCCGGGCTCGACACCCTGCGCGGCGCGGGACTCACCGTGCTGGAGATCCGGGCCGACTCCGCCGCCGCGGCGCTGGCGATGGCCACCGAGGCGGTCGCGGCCGGCCGGTGCGCCGGACTCGTCGCCGTCGGCGGGGACGGCACGCTTTCGCTCGCCGTCGCCGCCGCCCGCGGCAGCGACGTGCCCGTCGGCCTCATCCCGTCCGGCACGGGCAACGACTTCGCGACCGTCCTCGGCATCCCCGACGACCCCGTGGCCGCCGCGCACATCGTCGCGGCCGGACACACGCGCCGCATCGACGTCGCGGTCGCCGTCGACGCGGCCGGCGTCGAGCATCCCTTCGTCACCGTGCTCGCCACCGGTTTCGACGCCGCCGTCAACGCCCGGGCCAACGCTCTGACCTGGCCGAAGGGCAGCGCGCGGTACACGGTCGCGGCGCTCGCCGAGATGGCGACGATGACGCCGTGGCGCTATCGCATGACGTTCGACGGCAAGCCGCTCGACACCGACGCCGCACTCGTGGCCGTCGGCAACGGCGCCACCTACGGCGGCGGCATGCGGGTCTGTCCCGACGCCGACGTCGCCGACGGCCTGCTCGACGCGACGATCGTCTCCGTCGGCACAAAGGTGAAACTGCTCGGCTTCTTCCCCCGCGTGTTCTCCGGCAGCCACACCCGTCTGCCCGAGGTGACGACGCGCCGCGCCCGCGAGATCACGCTCGCCGCCGACCGAACGGCCCTGGCCTACGCCGACGGCGATCCCATCGGCGAGCTGCCGCTCACCGTGCGTGTCGAACCGGGCGCGGTGCGGTGCTTCACACCTGCCGACTGACCGTTATACCTGTTCAGCGGAGATACAGGTCGGCCGTCGACCCATCCGCCGCAGGCCCGGCGCGATGTCTGATTCTGATACCGGCCGGTACCTGTTCCCATACGGGGGTTGCCGACGCATATATCCACGTCCGCCCTCTCAGCGACAGATACCGGTCAGTCACCTTCGACACCTCTGAGATTCACGCCGGGCCGACGCCCGGTCAGGACGTTTCGAGCGGTTCGGCTCAGCCGTTCCGCTCAGCCCACCAGCGCTTGAGCTCGACCTCGGCCTCATCGCGATCGAGCGGGCCGCGGTCCAGGCGCAGTTCTTTGAGGAACCGCCACGCCTGGCCGACCTGCGGGCCCGGCGGCAGCCCGAGCAGTTCCATGATCGCGTTGCCGTCGAGGTCCGGACGCACCTTGGCGAGGTCCTCCTTCGCCGCGATCTCGTCGATCCGCCGCTCGAGCCCGTCGTAGGTGCGCTGCAGCCGCTGCGCGCGTCGCCGATTTCGGGTGGTGCAGTCGGCGCGGACCAGCTTGTGCAGCCGGGTGAGCAGGTCGCCCGCGTCGTGCACGTAGCGGCGGACGGCCGAGTCCGTCCACGCGCCGTCCCCGTAGCCGTGGAACCGCAGGTGCAGGAAGACAAGCCGCGAGACGTCTTCGATGACGGCCGTCGGGTACTTGAGCGCGCGCATCCGCTTGCGCACCATCTTCGCGCCGACCACCTCATGGTGGTGGAAGCTGACGCCGCCGCCCGGCTCGAATCGCCTGGTCGCGGGCTTGCCGATGTCGTGCAGCAGCGCCGCCCAGCGCAGCACGAGGTCGGCCTCGCCGTTCTCGAGGTCGATCGCCTGCCGCAGCACCGTCAGCGAATGCTCGTAGACGTCCTTGTGCTGGTGGTGCTCGTCCATCGTCAGCTTGAGCCCCGGCAACTCCGGCATGATCCGTTCGGCGAGACCCGTGTCGCAGAGCACGGCGAGCCCGGCCTCGGGGTTCGGGGCGAGGATGAGCTTGTCGAGCTCGGCGCGCACGCGCTCGACCGTGATCCGGTCGAGCTGCCCCGCCATCTCCGTGATCGCCTGCGTGACACGCGGCGCAAGGTCGAAGTCGAGCTGCGCGACGAAACGGGCCGCGCGCAGCATGCGCAGGGGATCGTCGTTGAAGGAGTCCTCCGGCGCACCCGGGGTGTCGAGGACGCCCGTCAGCAGATCGGACATGCCGTCCTGTGGATCGAGGAACTCCTGCGCCCCGTCCGCACCGAGCCGCACCGCCATGGCGTTGACCCGGAAATCGCGCCGGACGAGATCGCCCTCGAGCGTGTCGCCGAACGTCACCTCGGGGTTGCGGCCGATCCGGTCGTAGGAATCGGCGCGGAAAGTCGTGATGTCGAGCCGGTCGTCGCCCTTGGCCGCGGCGATCGTGCCGAAGGCGATGCCGGTGTCCCAGATCGCGTCCGCCCAGCCGGAGAGGATGCCGGCGATGTCGCGCGGACGCGCGTCGGTGGTGAAGTCGAGATCGTCGCCGAGACGTCCCAGAACGGCGTCACGCACCGAGCCGCCGACGAGGTACAGCGTGAAGCCGGCCGCGTCGAACCGGCCGGCCAACTCGGTGAGCACATCCTCGCGGGTACGCAGCGACGCCTGGGCGCCGGCCAAGAGCCGGGCCCGCCGCTCACCGTCGCCGTTCACGGAGGCAGAGTATATCTACGCCTTATCCACAGCCGATCGGCGCCGCGTCCGCGGCCGCGCCGCGCGAGATGAGCGAGTGCGTGGCACATGACCGGCCGGGCGTTCCGGACCCGATAGCATCGGTTGAATGTCCTCCGCCGAACCCGCCGACGCGCCGGGCCGTTCGGGTCACCGACCCCGGCCGCGTCGTCGCCATCGCCGCGGGCGCGGCGGGCGGGGCACGAGGACCCATTCCGACGCCGTCCATCCCGGCCAGACGGCCGTCGTGGCACCGTCGCACCCGGCTGTCGTCGACCGGGTGACGGTCGCCGACGCCGCCGGGCCGCAGCAGGCGACCCCGCGACCGGGCCCGCGGCCCGGGCCGTCGAGAGTGCAGCCGCAGCGGGCAGCGACTCAGCCGGACGCCGCCGTCTCAGGCGCCACCGTGAACGGGACGCCGTCGCCGAGCACCGTCTCGGCGATGCGGCCCGCCGCCGGCGTGAAGCCGACGCGCGTCAAAACCGCGAAGGAGGACAAGCAGAAGTCGGCCAAGAAATCGGAGAAGGCGAAGGCGAAGAAGGGCAAGGCCGACAAGGACCGGCCGGAGAAGACGGACAAGGCCAAGGGGGAGAAGCCCCGGCTGCGTCCGGCCAAGCCGTCTGACCTCGATCAGTCCCGGCCCCGCGGCAAGACGCCGCGGCTGCGGACGGTGCGCGAGACGTCGGCCGGCGGCCTCGTCATCGACGGTCTGCCCGGGCCGCGCGAACGGCAGCGAGCGGCGCTCATCGGACGCGTCGACCGCCGCGGCCGAATGATGTGGAGCCTCCCGAAGGGGCACATCGAGACCGGCGAGACCGCCGAGCAGACGGCGATGCGCGAGGTCGAGGAGGAGACGGGCGTCTCCGGCCGCATCGTCGCGCCACTCGGCAAGATCGACTACTGGTTCGTCAGCGACGGCCGGCGGATCCACAAGACGGTGCACCACTACCTCCTGCGCTGGATCGCCGGCGAGTTGTCGGCCGAGGACTACGAGGTCAGCGAGGTCGCCTGGGTGCCGCTCGCCGAGCTTGCGACGCGTCTGACCTACTCGGACGAGCGCCGGCTCGCCCGGATCGCCGAGCGCGTCATCGCCGATCTCGCCGACGATCCGGACCGCCTCGCCCTGTCCGAGGCTGAGAACGACCGCACCGAGCCGAACGAGTACGAGAAGGCCGCCGCGGCGCGCAACAGCAAGCGGACGACGGTCGCCGCGACCGCCCTGCGCGCCCGCCGGCCCGCTCGCCGACGCGGTCGACGCGGCCGCGGACCCTGGCGGACCCGCGCGGCGGGCGGCGAGAATCCGGGCGGCGACGCTTCGGGGGAGGCGACGGCGACATGACGCCCGCGGCCCGGCCGGACCGCGCCGCGGTGCCCAGGCGACGCCGGTGACGCGGACCGTGCGACGGCTGGCGTGCCTCGTCGCGGCCGTCGCGGTGCTCGGCGCCGGCATCTCGTTTCCCGGCGCCGGTACAGAGGCGATCGCGCACGCCGCACCGGGTGCGGCGCAGAGCCGCAACGCGCCGACCTTCCTGGAACTCTCGCTCGACTCCGTCGAACCACCGGTCACCACCACGACGTCGCCGAATCAGCTCACCGTCACCGGAACCGTCCGCAACGTCGGCGACCGGACGGTGAGCGACGTCATCGTGCGGCTGCAGCGCGGGCCGCGGGCCGACGGGCCGTCCGATCCGGTGCTCGCGCTCGGCCAGGATCCCGCGCAGTTCGACGTCGCCGGGCCCTGGGCGCGCGTCGCCGCCGCGATCGAACCGGGCGGCACCACCACGTTCTCGGCGACCGTCCCGCTGGCCGGCGGCGGTCTGAACCTCGATCGGCCGGGCGTCTACCCGCTGCTCGTCAACGTCAACGGCACCCCCGCCGACGGCGGCCCCGCCAGGTTGGCCGAGAGCCGCACGCTGCTGCCCGTCGCCGGCCTGCCCGCCGACCCGGCACGCGTCGGCAAGCCCGCGGGCGGGGAGGACCCGGCGCCGTCGGCCGCCGACGGCTCCGTGCCGCCGAACACCACCGATCCCGCGCGACTGACGCTGCTGTGGCCGATCTCGTCGGCTCCGCACGTGGCGCTCGGCGTTCCCGACGGCCCGGGCCCGGACCTGCGACTCGCCGACGACACGCTGGCGGCCGAGCTCGCGCCGGAGGGTCGGCTCAGCCGGCTCGTCACCGGGCTGGAGACGATCCTCGACCGCGGCGCCGAACCGCGGCTGCGGGCCGCGACGTGCGTCGCCGTCGATCCGGCGCTGCTGTCGACGGTCGCGGCGATGACCGACGGCTACACCGTGGCCGAGAACCCGTCCGACCCCGGCTCGGCGACGCGTCCCGGCGCCGGTGCCAAGGACGCGGCGACGTGGCTCGACCGGCTCCGCCGGGCCGCCGCCCAGACCTGCGTCACGCCGCTGCCGTACGCCGGCGCCGATCTCGACGCGGCCGCGCGCGTCGGCGACGGACGGTTGTCGGCGCGGGCCGTCGCCGACGCCGGGACGGTCGACTCGATCCTCCGGACCAGGTCGGTGACGGGGCTCGCCCTGCCGACGACCGGCGCCCTGCAGGGGCGGTCCGCCGACCTGCTGACCGACGGGACGCCCGCGGCGCTCATCGCCGCGTCGACCGTCGAGACCACGGCCGGTACCGGCGGTTTCGTCGGTCTCGGGAGCAGGGGAGCGGCCCTCACCGACCCGAACCTCACGACGGCTCTCGCGGCGCTCGGCGACGACCCGTTGATCCCGGCCTTCGCCGACCGGGCCACGACGCTCGATCCGGGCACCGAATCCCCGGGCTCCCGGCGGCAGCGCGCGCTCGGCGCCCTGCTGTTGACGCCCCTGCAGCCGTCCCGGTGGACCGCCTTCGACGGCGGTGCGGCCGACCCGCTGAGCACCCGGCTCGGCCGCACGCAGATCATCGCGCCGCCGGCCCGGTGGTCGCCGACGGTCGCCGACATCGACCGGCTGCTCGACGCGACCGTCCTCACATTGCGCACCGATCTCGCCGTGCCCGCGCCGTACGCCGACGTCGTGGCCGCGGCCAAGGGCGCCGCGCTCCGGCCCGCCGACGCCGCGACGCGGACGCCCGTCGGCTCGCGACTCACCGGTTTCGCGGCGTCGACGGTCTCGGCCGCATCCCGCGATCTGCAGCGCACCGACGAACTCGCCGAGCTCTTCATCGAGGTTCCGGACGCGACCGTCCGCGCGAGCACCTACCTCGATCCGCTACGCACCGATGTTCTGCGCGTCCTCACCGCTGGCGCGACGCGTCAGGCCGCGGATGCCGGGCTCGCGACGTCCGGACGCGGCATCGGCCGGCTGACCGACGCCATCCGCCTGCTCAATCCGGCGGGGGAGTACACGCTCGCCTCGGACCGCAGCCCCCTGCTCCTCGTGGCGCGCAACGACCTGCCGCTGGCCGTCCGCGTCCGCGTCACCGTGTCGGCGGGGCCCGGGCTCAACATCGGCGAGGTCGAACCCGTCGAGCTGCCGCCGCGCGGTACCCGGCAGATCCAGGTGCCGGCGCGCGCGCATTCGACCGGCACCGTCCGGCTGTCGGTGGGGCTGGCCACCGATTCGGGGACCCCCCTCGGGCAGCCGATCACCGTGTCGGTGCGCTCCAACGCCTACGGAAAACCGCTGTTCATCGCGACGATGTGCGCGGCGGCGCTGCTCGTCCTCCTCGCTGGCCGGCGGCTCTGGCACCGGTTCAAGGGACGTCCGGACCCGGCCGACGCCGACCGTCCCGAACCTGGCGCGCGCGACCGGCTGCTCGCCGACAGCCTGGCCGCGCATCAGGTTCCGCCGCACCGTACCGATCGGCCGAGGATCCGGGATCTGCTCGAACTGTCGGGCGACGGGGCGACGGGGCGAGCGTCAGCCGGGTCGGCGCGGGCGCCGGGCGGTTCGGCACGGGCGTCGGCCGGGTCGGCGCGGGCGCCGGGCGGGTCGGCGCGGCCGTCGGCCGGGTCGGCGCGGCCGTCGGCGAGGGACGTGCTGGAGAAGAGCGCGGCGAGCGATCGGCCGGGCGCGACCACCGGTTCCGAGGCGGCCGAGCCGGACTCCGCTTCTGCGCCGCCTGATTCGGCTATCACTGACCACGAGCCCGCGCCTACCCGGCGTGCGGCGGAACCCGCGCCTACCAGGCTCGGTCACGACGAGGAGGACGACGGATGAATGGACCGTCCGACCCCGGACGCCCGCCCGGCCTACGCGGGCGGGCCGTGGGGCCGCAGCATCCTCGGCAGACGCCCGAGGATGCCGAACCGCAGCGATCACCGGGTGAACGACCGGACGGAGCCGACCGAGCCGCGCAGCCGGGTGCAGCCGGGCGATCCGACCAAGCCGCGCAGCCGGGTGTAGCCGGGCGATCCGACGGGCCGCGTCCCGCGGGCGACCGCCCGGAGCGACCCGCGTCGGGCCGTTCTGATGTTCCACACGGTTCCGACACCCCGCACCGTTCCGACCGGCCCCGTCTCGACGACGCCCGCGGCCCTGACGAGCGGCGCCCCGACGGGCCTCGTCCCGGCGATGCGCGACATCCCGCCGGGAGACCAGCCCCAACACCCGGCCGACGTGAGCACCCCGATCGGCTGCAGACCGCCGGCCCACCCCCGAACGCCGATCGGCCGCGGAACGCCCACGGCCCGCGGCCGCCGGTGAACCAGCCGTCACCCGAGCGTCGGCCCGCCGCACGCCCACCCGCTGGCGGTCAGCCGGTCGGCGGTCAGCCGGTCGACGGTTCGCCCGCCACACACCCTGCCGGCCATTCACCCGCCGCGCGTCCTGCCGGCGATCCACCGGCCGATCGTTCGCCCGCGGACGCTCCGCCGGTCGACCGTCCTGCCGTCGACCCGCAGCAGCAGAGACCGCGACAGCAGGGACAGGTACCGGATCAGCCGAGGCAGCCACGCGACCAGGCGCCGAGGCACGACGGAGCACCGCCTGCCCGCCCGACACCGCGACGCGACGGAGCACCCCCGGCCCACCCGGCACCGAGGCACGGCGGACCACCGCCGCGTCGGCACGGACGTCAGGCCCCCGATCGCGAGCGCGGCGCGGAACCGCAACCGCGTTGGGCTCCGCCCACCGCCCATGCCGCCGGCGAGGCGGCGCCGTCACGTCGGCGGCCCGACCCCACTCCGCCGGGCCCCGTCGTCACTCCGCCGGGCGCCTCCGTCACCCCGCCGGGCCCCACCGTCGCGCCGCCGGGCCTCGCCCCGCCGGGCGCCTCCGTCACCCCGCCGGGCCCCGCCGCCACTCCAACGGGCTCGCCGGGTCCACTGCGCGCGACGCCCGCCGGGCCCCCCGGCTCCCGACGCCGTCCTGGTCCCCGACGCCCGTCCGCACCGACACCGGCCAGCGCCGTGACAGCTGCCCAGAGCCCCGTCCGGGAGAACGACCCGCCTCCGTCGGGCGTCGCGACCGCGGCGAAGACGGATAAGGCGCACGACGCCACCCAGGGCCAGTCCGACGACAGTGTGGTGCGCGCCAGCGGTTCGATCGCCTTCGCGACGCTCATCTCTCGGATCACGGGCTTTCTCCGCACGATCCTCACGGCGGCGATCCTCGGTGGCGCCGTCGCCTCGTCGTTCCAGGCCGCCTACTCGCTGCCGAGCATGGTCAGCCAGGTGGTCCTCGAGGCGGTGCTGACGGCGATCATCATCCCCGTTCTCGTCCGCGCCGAATCCGAAGACGAGGACAAGGGGCAAGGGTTCACCGACAGGATCTTCACCCTGGCGCTGACCACCCTCTCCATCGCGACGATCATCGCCGTGGCCTGCGCACCGTTGCTGACGCTGCTCAACCTCGGCGAGGGCAAGGTCAACCGCGACCTGTCGACGGCCTTCGCCTATCTCCTCCTTCCCGAAGTGCTTTTCTACGGCATGTCCGCGCTGTTCATCGCCGTCCTCAACATGCGCGGCGCGTTCAAACCGGGCGCATGGGCGCCGGTGCTCAACAACGTCGTGCAGATCAGCACGCTCGTCGCGTTCCTGGTCGTGCCGGGCGAGATCACGCTCGATCCGGTCCGGCTGAGCGACCCGAAGATCCTCGTTCTCGGCGTCGGCACGACGCTCGGCGTTGTGCTTCAGTGCCTCATTCTCGTGCCGGCGATGCGCAAGGCCGGGGTTCGGTTGCGGTTGCGGTGGGGGCTCGACGCGCGTCTGAAGAAGTTCGGCGCGATGGCGGGCGCGATCGTCATGTACGTCGCCGTGCTGCAGGTCGGCTTCTTCATCACCTACCGGATCGCATCGGCGGCGGCCGAGTGGGCCGTCGCCGTCTACGCGTACCACTGGCAGCTTCTGCAACTCCCGTACGGCGTTCTCGGCGTCACGATCCTCACGACGATCATGCCGCGGCTGTCCCGCAACGCCGCCGCCGACGACACCGAGGCGGTCGTCGACGACATGTCCCTGGCGACCCGCCTGACGATGGTCTCCCTCGTTCCGGTCGTCGCCTACATGACGTTCTTCGGTGGAGCCATCGCCCTCACTCTCTTCAATTTCGGACGCTTCGAGGAGGCCCCCGAACTCGGCATGCTGCTGACGTGGGGCGCGTTCACCCTCATCCCGTACTCGATGACGCTCGTCCAACTCCGCGTCTTCTACGCCAGAGAAGACGCGTGGACGCCTACGTTCATGACCGTCGGCATCACCGTCGTCAAGGTCGCACTGTCCTATCTCGGACCGGTGCTCTTCGACGACCCGGCGAGGATCGCCGCATGGCTCGCCTTCTCCAACGGCGTCGGATACTTCGTCGGAGCGATCGTCGGCCACCTCCTTCTCCGGCGGCGCCTCGGGGCGTTCCGGATGACGAACGTCGGCCGCACCATCGTGCCGACCCTCGTGGCGTCGGTCGTCTGCATGGCCGTCGTCTGGGCCGTCGCCGAGTTCTCCGGACTCGGCCCCGCAGCGCTTCGGAACGGCCCGCTGACGTCCGCTGCCTACGTCGGCTTCACGGCGATCATCGGCCTCGGCATGGTGTACACGGCGTTGACGCTCGCCCGGGTCCCCGACGTGGTGTCCGTCGGCCTCGCCGTTCGACGCGTGCTCGGCCGCGTCATCCCGAGACTGGCGCCCCCCGCCCGGACTCCGGCCGAAGCCGACGAACGACCGCTGCTCACCGTCGAGGTCGGGGGCACCCCCGAAGGCGGTGGGGTCCCGTACGCTGGCCAGGTCGAGGTCCTGCAGCGCTACGACGACTCCACGGCGAGCTGGCAGACCTACTCGGTGCACAGTGGCGGCGCCGTCGGTCGTCTGGGCTCCGCCGCAGCGCCCGAACCACGCAGCCTGCGCCATCGGATGAAGGGGGGTACGGCGATGAACGGTGCGCCGCATGGTCCCCGCCGCGACAGCGGCGACCCAGCCGCCGGCCGAAGCGGCGAGCCGGCATCCGGCCGCGGCGCCATCGCGCCCGGACAACAGCCCACCGACATCGACCCGCCCGAGCCCGTGTTCCGCGGACCGCGACTCGTCCCGGGCGCATCGGTCGCCGGCGGCCGCTACCGGCTTCTGTCGCGGCACGGCGGTGCCCGCGGTCTGCAGTTCTGGCAGGCCCGCGACCTCAATCTCGACCGAGACGTCGCGCTGACGTTCGTCGACGCCGAGCAGCGCGCTCCGCGTCCGGCGGTGGGGGAGCGACCGTCGGTCCGCGGAGCCGGCCCGCAGTCCGTCCTGTCCCGGACCCTCCGCCTCGGACGTATCGACTCGCCGGGCCTCGCTCGCGTCCTCGACGTCGTCCGTGGCAGCTCGGGCGGCATCGTCGTCAGCGAATGGGTGCCTGGGTCACCGCTCGCCGCCGTCACCCCGACCCATCCGTCGCCCGTCGCCGCCGCGCGAGCCGTGCGCGGCCTCGCGAAGGCCGCCGAGTCGGCCCATCGCGCCGGCGTCCCGCTGTCCGTCGACCATCCCGACCGCATCCGGATCAGCGTCGACGGCAACGCCGTCCTCGCTTTCCCCGGCTCGCTCGAAGGCGACGGCAACGAGACCGATGTCCGTGGCATCGGAGCCGTCCTGTACGCCCTGCTCACCGCGCGCTGGCCGCTCGCACCTAGCGCGAGCCGGCTCGCGACGTCGACCACGGACGACGAGGATCGTCAGGTCGGCGGCATCCCCATCGCCCACCCGGCGAAGGACTCGACGGTGCCCGCGAACCCCCGTACCGAGAATCCGGCGATTCCGTACGAGATCGCCGAGGTCGCATGGCGCGCGCTCGCCGGGGAAGGCGGAATCCGGACGGCCGCAGCGATCGCTCACGTCCTCGATCAGGTGAGCGTCGCCGACGATCGCACGGAACTCATCCCCGCCGCCCGACCTGCCGGTGCCACGGTCGCACCGGCAGGCAGGCCGCGGGAGACGTCTCCCGCCGAGTCGCGCCGTCACACGAAGAAGGCGGCGATCACCGTCGGCGCGATCCTGCTCGCCGTCCTCCTCGTCGCAGCGACGCTCGTGTTCCTGCTCAGCGACGGAGACGAGAGCCGAAACAACCCCGGCACCTTCTTCGGCGGCTCGTCCAGCACCGAGGCTCCGAAGTCCAACACACCGGCCCTCGCCGCTTTCACGGACGTCCGACTCGTCCCCAGCGGTTCGGAGCCGACGGCGAATCTGACGAACATCATCAGCGGTCGAGCCCCCGCGTGGCGCACGTTCAACTACCGGGGCGACCCCGCGTTCGGCGGCGAGAAGACCGGCACCGGGGTGCTGCTGATACTCCGCGAACCGACAGCCGTGACCGCCGTGACGATCCGGACGCCGACACCCGGGATCGACGTCGAGATCCGCAGCATGCCGAGCGAAGACGCCGGGTTCTCCGGATCGACACGGCTCGCGCAGAGCCGCTTGACGCAGGAGTCGACGACGCTTGCCGTCTCCACCGGTCCCATCCGTCACGTTCTCATCTGGATCACCACCCTTTCTCAAGTCTCCGACGGCAGCTACCAGGCCGGGATCACTCAGGTCACAGCCACCGCCTGACCTCGATCTGACCGGTCCCGACCGGCACCCATGTACTTGGACGCATCGACGGGGCCGGCGGTTCCCCGTCACGCCGACATTCTGGCGGGACGCCTCTCCGAATCAGCCGCGGAGCACGTGCCTCGACGGGCCCACGCAGCGCACCCTCATCCGGAACTCGACCGTTTTGTCGATCTGAGCATGAGCCAGCCAGCTGCTTAGACGCAGCCCAGACGCATTCGGTTCCATTTCTCCGCGAACTTCCCACCACAATGTGAAACTTGCCCGGATCTCTATCGCAGCTCTGAATGTCGGTCTAACGTGCCTTGTCATGTCCGAATCCACTCTCGTCGGGGCGACGGATGCGGAACTGCTCGCGGCACATGTCGCGGGACACCGAGACGCTTTCGCAATGCTCGTGCGGCGGCACATCGGTTACCTCATGGCCGTCGCCCTCCGTTCAACTCACTGCCTCGAAGACGCCGAAGACGCTGTCCAGGAGGCCCTCCATCGAGCTCACCGACAAGCCGCGCGGTTCCGCTCGGATGCCAAGGTCACGAGCTGGCTTCACCGCATCGTGGTGAACTCGTGTCTGGATCTCATCCGCCGCAACCGCTCACGGGCCGTCGTGCCACTCGCCGATCGCGATCAGATCGCTGCTCTCAACGACCCGATCGACGAGCGGCTGAACGCGATGGTCATCAACGACGCGGTGGCGCAGTTGCCACCCGATCAGCGCGACGTCGTGCGCCTCCTCATCATCGAAGGCCGTTCCGTCGCCGCGGTGGCCGAGATCCTCGGCATCCCCACCGGCACCGTCAAGAGCCGCGCAGCCCGTGGCCGGCGGCGATTGATGGGAAGCCTGGGCGTCTTACGGCCGAATCACATCGAAGGGGAACCACCGACGCCCGAACCGCGTCCAAGTAAGGGGACGAAGAGGCCGACGGAACGTCCTGACTCCCGAACAGAGGCCCGGGAGATGTGAAGGCAGACAGACGAAAGGAGGAAACCGACATGGACGACGGCGTCACCGACGGCGACCTCGCGAGCAGAATGGCAGAGCTGTACACCGAGGTCGTCGACGGTCTGGCAGGCATCCCGGTCGCCGGGTTCACCGAGACGCCGCCCGACGGAGTAGACGTCTCAGCCGCGACCTGGCGACGTTGGCGGTCCGCACTGCAGGATCCCGAATGCCGCCGTCTGATCCTCGCACTCTCGGAGATCGACGCCGCCCTCCGCGCGGTCGATCCCGATCTCGACGTCGACGTCACGACCGCAGACGAACCGGATCGCCGACGGCGACCGTCGCCGGTGACGAGGATCTCGGTTCTTCCTGGCGAGACCCGGCACGTCGACGCGACCTCGGGCCTGCCGGTCCGCCCGATCCCTTCGCCGGCCGTGGGCGCGTCGCAACTACGTACACAGACCGGCAGGCGTCCCGGAGGAATCGTGGCCGAGAAGGCGAGCCGCTTGCAGTTGCTCGCCGGCGCAGTCGCCTTCAGCGCTCTAGGACTGGCCGCGACGCTGCTTCTCATGTCCGACCCCCTGTCGCCGAGGGCCCCGGACACCGGAGGAACGGCCATGTCATCGACCGTCCAGATGCCTTATTCGCCGCCATTCGGGAGCACTGCCGTGCCGAGCTCTCCGACGCCACGTTCGGGTGCGCCACCGGCATCCGGATCCGACGCCACGCTGCTCACGGCCCTCGGCCGGCGGGACCATACCCTCGTCGATCTTCCCGGTTGCCTCACCGCCAACGGCGCGTCGCCCTCGCGCGTCGTCGGCGTCACCCGGATACGCGGACCCGACCGACCCGACGCCGTCGTCATCCTGCTGACGACGGACCGGATCGGCAGGTTCTCCGCGCTCGTCGTAGGGCCGACCTGCGGACGCGACGACCCAGCACTCGTCGAGCGGCGCATGATCGGGGAACAACCACCCTAGGCTTGTCGTTGACCTCTCCGTCGGTCGATCGCCGACGCGTACCCGCAAGGAGTCCTGCACGCACATGTCCGACGACACGATCCACGACGTCATCATCATCGGCTCCGGACCTGCCGGTTACACCGCAGCGGTGTATGCGGCTCGTGCTGAACTCAAGCCACTCGTCTTCGAAGGCGTCGAATTCGGCGGTGCGCTGATGACGACGACCGAGGTCGAGAACTTCCCGGGTTTCCGCGAGGGCATCCAGGGCCCCGCCCTCATGGACGAGATGCGGGAGCAGGCCATCCGCTTCGGCGCTGACCTCCGCATGGACGAGGTCGACGCGATTCGCCTCGATGGAGATGTCAAGGAGGTAGAGGTCGCGGGCGACGTCTACCGCGCACGGGCCGTCATCCTCGCGATGGGTGCGGCCGCGCGTTATCTCGGCGTCGCAGGTGAGCAGGAGTTCCTCGGCCGCGGCGTCTCCGCGTGCGCCACGTGCGACGGCTTCTTCTTCAAGGATCAGGACATCGCCGTCGTCGGCGGCGGCGATTCGGCGATGGAGGAGGCGACGTTCCTCACCAAGTTCGCCAGGTCCGTCACGATCATTCATCGGCGCGAGGAGTTCCGGGCCTCCCGCATCATGCTCGACCGCGCTCGAAACAACGAGAAGATCCGCTTCCTCACCAACACCGGCGTCACCGAGGTGCACGGCTCCGGAACGGTCACGTCGCTCGACATCGTCGACACCGTGACGGGGGAGACCGGCAGCCTCAACGTGACCGGCTTGTTCGTCGCCGTCGGCCACGATCCGCGTAGCGCACTCGTCGCAGGCCAGATCGATCTCGACGAGGACGGCTACGTCCGCGTCCAGGGGCGTACCACCTACACCTCTCGGTCCGGCGTCTTCGCCGCGGGCGACCTCGTCGACCACACCTATCGGCAAGCGATCACCGCGGCCGGCAGCGGTTGCGCGGCTGCGATCGACGCCGAGCGTTGGCTCGCCGAACGTCACGACGCCGTCGCCTCGACGGCCGTCCACGCCTGACCGGCGAAGCCGGACCAGCCCCACCGAAAGGACTGACATGGCGACTTTTGCCATCACTGACGACACCTTCGAGGACGTCATCGCGACGTCCGACAAGCCGGTGCTCGTCGACTTCTGGGCCGACTGGTGCGGTCCGTGCAAGATGATCGCGCCGGTACTGGAGCAGGTGTCCGAACAGCACGCGGACAAACTGTCGATCGCCAAGATCGACGTCGTCGACAATCCACAGGCACCCGAGCGCTACCAGGTGCTCAAGATGCCGACGTTGCTGCTGTTCAACGAGGGCAAGCTCGTCAAACGCCTCAGCGGCGCGATGAGCAAGCAACGCCTCCTCAAGGAGCTGTCACCGGTCGTCGGGCCGCTCTAGCCCGTGTGCCGTTCCGGCGGGGCCTTCGCGGTCCGGCCGGAACGGTGCCGCCCGGTTGCCGAGCAGATTCAGCCGCGCGCGACGTCCAGGCTCTCGACACTCCGGCATTACGTGTATTTCGATCTCGTTCGTTTCCGAGCCGGTAGACTCATCGCGGATCCACTGGCCGTCGGCTCAAGCTACAACGATGACGACGCGGCCACGGTGTCGTCTGGTTGGCCCTCTCAGGTCGTACCTGAGACACTGGACGGCAGTGTGTTCACGAGGGCGATCGGTCGAAAGGGGCCTCATGGCGGTGCTTCAGCGTGGCGATTCCGGGCCCGGCGTCGCTGAAATCCGCTCGATTCTCATCGCGCAACGACTGCTCGACGATCGTGGGCAATCCTCCATGCGGGGGCGGCATCGCCCCGACGGGCACGGCCCTGACGCCACGTTCGACTCCACCATGGAGTGGGCGATCAAGGAGTTTCAGCAGCAGCGAGGTCTCATCGTCGACGGTGTCGTGGGCGAGGAGACCTATCGCGCGCTTCACGAGGCCAGCTACCGTTTCGGCGCACGCAATCTGCTGTTCCGCGCCAACCAGCCGATGCACGGTGATGACGTCTCCACGCTTCAGTCGCGGTTGCTCAACCTCGGCTTCTACACCGGTCGCATCGACGGGGCCTTCGGGCCGTCGACACATACCGCTCTCGTCACCTACCAGCGCGAGTTCGGTCTCGTACCGGACGGCATCTGCGGGCCCGATACGCTTCGCGCGATCGGCCGCATCCCACCGCGCGCCAGCGGTGGTTCGCCCCATGCGATCCGCGAGCACGAGTACATGCGAGATTCCGGACCGAGACTGTCCGGCAAACGCGTCATCGTCGATCCCGGCCTCGGACCGGCCGGTAGTCCACTCACTCAGTTCGGTGGCGACGTCCTCTGGGACATCGCCACAAGGCTCGAGGGCCGGATGGCCGCCGCCGGCATGGAGACGTATTTCTCTCGCGGCCGCGATCAGTTCCCGACCGAGTCCCAGCGTGCGAACTTCGCCAACTCGCTGGACGCCGATCTGCTGATCTCCCTGCGTGTGGCGGCGTTTCCGAATCCTCGTGCACGCGGAGTCGCGACCTTCCACTTCGGCAACCGGCACGGATCGAGCTCGGCCGTCGGCGAATCCTTGGCTCAGTACATCCAGCGAGAGATCGTCGCCCGCACCGGCATGCAGGACTGCCGCTGGCACCCCGGGACCTGGGACATCCTCCGGCTCACCCAGATGGCGACCGTGCAGATCGACGTCGGCTACGTCACCAACGACGACGACGTCCACCTGCTGTCCGACCCCGGCGTCCGCGACGACATCGCGATGGGCATTCTCGCCGCAGTCAAGCGCACCTTCCTCCTCGGCAAAGACGACCAGCCGACAGGCACCTACACCTTCGCGGACCTGCTTGCCGGGGGCTGACACGCCGCCGTCGCTCTAACGAAACAGCTATCGCTCGTCGCGCGCCGCGGTGCCGATCACGCGGACGTTCACCGACGGCGGGTACCGTCCGCTTCTGTTTGGTGGTCGACTGGCGCCAGCGCTGACGGATCGGCGGCTGAGTGTCCACGTCTCGAAGTGGCGACCCAAGCCGCTGCAAGGCTGTGTTTCACGTGGAACACAGCCGTCTTGATCTGACTCCAGCATCGAGGCGCTTGAGCCGCCACAACCTGCCGTGGGAGTTCTCGGGCTTGATCCATCACGTGACGATTACCTGTCGGTCCGTGTCACACGCGGCGCTCGTCATTCGACGCCCTCGGCTGATGGCCTGGGCTGGAGCCGCAACGCGAGTCGAGTAAGTCGAGTCATGTGGCGCGGCGCATGACGAGTGAACCGTGTTGGTAATCCGGGCTGCGATGGCTTGGATCGTTCGTGGTCGGCCGGCGCGTCGTCGTGTCGAAGGCTTGAGCGCGGGCCAAGAGTCTCAAGGTGGCGGCTTTCACAAGCTCATCGTCGTGCCGCTCGGCTGGAACGACACCGACGAGCCGCGTCATGTCGGGCGGTCGGGAAGGCGCCGACCGCTCGGTACGACCGAGTACGGCGAGGTCTTGAGCCGGCCCATGACGACGTCGGGTGGAAGGCGTCCGGTAGCGGCGTCGTGACTACGTGACAGCAGCCGAGGCGTCGGGCAGGGTGCGCGATCGCGACGGTCGAACCGGGGTGGACATCATCGCTCACGGAGCGCCCACGCTTAGTAGCCGATGTGCCAAGTCTTCCATCGTGGCCATGCACGTCGAGGCAGTCTGCCAGGCGGCGGCAACCACACAAGGCGACACCGACGTCCGAAACCAGGGCTGCATCGGTGCCACAGCCGTAGTCGGTTGGGACAGGCGCGAGGCATCTGCTCGGTCGGCAGCGTTGCTACGGAGCAGAACCTAGTCCGCACCACCGACGCTCGTCTCCGGTAGATCTCCCGGCCTCCAGCTGTCACGAGGGACCGGGCGAGCGGTTCCAGGAGTCCCGACTCATCACCGCGCGGCCGATACTGACATCGACCTCCCAGAAGCTCGACTCGAAGGCCGATCCGAGGCACAGAGCCGTAGGACCTGTTGTGGGGTCAGGTCGCCGAGTCACCTTGCGCAGCTCTCGGTCCCGCGTTGGTCAAGACCGTCGTGGCGTCGATGAGGAGTCGGAGGCCCGTGAACTATTACTGGCCCGTTCGATCTTTCCGTAGGTGTCGCCCCTGAGCTTGCCACCACGACGAGAAGGCGTGCTTGTCCGGCTGACGTCGATGACCGGTCGGCGTATCGCCGTTACGCCAAGACGCAGGTGCGAGCGGGCGTCGTGGTTCGAGCGCTTCGGGAGGCCGGTGTGCCTCTGCCGGCTGTCTCCGCAGCGGTCGCTTCAGGGTTACAGCGGAAGTTCTCAAGAATCATCGGCGCCATATTCTCGAGCGGCGCGAGCGTGAGGACCGCGCTTTTTCTCTCGGCGGAGGGCATCCTGCGTTCCCTCGCCGTACCCGTGGCTGTCGGCGAGCGAACGGTGCCGGCGCAACCGTTCGTGGGACACGATCACCGCCATATCTGTCGATGACGCCGAAGCCCCGTCAGACGAGGATGCGAACCATGTCTTCGGTGCTCTGTTCGCGCGGCTTCAGGCGACAGGTCTCGGCCCTTCAGGCCCGTTCTGGACGGCACTGCGGGCTGGAGATCGGGAACCGTAGAGGTCGTGTGCTGAGAGGTCGTGTGCTGCTGGCCGACGTTCTCCGAGGCGGCCGAGGACGCATGCGGTCCTGAAAGCGTCTCCGAGGTGCAAACGATCCTGGGACAGAGCGAGGTCGACTGGGTCATGGAGGTATCGGTGACGTTCACCCGATGACCGCGAGCATTATCGACGGCATGATCTTGGTCGGGCTATTCTCGCGTGGCTCATCCGCTGCAATGTCCTCGCGGGCGTCGCGGTCGGAGGCCTAGCACCCATCTCGCTCCACGAGGTTGCCTGGCTCGTACTCGTTGGAGGTGCGTCACTCATGGCGGTAGTGACCGCCACGAAGGAACTGCAGGACTCATCCGAACGCTCCGCTCACCTCTGCGGGTCACCGATGGTTCGCAGCTCTGATCGTTGAGCGAGGGCGGACGGTTCAGTGCACAAAGATCGCGTCCAGTGCTCGATGCCTAGCTGCATCATGCGATCGACGACGACTCGCTCCTCGCCCCGAGAGCCTCGATGACGAACGCAAGGAGACCGCCGCTGTTCTGAGCGCGCCGAGGACTACTTCTCGTCCGCCGGCATTGAGGTTCAGCCTTCATGACCGATACCAGCGTGTGCTGTCGCTCCGGCGTCGTCGCCGCCTCTCGGAGCGAGAATAGGTACCGACATACACGCCCGTGCGCCCTCAAGCCAAGGCGAGTCCAGCGCTTCAACGCACGCCGGTTGCAGAGTGCGCACACATGCAAGCTGCCCGCCTGATGCAGCTCGTGCTGCCGGCTACACCCGATGGCTACACCACGACACGACCACCGAAGACCTCACGCCGGACTCGATGGCGAACAACCTCAGTCCGCGTTCACCAGGTCTCGGGAACTGCATAGAGCACGCAGTTCGCTCCAGCCATCACACACGCGGATGCCTTCGAGAGTCGGCGGCCAGGCATCCTCAATCAGTTCGCGCGACGCCACCACCTCGTTCGGATCGGCTCCGGCACCCCGGCTACGGTCGGTCATGCGTCTCGATCAGGCCCTTCGTGGAGTCCATGGGGCTCACCGCGGTGCGTCGGCATGTCCGCCCGGTCGAAGACTGCGTGCAGTGTCCACCACGGCGAACGTGGTGAGCGCCCCCAAACCCAGCGCCGGAACCGTGCCCGGACACTCCGATCGGGGCCGTCGTGCCCGCTGACGTGCGGCCCTGAAGGACACGAGGACCGCCCGTGCCTGTTGGCCGCGACCAGTGCAACGCCGACGGGCACCGCGAGGTCTTCTGGGAGTACGGCTGTCGGCAACGACGACGGTGGAGCTCGCTCGCGCTCGCGTTCTCGCTCATTGCGCTGCTCGGCCAGGGCGGCCCGATGAGCAGAACGACGTTGGAGTAGTCGGAGACCGTTGGTCCGACGGAGGGCACCGGAAGTGCGGCCGCCTTCGTACTGTCCTCTGGAACGCACATATGGCGACCCGACTGATCCGCCGATGCCTCGGACCTCCGGAGTGAAGGATCACTACGCAGGCTGGCGAACACTCGGACGCTATGGCCATCTGATCTCCGACATGCAAGCGCCCAAGCTTTCGAGAGCCGTAGACCACGTTCACCGTTTCACGTGAAACACCATGCGCACTCATCGACGACGGCGATGTCCGTCCACGCCACAGCGCTGACTGAATACCGCGGATCCGGGGAGGCATACCGCAGATCCAGGGAGGCACAACACCTTGTGCGACCCTTGAAGAGCCTTCTCAGCCCCGACCTCTCCTCACGCGCGACCGTCGACAGACGGGCACTAGCCAGGCCGACCTTTCTTACACGCCGCGAGACGCCGTCCCTGCAGCGCTACCAGGGTGGACCCCGTGCTGTGCCCGTCGCGTTTTCCTGCCGTCGTTCTCCTATCTGCAGCCAGCCGGATTGCGTGATCAGACACACGGCCGCAGACGATCCGAGCCCGAGCTCATGTGCCGCTGTCCCGGTCCTGAGCGGGACACGACGGCTGCAACAAGCGACATGCCTGTGCTACTCAATCACCGACCGGCGCCGCCAGACGATCGCTACCAAGCCGACGACGGCACATCTTCGAAGTTCGCTCACTCGAAGATCCGCGCCGACAGCGACAGCAGTCGCCACGGACGTCGGCGATCAGCTCGTCGGTCGGACGATCAGGCTCAACTCTGGGCGACACAATCTACCCCGAGCAGTACGGCCCTCGGTTTCACGTGAAACAAGCCGCCGACATCGGAACGCGACCGATGAGGCCGAGACCTGAAGTGGAGTTCCGTCAACACCACAGCCAGTCCTGAGATCCCGTATCGCCAACGCTTCCCACCGATCGAGTCCGCGCCGCGAGAAGCGCCTGTCCTCAACGCGCGTCGACCCGCTCGTTGAGGAGCTGACATCCGAACTCGACAATGGGGGAGCGGCTTGGCGGCCGCAGGAGCCCGCCTGCCACACGATGCGTTCGGCCGCCGAATCAACAGGAAGTACCAGTTTCACAGCTGATCCCGCGGCACTCGGCATCGAGATGACCGATCAGATCACGCTCTCGACAATGCCCAAAACTTGACCGGTTCGACCCGAAACACGACGACCAGTTCATCGGTGCCGAGTCTGCCGTTTCCGATCTTGATACTGGCAAGTCTCGATCTCGCCGGCGCAGCAAGCAATGGGCGTCCTTCTGGACGGGGGCCGTCGACGGCTGCGTTGAAGTCCCACGACGTCGGCGTGGTGGACGGCTTGGTCGATCGTCTCCACAGCGACGACTTGGTCACCGAACCGCCACCCTGGTCGCTGAACAGCAGGTCTAGACGCCTACTCGTGGCGACTGGGCACGAGCAGGAAGGACCGGTTCACAGCGTCTACCCGAAGGATAGAAGGATTAGGTGGTCGACCCAACGATGAGAGCCAATCATCGAGGACGTCGCCATCCCGCCGATGTCACCACCGGTGGCGTCGCACCGCACGCTCATTGTGGATAGGCGGGCGCGACAGAGGTCGGTCTGCCAAGTGACCACCCGTCGCGGGCAGGACTCGGTGGCCATGGTTCGCGGCGGCGATGCCGATGCACCGCCGGTTGAGTGTTCCAGCCGAACTCCTCATCACCTTGCGTGCAGCAAGCCCGACGGCCGCAGCCTCAGCCACGGCCCGGACGCGTAGTGGGCTGCGATGTCGCGGTCGAGCACGGCATCGAGATGCTGCTCATGCGTCCACCGACATCGCGAGCATGGTCAAGCAAGCCCGCCAACCTTTCGAGAATCCGGGCCGCCCAGGTAGCCGGCCGATCGCCTCGACCGTCTCAGCTTTCGGCTTTCACGTGCCGGTCGTCGTCGGGCCGCCTCACCATCGATGGCCGTCAGTCAACCCGCGCTTGACGAGACCGACCGAAGGCACGGTCGCCCTCGGAGCAAGCCCTGGTGAATCAGAGCGTCGACTGGGGACTGGAGCTGCTCGCGCAGCACCTTCAGAATCGGGAACTGTCGATCCGTATTCGATCTTGCCTCGGCTAGATGTCTCTTCGACGCGTATGAACCTGCAGCCGCGGGCGAGTAGGTGAGGTCATGTCTCGCGCTCAAGCTCGATCACGGACCGCGAAGGGCCGTCCTTGGTAGCGGGCGTCGACGAGGGTGAGGTCCAGCGTCACGTCAACGAGACAGTCGATCACCGGGGGCACCGAGCCGATGCCGATCAGGCTGCTCGTGCCGCTTCGGCGGGCGAACAGATCGACCTCGCCGTCGTACGTGGAAGGCGGAGTCGCGTCGCAGCCGAACCCGAGAAGCCACCCGACCACCGGCCGACGGGGCGGATCAGCAGGCCAGCCGACGAGCGGGACCGGCCAGCCACAGCGGGAGTATCGCACCCGTCCACGACGAACCGACCGACTGGACGGGCTCGATCACGCGCCACTCAGGCGTTCACGTTGCTCAGCCAGTGAACTGGATGTTGCCGTCGGCCGACGTGAAGCCATGCCCCGCATGATGCCAAACTCGAAGACCCGGTTGCGCCGATCCACGATGCCGTGGACTTCGCGCGTAACGCAACCACACAGCGCAGTCGCCGACGTCTCGGTGGGCACGTCGACACCATCGAGGCGCACTTTGCCGAGACCGATCCCGAGCTCGTTCGTCCAGATCAATTACGCAAGTAGTACCGCAGCCACTGCTCGGGCAGGTCGGTCTGGTCTGATCGCAGATCACTGCGGGGTTCGGCCAAGCGGCTGCAGCCGCCCCACATGGCAACAGCAGGCCGACCATGTGCCAGGTCGAAATCAGGCCGTGACACGCGGGAACTCGGCCATTGCCCTATGGCCACGTCGTATCTGGCCGACCATGAACCGCAAATGCATCGCTCAGTTCACCATGGCCGGCAGCGACGCCTCACGGCCATCTTCGTGTGCGCTCATACACGACAGGAACCACTCGTCACTCGTCAGTCACGTCGGCCGGTCGCAGGGATCGACCGGCCGACACAGACGAATCCGCCTGGACGTCAACGCCGAACCACGCGGCCGAGCCCGTCCAACCGACCCCGCCGCAAGTACCCGTGATCGCATATTCGGTGTCGTAGCCAGGAGGCGTCATACAGCGACTCGAACGGCGTGAACGCCGTCGACACAGCTGCAGGTTGGCGCCTTGACGACCGGTCCGACGCCGGCTCCTGCTCGACCGCCTACCTGCCGATCTCAAGATCCCGCGCGACCTACGGCCTCAAACACCATCCACAACCAGCCAGCGGACATAGCCAGATCCTCCGCTGAGATCAGCCATCCATGAGCAACGACGCTGCGTCGACCAGCCTGTCTGAGCAGCACCTCGCCGCAGGTTCATCATCGTCGACGATCGCGGTGGGAGCACCGGCCGGAGCTGTCCGGTGTCGCTACCGGCTCGACCGGGCGCCCGACGGCGCGCTGCGGCTCGGCGCTAGGCCATCCGCGTTCGGTGACCTCGTTTCGACCATCGCCAAGGCCTCGTTTTCGAGCGTCGACGACACCCCGCCGAAGAGGCGCAGCGCCGACTCGCTGACCGTCTGCGTCCGCTCGCTTTGGATAGTGTCGGCGCGACCGCCGACATCGCGAGCCGCTGACAGGCCGCGCGCCGGCCACGACGCGCTCGGCAGAAAATTCAATCTCAGCAGCACGCAGCATCGATCGACCGCGAGAAGTGCCGACCTTCGTTTCACGTGAAACACGCCACCCACACCAGAGCCCAACAAGAGGAAGTCGCCCCGGAGCGATCCCATCTGGCATCACGGCACGTCCTGAGATCTCATCTCACCGCCTCCGGCAGAGGCGGCCGACATCGGTCCTCTAACGGCCGCCGACGCCCTATAGAGAGCCGACATCTGGACTCAACAATGGGGGAACCGCTTCGCAGCCACACGCCCGTCCGCGACGCCGCAAGGTCAGCAGCAGGCCGAGCAAGGACCAAACAACGCCCTAGACAGCGGGGCATCGTCGTCCACGAGACCGCCGCCGCTCGCACCCTCCGGCGGGCGCCGACGGTCACCGGTCAGACCCCAAAGGTCCGCCTCGATCCTCCAGCTGCCCGGTCGGTGCACAGACGCGCCCGCGACATTCGCGTGAATCCATCTCAACAACGCCCGCTCGGGCGGACAACGATCTACGCCGTACAGCAGACTCACGTCGTTCCCTACGGAGTGTCGACCGGTGTTCCCGAGTGGATAGTCGGCGACCCACGCCGATCCAGACTGCTTCCAGATGGTCGCACGCCGACTACGTCGTCCGCGCTGATCGAGCTCGTACATCACCAGCCAGACTCCTTCTGCCAGTCGACCAACCCGAAAGTCACGCACGACCAAGGAGTCCTCATGCCGCCGGGAGTGACGTTCGACGAGCGTGGCTACATCCAGCCCACACCCGTACACCCGACCGCTGGCGCCCACCTCCCAGCAGTCGGACGACGTCATCGCCTCGAAGACATCTCGCCCGCCACCCATCGCTTCCGATGAAAGACGAGTTCGAGTGCATACAGCCGCCCGGTGGTCTGTCGTTCGGGATCCGACTCCGCGCTCTGCTCTCCACTTCCGCCGACAGAACACATCGCGACCTGCCTCGACTCGCTGCGCCGGGCGCGGCAGCAACGGCCGCACACGGATACCGCTCGGCGTCGTCAGCCCACCGTCAGATCACGAGGCACGCAGGACCCGATCAACACGGCCCGTCGAATCGAACCGGCGGCGTGGACTCCGCGCGGCACAACGCCGGCACAACCACTCGGTCTGCACGCTCCGCACGGATCTCCACGGCGGCAGCCGCCAGGAGCCGCTCAAGCGCACCCTCGACACCGGCCTTCCAACCGAGACCTTCGTCGATCTCCAGACGCATCCTCGGATACCTCGGATGTGGCGCGACCACTGCAAAGCCCGCGTCAGCGAGAAGACTCGCCGGGATGAGACAACCCGTGCACTCATCCGCGACCTGAAACATCTCGGTATCTTCACCGGCGACGAGACCGAAAGCCTCTATCGCTCTCGAGCCGCGTCGGCGGGCGTCCGCAACAGTCGCGTCCAGCAGATCCGCGGCGACCTCGTCGTAACCCGGGTTCGCACGGATCGAAGTGACCAGCACTGCGTCGACACCGACCGGCGCGGTCGGCAAGACCGTCGATCGTGGGACGCTGCCCGGCGGGGCATAGAACGCCGTCCCGACCACTCGGCCAGTCGTCTCCGCCACGAGAGCACAGGTACCCCATTCGAGCATCACCATCGACACCCAGGCTTCCTTCTCGAACTCGGGGTCTGGCAATCCGCCTGCCGGAATGAGCGACGGGTCCACCTCCCAGAAGACGCACCGCCGACTGTGGCGGGGGAGTGAGTCGAACCCGTCGAGTTCGAGAGCCCTGATGGTGATGGCCACGGAATCGGCCTACTGCGCCATCATCGCGACGATCCGTTCCAGATCTTCGACGGAGCCGAACTCCACGACGATCTTTCCCTTCTTCTGCCCGAGGCTGACCGTCACCTTCGTGTCGAATCGATCTGACAACGACTCCGCGACGTTCTGCAGCCCGGGGGGAGGAGGCGGCCTTCTCCGCACCGGCGCAGTCGGCTCCGGCTTTGCATCGCGGTTGGCCAGCATGACCGCTTCCTCGGTGGCTCGCACAGACATGCCCTCCGCCACGATTCGAGCGGCCAGAACCTCTTGCGTGTCCGCCCCTCCCTCGAGCGCCAGCAATGCGCGGGCGTGGCCGGCGGACAAGACTCCAGCGGCGACACGACGCTGAACCGGAACCGGAAGCCTCAGTAGCCGGATCGTGTTCGAGACGACCGGTCGCGACCGACCGATCTTGCGCGCGAGTTCGTCGTGCGTCACACCGAACTCCTCAAGGAGCTGCTGGTATGCCGCCGCCTCTTCCAGTGGGTTCAGCTGGACGCGATGGATGTTCTCCAGAAGCGCGTCACGAAGGAGGTTCTCGTCCGCGGTTTCGCGCACGATCGCTGGAATAGTGGCGAGACCGGCTTCCTGTCCTGCCCGCCACCGGCGCTCGCCCATCACCAGCTGGTATCGCTGGCCGCCGGGCTGACCACTCAGCTCCCGCACGACGATCGGCTGCAGGAGTCCGAACTCCCGCACGGAATGGACCAGCTCGGCGAGGGCCTCCTCGTCGAAAGCCGTTCTCGGCTGCTGTGGGTTCGGCGCAACGTCCGTCGGATCGATCTCGCGGTAGACGGCTCCGACAGCCGGTTCCGCGGCAGCCGCACCAAGTGCGCCCAGGCCGGGGGAGTGGCGATTCAGGGCTGTTTCACGTGAAACATTGCCACCGCCGATGATGACGTCTGCGGCAGCGTTGCCGAGCCGCGGCCCGCCATCGGCCGGCCCGGTCGGGATGAGCGCCGCCAATCCGCGACCGAGGCCGCCGCGCTTCTGCTGCGTCACTGCGCTCCTCCCGCGCCTCGCCGTGCAAGCTCACGCCCCGCGTCGACGTAGCTCATCGCGCCGCGCGAACCGGGGTCGTAGTCGATGATCGTCATGCCGTACCCCGGAGCCTCGGACACCTTCACACTGCGAGGAATGATCGTTCGAAGCACCGTCTCTCCGAAGTGACTACGCACCTCGTCCGCGACCTGGTCCGCCAACTTCGTACGGCCGTCGTACATCGTGAGCAGGATCGTCGAGACGTGCAGCGCGGGGTTGAGATGCGCCTGCACGAGCTCGACATTCCGCAACAGCTGGCCGACGCCTTCAAGTGCGTAGTACTCGCACTGAATCGGAATGAGTACCTCGCGAGCGGCAACCATCGCATTGACCGTCAGAAGCCCCAGGGACGGCGGGCAATCGATGATGACGTAGTCGATGTCGTGTGCGGCCAGAGTCTCCTCATCGATGGCGTTGCGCAGGCGGTTCTCACGCGCGACCATCGAGACGAGCTCGATCTCCGCACCCGCGAGGTCCAGCGTGGCCGGGACGCAGAAAAGGTTCTTCCGGCCCGCGGCCGTCACCATCGCCGCCTCCAACGGGATCTCACCGATCAGAAGTTCGTAAACCGAGGGGACGCCAGAACGGTGGTCGACGCCCAGCGCCGTGCTTGCGTTGCCCTGGGGATCGAGGTCGATCACCAGCACGCCGAGACCGTGGACCGCGAGTGCAGCCGCGAGATTGACGGTACTGGTCGTCTTACCGACGCCGCCCTTCTGGTTCGCCACAGTGATGATCCGACGACGTGACGGTCGAGGAAGCGTTCCCGATGCCCCCGGCGTCAGGACCTGGCTCGCCCGCTTCGCAGCGAGAGCGATAGGGGTGTCGGCATCGTCTCCTGGAGCCGATCGGTCGACCGAGAATCCGGTCGACGCGGGTGCGGTTTCACGTGAAACCTTGTTCCTACCAAACACCACGAAGGGCTCCTCTGCACTTGGACTTGTCTATTCTCGTCTACCACACGCACCCAGTCCAGGCAGCGCCGATGTCCGTGTTTATACACAGGACGGGGACCACTACAGTCACACCCCTCCCATTACGTCACGTGACGCACCGGAGATGTCGGCGCCGTCTCGCGCCGGACCACCGTGTGACAGGCGAACCGCTACAGCCATACGCCACTCGATTTGCGACGCCGCGGCTGGGACCCGCTATGGACCTCGACGCAGATCGCACCATCGTCCAAGGACCCCGCGTCCGTTCCCCCGTGACACGACGCTGACCTACAAGCGCGGCGACCAGCGACCAGCGACTTGAAGCGCAACATTCATCCGCCGTCTCGCGGCGCGGCGTCCGGCCACCGTCTCGCGGCGCACCCTCCACCGACACCCCAGCGACACGATCGATGACGCGACGACCGCCGACGAGCACAGAACCTCCGCGAGCACAGCCGGCCACCAAGCACAGCACCACCGAGTGCCGCCGGCGAAACCTCGATCGTCAACATAGATATGACGCATCGGTGGTCCGACCTCGGTCTCTATGACAGCCATGCCTACGCGTTCGACGCCGGCAACGCGCCGCTGACCGTCGTCTTCAACGCGTCCCCGCAGCGGGCACGTACATCCGGTTCGCGACGCCGCTGGTCCGGTCCGGGCCCCGTGCGCGCAGATACGACGACATCAGCGCCGTCCCGCCTCAGCGTCGACGACGGTCACGCCTGCGCGGTCGACATCAAACACAGATGGACGCGTCAGCGCCGTCCGCGCTTGACGACGTCTGCGACGACAAGTCGCGTCGGGACGTCGAGCTGCGCGGCGCCGACTGTCTCGACACGTGGGTTGATCGCACCGAGGCGAGCGAGCACCGCGCGGTGCTCGTCGATCTCCGACGCGGCGCGATCGCCCTTGAGTGCAACGAGTCGACCTCCCGAACGAGCGAGGGGGATGCACCACCGCGCGAGCCTGTCGAGCGGGGCGACGGCGCGGGAGGTCACCACGTCCGCACCGCCGACATCGGCGATGAGGTCCTTCTCTTCCGCACGGCCTCTGCGCACGACAAACGAGAGACCGAGCCGTTCGCGGATCTCGTCGAGGAAGATCGTCCTACGAAGCAACGGTTCGACCAACGTCACGAAGACGTCCGGTCGAGCGATGGCAAGCGGGATCCCCGGCAGGCCGGCACCACTTCCGACATCGACGACTGACTCGCCTTCTCGGATCGCTTCGCCCAGCACCGCACAATTGAGAATGTGCCGGTCCCACAATCGGTCCACCTCACGCGGACCGATGAGCCCACGCGCCACTCCGTCGGTAGCCAGCGCTCGGTGATACTCGACGGCCAGCGGCAACCGGTCACCGAAGATCGCCACGGCGGCCTGCGGAACATCGACACTCGACACCTCGGATTCCTCCGGCCGGGCGGCGGAATAAGCGCCCGCCGTCGCACCGACATCCGAGGAATCGCCGTTGCATGACGGATCCTTCTGCCGACCCCCGTCTCGATCGACGGTCGGGCCGAACTGTTCACCGCCGTCAGCGGTCGTGCCATGTTCCACGTGAAACCTCCGAATCACATCGATGTCATTCTGACGTCTGGCGCGCCCGAGTCCTATCCGGCGGGCCGAACAAGATCTCGATCAGGCCGAACGGCCCGATCTGACGCAGGTATGCGCGCCACGTCCATGCCACCGCAGCGATGTCGGATACGGCGCCGTAGGTGACCAGGCCATACGTCCCATCGGCCGACAGATGACCGGTCTCCGCCGCAACGGCGGCGTCCGTAGACGCAATTCGCGCCGGTGCTCGTCACGCTGCCGGACGGGCTAGGCCCCAAGCGGACCGTGCCCGAGCCACATGACCCACCCGCCCCGACAACAACCGGCCTCCAGCCCGCGCAGGCCCCAGTAGCAGCGGGCACGATCGGGACGCCCCGGCCGACCTCAACGCCCTCCACCATGTCGCCGGCGTCAGCATCACCGAACAGCAATGCCACGATCGACGCGCCACCGGTCACGAGACCACATCACACCCTCACGCCGTCACCACACCCGCCGCGCTCACACGCCGCCGAAACCACAACACTCGGCCGACCACAAACAGACCGCCGACCACGAACAGACAACCCAAGCCCTGCCCGACGAAGCCACAGCAGCAACCACCGACGACCGCCCAGCAGCACACCGGAACGGGTCCAACCGACCCCCGCCCCGACCATCCGGCCAAGCCCAAACCCAAACCCAAGCCAAGCCAAACCCGAGCCAGCCCAAACCCGAGCCAAGCCCAACCACGACCGGCCCGCCCGGCCCCAGCCACCAGCCGGCCGAGACCCCCAACCCCGGACCCGGCCGAACCACTACTCCGGAAGAACCACCACACGCCGCTTCGGCTCGACGCCTTCGCTCTCGCTACGGACGCCTGCGACGGCCGCCACCGCGTCGTGCACGATCTTCCGCTCGAACGGCGACATCGGGTCGAGCGACTCCTGCTTGCCCGACGTCGCCACGCGCCGCGCGACCTCGGTGCCGAGCGACGACAGCCGCTGACGCCGACCGGCCCGCCACCGGGCGATGTCGAGCATGAGCCGGCTGCGATCACCTGTCGAGTTCTGGACGGCGAGGCGCGTCAGCTCCTGCAGCGCCTCGAGCACTTCGCCCTTCTGCCCGACGAGCTTCGTCAGATCCTTGCCGCCGTCGATGCTCACGATCGCCCGGTCGCCCTCGACGTCGAGGTCGATGTCACCGTCGAAATCGAGGATGTCGAGCAACTGCTCGAGGTAGTCGCCGGCGATCTCGCCTTCCTCCTCGAGTCTGTCTTCGAGGGAGGTCTTCGGCTCGTCCGCGGTGCTCTCTCCGGCAGCCTTGCTCGCTCCGGTCACGGCGGCATCCGCGTCGGCGGGGGAGGGGGCGTCCGCGTCGACAGCGGTGGTGGTCTCGTCGGTATCGGTCGTCATCGTCGTCCTCGTATGTCGATCAATGGGAAGGTGGCCGACGCGCCGGCAGGCGCGCCGAACCGAGGTTCACTTGCGCCGGTTGCCCGGCGGCCGATTTCCCGGCCCACCCGGCTTGCGCTGGGATCGGGCCTTCTTCTTCCGCGGCCGCGGCGGCTCGTTCGCAGAACCGGCCGCGCCCGCGTCAGCGGAACCGGCCGCACCGCCGGCGTCCGACGACGAGCCGCTCGCCGCCGCATCACCCGTCCGCTTCGTCAGATCCGGCTTCGCACCCTCGGGCTTCGTACCCTCCGGCTTCACGCTCTCAGCGGCGGAGGCTGCGGCCGAATCGGCCGCCGGCGCGGTCCGCTTCCGCTTGGGACGCTGACCGGGCTTGGGGCCGCTCGCCGCACGCTTGGCGATCTGCTCCTCCTTGCGCTTGGCCTCTTCCTTGTCCATCTGTCCGAAGACGATGTGCTGCTGTCCGTACGTCCACAGGTTCTGGAAGACCCAGTAGAGCAGGATCGCGACGGGGAAGAAGGCGCCGGAGACGAGGATGCCGAGCGGGAAGATGTAGAGCGCGAGCAGGTTCATGATCCGCGTCTGCTGCTGCTCCGACTGCTCCGGCGTCTGCCGGGACACGGACGCGCGCGAGTTCAGGTGCGTCGCGATGGAGGAGAAGATCATGAGCGGGACGGCGACGATCGCGATCCCGACGCGGGAGAAGTCGACCGGGTCGTCGATGTGCGACATGAACGCCGCCCATTCGGTCTTCGGTTCGGCGATGTAGGACGACAGCGGGACGCCGAAGAGACGAGCGTCGAGGAAGCTCTGCACGTGCGCGACGTCGAAGAAGTAGTTGCCGGTGTTCCGGGTCTGTTCGACGCTCATGCCCAGCTGGCCGAAGCCGGTGCCCATGCGGTTGAACGAACGCAGCACGTGGAAGAGGCCGATGAAGACGGGGATCTGCAGGAAGATCGGCAGGCAGCCGAGCAACGGGTTGAAGCCGTGCTCCTTCTGCAGGTTCTGCATCTCCTGGCTCATCCGAACCCGGTCGTTGCCGTACTTCTTCTTGACCGCCTGCATCTGCGGGGCGATCGCCTGCATCTGACGCTGCGTCCGAACCTGCTTGACGAACGGCTTGTACAGGATCGCGCGCAGCGTGAGCACGAGGAAGACCACCGCGAGGGCCCACGCGATGCCGCTGCGGCCGGGGGAGTCGCCGACGACCAATGCCTTGGAGAACACCCAATGCCAGACCCATAGGATCCCGGAGATCGGGTAGTAGATGAAATCGAGCAAGGCTCTAGCAGCTCCTCATGTCGCTATGAGAGATGGTCGGATCGTGCGCGGCGCGGCCGGCCGAAGCCGTGCTCAGCCCGCTGGTGCTCGGGTCGGCGGAGTCCTTCCGCCGCTCGGGGACCGGGTCGTAGCCGCCAGGATGCCAGGGTGCGCATTTCAGCAGGCGGATGATCGCCATTCCGCCCCCGCGGAGCACGCCGTACGACGTGATCGCCTCGACGGCGTAGGCGCTGCAGGTCGGATCGAACCGGCAGATCGGCAGCCGCATCGGCGAGATGTAGCTGCGGTACAGCTCGATGAGCCACACCAGCGCCAGCCGCGGACCACGCCGCAGCCCGCCCATGAATCCACCGCCGACAGACCGCTCGCCACCGGCAGCCGGCCGGTCGCCACCGGGCTCGCGCGGCGTCATCGCAGCGCCGCCAAGGCACGCGTCAGCTGTCGTGTCAGCTCGGCCGTCGACGCGGTCGCCGCGCCGGGCAGCGCCCGGAGCACGACGTTCGTCTGCGCTGGAAGCCCCGGATCGGCCGCCCTCCAGGCATGACGAAGCCGCCGGGAGACGGCGTGGCGGACCACGGCGTTCCCGACGGCTTTGCTGACGATCAGTCCCATCCTCGGCCCACCCGCGACGGCGTCACCGGGTGCGAGATCGATGACGTGACAGTGCACGACGATGTCCGCGACGCGGCGCTTGCGGCCGCGACGCATCGCCGCCGTGAAATCCGCGCTGCGAACCAGCCGGTGCTCAGCTGCGAGCACGGCGCTGGACGGCTTAGGCCGTGAGGCTGGCGCGGCCCTTGCGGCGGCGGCCGTTGACGATGGCGCGGCCGGCGCGGGTGCGCATCCGCAGACGGAAACCGTGCACACGCGCACGACGACGGTTGTTGGGCTGGAAGGTCCGCTTGCCCTTGGCCACGGGTCACACCTCAATCAGGTCTGGGCCGCGAGGGGCCCGTCGGTCACAGCGATCTCGACGATCTCGCGATCACTTCGGTCTCATCTGGCCCCGGACGCTGCGGCCCACAGGACCGCCGTCTCGCCTGTCACGTCTGACACCGACCAGGGACGTCGTGACCTCACAAGGTCTCGCCGGTCCATCGAGCGCAGCCGTAACAGACCCGGCACACAGTCCGGGCGGGCGACCGCTCCAGAGTACAGACCGCCTCCACACAGGGTCAAACGACGGCGTCCGTCGAATGTCCGACACGCCGAAGGTATGACAATACTTGATTCGACACTCGAGATGTGCTTGACGGTTGTCCCGCCTTCGCATCCCTGTTAGCTTCTGTCGATGCGCTTTCGCGGCGCCGAGACCGTCCCGCAGCCTTGAACTCTCGCGGGCCGATGATCCACAAGTATCCACAGGTGTGGAGAACTCTGTGGATAACCTTGGGACCGGTGTGTGAGTCGTCGCCGCGCGGTGAGAGGATGTCGCACCGGAACGGCCACGGCGACGCGGCCACAGCGACGCGAAGGGGACGGCGAGCGGATGGCGGAACACGACTGGTTCACCGACGTGTGGGCCTCCGTCGTCACAGAGCTCCGCGCGGACACCCGCCCGGGCCACGCGCTGACGCAGCAGCAGAAAGCATGGCTCTCGCTGGTCAGGCCGTTGCGGGTGGTCGAAGACTTCGCTCTGCTCGAGGTGCCGAACCCGCTCGTCCAGGAGAACATCGAGCGCGGCCTGCGTGAGCGGATCGTCGCCAGCCTCTCGAACCATCTGCGCGCTCCGGTCGAGATCGGCGTCCGCATCGCCAAGCACGCGCCGCCGCCCGAGCCCGATCCGGAGCCGGTCCGTCCACAGCCCGTTCGTCCACAGCCTTCCCGGCGGCCGTCGCCCGAGCCCAGCTACGGCGCCGGCGACACCTTCACCGATCGCACGCCGCCGGCGCCGGACGGAAAGCCGAACTCCGACAATTCCTGGTCGGCCGCCTTCGACGGCAACGGCACGCCGCCGTCGGCCACCAACTCGGCCGACGGCTCGCTGACGAACCTCAACAAGAAGAGCACGTTCGACACCTTCGTCATCGGCGAGTCGAACCGCTTCGCGCACGCCGCGGCCGTCGCCGTCGCCGAGAATCCGGCCCGCGCCTACAACCCGCTGTTCATCTGGGGCGAGTCGGGGCTCGGCAAGACGCACCTGCTGCACGCCGCCGGCCACTACGCCAAGCACCTGTACTCGGGGATGCGCATCAAGTACGTGTCCACCGAGGAGTTCACCAACGACTTCATCAACTCGCTGCGCGACGACCGCCGCTCGGCGTTCAAGAAGCGCTACCGGGACGTCGACGTCCTGCTCGTCGACGACATCCAGTTCCTCGAGGGCAAAGAAGGCATCCAGGAAGAGTTCTTCCACACCTTCAACACCCTGCACAACGCCAACAAGCAGATCATCATCTCCTCGGACCGCCCGCCGAAGCAGCTGGCCACCCTCGAGGACAGGCTGCGCACCCGCTTCGAGTGGGGCCTCATCGCCGACGTCCAGCCGCCGGAACTGGAGACGCGCATCGCGATCCTCCGCAAGAAGGCGCAGATGGACAACACCTACGTGCCCGATGACGTGCTCGAACTCATCGCGACGCGCGTCGAGCGCAACATCCGCGAGCTCGAGGGCGCCCTCATCCGCGTCACCGCCTACGCGAGTCTCGACCGCTCGCCGATCGACCGCCGGCTCGCCGAGACGGTGCTGCGGCAGCTGATCCCCGACGTCTCCACCCTCGAGATCGACGCCGCGACGATCATCGCCGTCACCGCCGAGTACTTCTCGACGTCCGTGGACGAGCTGCGCGGGCCGTCCCGTACCCGGTCGATCGTCCAGGCCCGCCAGATCGCCATGTACCTCTGCCGCGAACTCACCGAGCTCTCCCTGCCCAAGATCGGCGCGGCCTTCGACCGCGACCACACGACGGTCATGTACGCCGATCGGCGCATCCGCAAGGAGATGCCCGAGCGCCGGCGCCTGTTCGACAACGTCCAGGAACTCACCACCCGCATCCGCCAGCGCGCCCGTCGCTGACGCCGCGCCGCCGCGACACCCGTCCGCACGCCCCGCACCGAGGCATCCTCGGGCGACCGAGCGCGTTTTTCGCGCCTGTGGATAACCCTTGGGAAAGCTGGGGATAACTCGTGCACAACCGGTGAGCTCGCGCGGACGGCCGCCGGCTCTCCACACGACGCCCGAGATCATCCCCCGCTCGAGCGGCAGTGCGTCCACAGTGCGCCACGCCGTGTGACCTGGGTACGACGCGCATGATCCACAGATTCAACAACGCCTACTACTACTGCTACAGATAGACATCTAAGAAGTTCTTCTTGGAAACAGCCGGTGTGCACACGCTTAGACCCCGCTCGGCCGAACATGCGACTTCACCGTTTCGCCGGAATCATGTCCGTCGATCCCCGATCGCCGGGCTCGCCCCGCGATCCCCAGCCTGTGAACTACAGTGGGCGGACCGCTGTCTGTTCGAGAAGGGGTTCCATGAAGTTCCGTGTCACGCGCGACGAGTTCGCCGAGTCGGTCTCGTGGGTGGCGCGGAGTCTTCCCTCGCGCCCCGCGGCTCCGGTTCTCGGCGGCGTCCTGCTCACCGCCGACGACGCCGGGCTGACGGTCTCCGGGTTCGATTACGAGGTGTCCGCGCAGGTCCGCGTCTCGGCCGAGGTCTCCGAAGACGGCCAGGTGCTCGTCTCCGGCCGGTTGCTGGCGGAGATCACCAAGGCCCTGCCCGCCAAGCCCGTCGACGTGTCCCTCGACGTCGCGAAGTTGCTCATCACGTGCGGCAGCGCCCGGTTCTCGCTGCCGACGATGCCGGTCGAGGAATACCCGACGTTGCCGAAGCTGCCGGAGACCACCGGCTCGCTGCCGACGGATCTCTTCGCCGAGGCCGTCTCGCAGGTCGCGGTCGCGGCCGGCAAGGACGACACACTGCCGATGCTGACGGGCATCCGCGTCGAGATCGACGGCGAGAACGTCGTGCTCGCGGCCACCGACCGGTTCCGGCTCGCCGTCCGCAGCCTGCCGTGGGCTCCGGCCGCCGCGGACGCAAAGGGTTCCGTGCTCGTGCCGGCCAAGACGCTCGCCGACACCGCGAAGTCGGCGTCCGGCGGAATCGGAGCGGTCGAGGTCGGTCTCGGTGACGGCGCGCACGTCGGCCGTGACGGCCTGCTCGGCATCGTCGGCGAGGGCCGGCGTTCGACGACGCGGCTGCTCGACGCCGAGTTCCCGCCGTTCCGCAAGCTGCTGCCGTCGGTGCACACGTCGATCGCGACGATCTCGGTGGCGCCGCTCGTCGAGGCCATCCGGCGCGTCGCGCTCGTCGCCGAGCGAGGTGCCCAGGTGCGTCTTGAGTTCACCGATTCGTCGGTCAAGCTCACCGCCGGCGGCGACAACTCGGGCAAGGCCGAGGAGGAGCTGCCCGTCACGTTCCACGGCGAGCCGCTGACCATCGCGTTCAATCCGTCGTATCTGCTCGACGGTCTCGGCGCTCTGCACAGCGACACGGTCGATTTCGGCTTCACCATCGCCAATCGCCCGGCCGTGCTCCGCGCCGGTTCCGGCGACGACCCCGTCACCGATGATTCGGGCTCGTACCCGGCGCCGAACAGCGATTACACGTACCTGCTGATGCCGGTCCGGCTGCCGGGCTGACGCCGGCACGTCCGGAAGGGATCCTGCGCTGTACGTCGCCTCACTGTCGCTCGCCGATTTCCGCTCCTGGGATCGGCTGGACGTCGAGCTCGACCGGGGCGCCACGGTCTTCGCCGGCCGCAACGGCTTCGGTAAGACCAACGTGCTCGAGGCGCTCTACTACCTCTCCTGCCTCTCGAGCCACCGTGTCAGCACCGACGCGCCGCTCGTCCGCACCGGCGCCGAGGCCGCGCGAATCTCGGCGACGATCGTCAACGAGGGCCGGGAGCTGACGCCCGGGCTGACCATCAATCCCGGACGCGCCAACAAGGCGACGGTCAACGGCGCGCCGCGTCGCAGCGCGCGGGAGATCCTCGGCATCGCGTCGGTCGTGCTCTTCTCGCCGGAGGATTTGCGGCTGGTCCGCGGGGAGCCGGCCGACCGGCGTCGTCTGCTCGACGAGCTGGTGGCGCTGCGCTCACCGCGGCTGGCCGCCGCCCGCGCCGACTACGACAAGGTGCTGCGGCAGCGGTCGGCGCTGCTCAAGACGGCCGCCGCGGCGCTGCGCCGGGGTGGTGACGGCGGCCGGACGGTGCTCGACACCCTCGATGTGTGGGACGGACAGCTCGCCGCCCACGGGGCGCAGGTGGTCGCCGGTCGGCTTGACGTCGTCACCGATCTGGCGCCGCACGCCGCCCGCTCGTACGCCGAGATCGCACCGCATTCGCGGCCCGCGGCGCTGCGCCATGTGCCGCGGCTGTCCGTCGACGTCGTCCCGGCCGAGGGCGAGCGCGCCGACACCGAGTTCATCGAGGCCGCGTTGCTGACGGATCTCGCGGCCGCGCGCGATCGTGAGATCGACCGGGGCACCTCGCTCGTCGGCCCGCATCGGGACGACCTCGATCTGGTGCTCGGCGACGATCCGGCCAAGAGCTTCGCGAGCCACGGCGAGTCGTGGTCGTTTGCGCTCGCGCTGCGGCTCGGGTCGATCGAGCTCGTCCGCGAGCAGGGCCGCGAGCCGATCCTGCTGCTCGACGACGTCTTCGCCGAGCTCGACGCCCGCCGGCGCGAGCATCTGGCGACGCTCGCCGCGGGCAGTGAGCAGGTCATCGTCTCGGCGGCCGTCGCCGCGGACGTCCCCCCGGTCCTGACGCACCGCATGCTCACCGTCGAGATGAACCCCGAGACCCGATTGTCGCGGGTGATCGCATGACCGACCCGACCCCGCCGCCGGACGGCAAGGCTCCCGACGCGCCCCGACCCGACGAGCCGGCCGCGCCCCCCGCCCGCTCGGCCGGCCACGACCTCGCCCGCTCGGCGCTCGAGGACGCACGTGCCGCCGCACGTGCCGCGGGCAAGTCCGTCGGCCGGGGCAACGCGTCCCCGCAGCGGGCCCGGACATCCGGTTCGCGACGCCGCTGGTCCGGTCCGGGGCCCGATCAACGGGATCCGCAGCCGTTCGGGTCGCTCGCCAAGTCGATCGCGCGGCGTCAGGGCTGGAGTTCGGCGCTCGCCGAGGGCGCGATCTTCGGCAACTGGGCGGCCGTCGTCGGCGAGGACATCGCCGCGCATGCGACGCCGACGTCCCTGTCGGAGAAGGTGCTGCACGTCTCCGCGGAGTCGACCAGCTGGGCCACGCAGCTGCGGCTGCTGCAGCCCAAGATCCTGGCCAAGATTCGCGTCGCGGTCGGCGACGGCGTCGTGACGTCGTTGCGGATCACGGGCCCCACGGCCCCGAGTTGGCGAAAGGGACCCCGGCACGTGCGGGGGCGGGGGCCGCGGGATACCTACGGATAGTCGCCGGATGGCCGGAGCCGGCCCGCTCTCCGGGTGACCGGCATCGGGATCTGATCGGCTACAGAGCTTCTGGCCGCCTCACGACGACGCCGCTGGGGCGCCGGGCCCCCGGATCGGCCGCCGGTCGCGTGCTCGTTCCCCCTCGTGCGGGAGATCGGCCGTCAGCACGTCGTGTACCGCCTCGGAGCGTCGGTAGGCCGGGCCCGTCGCGATCCGTATCATGGGAGTGTTGTTCGGGGGCCGGTAGCGCGGCGCCCGCGAGGGCCCGTCCGGGCCGCCGATCCGACCAGTGGTGCGAGCGCGACGATCGCCGACGAGGCGATCCCGCTGGGCATCGATCTATCGAGGAGCGTGTGACAGACATCGTGGCTGAGAGCAAGAAGAAGCCGGGAGAGTACGGCGCCGACTCCATCAGCATTCTCGAAGGTCTCGAGGCCGTCCGCAAGCGGCCGGGCATGTACATCGGTTCCACGGGCGAGCGCGGTCTGCACCACCTCATCTGGGAGGTCGTCGACAACTCCGTCGACGAGGCGATGGCCGGCCACGCGACGCGCGTCGATGTGACGCTGCTCGCGGACGGCGGCGTCCAGGTGGTCGACGACGGCCGCGGCATCCCCGTGGAACAGCATGCGACCGGTGTGCCGACCGTCGAGGTCGTCATGACGCAGCTGCACGCCGGCGGCAAGTTCGACTCCGACTCGTACGCCGTCTCCGGCGGCCTGCACGGCGTCGGCATCTCCGTGGTCAACGCGCTGTCCAGCCGCGTCGAGCTCGAGATCTTCCGTGGCGGGCACGTCTGGACGCAGGAGTACGTCGCGTCCGAGCCGCGTGAGCTCGTCAAGGGCAAGACGACGCGCAAGAAGGGCACGACGACCCGGTTCTGGGCCGATCCCACGATCTTCACCGACACGACCGTCTACAACTACGAGACGATCGCGCGCCGGCTGCAGGAGATGGCCTTCCTCAACAAGGGCCTGACGATCACGCTCACCGATGAGCGCCCGGCGGCGGACGAGACCTCCGGCGAGGACGTCGACGCCGCCGAGAGCGTCGGCAGCGAGAAGGCCGCGTCGGCGGGCAAGCATCCGAAGAGCGCCGTCTACCACTACCCGGGTGGGCTGACGGAGTACGTCACGCACATCAACGCCCGCAAGACGGCGTCGCCGATCCACCGGTCGATCATCGCGTTCGGCGGCAAGGGCCCCGGCCACGAGATCGAGGTCGCGATGCAGTGGAACGCGAGCTACAGCGAGTCGATCCACACCTTCGCCAACACGATCAACACCCACGAGGGCGGTACCCACGAGGAGGGCTTCCGCGCGGCGCTGACCTCGACGGTGAACAAGTACGCCCTGGACAAGAAGCTGGTCAAGGAGAAGGACGTCAAGCTCACCGGCGAGGACATCCGCGAGGGGCTCGCGGCCGTCATCTCCGTGAAGGTCGCCGATCCGCAGTTCGAGGGCCAGACGAAGACGAAGCTCGGCAACACCGAGGTCAGGTCGTTCGTCCAGAAGGCGACCAACGAGCACCTCGCGCACTGGTTCGAGGCGAATCCGGCCGAGGCGAAGCAGATCATCACCAAGGCGTCGGCGTCGGCGCAGGCCCGGATGGCCGCCCGGCGCGCCCGCGATCTGGTCCGGCGCAAGTCGCCCACCGACATCGGCGGCCTGCCCGGCAAGCTCGCCGACTGCCGCAGCAACGACCCGAGCAAGTGCGAGATCTACATCGTCGAGGGCGATTCGGCCGGCGGCTCGGCGAAGTCGGGTCGCGATTCGATGTTCCAGGCGATCCTGCCGCTGCGCGGCAAGATCATCAACGTCGAGAAGGCCCGCATCGACCGCGTCCTCAAGAACAACGAGGTGCAGTCGATCATCACGGCCTTCGGTACCGGCATCCACGACGAGTTCGACCTCGGCAAGCTGCGCTATCACAAGATCGTGCTGATGGCCGACGCCGACGTCGACGGCCAGCACATCTCGACGCTGCTGCTCACGCTGCTGTTCCGCTACATGCGTCCGCTGGTCGAGCACGGGCACGTCTACCTGGCGCAGCCGCCGTTGTACAAGCTCAAGTGGCAGAAGGGCGCTCCGGCGGAGTTCGCCTATTCCGATCGTGAGCGCGACGGGCTGCTGGCGGCCGGCCGCGAGGCAGGCAAGCGGATCAACACCGACGACGGCATCCAGCGCTACAAGGGCCTCGGCGAGATGAACCCCAACGAGCTGTGGGAGACGACGATGGACCCCGCGGTCCGCGTCCTCAAGCAGGTCACCCTCGACGACGCGGCGGCGGCCGACGAGCTGTTCTCGATCCTCATGGGCGAGGACGTCGCGGCGCGGCGCGGGTTCATCGCGCGCAATGCCAAGGACGTCCGCTTCCTCGACGTCTGATCCGTCGAATCAGATGGAGCTTGCGGAATCGTTATCGGATTAATCTACGGAGACTTGATCTTTCATGACTGATATCCAGACGCCGTCCGGCGAGGGCGATCGCATCGCGCCCGTCGACATCCAGCAGGAGATGCAGAACTCCTACATCGACTACGCGATGAGCGTCATCGTCGGACGAGCGCTGCCGGAGGTTCGCGACGGGCTCAAGCCGGTGCACCGCCGGTTGCTCTACGCGATGTTCGACGCCGGCTTCCGGCCCGAGCGCGCGCACGTCAAGTCCGCGAAGCCGGTCGCCGAGACGATGGGCAACTACCATCCGCACGGCGACAGCTCGATCTACGACGCCCTCGTGCGACTCGCGCAGCCGTGGTCGATGCGGTATCCGCTGGTCGACGGCCAGGGCAACTTCGGCAGCCGCGGCGACGACGGCGCGGCCGCCATGCGGTACACCGAGGCGCGTCTGACGCCGCTGGCGATGGACATGCTGCGGGACATCGACAAGGAGACCGTCGACTTCCAGCCGAACTACGACGGCAAGACGCAGGAGCCGACGGTCCTGCCGGCGCGGGTGCCGAACCTGCTGATGAACGGCTCGAACGGCATCGCCGTCGGCATGGCGACCAACATCCCGCCGCACAACCTGCGTGAGCTGGCCGCCGCGATCTTCTGGGCGCTGGAGAACCACGAGGCCGACGACGAGGAGCTGCTCGCGGCCTGCATGGAGCGCATCCCGGGGCCCGACTTCCCGACGGCCGGCCTCATCGTCGGCAGCCAGGGCATCAAGGACGCGTACACCACCGGCCGCGGCGCCATCCGGATGCGCGGCGTGGTCTCGATCGAGGACAACAAGGGCACCACCGAGCTCGTCATCACCGAGCTGCCGTTCCAGGTCAACACGGACACCTTCCTCAAGAGCCTCGGCGAGCAGGTCAAAGAGGGCCGGATCAAGGGCATCAGCAAGGTCGAGGATCATTCCTCGGACCGCAACGGTATGCGGATCGTCGTCGTGCTGCGCCGCGACGCCGTCGCCAAGGTGGTGCTCAACAACCTCTACAAGCACAGCCAGCTGCAGACGAGCTTCGGCGCCAACATGCTCTCGATCGTCGACGGCGTGCCGCGGACGCTGCGTCTGGACCAGATGATCCGGCTGTACGTCCGGCATCAGATCGAGGTCATCGTGCGGCGCACGATGTACCTGCTGCGCAAGGCCGAGGAGCGCGCCCACATCCTGCGCGGCCTCGTCAAGGCGCTCGACGCGCTCGACGAGGTCATCGCGCTCATCCGCGCGTCGGCGACCGTCGACATCGCGCGCACCGGCCTCATGGGCCTGCTCGACATCGACGAGATCCAGGCCGACGCGATCCTCGCCATGCAGCTGCGCCGGCTCGCCGCGCTCGAGCGACAGAAGATCATCGACGAGCTCGCCGAGATCGAGCGCGAGATCGCCGACCTCAAGGACATCCTCGCCAAGCCGGAGCGGCAGCGCGCGATCGTCCACGACGAGCTGGCCGAGATCGTCGAGAAGCACGGCGACGAGCGGCGGACCCAGATCGTCCCGGCCGACGGCGAGGTCTCGGACGAGGACCTCATCGCCCGCGAGGACGTCGTCGTCACGATCACCGAGACGGGCTACGCCAAGCGGACCAAGACCGATCTGTACCGCAGCCAGAAGCGCGGCGGCAAGGGCGTGCAGGGCGCCGGCCTCAAGCAGGACGACATCGTCAAGCATTTCTTCGTGTGCTCGACGCACGACTGGATCCTGTTCTTCACCACGCAGGGCCGGGTGTACCGGGCCAAGGCGTACGAGCTGCCGGAGGCCAACCGGACGGCCCGCGGCCAGCACGTCGCCAATCTGCTGGCCTTCCAGCCGGAGGAGCGGATCGCGCAGGTCATCCAGATCCAGACGTACGAGGACGCGCCGTACCTCGTGCTGGGCACCCGCAACGGGCTGGTCAAGAAGTCGCGGCTGATCGACTTCGATTCGAACCGGACGGGCGGGCTCATCGCCATCAACCTGCGGGACGGCGACGAGCTCGTCGGCGCGCAGCTGTGCTCGGCCACCGACGATCTGCTGCTCGTGTCGACGCACGGCCAGTCGATCCGGTTCAGCGCGACCGACGAGGCACTGCGCCCGATGGGCCGCGCCACGAGCGGCGTGCAGGGGATGCGCTTCAACGTCGGCGATTCGCTGCTGTCGCTCAACGTCGTCGCCGAGGGCACGTACCTGTTGGTCGCGACGTCCGGCGGCTACTCGAAGCGCACCGCGATGTCGGATTACCCGGTGCAGGGACGCGGCGGCAAGGGCGTGCTGACCATCCAGCACGATCGCCGACGCGGCGACCTCGTCGGGGCGCTCATCGTCACCGATGTCGACGAGCTCTACGCCATCACCTCCGAGGCCGGTGTCATCCGGACGGCGGCCAAGCAGGTGCGACGGGCCGGCCGGCAGACCAAGGGCGTCCGACTCATGAACCTCGGGGAGGGCACTACGCTTCTTGCCATCGCCCGAAACGCGGACGAGCCTGACCCGGACGGCGACGGCGGTAAGGCAACGTAAGAGCCCTGCGTGGGCGCGGCGGGCGGTGCCCGCCGCGTCGTGGTGGCTTGCTGAGGATCGATCGTTGGAATCGACCGCTGGAGGAGGAGACGACCGGTGACGACGTCGGACGACAGGAACGAGCCCGCCGCGACGGGCGGCGGCTCGGGACCGGGCTCGGTGCCGCCTTGGCAGCGGACGCCGGCGGCCCCGGGCGCGACGCCTGAGCCGGAACGCCCGGCGACGGGGCCGCTGCCGGTGGGGGCTCAGCCGGTGCGTCCGACGGCCACTGGGGCCGCTGTGAGTTCCGGGGCCGCTGCTGTGCCCGAGGAGGCGGAGCGGCCGCTGCAGCGCCGGCCCGCCGGTGCTGAATCGGCGACGCGCGTGACGCGTGTGTCTGACGCGCCCGTCGCTCCCGCGCCGGTCGTACCTCCGCGGCCCGCCGTCGAGCAGCCGACCCGCAACATCGACATCCCGAAAGGCATCGACAAGTTGCCGGATCTCGACGCGATCCACCATCCCCGTGCGGAGTCCGAGATCGTCGCGGCCAAGCCCGGCCTCGGCGGCCCGCTGCGCGCCACGGTCCAGATCCGCCGCATCGACCCGTGGTCGGTGGCCAAGCTGTCGCTGGTGACGTCCGTGGCGCTTTTCGTCATCTGGATGGTCGCCGTCGGCGTGCTGTACTACGTGCTCGACGGCATGGGCGTCTGGGACAAGCTCAACACGTCGTTCGGCGAGTTCATCACCAGCTCTGACGGCAACGCCGAGTCGCTGCTGTCGGCCGGTGACGTCTTCGGCTACTCGGCGCTCATCGGCGCCGTGACGGTCATCCTGGCGTCGGCGCTGACCACCATCGCGGCGTTCCTCTACAACCTCGCCGCGGACCTCGTCGGGGGCGTCGAGGTGACGTTCGCGGACCTGGATTAGCCGACGCGCGTCAGCCGAGGTGCTTGACGGTGGGCCACAACTCCCGTCAGGACGCACGCGGAGCGCGGCAGAGATCGATCCGGGTGCCTTGTTCGTCGTTGTCGACGCTGGCTCGGTTGTCGACCCGCCCCGCCGGTTCGCATCGGGAGAACAGCCGGTCGCGCTCGGCGTCCGGGATGCCGACGATGATGACGACGTCGGCGTCGTCCGTCGGTGGGCCCCACCACCAGTAGGCGTTGTGCCCGCTGACGGGCCGGGGCAGATCGCGGTCGCGGCCGAATCTCTCGACGGCGCTGGCCTGGCCGTAGTTGCGGGTGAGGATGACGGCCCTGCCCCGTTCGGCAGCCGGTAGCCGATCGTGAGCGGCGGTGACCGCCGCGACGAGTTCCGGCCAGCCGACGGTCTCGCCTGCGTCGTAGTTGACCGCGGGAATCGGTGTCCGGTCCAGAAGCGACGCCGGCACGAGCGGGAGGAAGAGGAACGCGGCGGTCGCGAGATCCGTCGCAAGCCAGGTGCCGGCGAGCCGGCGATGATCGGCCGCCCACGAGGCGATGGTGACGGCCCCGGCGGCGAGCAACGCGGGATACATGCCGGCGAGGTAGTAGGCCTTTCCGCCGGTGATGAGGAAGACGACGAAGAGCAGCGCATAAGCGATCGGAACCTCCCGGCGGCCGTCGCGCCACAACACCCTGAATCCGATGAGCCAGACGGGTACCACCAGCGGGCCCACGAGGCCTAGCTGGAGGAGGACGAACTCGATCGGGCCGTCGGACGTGCCTGAGCTGCCGGTGGCGATCGCCCTGCCCATCTCGAGCTGCGGCCGGCCGTGTGTCGCCTGCCACCAGATCGTCGGTGCCGCGATGGCGAGTGCGATCGCGACGGCGAGGCCGAAGTGCCAGGTGGCGAGTACTCGACGGCGCGGGGAAGCCAGGAGGCCCACGACCAGTGCCACGGTGAGAACGGCGACGAGAGTCTTGACGTGCATGCCGATGCCGATCGTCACCCCGATCGCGAGCCACGGTGTCACGCCGGCCGTGCTCGTCGCGGCTCTCCGCCGGCGGGTGGTGTCTGCCCGGCGGCGTCGGGGTGTGCGATGTCGGGGCGTGTGGTGTCGAGGTACGCGCATCGGTGGCGCTGCGCAGCCTGGCGACGAGCAGGCACAGCGTCGCCCAGACGAGCAGATCGACGATCGTCGTGCCGAACAGGTGGCCGGCACCCAGCGTGATCGGTGCGATCGCAGTGAGGGCTGCGGCGAGGAGTTGTGCCCGTCGATCGCCGCCGAACTCCCGGCACAGCAGCGCGGTCACGACGACGAGGGCACCCGCGGTGAGCGCCGGCACGAGGCGGAGTGCCACGAGCGAGTCCGGCGCCAGGATGTCGACGAGCCGGGCGAGTGCCGGCAGCAGGGGTGGCTGATCGGGGTAGCCCCAGGCGAGATGTCGCCCCGCCGCGAGGAAGTACAGCTCGTCGCGGTGGTAGCCGTATCGCGTCGAGACGCCGATCAGGACGGCGACGAGGCCTGCGGCACATACCCACACGCCGGGTGCGACGGTCGGACGCGTAGACGGGCGATGCCGCAAGCTCCAGGTCTGAGCGCCCATGAAGCGAGCATCGCAGATCGACGGTCGAGATGCTCGACACTCGTCGGTGCGGACGCCTGGTCGGGCTGCTTGCGAATGGGGTGCGCGGCTGCGTGATCGGGTGCTCTGACCTGCGGGTTTTTGGGTTCCGGGGTGGTGAGGTAACATTTCTACTCGGTTCCAGGGCCTATAGCTCAGGCGGTTAGAGCGCTTCGCTGATAACGAAGAGGTCGGAGGTTCAAGTCCTCCTAGGCCCACCCATGTGCCCGGCGGCAGCCGTGGCCGAGCTCGAGGGCGACGACCGGAGGCCGCGGTGAAGATCCTGCTCGGCGCCGTCGCAGCCGTGGCTGGTACGGTTCTCGTCATCGAGATCGCGTCTCGACGCAACACCGAGGTCTGGCACGTCATCGAGCGCTGACAGACCGATCGGGGCCTTAGCTCAGTTGGTAGAGCGCCGCCTTTGCAAGGCGGATGTCAGGAGTTCGAATCTCCTAGGCTCCACCCAAGTGTTCTTAGTCGAACCCCTGGCGTCGCAAGATTTGATGTCAGGGTTTTTGGTTGGTGTGGCCTCGTCGGGGCCGAGCGCTTGTTGGCACGTCTCCAAGAGCTGCGGCGATGGGTGCTCGATCCACCTCGGCGTGGAGGGCATCTGCGACAGTTTCATCGTCGAACTCGATGTAGACAGACCTGATTGTAGACGCGGCCATGGTTGGTCAGCGAAGCCCCTGTATGTGCGGACGGGGTCAGCGATCAGATCGAGTATTTGACGAGCCGTCGGCGTATGCCGGGAACCGCCTTGCTGGTCCACGCTGCGTGCTCTGCGGGCTATACTCGGGCGATAGCCGCCTCGATCCGGCGACCGTGAAGTGTGAAGTGGGGAGCGTCGCAGTCGGTCGTCTTCATCTGGTGTCCGGTGCATGCGTAGTACTCGTAGAGTCTGCCGTGTCGTGTCGGTCATGGTTGATGGTGAACACCAATCGAGGGCCGCAGCGGCCATGATGGAGGCTTCCGCTGAGGTAGTGCCAGTGCTTCCGTTTCACGGTTTCCAGTGCCACGATTTGCGGTGAGCCGCTCTTGGACTTTGTCGAAGACTGCCGGATCGACGAGTGGTTCGTGGATGCCCGAGGTATTCGACGCTGCGAAGCTGACGAAGCCAATGTAGTAGCGGTTGGTCAAAAGCCGGTGGACCTGGTTTCGTCGGAGAAGGATGTTCGGCCTGCTTGGCGGGGTGGCGTGAATGGTCAGCCCTCGGTCGACGAGGGGGCAGCGGTCATGCGATTGAGTGTCATATCCGGATTTGTGGCGTACTCGTGGAACGCCGACCGGACGTCGTCGGCGCGGTCGGAGTCAAGTTCGACTTGGCGTGCTTCGCGGCCGTTGATAATCGTTCTGGTGTTGAGGTAGACGACTAGTGTGCGTATCGTACAGGATCGCTTGACACGGCTGTTCTGGGGCATAGTTGCGCAATCGCTTGGTGCGGCGAGAGGCGGAGCTGGACAAGGGGACTCGAGAGCACGTTGCATCCCGCATGCTGACTTGTCCTTGCAGGCCTAGCCCAAGCGGCAGCGCGTGACAAGATGCAACGTGGACACCGCAGCTCGTTAGTCGGACAGAGAGTGACCAAATGACCTCAGTTGACTTGGCGTTCAGGCGGGCGCGATCAGAAGCTTCTCGCCATATGCAGGCCTGCGACCAGGCATGCATCCGCTGGGCGGAGCCCAGCATCACCGAGATCGTTATGGCCTACGCCGCGCAAGCGGTGACGGTCGTGCCGTTCACCCAGCCAGCTGAGTCCGTAAGCGGCGCCGACTGGGTGTGGTGGTGGGTCGACGACTCCAGTGCGTACGGCATGCTCGTGCAGGCGAAGCGGCTCAGGATCTCCGGAGGGAACTGGCGCTTCGACTTCGGATACAAGGCAAGCAAGAACCATCCGCTGCAGCGTGAGACGCTCATGTCGGCGGCGGCCATGTTGGGCTTGGTACCGGTCTATGCGCTCTACCTCGGGACGGGCCATTACCGGCAGTGGGAACGCTGCTCGGACACCCATAGCGGAGCAGGGTGCGTTGCATGCACAAGGCGCACTGTGTCATTGATGCCGGCTCTCCTCGCGGATGAGTGGTTCGTGGACCACGCAGCCATCACGTACGAACGGTCGATCGCATTGGAAGACGTGCGCAAAGGCGTCGCCAACCAGCCGCCTCTGATTCCCACACTGCGGTCGGATCTTGCCCAGGATCTCTATGAGTTTCTCCGCACCGAGCAGGACGGAACACGCGCCGTGACTCGATCGATGATCGACCGAGCGTTGGTGGTCCGACTCGGGCAGGCGAGCTTCTCCGCACCATCACCCGTGACAACGAGGCCCGCCGAGCACGACCGGCTCGGATCTGTCTTCGGGCTCCTGCCGGGCGACACTGGACATTTCGGGATGCCGTACTTCCCGCACTTGTTGAATCCACTGCGGCGCGTTCCGCCGGCCTACGTGTTGGACATCGATTCGGGCACCCTCGACGAGGAAAAACTGAAGGAAGGGATGCCGCCTAGCGTCGGTGGCATCGTGGTGGCTCGTCTGCCGTTTTTGTGAGTCCGGCAGGTCGGTTCCTACCTAGTTCCAAGCATCCGCTGTAACGGACCTGGAGGTTCGATAATTGTCCTGACCGATTCACCCAATCGGATGTACTAGAACCGCTGACATCGGGAGATGTGGGGTCACGGATACGGAAACGGAAAGTGGATAATTACTTCCTGCTCGGGCGTTCTCGCGCCTTGTCGCCTCGTCTCTGAAGCCGTACTTAGTCAGCAGGTCTCGTCTTTTCTTCCGAGTCTAAGTACGCGTAGATTGCGTCGTATCCGAGTAAGACGTCTCCGAATCCGAAGATCTCAACCTGGGAGCTCTCGACACGACAACTGGTCCACGGAACTGGATCAGTCGAGACGCAAAGCAGCAAGACTGCAAAGCCGAACCGGTTTGATAACCAGGTTCGAACGAGTGCGAATCGCGCCCGGCAAGTTCGGAGATTCATGAAGTGGCTGACTGCCGTCAGTCAGCCTAGTGGGACCTGGTAGCACCATCCGGGCATCGGATACTCGTGGAGGTCGATGCGAATCTTCGAAGAAGGTCCTGCGACCTTCACTGCGATTACGTGGAACTGATGAGCGATGGTTCAGGCTGGCTGTGCACCCTCTCGGTATGGATCACCGTGGCCTCTCCGCGGCGATTCAAGCTGACTTTGAGAAGGGACTCCTCTGCGGTCGCAGGCGCCAGCTCTAGGGCTAGGTATTCGAAGAGTTCTTGCTGGTGCACTGCGATGACGACCTGTCGGCCGTGCGAGTAGGACAACTGCCGAACGACAGTCGCGAAGTTCGCGACGTGGATGTCGTCCATAGATTGGACGGGATCGTCAAAGATCAACCAAGGAAGAGCGATCGGCGCCGAGAGGTGCAGGGAAATGAATAGTGATAGTGCAGCCGTATTGGTATTTCCGTAGCTAAGCATTGAAGATGGTGTTCCTGAGACTTCGCCGTTCGGCAGGACCGTTTCCAAATGAATGTCGACTGACCGCTTGGCCTGTGTCTGCTTCTTAAATCGAGGAACGAATGGTTCTAGCGGAACGAAACGGCTGAAGAGGTCGGCCCACAGAGTATTTAACGTCTGATCAAAGACGTGGTTTATCACGGATGAACGAATACGTTCTGTCTCGAGCCGAAGACTATTGGCGGCTTTTTTTCGGTCCGTTGCCTCTTTGATTATGATCTTGAGAGTCGAGATGCGGCTGTCGACGTCCGAAAGTCGTGAAGCGAGCTCCGCGGTCTCCTGTGAGCGCTCTTCGACGGCCGCGATTGCTTCAGCCTCTCTCGCTTGACGTGTCCGCTCATACTGGGCCTTTTGCGATCGTTGTTCGACGACTTCTGCAAGACGCTCGATCTCTTCAGAGATTTGAAGGCCTGTCTCGCCTATTCCTAGCTCCTCTCGAAGTGCGGAAAGGTGGTGGTTCGCAACGTTTTGGGTCGCCTTCTGTGAGGTCGCCACTGCTTTTCGGACTTCAGTCCGTTCCATCTCCTTCAGGAGATTGGCGCCCGTGCTGATGATTTCGTCGAGAGAGTTGAGATCTCTTGCGAGAGAATCGAGCGGTGCGTCCTCCTCCGGTGGAGGTGCAAGAGACGAAAGTTCCCTGGTACGCCGAGCAACCTCAACTTGTAGCGACTGAAGGCTAGCGCGAGCTTGCATGAGATCTTGCGCGCCACGGGTCAGCGATGTTGTCTTTTCCTCCAGGTGCTGACGTAAGGAAGCGCCGTCATGGGCGAAATGCTGATCGCAGATCGGGCAGACGTCGGAGTCGACGAGCGGGATGGTCTTCTCCAGAATATCAATGAGTACCCGCACGTCTCTAGGAATCTCGATCGCGTCAGTCGCGGCTTCGAGCACTCGGATCTCTTCTGCCAGTGTATCTAGCTCTCCGGCCAGTCTGGCACGAGTGCTTTCTACCTCAAGTTTACGTTTCCGGGCCCCCGCCCGCCGGCGACTCTCCTGAAGCAGATGAGTCTGACAATCCTCGAATGCATCAAAAATCTGACTTGCATTGACGTGGGGCAGGGAGAATGCCTCGGATCGAATCTGATTCAACTGAGCGAGAGCGCGTGAGCCGACATGGGTCTCCCAGCTAACGTACGCCGAAGCTGCTCGGTTTGCGGCTTCCGATTGGCCTGCAGGGTCCAGATGTGAACTTCCGGCTCCGATCCCTTCGACGTAAGCAGCAGAAATGCCTTCGAGGCGGACTCGAAAAGATTCATACTGGTTCGCCTCGTCGGGCCCGGTATTGCTGCTGCGCACTGCGAGGGGGCGTTGGAGTAGTTCCTTGTCGGGAACATCGTTCACCGCGTCGCCATAAAGCGCCCTCAGTGAGGCTATGGCTTCTGCCAATAGTAACTTCGCTCGCTCGAGTTGTCTGACGATGTCTTCTCGAGTCCCGAGTGCAGTGGTGAGCTCGTTCTCGGAAGCCTCCCAACTCTTACTAGCTGCCCTTGCGCGCGCAAGATGCCCTGCAGGTCTTAGGCCGTCGATAAGGCTGTCCAGCTTGTCGAGTCCAACCACGCTCTTTACGAAGCGCACTAGTGCCGTGTCAATTTGCTTGCCCGTAGCCGTGTACGTTTCGAGCAGGCGTCCAAGCGCCGTCTGAGGGAGAAAACATCGTTCGAGAAATAGGAGCTTTTCGGACTCACCCAGAGCCGCATTTCCTTTGATGCCGCTGCTGTCGAGCGTAATCGTGCCAGTAAGCGTCGATCCGTCGGAGGATCGCAGTCGTAGCTGGACGTTCCCCAGAGGGTAGTTCCGGTTTAGAAGGACATCACGCAACTCAGTTGACTGCTCGTTGAGGAAGCCGACGCTGCCAGTGGCGGCGAGTTCGATCGCACTCAGAAGACTGGTCTTGCCGGCTCCATTGGGGCCGTGCACCAAGACAACTTGCGCGTCCAGAGGAACCGTCCATCTACCCGTGATGCTGCGGAAGTTCTCGATGTGGAGCGAGTCGAGGCGGCGCTCATTCATGGCGGCCTCGTCGCGTAGAGAACGCTTTGTCTACCCAGGCGGCGTATGTCATCGTGACTGAATCGACCCCATCAGATGCTGAATCCAGGATTTCCAGAAGCGCGGTGTTGTGGCGGCCTTTGACGAAGGCGCGTGCCTGAGTCATGCCATCTAGGGCTTCTTGAGTAGCCCTAGGTAGTACTAGGTTCAGCAACGGGGCGATGAGACGGCGGACGGGAAGGGATTCGTCGACTGTGAGCACTCTCGCGACAGCTTGTAGATCCGCAAGGACACGATTGTCATCGATGCCGCCGATGGCAACCACCGTGATCGTGCGCCGTGAGCCTGCCGCATCCAACGCACGGGCGAGGCGCTGAATTTGCCAGTATAGCCGGAAACCTTCCTCGCGGGTATTAGGACTATCAACGATCACCGCGAGATCGAGACGGTCGATCGGGCCGCTGTACACAGACTCAAGGTCTAGAGAGATCTCGCCCAATTGCAAAGGCTTCGGGAGTTCTGAGTACCCAGTCGTGATGAGAGCGCGGTGGATCTCCTTGTGCAGAGTCTGATGATCCAGATTCCTCATAACCCTACCTCGGTTTGGAAGCGTCCGGCGATCTCATCGGTTGTCGAGGCGTGGGCACTAAGTTCGCTCCAGTGCGCCTCGAGACGATCTGAGACGCGGCGCCCGCCACCCAGGCGACTTGTAGCTGATCTGACTGCTGGCCGTAGACGTTCGTGCGTGTAAAGAATTGCCATCCGACCAGCACAACTGGTCCATACGTTCGACGCGAGGACGGCGTCGGCTTCTCGCGCACCCTTCACGATAGCGAGCTGAGTCGTACGGCCGGTTGACTGTTCGATTACTTGGAGGTTGCCAGAGGCCCGATCTGAAGTGCCTCGGATGAGCCAGCGTCCCTGCAGGTCACCCCATCCAAGTAGTCCGATTGCGGCGGCAAGCAAGTCTGCCCCCGTGACAGACACCATCGGCTCAGACTTGATCTGGGATCGGTGGCCACGCGCCAAAGGCACGTAGCGGTGACTCGCGTCGAGACCGAGGTACTGCCTGACAAGTGCCGCATACGGTCCCGTGACAAACGCGAGTAGGGCATGCACATCATTCCCTGCCGATGCAGCAACGATCATTGCGACTCTTCGAACGCCCTGGGCGAGATCGTCTTCAAAGGCCGTATCCACTGTCGTCTGTCGAGTGAGAAGAGCAAGCAACTTGTGGAGGAGAACCTCTAGTACAAGGGCGGCGAGGAGAGGTTCTGCGTAGGTACCGAAGGCCGATGTGGCGATGATCTCCGAGTGGTGTGTTTCGAACTCGTCGGCATAGCTGTTTTCAAGGACGTCTCGTTGCGGGCTCTGGATCGTCGGTTGAGCGAAAACGTAAGCCGGATGTGCTGCCTCCCAGCGCCATGGATGATTCACCGCAGCTCGTGTGAAGACATTGAGTAAATCGTTGTCCTGGACCGACAGGCCGAGAATCAGAGAACGATATTTCGTCGTTCGTTCTTGTAACGCCTCTCGCATGTGTTTGAACGTGTCGTCGCTCTCAAACCTGCTGATCTGGGCGCGAGTGGCGATGATCTTTGCGGCGTAGCGTTTGTGATCCCTCCGTGTCAGGACGGCGCAACCGTGGAACTTTGCAATCTGAGCGAGCGAGTTACCTTCTCGGAGATCCTCAGCTGAGACGTACACATCGAGGAGACCTGGATCGTTCGTGAGCTCTTTCACGGACGTTTCAACCAAGCCATCCCAGTTGCCGGACGCTATTTCTTTGAGGACGCCTTCAGCGACAAGAACTGCGATAAAGCGATGCGCGGCACCTGGTTCCAGATCGTCTGCGCCGTACGTGTTGGGTAGGTCAGCCGCCTTCATCAGGAGGTAGTCACCGGGCTGGTCACCAACGCGTACGCCGAGTACTTGACTGTAGACACCGCGGAGTGGCTCGGGATCGAGCGGCACCCAGGCCACCTCATCTGCTTCGTACCGTGCGACCTCGGGCGGGAGGTGTGTACTGAGTATTTCCAGGAGAGCATCCCGGTGTGCTGTGCTGGGAGCCTCGCCAAGTGCACGGTCTCGCAAGAATAGAAGGACACGTCTGAGGACAGCGACGAGATCGGGAACCTGTTCTCGGGAGATCCCCGAACCCAGCCAGAAGAACCGTTTGCCGTCGACTACGTCACCAACGAGCGCCGCATGCTCATGCTGCAGTGACCGATGTGCATTGCGAAGCACCAACGCTCCTTCCGGCCGGGGATGCCTGTACCACAGTCTATCGGCGTTGCTGGGTGCGAACGTCGGCTTCGAGGAACCGTCCACTGGCTTCGACGCCCGTTGTCGGTCATAGCCGCGGTGACGTTGACGCCGATCGCGGCGAAGAAGGCGTTGGCTGGTTCCCAGAATCCGGCGGCGGTCTCTTGTCGTTCGTCGTCGAGGATCTCCGAGTATGTCGATGTGGATGAGGTCGCCGGGGGCTTTCATCTCGTAGCGGACCGGTGTCGGGCGACATACCGGTAGTCCGGTGGCGTGGTCGAGGTCGGCGAGCAGGGGCATGTGGTACTGGGTCAGGACGCGCGCGACTGTCGAGCGTGCCATGACCGAGGTGGTAGGCGATGCGATGCGGTCCCCACCGGCGGGCGAAGCGTAGGGCGATGATCCGTCGTTCGGTTCGCCGGTCCAGTCGCGTCGGTGAGGTGTGTGGTCATGAACTGCGGTCGGTCAGTTGTTGGCCGGCTCGGTAGCGGTTGGCCCATCGCTTCGCGGTTGTCGGTGAGCATTGGAATCGTTCTGCAGCGCGCCGTGGGACCATCGGTCCTCGACGATCAGAACAGCGAGCCTGCGACGACCCTCCGGGGTCAGTAGTGCGTTAACGTGAGTCACGAAGACCTCCGTGGCGTGGATGGTGAGTGTGGTAACCCACATCCTGCCCGGAGGTCTTCGCTCACCTCAGGTGTTCACAACCTGCCGGAGAAGAACAGTTAGCGCTCGGCGGTCCCTGTAGGGGAGGGTTGCTTAGCAGTACATAGAATGTCGCCGTGGCGTACTGCCCGAGCGCTTGACGGATCAAGCAAGACGCGTTCCGGATCGATTTCGACGGTGTGTACCTCACGGCCAGTTCATCGGTCTTGCGGACCGTGAGGTAGCCGACCAGGGACAAGCATCGGCGTGCCCGATTGTGCCCGCGGATTGTTAGGGTATTTCGCTAGCCGAGAAAGTAGGCAAGGACCTTCTCGTCGGAATCCAGGATCTCTTCCAAAGCCACGCCGAGCTCCAGCGCGAGCTCGACCGATCCGAGGAGGGCGACCTCCACGTCAGGTGAGAAAGCCCGTGCGAGCACGATGAGGTAGTCGGACATGCATGCGTCGAGCTTTTCGATGAGTTTCTGGTACTCGGCGGCGAGCTTCTCGTCGAGCACGTGTTGTTCGTCGAGGTAACGCTTGATCAGCGCAGCCTCCCGTGTGGAGAGAGAGGACGAGACGGCCTGATACATGACGGTGCCGACAGTATTGCCGATCACGGCCCCGAGGATCGGCACCGGGATGAGCGCCTGACCGACAAACGAGGACAGGGCGCTGATGGCGGCTTCCAGGGAGACGAGCTCTGCGTTCTCGATGAACTCCGACTCGTCGATCTCACCACGGCGGAGTTTGTTCGCCTGTTCGGCGATGCCGAAGGCGGCGGTGACGATCGAGCTGGCGACAGCTGCGGACGTAGCGGTGAAGTTCGTGAGCGAGTAGACACTGAGACCTCGGACGCCACCCTTGACGAAACCGAAGCCGGTGTCGCCCGCGATATCGATCCAGTCTTCGCTGGTGAACTCCTTGAGCTTCTTACCTTCACGGAGCTTCTTGACCACAGCTAGTACGAAGACGGTCCCGCCTTCGACGACGGCGCCCGTAAGGGTGGCCTTCGCGCTCTCCTGCGATGTCGGCCGGCTTTTCTGGTGGGCCGCGTCCCGCAGAGACTGGTCGGTGGAGCGGATGGACTCCTTCTCCGCCTCCAGCGTCGAGCCGTAGGCGCCTCTTTGCACCTCGTGGTACTCGAGGGTTGAGGGTTCGAGCGACTCGATGCCGACAGAGCCCTCCTCGAAGAATGCCTGGGCCCGCGTCCAGTCTTTGTGCGATAGGCCGTCGCCGTTGCGTGTCAGGAACGTGCCCGCCTCCTCGGATGGCATGGAGTGTAGCTTCTTTATCGCTTCGAAGTGATCGCGTGGGATCTGGTATTTTCCGCCGTTCTTGACGAAGTCGGGATATTTTTCGAGGTGCTCTGCGATCGCGCCGAGGCCGAAGCGACCGCCGGCCGCGACGAACTTCTGCTGGATCTCCACGCCGCCGCGCATCAGGTCCACCGGGCCGTTGTCGTTCACCCACTGGTAAACGGTGCCCTCACCGCGGATCTGGCTCCGAGCGTTGCCGACGCCCACCTCTGCAATCTCGGCGATGAAGCCGTGCATGCCCTTCAATCCGCCGCGATTGGTGGCGATCAGTTCGAGGTCGATCTTTCTGATCGCGTCATCGAGGCTGGTGAGCGCTTCCAGGAGGTTCACGTTCTGCTGGCTCAGCAGGTTATCCATCCGGAGTTGATTGAGGTAGTTCACCCAAGCAGCGACGGCCTGTTCCTGGTTGCTCTTCGTGAGATTTGTTACGTCACTCATCATCGGCGTCCTGCTCGATGCGCTTACTCAGCAGAGCCGCGCAAGACTTCGTGTTGTTCACCAGTACGGCGAGCCGAGATTGCTGAGGTGCAGACAGCGCTCGGAAGTCGGCGTTGAAGAACGCCAGGGCGGCGCCGTAGCTCCTCATGAGTGACTCGCGGAGGGAGGTCGTGCGCTGCAGGAGGTCGTCGATTTGGGCATCCATGACCTTGACGAGCGCGGTGTTCTGCTTCACCGCCATCAGCGCCTCATGTTTTGCCTCGTGGTTCTCGAACCTCTCCTTGGTGAACAGGGCGATCGAAGCGAGGAGGGTAGCCCCAGCGACCGTCCAGCCGATGGGACCTGCGAGTGCGAGCAGGGCACCGCCTGCAGCAGTGCCTCCGCCTCCGGCTGCGAGAGTCCCTCCTCCGAGCCAGGCCAGAGCAGCCTTGGTCGCGGCGGCGCCGGAAAGCGCGGAGATCGCGGTGCCGGTCGACGCTGTGCCGAAGGTGGTGGCGACCCACATCGCCGCTGTCGGGGCCATGCTCGCGACCGCAGCGCCCGCGGTGAACCCGGCGCCGGCACCGGCAGCCGACTTTCGCGCGGCTTCGAGGTCCTTCCGTGCGAACTCTTCCGCCTCGAGGAACTGAGCCTTGCGGACATCGATCTCGTCGAAGTCGGTCTCGAACGACTTCGGGGTGTTGGCGATGCTGTTCACCAGCAGTTCGACGAGTTCGATCAGGTCCGTCGAGCGCTCGCGTTGGCGTAGGAGGGAGAGTCCGTTGTCGTTCATCGCGGTGAACGCGCCGTTGTACTCGGCTATGGCCAGCTCGTAAGGGTCCGGTTTCTTTGCGGTCAGCTTCTCGATGGTCTCCACAGCAGCGTCCTTGAGACCGCTGGCCTGTCCGACCAGTTGTTCTGAGGTGCTCCGCGTGAACTTACCGATGTCGTCGACGGCCTTGCCAAGGCTCCTGAGCAGCTCAACCATCGCGATATCCTGACTCCGTCGCTGTTCTCCTACCGACAAGAGAGTATCGACCACGAGTGACGAGATGGACGCGAAGTGCACGACTCATGAACGTGGACTTCACCCGAAGCGGAGACGGTGAGTGATCGGTATGGGTGGCGGTTATGCCCGAATCTATTCGGGGATGGACCTGCTACGTGCGAGGCGGCGGGGTGTCGCCGTGACTGAATACCGGGTCCAGGTAGGAGGCCACCAGCGTCATCTGCTGGTCGAGGTCTGCTTCGCAGATCGTTTCCAGTCGTTCTTTGCGTCGCCATGCCGCCCACTTGGCCTGACCGATCTGCCCGTAGCCGATAATATGCGGTGCGATGGGTTCGAGGGCGACGCCGCGGTAGTGGGCTACCGCACGCGCCGAGCGGAGCAGTTCGTCGGAGTTGATGCCTTGCTTGGCGAGCTGGACGATGTCGACGTAGTCGCGCCATCGGGTGCTGGTGATCCCGCGTTCTAGGATGGTGACGCCTTTCTCAGCGATCGTGGTCTCGGGCGCGTAGCCGAGCAGCACGATCGGATCACCCAAGACGCGATCGATGCGTACCCGGCGTGGCGCGGGCACGATCGGATCTCCGGTGGAGACATCCCATGCAGCGGTGCCCTTCCACGGTCCGATCAACACACTGACTCGCAAACGGAATCCGGGGTAGTCGGCATGTTCGCGGATCTCCTGCACGCCGATCGAGTCCACATCGAACACGACGCCGTCGTCCACTTCGGTGGCGGCGATATCGTGCACCACCGAGATGAGGTGATCGGCGGTCACGTCCGCCGCTACGGCGTTCGCGTCGGCATCCTTCGTTGGGCGCCGCACGCCGTAGGCAGCCAGCAAGATCCCGCCTTTGAGCACGAAGCCCTCGGCATGGGAGGTGCGAGCGAGGCGATCCAGGAACGACTCCAACGTGTGCCGGATCAGAAATTCCTGCGTCGGGGCACCGCGCATGCCGCTCTTCGCGGCGGCCGAACGTGCCGCAGATTGGATACGGCGGAACACCTCATCGCCGGTGGTCATGTCAGTGCCTCCAATGCCTGAAGAACGGGAGACTTCGCTCGAGGTAGGCGAGAGGTGATCGCCATCAGCCGAGCGGGCTTCCCGCCCAGGCGCAGCCATTCCTTCAGCGCTTCCCGCGCTAATTCGTACCCGATCTCACCGCGTAGCCGGAACGCGTCCACGATCGATCGCTCGGGCGAGTAGATCCCGATCATCTGATCCGTGCCTGGAATCGCGATCTCTTCTCGGCCGATGTTGAACGTGGCCCGGTCGAATTGGTGCCACGCGATCGCACCGGTGCTCACCGGCGTTCGCGATCCGCGAGGGATCGCGACATCCAGTGCGGCGGGGATCGTGTCGGTCAGATCGTGATGGGCGAGCGCCGACGTCAGGCAGATCGTCGCATCCGGGCGGCGGGTCGCGGCCTCGATGAGATCCCAGTCCGCCACCGGTGAGTCCGCCGATAGGTAGATGCCGCGAGCGATCCGTTCCAGCCGCCCCGCGCGCGCTGCGCGATACAAGGCGCTACGCGACAGGCCGGCCCGCCCGGCCGTGCTTGGTCTCAACGTGGACATCGCGGCCACCTCCCGATCGACCGAAACGTATACACGTAAGAGTACCTGATGACGAATCGTGCCGTTCTGAGCCGCTGCAGGGCCTGGATCACTGCTTCGAGGCGGAGTGCGTAACCGTGCAGGAATGCACGAGCTCCGGCGTCGGAGGTGGTCGGCGATCTCTTTGCGGACGCGCAGCGGCCCGACCTCCTGCCAGGCGCGCAGCGTGGCTTCGGGGATGTGGTCGGCGTCGGCGATGACCTGCCGCACGAGCGCGAAGTGCGGCGCTGGTTGCGCCCATGCTCGGCCGAACTCGATCAGGTCGTCTTCGATGTCGACGATCTTGCCGAGAAGGCGTTGCACGGTGATGGATTCGTGTTCATCCAGCGACGGGCAGCCGGCCCCGTCCTTGATCTGTCGCTGTTGCAGCAGCGCCGGTTCATGGGGTGGCTGCTGGCTGCGGCCGCCATGTCAGCCGGGTTCGTCGGCGTTCTCGCCTTCCTGCCCAGCTACCTCCGAGACCCCGCCGGACTCACCGCCGCACAGAACAGGCTCGTGATGATCCTGCCCACCCTGCCGATGATGCTCATGCCCGTCGCCGGCAGTCGCCTGATCAGCCACGGCACACCGCCGGTACTGCTGATCACCGGTGCCTTGCTCGCCATTGCCGCAGGCAATGGGTGGCTGACCATCCTGCACCCCGAGGTGACGCCGCTCGGGCTCGCCGGGCCGCTCAGTGCTGTGCCTCGCCGCCGCAATCGGAACCGCGATCCTGCTCAGCCGGTGTGGGCCGCGGAACGCCACTGAGCGGTCGGAGTTGCCGTTCTGAGCTGAGCGAACCTGAGTGCATACGTGTTGGTGGGCGTGATCGACCAGGAGAACTCAGTAGCCGATGACCTGGCGGATGAGGACCAGATGGATGCGGCCGGGCATCTCGCCGTAGATCTCCAGCGTCTTGTTGAGGCGGCTGTTCTGCCCGTATGCCTGCAGGGCCCGCGCGTTCTCCAGGAGCAGGCTGTGCTCGCGGACGCGCCGGCGTGCGGTCTCCAGATCCGGCACGACCTTCTGCAGCCCGGCGACCAGGATCACGTGGTCGGCACCCCAGGCCAAGGTCGCGAACTGGCTGCCGGACGCGGAGCCGATCAGCAACTCGCCGTCCTCGGTGATGGCGTGCACACTGCCGAGTGCGTAGTCCGGGGCGGCGGCGATCTCCTTCATCTGACGGCTGGCGTAGTTCTGCGCCGTCATCTGGAGACGGACCGACTCGTACGGCCCGTCGGCGGCGTCGATCCCAGCCGAGATACCGGTCTCATCCAGCGTGACCGACGTGTTCTTCCAGACCCTCGCGCCGTGCGGGATACGGGCCAGCACCGCCTTCCGTGCGGCCGTCGGGTCGTCCACGACCTCGACCGTGAAGCCGTGCGACTCCAGCGCGGACACGGTCGCGGCGATGGTCTGCTCGTCGGGTAGGGCATCGAACTCGGACATGTCATCTCATTCCTGTCAGTAAGCGGACTCTACCCCGCTTCTGAAGTGATACGTTACCCCGGTTATGCTCGGACGCAAGTCCAGCAGGTTGGAGCAGTGGATGGAGGTGCGCGTGAACACCGAGCGGGCTGACGCCGCGCGGAACCGGGCGGCACTGATCGCGACGGCACGCGAGATGCTGACCGATGTCGGCATCGAACAGATCACGATGGATGCCCTTGCCGAACGTTCCGGCCTGGGGAAGGGGACGGTGTTCCGGCGGTTCAAGACGCGATCGGGCATCTTCATGGCCCTGCTGGGCGATGGCGAGCGGGCTTTCCAGGAGCGTGTGCTCTCCGGCCCTCCGCCGCTCGGGCCCGGTGCCGAGCCACTGGACCGACTCGTCGCATTCGGGCCCGCGCGTCTGCGGTTTCTGTCGGAGAACCGCGAGATAGCGCGCGCGGCCCTGGACGGACGTACACCCGTTCCCTTCGGCCCGCCGGCCATGATGACTCAGAGGCACCTTCGGATGCTGCTGCAGCAGATCGGGACCGATGCCGCGGACCTGGATATTCTCGCGATGCAGCTCACCGCGGCCCTGGATGTGCCGTTGCTGCTCTACACCGCGCCGGAAGTCGGCGAGCATCCCGAGAAGACGTTCGAGGACCGACTCGCCCGCGGTTGGGAAGACCTCGTCAGTCGGCTGTCTCGCTGACTTCGCCCCCGTGCCAGGTTTCCGACGACGAGCCACGTCTTTTCACGGTCGCGCTGCACGCGTCATGCGTTCTTGCTCAGTCGTCGTTCAATACGCCGAGTGCGTTCAGTGCGTGCACGGACTCGGCGTCATGCCGCGGATGATCGAGTGAGATCAACGCTTTCCAGAGTGCCCAGCCCTTTCCGCGAAGCCAGGTCGCGTCGTCCACGTAGAGTACGGTGCGCAGCACCTCGCGTTCCTCATGGTCGAACCAGGTCCAGGCGATTGCGAGATCGCAAGCGGGATCGCCTACTCCGGCGAGTCCGAAGTCAATCACCGCTGACAATCGCCCATCTCGTCCCAGCAGATTTCCCGGAGCGATGTCGCCGTGGAACCACGCCGCCGGGATGGTCGACGCGGCGTCCAAAGAGTCCTGCCACAGGCGGAGAGCTCTTGTCCCATCGATCCGGCCCGACAGGAACGACACCGCTTGGCGGGTCTGCTCGTCCCACTGGCGCAACGGGGCGCCGCGACCGGCGCTGTGCTGTCCGGGGCCCGGACCTGCAGGTTCTGCGCGTTGTAGCTGCTGGAGGAATTCCGCAAGGTCGGCTGCCACGATCGTCCGGTCGATAGAGGGGATGTCGGTCAATGGTGTGCCTTCGATCCAACGACGGATGGTCCAGGCGAACGGATACCCGATTCCAGGAGCGCCGATCCCCACGATCTCTGGGATCGGCAAGCTCACCGCGTCGGCCAGCGATGGCAGCCACTTGATCTCTTTGGCCACCTGCGGTGCGTAGACGATTGCGCTAGGCAGTCGAACGCTCAGCTCCGTACCTAGGCGAAAGGACCGGTTGTCGATGTCACCTCACGTACTCGCCCAACCGGCGGTCTCCGTGGCTAGGTGCCGGGCGACGTGTTCGACGACCGGCGGCGCGTCCGGCCTGGTGACGAGCCAGAGTGTGTTGAGCGGGCCGAACCGTGGTTCGTGGAGTCGGACGACGGTGCCGTCGGCCAGTGCACCGTCCGCCAGATAGCGGGGTAGGACCGACGCACCGATACCGGCGATCACCGCGCGGAGAATTCCGCGAAGGTCGGGTAGAACAAGCGCGATTCGATTGTTCGGCCGCTCCTCGAATTCGGTCAGCCAATAGCGTCTGATGATCGGCAGTTCGGGAGAGAAAGCCGCCAGGGGAATGGAGGTGAGCGCGCGGACCGGATCCTCGCCGAGGGCGGTGGCGTCGACCTGAGCGGCGAGCGTAGGCGCCGCGACAAGGACGAACTCCTCATCGACCAATGCCGTCGATCGCAGACCGTCGTCGCTCGGCCGGATGGAGGAGACGACGAGGTCGAGCCGGTCTGCGGCGAGGGCGTCGAGCAGGTCCGGGGCGAGCCCGGTGGTCACCGCCAGGTCGAGACCGTCGCGAATCAGTGGGCCGAGGGCGGGCACCATCCGGGCGCTCATGACGTCGGCCGCGCCCCCGATCCGGATGCTCGCAGGCCCCGTCGTCGGCTCGACACTCACGGCTCGGCGGAGCCGGTCGAGCAGCGGGGTGATCCGGCCGGCCAACGCGTCGGCCTGGGAGGTGGGCGCCAACCCCGTGCGGGAACGCTCGAACAGCGTCGCCCCGAGCTCTTCTTCGAGCCTGCGGACGCGCGCCGTCACGGCGGGCTGAGAGAGATCGAGACGGCGGGCGGCACCGCTGATCGACCTCTCCCGGTGAGCGTGGACGAAGGCCTCCCAGAGGTCCAACGAGGTCATAGAAATCACTATGACCGATGTGCTGCGTCGAGCGCTCATGGGTGGAGGATCGGCCTACGTCATCGCCGAACAAGCGGACCTGCCCGACGGGCGGTGATCCAGAACGAGGAGAACTTCGTGGCACGCGTACTGATGGTGGTCTCCGCCGCCGACACCCTCGTCCTCGCCGACGGAACCGAGCACCCGACCGGCTATTGGGCCGAGGAGGTCGCGGCGTCCCACGAGACGCTCACGTCGGCCGGCGTCGAGGTCGACATCGCGACCCCCGGTGGCACGGCGCCGACCGTGGACGGGCTCTCGCTCAGCGAGCAGGGCGGCGTCTCCGCCGAGAACGCCCGACGCTTCCGCGAATATCTGGCGACCATCGAGGACCGACTCGCGCACCCGCTGGTACTCGAGGACGTCGACGCCGCCGCGTACGACGCCGTCTACATCCCGGGCGGCCACGGGCCGATGGCGGACTTGGTCGACGATTCCGCGTTGGCCGAGCTGCTGGCCGCCACCGACTCCGCCGGTCGTCCGGTCGTGGCGTTGTGCCACGGTGTGGCCGGGCTGTTGGCCGCCACTGGTGATGGCGGCTGGCTGTTCGGAGGGCGCCGGATGACCGGCTTCACGGATATCGAAGAGCAGCAGGGCGGCTATGGCGACGCGATCCCCTTCTCGGTCGAGCAGCGGATGCGCGCGGCCGGCGGCATCGTGGAGGTCGGCTCGCCCTGGAGTGACACGGTCGTCGTCGACGGCACGCTGATCACCGGTCAGAACCCGCAGTCGAGCGTCTCCACCGCGAAGGCCCTGTTGACGCTGCTTTCCTGAAGGGAGAGCCGTGGTGCCGACGTGCCGGATCGCCTACCGTCGGCGACTGAGGGAACGAGACCGAGGAGACCCGATGACCGCGCAGCCCATCCTGATCGAGCGCCTCCGTGATCTGCTCACCGATGTGACGGCCATGCGCGAGGTGTCGATGTTCGGTGGGCGATCGTTCATGGTCAACGAGAAGATGATCGTCAGCGCTCTGAAGAACGGTGGCCTGCTGGTTCGCGTCGCTGCCGACCGGCACGTCGAACTACTCGGTCGCCCCGGCGCGGCACAGGCCGAAATGGGAGCAGGGCGCGAGATGGGGCCCGGTTGGATCGAGGTGGCCGCCCCGGCGATCGATGACGATGCGCAGTTGGCGTTCTGGGTGACGGTCGCCCTGGAGCACAATCGGATGCTGACCGGGCGTGGGTGATGACCTGAGGAGACCTGGTCACACGGGTGGATCAGAACCGATGTCGTAGGTGGGCGGCAATTGCCGCAGTGCGAACCTGATCTCGGTCTCGACCTGGCGAATCGTCTCGGCGATGTCGAACGAGCCGTGTCCGGCCTCGAATTCGTATACCTCATAGGGCTTGCCGTACTCGGCGAGCCGATTGGTGAAAGCGTTGATCTGACCGGCGGGCGTGCGGGGGTCGTGACGTCCGTACAGGATCAGAACCGGGCAATCGATATCGGCGACGTAGCTTGCTGGCGAGGATGCCGCATACAGATCGGGCTTGTCTGAAGGTGCTCCGTCGAACAGTTCACGGTCGAAGGCGCGCAGTGCGTCGAGCTTCTCGTCATATGCCCGTACGTAGTCGGCGATGGGAGCTCCGGCGATACACGCGGCCCAATCGCCGGGGTGCAGGCCCGCGGACAACAGGGACAGATATCCGCCCCAGGACCAGCCCTCGATGACGCATCTCGACGCGTGCGTCAATCCGGTTTCGACCGCCCAAGATCGGGCCCGGGCGATGTCGGATGCGGCGCGACGTCCCGGATCGCCGAGGATCGCGTCTCGCCACTCACGGCCGTATCCGGTGGAGCCGCGGTAATTGACGTGGACGACGGCGAATCCGGCGTCCAGCCACGCTGCGCGCGTGGGTGAGTAGAAGTCCTCGTCGGCGGCGTACGGACCGCCATGAATCATGAACACCGTCGGATACGGACGGCGTTCGTCGTCGGGAATCGCGTAGAGCAGATGGAGGCTCTCGCCGGGGCGATCCTCCACCGGTACGAACGCATCCATGACCGGACGTGACGGCGCGGCGTCACCCGGCGGCGGCGATGCGAGGTCGTCGGTGCCGTCGGGGTGGAGGATTCGATGCTGCGGCGGGTGCGCCGCGTCACACCACAGGTACTCGATCGCACCGTCGGGCCTGACCGCCCCGGTTCCGACCCAGCCCGTCCGGGACGCGAGCGGTGAGAGGATTCCCGGCTCGATCTCATAGCGGTACAGGCGTACTCGTCCGCGCGCGGATCGCGCGATCAGCAGCGCCGTCCCGTCCGGGTACCAGCGTGCCCACAGGTCGCCGTCCAGACCGATGTCCGGTTCGATGCGCTCGTCGGCCGCGACGTCCCAGATGAACGGCCTGCGGAATCCACCTTGCTCATGCGTCATCAGAAGTCTGATGTCACCCGTCATCGGAGCGAATCCGCTCACCTCCAGACCGTGGTCGGGGCCGTCCCAGATACGCGCCACCTCGCCGCCGTCGGAGACTCGGAGCACCGTGACCCGGGGGCGGAGCAGGCTGCTGCCCTCGTCGGCACGGCTGATCGCGACGAGTTCCTCGGCGGCGTCCATGGCGTGCACGGTGGCCATGAGCGGATCGAAGCACAGGCGCCGCACCTGCTGCGCGCCCTGTGGATCGTCCACGACCCACACCGTGACACCCGCGTCACAGGCGATGCCCAGGACGGCTCGGCGGTTGCCGATCGCGTGGCCGACGGGCATCCCGAGTTCGACGTCCAGCACCCGGCGCGTGGCCTCGACCCGGGCCTGCGGAAACGGCGTGATGTTCCAGTGGCCCGATTCGGCGCCGACCGGATCGCTGAACGACCAGATCGCCTCGCCATCAGGGCTGATCGCACACAGATACGCGCCGCCGGGTTCGTCGGTGATCCGTGTGCGGGTATCGCCGCCGCGATCCCAGGAGTGAATCTGGAAGGCGCCGGACTCGTTGGAGACGTAGACGGCGCGGTCCGCGCACTCGCGAGCGGTGACCGGCAACGTGATGATCGGAACGGTGAATCTACTGCGGGCGGCCGCGTCCATGACCCGACGATACGGGCGTCTCACCCGAGTGGTCGAAAAAACCCCGGCTGCGTGCCGACTCGCGTTCGACAGAGGCTTGTGCCGGGGACTTCTCCAGCAGACTACTTCGGAGACCACGTTCTCTCCACGGGGTTGATCCCTCGCAGTTCCCGGATCTGCTCGACGGCCCAGGGGCTGAAGACGAACGGCGTCGCGGACACGGCGACGACGAGGTCGGCCCAGGGCACCCAGGCGTGATCCATGACTTCCGATGAATCGGGTCTCACCCGTGTGCCGGCCTCGATTCGGCCGGCGAAGACGGGGCACACCTCGTTCTCGACGATGCCGCTGGGGTCGACGGCGGCGTACGAGAAATCCGGCAGCAACGGCCATACCTGGGTGACCCCGAATCCGAGTTCCTGCGGCAACCGGCGACGTGCCGCCTGTTCGGGCGTCTCTCCAGGCGCGGGATGCCCGCAACAACTGTTCGTCCACACACCGGGCCACGTCTTCTTCGCCAATGCGCGGCGTGTGAGCAGCACCCGGCCGGCATCGTCGAACAGATAGAGCGAGAACGCGAGATGCAGTGGTGTCTCGGTGGTATGGACCTGGGCTTTGTCGCGAGTCCCGATCGGCTCTCGCCGGTGATTGAGTAAGACGACGGTCTCCGGGGCCATGCCCGGAGCGTATCGACCGTTGCTGCGCGGATCGCGCGCGTCCTTCGGCCGCGCGCTCAACATTAGGAACTCTCCCTAGGAAAAGGCGCGGAGCCCGGGCACGTGGGGAGATGTCCTGCCCGCTCCCGCCGCCGTCTGAGATGTTGCAGCCGTGACGACCGGTGACGTGCTGTCGAGCCTGAACATGGTGGGGATCGTCGAGCGCGCGAGCACGATCGATGAACGCCTGGGCCCCGAATTCATTCCAGAGGATCTCGGCGAGGACGCCCACCGCGCCGTCGATCGGCGGCTCGACGCGTGGTGCGACGCGGTCGGTCGCGGCGACCCTGATCGGCTCCGGCGCCGGCTCGAGTGGGACGGGCTCGACCTGGCGACGGCCCGCCGGGCACTCGGACGGGTCCGGCTACGTGACGCCGCCGCCCTCCCCGCCTGGACCGGAGTCGTCGCCGACGCGCTTCATCTGCTGGCGGGCCGGGGTACGGCCGACGACGCCGTCGACTTCGCCGACCCCGACGCACCGCAGCCGTTCGAGGAGGTACTCGCGTCGTTCGTCCTCGTCGCGCGCGAACGACTGGCCGAGGAGACGCGATCGTCCGGTCTCCCGCTCGCCCCCGCGGCCCGGACCGCTCTCGAATTCGCCTTGCTTCGCGAACTCTCCTTCGCAGCCGGCGAACTCCTGCTCGAGCGGTTCGAGGCGATGCGGGCTGTCGAGCAGTCCTCGTGGGGTCGGTTGGTCGCACTCGCCCGGGAGCCGGAGAGCCGGGCGTTGTATCGACGGTTCGTGACAGATCTCGCCGCGGGCGGGTTGGCCGGGCTGTTCGTCGAATACCCGGTACTCGCCCGGAATCTCGGAACCATCTCGCTGCACTGGATCGAGGCGCAGGCCGAGTTCCTCGGCCAGCTGGCGGCCGACCTGCCCGATCTCGATCGCGCCTTCGGCGACGGGAGCGTTCTCGGCGAGGTCGTCGCACTTGCCCCGGCGCTCTCCGACATGCACCAGGGCGGCCGGAGTGTCGTGGCGGTGACCTTCGCCTCGGGCCGGCGGGTGGTCTACAAGCCGAAGAATCTCGGCACCGAGGCGGCCTACCAGCGGCTGCTCGCGTGGCTGAACGACCACGGCGCGCCCCTGTCGTTCCGGACGTTGACGGTGCTCGACCGAACGACCCACGGCTGGTCGGAGTTCGTCGAGCACCTCCCGTGCAACGATGCGGACGAGGGCCGGCGGTTCTACGAGCGCGCCGGCATGTTGCTGTGCCTGTGCTACGTGCTCGAGGTGACGGACTGCCACTACGAGAACGTGCTCGCCACCGGTGAGTTCCCTGTGCTGGTGGACGCCGAGACGCTGATGCACCACAGGGCCGACTCCGAGATCCCGGCGGACGACAACGCGCGGTCGGAGGCGTTCGAACGGCTTTACCACTCGGTGCTGCGGTCAGGCCTGCTGCCCCGGTGGGAGTTGAGTGCGGATCGCCGAACGGCGTACCACCTCAGCGGTCTCGGCGAGGCCGACGATCACGAACTCCCGGCACTCGGGCCGATGTGGGTATGGATCAACACCGACCGCATGACGCGGCGACCCGGCGAGCCGCGCACGGTCGTTCACACGAACATCCCGCTGCTGGGCGGCGCGCCGCTGCGCCTCCAAGCGCACGGTCCGCAGGTGATCGACGGGTTCCGCCGCATGTACGAATTCCTCCTCGACCGCCGTGCCGACCTCCTCGCCTCGGATCACCTGCGAGATCTCGCCCGCGAACAGGTCCGCTATGTGTTCCGGCCGACCGGGATCTATGTCCGCATCCTCCGCGCTCTGCATGCCGGACGATTCCTCCGCGACGGCGCCGATCGCAGCATCGAGATCGAACGGCTCGGACGCAGGCACGTACCGCCGCGTGCGCTGATGGTGCGACCCGACGAGCCGCCGCCCTCCTGGCGGGTCTTCGCCGCCGAGCGACGGGCGATGCAGATCAACGACGTCCCGTTCTTCACCGCCAGGGCGAGCAGCGATGCGTTGATCCTGGCGCCGGGGGACGAGATCGGGCGGTTCTTCCGCGAGCCGAGTTTCGACCTCGTCGTCGACATGATCGACGGGCTGAGCCACGACGATCTCGAGCGCCAGGTCGGTTTCATCAGCGCGACCCTCTACGCACACGTCGCGCGCGAGACGATGACGATGCCGGCGACCACCGACGAGAACGAGCGCGGCCGTGAACCCGGGGACGCCGTCGATCCGTCGGACGAGGCGCTGGTCGCGGCCGCGCTCGCGGTCGCGGAGTCGATCCGCTCGAGCGCCATCCGCACCCGTGACGGCAGCGCGTCGTGGATCGCACCCCAGCTCCTCGTGCAGGCGGGCCGATACCAACTGCAGCCGCTCCACTTCGACCTGTACAGCGGGGTCACCGGGGTCGCCCTGTTCCTTGCGGCCGCCGATCGGTTCGCCCCGGGGGCGGGCCTGGCCGAGCTGGCGCTCGCCGCGGTGCGCCCCCTGCGGAGCATGTTGAACCGCCGCCCGGACCATCTCGCCGAATCGCTGGGGATCGGTGGGGCCGGCGGCCTCGGCTCGATCGCATACGGACTCACGAGAGTCGGCGATCTGCTCGACGAACCCGCACTCCTGGACGACGCCCTCGACGCCGCCGTCCTGATCTCGGCCGATCTCGTCGCCGCCGACCGGGCGCTGGACGTGATCGGCGGCGCCGCCGGAGCGATCCTGGGCCTGCTGGCACGTCACGAGACGGCGCCCGACGATCGGCTGCTCGGCCGGGCCGTCGTCTGCGGTGAGCACCTGCTCCGCACCCGGCGGCCCACCGCGGCCGGGCCGCGTGCCTGGGTGACGCCGGACGGCCTCCGCACCACCGGGTTCGCCCACGGCACCGCCGGTATCGCCTACTCTCTGCTGCGGCTGTACCGGCACACCTGCGACGAGCGGCTCGTCGAGGCGGCGCGGGAGGCCATCGCCTACGAGGACACCCGATACTCCCCGGAGCACGGGACATGGGTCGACTATGCCGAACGCGGCGACCCGCTCTACCTCGCTCAATGGTGCCGGGGTGCCGCCGGGATCGGGCTGGCCCGCCTCGGCGGGCTGGACGTGCTCGACACCGATCAGGTGAGGGCCGACATCGACCTCGCCCTCGACGCGACGAGGCGCTCGGCCCTGCGTGGCCTCGACCAGGCGTGCTGCGGCGGTCTCGGCCGCGCGGACGTCCTGCTGACGGCCGGGCGCCGGCTCGGCCGTACCGACCTGGTCGACGTGGCGCGGGCGGTCGGCGCTCAGGTGGTCGAGCGTTCGGCCGGACGCGGGGGCTTCGTCCTCGACCCGAGGTCGCCCCGGCAGCTGGATGCCCCGCCCGGCTTCTTTCAGGGCTCCGCCGGGATCGGATACGAGCTTCTGCGGCTCGTCAGACCTGACGAATTACCGTGCGTCCTGGCGTGGGAGTGACCCGCTCTGCGGGTGCGTCCGTCGTCCCTAGGGATTATCCCTATGGCAGCGCGTCGGCATCATGGTCGAGACGGTTTTTCCCTAGGGATAATTCCGAAAGACTCGGAGCCGCTCCCGGTCGGCCCGAGGAAATTCTCCTAGACAATTCTGGAGGGTCCGATTCGTCCCTCACCGACGTATATTCCTGTGCGAGACTCCGGTGACTCCTCATCAGAGGGCGTCCCCACAGGAAGGGAGAAACGATATGACGGAGGCGAACAGCCGCCAGGAGCTCGAACAGCGGTTGGTCCAGAAGGCTCAGGACGACGCCGCGTTCCGCGCGAGCCTGCTGGCCGACGCGAAGAGTGCGATCGAGCAGGAACTCGGTGCGCCGTTGCCGGCCGGAGTGCAGGTCAACGTGGTGGAGGAGTCCGCCGACACGGTCTACCTCGTGCTCCCTCAGGCGTCGTCGGCGGGTGAGGGCGGAGAACTCTCCGACGCCGACCTCGAGGCGGTCGCCGGCGGGTGGGGCACGGGCGGTGCCACGACTCAGGCCTCGTGCAACACGACCTGCTGACCGACGCCGCGGTCGACTGATGAATGCGCCGCACCCGCTCATAAGGACGGAGTAATTCCACACCGATCGGCAGGTGCGCGGGTTCGTGACGGCGATCAGCAGCGCTTCCCGCACGGCGAACGACAAGCCGAGTGCCCCCCGGCGGGGGACGAGCAATCACAGCGCGAAATCCTGTCGGAGGGCACTCGCATGTGGAAAGCTGAGTCTCCGGGGACCGTATCGATCACCGTCGAGAATCCACGTCGAATCCGTTTTTCAATAGCGCGATCGCCGGCAGGAGGTGAGGGGCGTGGCACAGATGTCCTTGTTCCGTCGACAGGCCGTGGATCGGACGCTGGCGCCGGACGAGCTGGACCGGCTCATGCGGGTGGTCGACCCGAAAGGCTGGCTCGCACTGGTGGCGCTCGTCGCCCTCGTGGTTCCGGTCGCGGCGTGGGCATGTTTCGGCAGCATTCCGACGCAGGTGACCTCCTCCGACGGCCTCATCCTCCACCGCAACGCGCTGCACGCCGCCGTGTCGCAGGTATCGGGGATCGTGACCGAGGTCACCGTGCGGACCGGCGACACGGTGCGGGCGGGGCAGGCCGTCGTGCGGGTCCGTACCGACTCGGGCGCCCTGGCCGAGGTCGACACGTTGTTCGGCGGGCGGGTCGCCGACGTGCCGATCCAGGTGGGCATGCTCCTCGATCGCGGCAAGCAGGTCGCCTTCGTCGAGCAGGGCGACGAGCCCATGGAGGCCGTGTTCTACGTCGCCGCCGAGGACGGCAAGCAGCTCGGCGTAGGCATGCGGGTCCACATCTCGCCGATGACGATCAAGGCCGAGAGGTACGGATACCTGCAGGGCACGATCGAGTCCGTGTCGCAGCTCCCCGTGACCGACGGCGACATGCTCAAGTTGCTTCAGGATCCGAGCCTTATCGCTGCGCTGCGGAAGGGAAACAACCAACTCGAAGTCGTCGTCACGCTGACCGTCGACAGCTCGACCCCGACCGGGTTCAAGTGGTCGACGTCGCGAGGCCCCCTGACACCGCTGATCCACGGCACGCCGTCGACGGCCACCTTCATTCTGGGCGAGCAGCCGCCCATCGACCTGATCCGCCCGTGAACGCCGACCGTCCGCCGGTGGTGAAGACGGCGATCCGGTACCCGCGGCGGGTGCGGACGCCGACCGTCCTGCAGATGGAGGCGGTCGAATGTGGTGCGGCGGCGCTGGCGATCATCCTGGGCTACCACGGCCGACTGGTGCCGCTGGAGGAACTGAGGGTCGCGTGCGGCATCTCCCGCGACGGTTCGAAGGCGCTGAACGTGGTGAAGGCGGCCCGGGGTTACGGCCTCGTCTCGAAGGGATATAAGAAGGACACCGACGAGGTGCGCTCGCTGCAGCCTCCGTTCATCGCGTTCTGGAACTTCAATCATTTCCTCGTCATCGAGGGCTTCGGCCGCCGGGGCGTCTTCGTGAGCGACCCGGCCAGCGGCCGTCGGCTGGTGTCCTGGGACGAGTTCGATGGCGCCTATACCGGCGTCGTCATGACGTTCGAGCCGGGTCCGGATTTCCGGCCGGGAGGGACGCGGCCGAGCCTGTCGGCCGCCTTGCGGCAGCGGTTGCGCGGGTCGGAGTGGGCGCTCGTCTTCGTCGTGCTCACCAGCCTGCTGCTGGTGGTGCCGGGAATCGTCATCCCGCTCTTCTCGCAGATCTTCGTCGACCAGTACCTCGTCGGTGGATCGAAGGACATCATCGTCGTCCTTCTGATCGGCATGCTCCTCACGGCCGCGCTGCGCGCCGCGCTCACCTGGCTGCAGCAGCGCTACCTGTTGGCGTTGCAGACCAAGCTCGCCGTGGGCATGTCGAGCCGGCTGTTCTGGCACACCCTGCGGCTGCCGATGGACTTCTACGGGCAGCGACACGCGGGTGAGGTGGGCTCCCGGATCGCCATCAACGACCGCGTCGCACAACTCCTGTCGGGGCAACTCGCGACCACGGCTCTGAACGTCGTCACCGTCGGTTTCTACGTGGTCCTGATGCTCCAGTACTCGGTCGGCCTGACCTTGATCGGAATCGTCTTCGCCGCGTCGAGCATCGTCGTCCTGCGGGTCGCCTCGAGGAAGCGGGTCGACACCAACCAGAGGCTGCTCGTCGAGCGAGGCAAGCTGGCCGGCGTCGCGATGGGCGGGCTGCAGTCGATCGAGACGCTCAAGGCGACCGGCAGCGAATCGGAGTTCTTCGTGCGCTGGGCCGGCCTCGAGGCGAAGCTGGTCGAGGCGCGGCAGCAACTCGGCACGAGCACCCAGGTCGTGGACGCGATTCCGCCGATGCTCACCGCGCTGGCGACGGCCGTCGTCCTCGGTGTCGGGGCCGCCCAGGTGGCGGCCGGCGGTCTGACGATCGGCATGCTGGTCGCGTTCCAGTCCTTGATGGCGAGCTTCATGGCTCCGATCGGGCAGTTCGTCGCGCTCGGAACCTCCGTCCAGGAGACCGAGGGTGACCTGAACCGCGTGGACGACGTGCTGCGCTACGGCACCGACCCGCGGGTTCCGGCGACGTTCGCGACGGACGACGACGCGGATGCCGCCGCCGGAGTCGAGCTGACGGGTGAGCTCGAACTGCGCGATCTCACCTTCGGCTTCAGCCGCCTCGATCCCCCGCTGATCGAGGACTTCAGCCTGACGCTGCGGCCCGGCAGCCGAATCGCGCTGGTCGGGGCCAGCGGCAGCGGCAAGTCGACGGTCGCCAAGCTCGTCAGCGGCCTCTACACACCGTGGTCCGGCGAGATCCTGTTCGACGGCCGACCGAGGGACGCGGTTCCCCACGGCGTGCTCACGTCCTCGGTCTCGATGGTCGATCAGGACATCAGCCTGTTCGAGGGCACCGTCGCCGAGAACCTGACCCTCTGGGATTCGACCGTCCCCGAGACGAGGATCGTGGCGGCCGCGCGTGACGCCGCGATCCACGAGGAGATCGCGGCCAGGCCCGGCGGGTACCAGAGCAAGGTCGACGAGGGTGGGAGCAACTTCAGCGGCGGTCAGCGGCAGCGGCTCGAGATCGCCAGGGCGTTCGTCGACGATCCGACGTTCGTGATCTTCGACGAGGCGACCAGCGCGCTGGATCCGGCCACCGAGCAGATCATCGACGACAACCTGCGGCGGCGCGGCTGCACCTGCCTGATCATCGCCCACCGGCTGAGCACGATCCGGGACTGCGACGAGATCATCGTGCTCTCGTGGGGGAAGGTGGTCCAGCGCGGGACGCACGAGGAGCTCCTCGCCGCCGGCGGCGCGTACACCCGGCTGATCGAAGCTCGTGCCCACGCCGAAGGCGGCCCCCGGTGACCGATCGCCCGGACGGTCAGAGCCGACGCGAGTGGGTGAGTACCACTGGGAATCGATCATCCGGTCGGGAACGCCGGGCCCTGCGCGCGGAGAACGACCGTCGCCTCGCGATGGACGCCATGCACCGGCTCGGTTCCGTGCTCGAGACCGCCCGGGTCGTCGGCCCGGACGCGACGACGGACGATCCTCTGCTGGCCGCATGCCGGGTGGTCGGCGCCGAGCTCGGGGTCGAGTTGCGACGGCCCGCGTGGTCGGACGGCCGGACGTCCGATCCGCTGGACGAGATCTCGCGGGCGTCGCGGGTCCGGATGCGGCGGGTGGCCTTGACGAAGGACTGGTGGCGAGCCGATACCGGCCCGCTGCTGGGCTTCCTGGCGGATGGCGGACAGCCGGTCGCCCTGCTGCCGAAGACGGCCTCGAGCTACGTGATGGTCGATCCGGCGACCGGGAAGCGGCAGCCCGTGACGGACGAGGTGGTCGCTGCCCTCGACCCCGCGGGCTACGTCTTCTACGCCCCGTTCCCCGACCGTCCGCTCGCCGCCGGCGATCTGTTGCGATACGGCCTGCGCGGCATCCGGGGGGATCTGCTCAGGGTGCTGCTGATGGGGATCGCGGGCGGCCTGCTCGGCGCCGTCGTGCCGATGGCGGCGAAGCAGATCGTCGACATCGCGATCCCTCAAGCCCAGGGACGGCTGACGCTGGCCATCGCGAGCGGCCTGGTGATCGCGGCCGTCTCGGCGATGATGTTCGAGGTGGTGCGCCAACTGGCGGTGCTCCGGATCCAGACCAGGCTCGACGCCGGCGTGCAGGCGGCCGTCTGGGACCGGCTGCTCAGCCTGCCCGCGTCGTTCTTCCGCGATTACACCGCCGGCGACCTCGCGGTGCGGGCGATGGGGATCAACACCATCTCGCAGATGGTCACCGGTGCCACGTTGTCGTCGCTGCTGTCGGGCGCGTTCTCGATCTTCAGCATCGCGGTGATCTTCTACTACGACGTCCACCTCGGCCTGATCGCGCTGGCGCTGGCGGTCGTGATCGTCGGCGTCACCGTTGCCGGCGGCTACGTCCAGCTCAGGGCGCAACGTCGCGAGACCGACATGATCGGCAGGGTGTCCGGCCTGGTGCTGCAACTGTTGAGCGGCATAGCCAAGTTGCGGGTGGCCGGCGCCGAAGTGCGTGCGTTCTCGCGTTGGGCGGACCGGTACTCCGTTCAGAAGGTCGAGTCGGCGAAAGCGCAGGCCGTGGCGAACACGCTCGTCGTGTTCAATTCGGCGGCCGGCGTGCTGGCCTACCTGGTGGTGTTCGGAGCCGTGGCCTTCGGCCTGGGCAGCAGCGTGACGACGGGCGAGTTCGTGGCGTTCAGTACCGCGTTCACCCAGTTCCTGGTCGCATCGGCCGGCATCACCACGGCCTTCACGACGATCTTCCAGGCGGTGCCGTTCTACGAGCGGGCGCAGCCGATCCTGCAGGCCCGGCCCGAGGTCGACATCGCGAAGCCCGACCCCGGCGAGCTCGCCGGCCGGGTGGAACTGAGCCACGTCTCCTTCCGCTACCACGCCGAAGGTCGGTTGGTGCTCGACGACGTCTCGTTACGGGCCGAGCCGGGCGAGTTCATCGCGATCGTGGGGCCGTCGGGCGCGGGGAAGTCGTCGCTGCTGCGGCAACTCCTCGGGTTCGACGAGCCCCTGCACGGCTCCGTCTACTACGACGACCGTGACCTGTCCGGCCTGAACGTCCAGGCGGTACGGCGTCAGCTCGGGGTGGTGTTGCAGAACGGGCGGGTCATGTCGGGGACGATCTTCCAGAACATCGCCGGTGTCTCGCAGCTGACGCTCGCCCAGGCCTGGGACGCCGCCCGTGGCGCCGGCCTCGACGCCGACATCGCCCACATGCCGATGGGCATGTTCACCTACCTCGGCGACGGTGCGACCTCGATCTCGGGCGGCCAACGGCAGCGCCTCGCGATCGCGCGGGCCATCGCCTCCCGCCCGCGCATCCTGCTCTTCGACGAGGCGACGAGCGCGCTCGACAATCGGACCCAGGCCGTCGTCGGCCGGAGCCTCGCGACGTTGAAAGCGACCCGGATCGTCATCGCCCACCGTCTGAGCACGATCATCGACGCCGACCGGATCTACGTCCTGGCGGCCGGCCGGGTCGTCCAGAGCGGCACCTACGCCGAACTCATGCAGGTCGAGGGCATGTTCCGTGACCTCGCCGCCCGGCAGATCGCCTGACGGGGCAGGAGGTGCGCCGATGATCGAGGAGACGTCACACACCGATTCGTTCGCCGCGCAACTGGCGGCCGTCGCGCCGGGCGTGCCATCGAGTCTCGTCTCGGCGGACCGTCTCGCCGACATCGCGGGCGTCGCCCGCATGCTGCCCGGGATACTGGCGTTCAACACGTTCGGGTTCGAGTGCAGGCTGAGCGACGCGCAGGCACGGGCCGACCTGCTGGTCCAGGCGACGGCCGCCTACGGACGTGACGTCCTCGCGGGGACGGGGCCCGCCGCCCTACCCGGCGTCCTGCGAGCCGATCCCGTCTGGCGGCGTGTCCGGGCGCTGGCCGGGCAGTGGCAGGATCGGTCGGCCGGGCTCGGCGACTGCGTCGACAACCTGTGGCTGGAGTTCGACGTCGACGGCCCGCTGCCCGGAGTCCCGATTCCGAGCGTCTTCCTCGGCCTGAGAGTGGTCGATCGGGACGCCTCCGAAACGGTCACCGTCGTGCGGACGATGGCCGGGACTCTGGACCGCGGCCGGTCGGCCGGGGGCGGTCTCTCCGCCGGTGCCGTCGCTCGGCTGACCTGCTGCCTTCGTGCCCTCCAGGCAGGTGAGTATCTGCTCCACGTCGGGATGATGACGGCCCGAGGGCTCGGTGCGGTGCGGCTGTGCGTCCGACTCCGATCGATGGAGCGCACCGCCGAATTCCTGCGTGAGATCGGATGGGCCGACGACGGGGGCGCCTCCCGTGCGTACCGCGACCTGGCCGCCGCGCTCGACCTGGCCCGCGGCGTCGACTACATCTGGCTCGACCTCGACGTGGGTGAGACGGTGCGGCCGAGTCTCGGGCTCGAGTTGTACGTTCACGGTCACGCCCAGCCCCGGCAGGACCCGCGATGGGCGACGTTGCTCGACGAGTTCGTGAAGCGTGGTCTGTGCACCCCCGCCAAACGGGACGGCCTGCTCGCCTACCCCGGCCACAGCCGGGAGGGAGGGCCCGGCGTCCGGTGGCCGGAGACGCTGCGGCGCTCGTCCCGGTTGATGGACGGGCGGGCCGTCAGCACGTTCGTGCGGCGACTCCACCACATCAAGGTGGTCTGCTCGCCCGGCCGCCGCCTCGAGGCCAAGGCGTACCTGGCGGCCGTCCACCACTGGCACACCCCGGGAGTGTCGTCGTGATCGCGGGATCGGTGCCGACGCTCCTCGGCCGGGACGCCGAACTGGCCGTCCTGACCGCGGCTCTCGGCCGAGCGGCCGCCGGTGAGCCGGTGGTCGTCACCATCGACGGCCCGGCGGGGATCGGCAAGTCGGCCCTGCTGCAGGCGTTCGCGAGCAGCGTCACCGCAGATGGGAGGATCTTCTGGCTCCGATGCGCCCGCACCGAACGCGACGTCGACTTCGCCGCGGTAGAGCTGCTACTGGGTGCCGAGATGCCCACCCAGCGGGGTGAACTCGGCGTGGCGAGGGAACTGCTCAGCCGTCTCGACGACATCGACGCGCAACGTCCCGGCGTCGCCGTCCTCATCGTCGACGACGCGCACTGGATGGACGTGGCGTCGACCCGAGCCCTCAGCTTCGCGCTCCGTCGCCTGCAGGTCGAGAGCGTCCTGACGATCGTGAGCCGGCGCCCCGGAATCCGCGGCGCCGCGTGGTTCTCGACGACCGACCCCGCGAGGACGATCGAACTGCGGCTCGCCCCGCTCACCGTCGACGACGTGATCGCGCTGGCCCACGACGTCCGCGGCTGGGAGTTGACCCGCAGCACGGCACAGTGCCTGGTCGAGCTGACCGGCGGGCTCCCGTTGCTGATCGACCTCGTGCTGCGCCGCGCGACGGAGCCCGCACAGCTGACGTCGGGAGACATCCCCGTATCGGCCTTCTCGGAGACCCTGCAGCTGCTCGAGTCGCTCGATCCCGAGAGCCGTCGCCTCGTCGAGGCCGCGGCGGTGGTCGGCGAGCCGGCGTCCCACCACGTGCTGCGGGCGATCGCCCACAGTTCGGACGGCGAGCGGACGGTGGTCGGCATCGCCGGCGCGGTCGGTGCCGGCCTGCTCGTCGGGCACCCGGCGGGTCTGCGGATACCACACGTGCTGCTCGCCCAGGCGGTCTACGACTCGGTCGCCCCCGCCCGGCGCCGCCGCCTCCATCGCCGCGCAGCCCGGTGGACGACCGGATCCCGACGGCTGGAGCATCGGGCCTCCGCGTCCGACTCGGCCGATGCCGCCCTCGCGGCAGAGCTCGAACAGGCGGCCGAGACGGCCAGGGCCGACCGGCGGTACGCGCAGGCCGCGGTGGCGACGGAGCGCGCGCGGATGCTCGTGACCGACGACGACCATCGCGACCGCCTGCTGCTCCAGGCCTTGATCGACCGGGTCGCGGCCCTGGATCTGGCGGGTGCCGCCCGGCTGGCGCCGGACGCCGAGGCCATGCCGCCGAGCGCTCTGCGCAGCCTCACGCTCGGGCGGCTGCGGTGCGAGCAGGGGCTCGTCGCCGAGGCCGACGCGCACCTGCGGCACGCGATCGCGGACGCCGCCCCGGGCCCGGGATCGCTGCACGCGCGTGCGTCACTCGCGCTCGCCGTGCTGCAGAACAGGCTCTATCAGGGCTCGCTCGGCGCCCGGACGCTGACGGGCGTCCACGCCGAGGACGACCCCGATCTCGACTGCGACATCGTCACCAACAGGGCGATCTCGCTGTGGCTGTCGGGCGATTCGGAGGGGGCCGAGACCGTCTTGGCGAGCCGGCCGGTGTCGCCGCCGATCACGCCGGCCGAGGCCGAACTGCTCGGTGTCCGGGGGATGGTGCGTCACTACACCGGAGAGCTGAGGAAGTCCTTGGACGACCTCGACGCCTCGATCGGCCAGAGCTCGCAGTGGCGGCCGTCGACGAACCACGTACGCGTCTACCTCGTGCGTGCCCGATCGCGGTTCCAGGTCGGTGATTGGGACGGGGCGGTCGAGGATGCCGCAGCCGCCCATGCGATCGCCTCCGGCCAGACCGACGTGTGGAATCTGCCGCTGGTGAACGCCGCGGCGGTACTCGTGCCGGCGTGGCGCGGGCAGTGGGAAGCGGCGCAGCGGCACCTCGACGAGGGTCGGGCCGCGGTGAGCGCGGATCTGTGGAAAGGCCCGCTCGGGGCCACGCTCCGCTTGAGTGAACTGCAGGTCCTCGAATCGCGTGGCGACCGTGACGCTCTCATGGCGGCGCTCGAACCGATGCTCGACCGGGACGAGATGGAGTCGCTCGGCGCGTTCCGCTCGTACATGCGGATCCTCCCGCCCTGGATCGCAGCCTGCGTCGAGGTCGGACGGCTCGCCGAGGCGCGCCGGGCCCTCGCGTGGTATGAGGAGTTCGGCCGTCGCCGGCCCCGGGGCCCCGAGGCGTTGGCCGTCGGGTCCGTCCGCAGTCGGGTGGCCCTCGCCGAGGGAGACATCGGCCGGGCCCGCCGGCATCTCGCGTCCGACCTCGCAGACCAGCACCTACGTGCCCGGCCGTTCCAACTGGCTCGGGTGCATCACGCCGCCGGCCGCTTGGAGCTGGTGGCCGGAGACCGCGGCAAGGCAGCGGGCCATTTCACCCAGGCGATCGCCGGGTTCACCAGGCTCGGTGCGACCCCGTTGCTCGAGCAGTGCCTCCGGGACCTCGACGAGGCCGGCGGCTCGCCGGCGTCGCGGCCCGCCCAGCCGGCGTGGGGTCTCTCGGAGCGAGAGAGCATCGTCGCGGCGTTCGTCCGGCGCGGATTCACGAACAAGGAGATCGCCCGCGAACTGTTCGTCACCGCCAAGGCCGTCGAGTATCACCTCACCCGGATCTACGCGAAGGTCGGCGTCCGCGGCCGGTACGAGTTGCGTCAGATGCTGACGACCGGTGTCCGACAGGACGACGGCTGAGCCGCGACGGCCGTTCTCTGTCGGCTCGCGGCCTGTGACCCCGTCTACCGTTCGGGTACCGGCGCGGTATCGATGGGCGTGCGGGCACCGCCCCGCTGTGCGGCCGCGCCGGCGAGGACGACGAGCGCGATGCCGACAAGTTGCACGAGCGTCGGCGTCTGGCTGAGCACGAGCAGTCCGATGAGGACGCCGAAGGCCGGTTCGATGGAGAGCAGGGTGCCGAACGCGGTGTGGGTCATCCGGCGCAGTGCGAGCATCTCGAGCCCGAACGCGATGACCGGTGTGACCAGCGCGATCCCCGCGGCGGCGAGCAGCACCCACCAGGTGAGGTCGCCGCTGATCACCTGCGGCAACCCGACCGGCGACGTGGCGACGGCGGCGATCGGAATGGTCAACGCCAGGCCGCTGATCCCTGAGAACCGGTCGCCCACGTGCTGGGTCAGCACGTTGTACACGCCCCAGCAGACTCCCGCGAGCAACGCGAAACCGACCCCGGCCAGGTCGATGTCGCCGTGCCACGGCTCGGTCAGCAGCACGACGCCGACGAGGGCGAGCAACGGCCAGACGAGCGCCCGCCGGTGCTTGCTCGCCAGCGCCGCCACCGTGAGGGGGCCGAGGAACTCGATCGCGACGGCCGTGCCGAGCGGGATGCGTTCGACCGCGGCGAGGAAGAACGACGTCATGAATCCGGTGGCCGTGCCGAGTGCGAGCAGGGCGGGCAGATCCCGGCGGTGGATCGACCGGATGGCGGGACGGACGATCAGCCAGAGGAAGACCGCCCCGAAACACATGCGCAGCCAGGCGGTTCCCGCCGATCCGACGTGTTCGATCACGTCCATCGAGAGCGCGTTCGAGAGCTGGACGGCCAGCATGGCCGCCACCGCCGCCGACCACGGCGGAAATCCCGCGGCCGTGTGCCTGCCGATCACGACGCACCGATCGATCGACGAGTCACGGGCACCTGGTCATCCATATGGTGCACCATATTGCACTGGCAGGGCACTGTCTAGCAGGTGCGTGCTTCATCAAAGACCTGTGGCCGTGACTCCCCCGCGGGGAGTCACGGCCACAGGCCGGAAAGGCCGCGGATCAGGCCGGCGGCAGCTCGTGATGGCCGCCGAACTGCTTGCGCATCGCCGAGAGGATCTTGTCCTGGAACAGCGCGTTGCCGCGCGAGGAGAAGCGTCCGTAGAGCGCCGCCGAGAGCACCGGCGCCGGCGTGCCGGTGTCGATCGCCGCGTCGATGGTCCAGCGGCCCTCGCCGGAGTCGGACACCTTGCCGCTGAACTCGTCGAGGTTCGGGTCGTCGACGAACGCGGTGGCGGTGAGGTCCAGCAGCCAGGAGGCCACCACCGAGCCGCGACGCCACGCCTCGGTGATCTCCTTGAGGTCGAGGTCGTACTGGTAGTACTCGGGGTTCTCCAGCGGCGTCTCCTCCGCGGAGCCCTCCGTGGCACCGCCGGCGCCGACGTTGGCGTGGGCCAGGATGTTCAGGCCCTCGGCGTAGGCGGTCATTGCGCCGTACTCGATGCCGTTGTGCACCATCTTGACGAAGTGCCCGGCACCCGCGGGGCCGCAGTGGATGTAGCCCTGCTCGGCCGTCGAGAGCTCGCCGTCGCGACCCGGCGTCCGCTCCACGTCACCCACACCCGGCGCGATCGACTTGAGCAGCGGATCGAGGTGCTGCACGATCTCGGTCTCGCCGCCGATCATCAGGCAGAAGCCGCGCCGCAGACCGAAGACGCCACCCGACGTTCCGATGTCGACGTAGTGAATTCCCTTGTCCTTCAAGGACTTCGCGCGCTTGATGTCATCGTGATAGCGGCTGTTGCCGCCGTCGATGATGATGTCGCCGGGCTCCAGCAATTCGGCGATCTGGTTGACGACCCGGGTCGTGATACCCGCGGGGATCATCACCCAGACAGCGCGCGGACGCTCCAGCTTCGAGACGAAGTCTTCGAGGCTGGTCGAGCCGACCGCACCCTCGGACTCCAACTGCGCGACCGCCTCTGCCGAGGTGTCGGAAACGACGGCCGTATGACCATCCTTCATGATGCGGCGCACGATGTTGGCGCCCATCCGGCCGAGGCCGACCATTCCGAGCTGCATGATTCTCCTTGGGGGTTCCCTGTGGCGGTCGGGTTGTTTCGAGCGCGGCTTATCACGTCAGCGCTGCGGTGCACCTATCTCTACCAGGGCGAGTGTGGCTATGCAGCCGGAAGCCGGGAATTCACCAAGTCCGTCGTCGAGGGGTGCTGGACGGCCGTCGTCGATACCAGAACCACTGATATCCGACGATCGGGTTCGAGTGTGCATATGCTCGTTCTGTCGGGGAGGAATCATGCGTGATCCGGTGCGCTGCTATTCGTCACCGCTCGCCGAGCCGCCGGAGCCGATCGCCGAGATACCGCTTCTCGGCGACGTTGATCGTCGCCGAGATCGCCCGGCGATAGGCGGCCGCCGCCTCGGCGGTGCGTCCGGCGCGCTCGAGGAGATGCGCGCGGACCGCCTCGAGCCGCGGCAGAGTCGGGTGATCGCGGGCGAGGTCGGCCAATGCCGCCAGGGCGTCGGCGTCGCCGAAGACCATCGACTGCGCGGCGATCCGGTTGAGCGTGATCGTCGGATTCCGGCCGCCGGTCTGTAGCTCGAGGACTGTGTAGAGGGCGTGGATCTCGTTCCAGTCGGTCGACGCGGTGTCCGGCGCGGACGCGTGCAGCCCTGCGATGCAGGCCTGCAGCAGATACGGCCCGGGCGTCGCGCCCGGCGTCACCGCGTCGAGCAGCGCGAGCCCCTCGTCGACGAACGGCCGATGCCACCGCGTCCGGTCCTGCTCGTCGAGCGGGACGAGCCGGCCTAGCTGTTCTTCCCACGGACGTTGTGGACGCGGTCGATGGGTGAGAGGCCTCCGATGCCGGTGTGGGGGCGATGGTGGTTGTAGTGGTGTAGCCAGGCGTTGTAGGTCTCGGCGCGGGCTGCGTCTGAGAGGTAGTGCCGGGCGTAGGCCCATTCGTCGGCGAGGGTGCGGTGGAACCGTTCGATCTTCCCGTTCGTCTGCGGCCGGTAGGGGCGCGTGTACGTGTGCTTCACCTGTGGGCCGAGCGCGTCGTTGAACGCCTTGGACCGGTAGCAGGAACCGTTGTCGGTCATCACGCGCTCGACGGTGATCCCGTGCTCGGCGAAGAACGCGTGCGCGCGGGTCCAGAAACCGGTGGCGGTCTCTTGACGTTCGTCGTCGAGGATCTCCGAGTACACCAGGCGGGCGTTGTCATCGATCGCCGAATGCAGGAACGAGTAGCCGACTCCTGCCTTCCTTTTCCTGTTGCCGGCCGAGCGGCCGAGAGTGCGGTGCCCGCCGCCGTCGGGGATACGGCCGAGTTTCTTCACGTCGACGTGCACCAGCTCGCCCGGGGTCTGGCGCTCGTAGCGGACGGGTTTGGGCTTGCGTATCCGGATTCCGGTGCCCTTATCGACCTGCGCCAGCAGCGGGGCGCCATACCGGGTGAGGACCTTCGAGACGGTGGACTGCGGTAGATGCAGGTGGTAGGCGATCCGGTGCGCGCCCCATCGACGATTGATGCGCAACCCGATGATGCGTTTCTCGGTGCGGGGGTCGATCCGTGACGGGGACGACAGCGGCCGGGACGAACGATCCTGCATCGCCGCGCGACCACCGGCGCGATAACGGGCGACCCACTTGGAGACCGTGCCACGTGAGAGGTGGAAACGTTCAGCGACCCGAGCCTGCTTCCACCCGTCGTTGATGACCAGCAACGCGATCTTGACCCGCCCTTCGACGGTGAGCGCGGCACGAGCATGGGTAACGTACGACATGAGGACCTCCGTGGATCGAGTGAGTGTGGTAACCCACATCGATACCGGAGGTCCTCACCTCATTCCGCCACGCCACGCTGCTCACAACGTCCGTGGGAAGAACACCTAGCGGCCCGACCCGCGCCGGATGCCGCGCCTCGGTGAGCAGCATGAGCGCAAGCAGCCCCGCGACCTCGGTGGACTCCGGCGTCGCCTCCCGCAGCAGCCGGGCGAGCCGGATGGCCTCGGCGGCCAGGTCGGCGTCGGTCGCCGGCTCGCCCGCCGCGGTGTGGTGGGCCTCGGTGAACATGAGGTAGAGCACGTCGAGCACCGCCGCCAGACGTTCGACGGCGTGCTCGGGAGCGGGGAAGGCGCGGCCGTGCTCGCTCAGCCGGCGTTTGGCGCGGGTGATCCGCTGCGCGATGGTCGCCTCCGGCACCTGGTAGGCACCGGCGATCTGGCGCGTCGTCAGCCCGGCGACCGCGCGCAGCGTCAACGCCACCTGGCCCGACCGGGGCAGCTCGGGGTGGCAGCACAGTCGGAGCAGAAGCAGCGCGTCGTCGCCGGCCGCGGTGGCCGCCGCGAGCGGGGCGTCGAGCAGTGCCGCCCGGGCCTCGCGTTCGCGCCGGCGCGAATCGGCGCGGATCCGATCGATGTAGCGACGCCGGGCGGCCGTCACCAGCCATGCCTGCAGATCGTCGGGCGGCTGCCGCAGCCGCTGCGCCTCCAGCAGCGCGTCTTGCACCGCGTCCTCGCAGAGCTGGAACTGGTCGCCGCCGTAGGTGCGCAGCAGCCGGGCCAGGGTGTGACGGGCGTGGTCGCGCCAGGCGACCTCGCCCGAGCGCGTCGTCAATCCTGGCCCAGGTCCGAGAACACCACCGGCCGGATCTCGACGGCCAGGCCGGGGATGTGGACGTCCGGAATCTGCATGGCCAGCTCGACGACGCGGGCCTCGTCGTCGACGTCGACGAGGTAGAAGCCGCCGAGGAACTCCTTGGCCTCGACGAACGGTCCGTCGGTGATCTCGGGCCGCCCGGACGTGCCGCGCACCACCTTCGAACGGCTCGGGTCGGCGCACGCCTGGGTGCTGATGAGCTCGCCGGACTCCTTGGTCGCCGCCATGAACGCGGCATGGCCGTCGCCGATCGCCTTCTGCTGCTCCTCGGTGAGCTGCTCCAGAACGCTCGGATCGACGTGCATCGCGATGAGGTATTTCACGGTCTTCTCCTCTTCAGGTCGCCGCCCGGGCGGGCGGTCACCTGTCGGTCGTCGCCGAGCGCGGGGATTCGACACTCGCCTCGCATCTTTCTCGTACGGCGTCGCTACGCGGGACGATGCACCGAGCCGGCGAGGGCCTCGGCGACGATGCGGGGGACGGCGTCGGGACCCGGTGAGCGGCGGATCGCCGCCCCGACGGTCGCGGCGCGCCGCCGGTGCCGACCGTCGTGGAGCACCGTACGCACCGCGTCGCGCACCCGGGCCGGCGTCGGGGTGCCGGTGCGCAGGTCGACGCCTGTGCCCGACCAGGCGATCCGCGCGCTGACCTCGACCTTGTCCTCGGTGCGCCCCGCCACGACGATGGGCACCCCGTGCTCGAGCGCGTAGTGCACGCCGCCGTACCCGCCGTTGGTGACGTAGACGTCGGTGAGCGGCAGCAGCCGATCGTAGGGCAGGAAGCTCGCCGCCCGGACGTTGGCCGGCAGGTCGCGGGGCAGGCTGTCGAGGGGACGTCCGCCGGTGCTGACCACGACGACGACGTCCTCCTCCGCGAGACCGCGCACGGTGGGCTCGATCAGCTGCCAATCGACGTTCGCCACCGTGCCCTGGGTGACGTGCACCACCCGGCGACCGGCGGTGAGATCGCCCCACCAGGAGGGCAACGGCGTCGACGATGGCTGCGAGCGGGAGACCGGCCCGACGAAGTGCACGGTGTCGGGCAGGCCGGGGCGCGGGTACTCGAACTCGGGCACGGTGAACTGGACGAGTCGATCGGCACCGGCCGGCCAGTCGAGGAAGAACCGCGGCAGCGGACGTCCGGTCTCGGCGCGGGCGACGGTGTCGGCGAACCGTTGGACGGGAGCGAAGACGTGCTTCTCGGCGCCGACCGTCAGCAGGGCGTTGCGCAGCCGGCCGAGCGCGCCGGGCCGCGGTGGGATGCCGAGGCCGAACGGTGCGACGTCCGGATGCTTGAGCGCCAACGGCACGATGCCGAGGTTGACGATCAGCGGTCGCTCGGCGCGCGGCAGCCCGGTGAGCACGGCCGCCGCCGCGAACATCGACTCGGCCAATAGGGCGTCCGTCGGCTCGGCGGCGATCGCCGCGCGTACGGCCCGCAGCTGGGCCGGCACCGGCCGCAGGAAGATCTCGATCATGTCGTAGCGGATGCCCGCCGGACCGCGTAGGCCGCGACGGCCGGGGAAGGCGGCGTCGACGTCGCGGTCGTCGAAGTCGGCCTCGGCGGGCAGCGGCAGAAAGTCCGCGCCCGTGGCGACGACGTCCTCGCGGTAGCGCTCGCCGGTGAGGAAGCGGACGCGATCGCCGGCGGCGAGCAGCGATCGGGCCACCGCCAGCAGCGGGGTGACGTGGCCGCGGACAGGCGTGGCGGCCAGGAGAACGGAGGTCATGGGCGGTCCTTCGGCGGTCGGTGGACTATCGTCTGCTACACAGTCGAAGTATTAACCACCCTGTAGAGGTGGTCAATAGAGAAGGGTGGCGATGGTGCGCAGGTACCGCTCCGAGCTTCGGGCCGAGCAGGCGGCGGCCACCCGCCGGCGGGTACTCGACGCAGCCGCCGCCTGTTTCATCGAGAACGGCTATCACGGCACCTCGCTCGCCGACATCGCGGCGCGCGCCGGAGTCTCACCGGAGACCGTCAAGGCCGGCGGACCGAAACGCGACCTTCTGCTGGGTGCCTTCGAGCAGGCGTTCGCCGGCGCGGAGGGCGACGAGTTGATCGCCGACGGTGACGCCGCCCGGGCGATCGAGGAGATCACCGACCCGCGGGTGCTGCTCGCGGCCGTCGTCGACCATGTCGCCGCCGCCAACGCGCGCACCAGTGTGTTGTGGACGGAGTTCCTCGCCGCCGCCAACGCCGACGAGATGGTCGGACGCGCCCTCGCCGACCTGCTGGTCCGTCGCCGGGCGGACTACCGGCGCGTCGTCGCCGTGCTCACCGACCGCGGCGTGGCGGCCCCGCCGGCGGATCCCGATGCCGCGGCGGCGGCGCTGTCGTTCCTCTGGTCGCCGGAGAGCCACCAGCAGCTCGTTCTGCAGGGCGGCTGGAGCATGCGGCGCTATCGGGACTGGCTGGCGACGGCCGCGCGGCACGGGCTCGGCGTCTGAGCACCCCAAACCGCAGAAATTCGGGGGTCCAGCCTCGTATAGCGGCTGGACCCCCGGATTTCTGCAGTTGCGGGAGCCGGCGTCAGAGATAGGCCCGGGCCAGCCGTAACGCCGCCCCGACGTAGCCGCCGCGGAACAGGTGGGCGTGCATGACGCTCGCCGGCGAAGGGACCACCCCCGCATTCGCGGAGAGCACACACGACGCGCCGGCGTCACCGAGGACGTGATCGGACCACCCCCGCATTCGCGGAGAGCACCGGGCCAGGGCCTGGTCCAGACGCAGCTGCGCCGGACCACCCCCGCATTCGCGGAGAGCACTACTCGCCAGGGATGCCAGGTTATAGCCGAGGAGGACCACCCCCGCATTCGCGGAGAGCACAAGTGCCGGCCGGGACGTCGATGGTGACCGAGGGGACCACCCCCGCATTCGCGGAGAGCACACGCTCACCGCCAGCCCGGCCATCAGCATCACGGGACCACCCCCGCATTCGCGGAGAGCACCCCGACCCGATCCAGGGCTTCTCCGAGAAGTGGGGACCACCCCCGCATTCGCGGAGAGCACGCGCCTACAGCGGGCGACCAGATCCGGCGCGCGGGACCACCCCGCATTCGCGGAGAGCACATGACGGGGCGCCGGGTCGCGCTGGCCGCCGCGGGACCACCCCCGCATTCGCGGAGAGCACAGCTGGCCGGCTCTGCGCAAGATCCGCCTGCGGGGACCACCCCCGCATTCGCGGAGAGCACTTGCGGATCATCGTGCACAGCGGCTCGTACGTGGGACCACCCCCGCATTCGCGGAGAGCACGCGCACCACGTCCAGGACGTGTATGAGTTCGAGGGACCACCCCCGCATTCGCGGAGAGCACAACGTGGCGACGTCGGCCGCGGGGATCGGGGCGGGACCACCCCCGCATTCGCGGAGAGCACCATTCCTCACCCGCCGCCATCGATGGGAGCGGGGGACCACCCCCGCATTCGCGGAGAGCACCGCACGAGCGCGAGCGCCGCGACGGCCGTCCTGGGACCACCCCCCGCATTCGCGGAGAGCACGGGATAGGTGGACATCGTCTTTGTCCCGATGAGGGACCACCCCCGCATTCGCGGAGAGCACTCGCCGCCGCGTCGTCCGGTCTCTCTCGGGATCGGACCACCCCCGCATTCGCGGAGAGCACCCGTACATGCTCGGCGCGCCCGGGCACGGGCACGGACCACCCCCGCATTCGCGGAGAGCACGAGACTTCGGTGACCGTGCCCGCCGTGCCGTACGGACCACCCCCGCATTCGCGGAGAGCACGCCGCCGTCTGTGACGCGGACGCATCCGCGGCCGGACCACCCCCGCATTCGCGGAGAGCACGCCGGGGTTGTCGCGGTAGTGGCGCGGAAGTACGGACCACCCCCGCATTCGCGGAGAGCACCCAGAGGCGTAGCCCTCGACGGCGGGCCAGATCGGACCACCCCCGCATTCGTGGAGAGCACCAGTAGGCGGCCGCGCAGCGCGCCGCCCACCAGGGACCACCCCCGCATTCGCGGAGAGCACGCGCCGAAGCGGATCATGCCGGCGGCGAGCTTGGGACCACCCCCGCATTCGCGGAGAGCACTGGATCCTCGGCAAGCTGCACCCCGACCGCAAGGGACCACCCCCGCATTCGCGGAGAGCACCCACCGGGATCGTCGACCACGATGTTCTTCTCGGGACCACCCCCGCATTCGCGGAGAGCACGTCATCCTGGGCGGCGATGCGGACGTCGACCAGGGACCACCCCCGCATTCGCGGAGAGCACCCGTGGGATGTGTTCGCGGCCGCGGTGAGGAAGGGACCACCCCCGCATTCGCGGAGAGCACCGCGTCATCGGCGACCGACAGAAGGATGACGAGGGACCACCCCCGCATTCGCGGAGAGCACAACCGAGCGCTGACGAACTGGCTGATGCGTGGAGGACCACCCCCGCATTCGCGGAGAGCACCGTCCAGTAGCCGAGGTCGCCGACGAGGACGACGGACCACCCCTGCATTCGCGGAGAGCACCTGGCGTGCGGTCACACGTGGGCGCCGGAGTTCGGACCACCCCCGCATTCGCGGAGAGCACCTGGCGTGCGGTCACACGTGGGCGCCGGAGTTCGGACCACCCCCGCATTCGCGGAGAGCACCGTCCAGTAGCCGAGGTCGCCGACGAGGACGACGGACCACCCCCGCATTCGCGGAGAGCACCTGGCGTGCGGTCACACGTGGGCGCCGGAGTTCGGACCACCCCCGCATTCGCGGAGAGCACACTTCGTGACCAGGCACGACAGGGCGAGCATCGCTGATTTTCATTCAGTTCGAGTCGTGTTCGAATCACTCCCGTCGGTCGTCGGCTGCCAGACGTTGATGCCGTCGGCGACTCTGGCGCGGCGCCACACTCCGTGAGGCACGCGCGCGGTGGCCGTCGCGGATAGCATGAGGGCGCGGTACTGCCTTGGCGTCACCCAGAATGGAGGACGTGCCATCTCCAACCGGGAATTACTTGCCGTGTGAGAGCCGCGGACAGTCGGGGACCAGCCGAGTGCGAGGTAACCGTCGAGCGCCCAGGCGAGCATGTCGGTACGGACGGGGTCCTTGCCATATCGGTCGATAGCGATATCGACTCCGCCGCCGCTGACTTCGCCGCTCTTATCGAATCCGGCGGTGGGGTCGAGAAACACCTCGGCGGTGGCCGGGAGGAACGCCGCGGCGAAACCCTTGCCGTTGTTGGCATACGGGACTGACCGCATCTCCCATTTGGGTAAATAGTTCGCGGTTGTGTCGTGGATCAGCAGAGAGAAGCCGGGATGTGCGAGCGCAATCCTCTTATCGATCTCCGTGGTCGGGACAAATTTGTGGTATTTGACCCTGATCCCGTCCTTCACTCCGAGAGCGGTGCGAACGTGATCGTCGATGCTCTGCCATGGCTGCACCGGTCGCACGATCCTCAGCAGGTCGGGGAGCGGTTTCCTGGACGCGATCTGGGGGACCCCGGTCGTCGGGTTCCACCGCAGTAACGCGTCGGGATCGCCGTCCTCCCGGTCTCGCAGGAGGGCGAGAAGCCCCACCGCGCCGAGGGTCCCCGCGAGCGGGGACGAGGAAGCCCCGGGCAGATCGGTGACGATCCATCCTGCCGCGCCGGCGTCGAAGCGCGTCAGATTCCGTGTGATCGTCAGGTTCTCGGTCCGCGTCACCGGGATTGCGGGTGCCTCGCCCGAGAAGCTCTCGGGATACCGCGACGCCCGGTGATCCGCCCAGCGCATCACCGTCTCCAACAGAGCCAGACCCCACGGCCCGTACATGGAGGTGAGGGTGTCGAAGACGTCCACGTGCCCGGTGCAGACCTCCCGCTCGTGGAAGACCAGGGGCCGCGCTCGGCCGTGGTGGGCGAGGACGATGTGCCGGGTCAAGCAGTCGTCGATGCCGTCGGCGGAGAGCACCTCGTGGCGCCATTCGGCCGGCAGACCCGATTGCGCCAGCAGCCGAGCCTCGTATGCCGCGGTGTAGCGGCGGCGGCTCTTGGCCCATGCGGCGCCCCCGCCGGCGAACCGGAGGTTGCCCAAGCGGATCTGAAAGCGTCGATCGGCCTTACCGACGTCATGGGCGTGCCCGGCCGCGGTGAGACGGTCGGCTATCGCGGACGGCAGGGGCAGCACCGACGCGGCTGCCGCCGTCCATGTCCCGACCTGGTATGAGTGATCGTCGAGGGTGACGATGTCGTCCTTGTCGGGGCGCACCCGTGCGGGAGCGCGGGTGCGGTCGATGATCCCGACCCGGGTGTCGCCGGCTAGGAGCAGCACGTCGAGGCCGGGATCCTCGTCGCCCGCCGAGATGTCGAGGGCGTCCGCCGCCATCCGCCGGGCCGGCTGTCCTGTGGGGTCGTCGAGGAGGCTGTCGAGGAGATCGCGGGCCAGGTCTCCCTGCGGGAGCAGCCAGCGGCCGTCGCCACGATGACGAGCCACCAGTTCGCTGATGTCCGGCACGACGGTGGCGTCGGCCGGGTCGACACCGCCGGTGACGGTGTAGCCGCCGAGGTCGGCGGCGAGAACCACGGCGATGCCGGGAGTGATGTCCGTGAGGTCGGCAGGAGTCTTCCAGCAGTTGTCGGCGCCCATCACCCGCACCTTCGCCAGGATGTCCTGAGAAACGCGACGGCCCGTCCTGTTCACGGCGACGGTGGTCGCCTCAGTGTCGCCGTCGCCGCGGTCCTGAACCTTCATCCCATCGGCTCGGCGCAGGATGTCTCGTAGGCCCTCCAGTGGTACGGCGACGGTCTCGTCTTTCATCACCGGGATGTCGTTGAGCAGGTCGAGTCCTTCGGCGCGCCAGGCGACCCGCACGTCGTCCTCCCGGGGAGTGTCCGGTCCGTAGAGGAACGCCGCCGTGGGAAAGGTGTATCGCTCGCTGGTGTAGGCGGCGTACTCGGCGACCTGGGTCGATAGGACGGCGGTGCGCGGCGGGGGCGGGTCCAGCGGGCCGTCGGCGGCCGCTTTCAGGGCTGGGACCAGCATCTCCAGCCCGGTGGGGGACATGTCCAGCCCGTTCTCCGGAACGAGCTGCGCGAGCGTGTCGCGCAGGCGGCCCGCGTGTTCGCCGTAGACGGCCGCGGTGCCCGGGTCCACCGCACCTGCGGCGTACACGTCGACGAAGGCCGTGGCGAGACGTCCGCGGCGGTTGCAGCGTCCGGCCCGTTGCACCAGCGCAGCGAGCGAGGGGCACTGGGTGATCACGTGGACGCCGTCCAGATCCGCGCCCACCTCCAGCGTCTGGGTGGCGACCGTGACGGCGTCGCGGTCGATCCGTACCTGCCAGCTGTCACCTTCGCGGAAGCGCCCGTGCACCACCCGCACGGGAGTCCTGGCCTTGTCCAGCAGATCGGCGACGCGGCGGGTGGCGGCCACGGTGTTGCAGAACACCAGAACCCCGGCGTCACCTGCCTCCGCGTCATCTCCTCGGACGCGGTCGGCCCGGTACGCTTCGGCGGCGCCGCGGGCCATCGCCTTCTCCACCGCGGTGTGCGCGGCTGCGCCGGTCGCCGGAGTGACCGTGTGGAACCGGAGGGTCCGCGGGGCGTGGAGCAGCCGGGACGCCACCGGGTGCGCACGATCCGCGGCGTCGATGTCGAGCCGGTCGCCGGCGGCCAGCAGCTCCTCGGGAATCGTGGCGCCGAGGGTGACGGTCTGGCCCGCACGGACCCCCAACGACACCGGTGCCGCGCGTTGCACGGCCTCCGACTCCCGCAGTGCCGTCACACCGGGCACCGACAGATGCGGTTCGTCCACCAGCACCAGCCGGTCCATCCCGGTTATCGCGGCGTGCATCGGCGCCATACGCCAGGACACCCCCACGCCGTGGAAAAGGGCCCGGGAGACGACCTGGGTCACGGTGGCCGTCACCAGCAAGGCACCCACCGGCCTCAACCAGGCGCGTGGGTCGGCCCGGCGGGGGCGGCGGCCGTGCAGCGACTCGGTCGCGACGATCAGCTCGAAGCCCCGCATCGGCGGAGGGATGAGCTGTGCCAACGCTTCACGCACCGGCCACAGGGTGTCGCCGCGCTGAGCCTGCTCCACCGCGTCGGCGGCGCGTTCCGCGGTCCGCGCGGCCTCGTCGACGACCACGCGCCGCTCGACGAGATGGAAGCAGCGTAGGGGAACCGTGCGACCCGCGGGTCCGTGCCGGTGCACGTCGAGCGCCAACGCATACAGGTGGACCAGCATCACCGACGTTTTGCCCAAACCCGTCGGTACGGTGATCGCGTCCGGCAGCCGCCCGTCGGCCACGTACCGTTCGACGGCGGCGGCCTGCCACGGCAATGGATCGAACCCCGACCCGTTGTCTTCCACCGTGACTGCCCTGAAGAACTCGGCAAAATCGGGGAAATAGTCCGCCATCCGGTTCACGCTCGCCTCCTCGGGCGCGGCAGCATCACGCCGCATCCCTTGTCCTTCTCGTCGCCGATGACGATCGGGCCCACCGGTGACGACAGACGGCCGACCGTGTCGAGGTTCGCCGGCTCGGCGGTGACGAACCACAGACCGAACCGGGATTCTGCCGGTAGGGCCCTGGTCTGGAAGCGCAGCGTCGGATTACGCACCATTGCGGTCAGAGTCAGACCGCGAGTCGCCAGGGCGTGAGTCAGCTGAGCTCGTGCGATACGGGGATCCCGGTGGGCGGCTGCGGGGGTGGCGGACACCCACAGCGGTGCGGGTCCTTGCCAGGTCTGTGCCGCCCAGGAGCGCAGGCCGGCGACCGGCTCGAAATCGAGGACCTCGTCCGGCAGCGCGGCGAAGGCCGCATCCCGGTCCGCGGTGGTCGCTTCCGGGATGCCGATGCCCCGGACCACACCGGCGCGAGACAGGTCCACCGCGGGGAAAGCGCGGGTGCGCAGCGATTCCGGGAAGGAGTTGACCAGCTCACGGAAGCGGTGGAAGGTCCCCGCCCTGGGCAGAGGGATCACCAGCAGCGCGTCCTCGCTCCCGCTCGGCTCCGCGCCGGCATGCTGGTGTGCGACGGTGGTCTTGCGGTAGCCGATCTCCGGAACGCGCCAGTCGCCGTGCAGCATCGTCGACGCCCCCGACTCCTCGACGGCCAGCAGGTGACGGGCGTCGAACCAGTCCACGGTGTTCTCGGTCCAGCCGCGGACGGTCGCGCCGCGGCGGGTGTCGTCCGAGACCCAGATCGTCAGCCTTCTGTCGTCAGGGCCGGTGTCTGCGGCGCGCACGCTGATCGTGGCATGGTCGCTGGAGGCGCCGAAGAACGGCACCTGTTGCGCCGCCGCGTCGAGAGCGGCGACGGCCGAGTCCGGCAGATCGGTATCGACCAGGTAGAACAACAGGTCTCCGTCCGGGAGAAGCGAGACGGTGAAGGGCTTGGCCTCCATCGTGCGCACATCGAACGCACACTTCAGGTCGACGTACCGCTCCATCTCCTTGGCGGAGACTCTCAGGGTCTCGGGGGCGTTTCGCCGGGCATACCAGGTCCGGTTTCTGGCGAGTTCGCGCGGCGCTTCGGGCGTATAGATCTTCGGCGCCGGTGCGGACGTCAGGCTCCTGATCGCGGCCCGTGCCTGGGCGCAGGCTCCGGAGGGCCGGTGCGGATCCGCGCCGTCGAGCGCGTGGGCGCCGCGCAGCAGGGCGCCGATCAGGCGAGCGGGGGACGGCGGCCATGCCGTGCGGGAGGCGTCCCCGGCGCGGCCACGGAAGGTGCGTCCGTGCAGGTGCACCGTGATCAGGACGGACACGGCTATTTCTCCTCCGGCTTGTTGGTCGACCGCACCCGCGACGCGATCATGTCGACCATGGCCTCCGACAAGGTCAACCGGATCGGCTCGGCCTGCCCGAGACCGAGATCGTCGAGGTCCGAGAACGCTTGATCGAGCAGACCGCGGGCGGTGGCCACATCCATGTCCTGCCGCACGGCGTCGCCGGTCCGGGTGCGCAGCGTCCACAGCGGCGGATGTTCCGGGGACAGACTCAGATCGGCGCCGGAGCGGAGGAAGACGCCCTCGGCCGACACCGCGGCGGTCGCGTAGACGCCCATCGCCGCCACGCCGCGGATGATCGCCCGACGGGCCTTCTCGCCACTGCCGCTGCGGAGGCCGCGGAGGTGGTTCAGCGACAGGCCGGTGCGCCGCAGGATGAGTCCACACGCCACCGCTGAGGCGTCGGGACCGCCGTTGATCGGCACCTGCCCGAATCCGAAGACGCTGGGACGATGGCCGTCCGGCACCTTGTTTTTCGTGGGGTCCACGATGAGTCGGCCGAGTCCGTCGAGGTCGACGAAGGTCTCCCGGGGGGTGTCGCCGATCGCCGACCCCTTGACGTAGCCGGTGCGCACCAGATGCGCGTCGTAACCGATGACCTCGCTGGTCAGCGCGCGCGCCCACTTCGGCCGAAGCGGGCTGGTCGGGGTGGACAGCCAGTAGCCGCTCATCAGCGCGTTGGCCACGTTGCGCATCAGCCAGTCGGCGTCCCGGGTGGCGTCGGCGCCGACGATCCGGCGCTTGAGATCGCCGCCCTCCCAGACCTGCTTCCCGGTGGACGGGTCTTCGGCATAGCGGATCGCCGCATCGCAGTGCCGGTGGCTCGCGGTCCAGGAGTCGACGGACACGCTGAGCAGCACAGACCGCAGGGCCTCGCGCATGGTGTCAGAATCGGGGATCTTGGACAGGTCCAGGCCATCGACGTACTCGTCGACACGGGCCGCGTCCCACGGCTCGACGACGATGCCGCCCCATCGGAACGTGCCATCGAGCTCCAGGTCCTTGAGGGCCTGCTCGAACGCGGCCGACTCGGCGCCGATCGAGTTCATCAGTACTGCCGCGCCGCGGCGCGGCTCCCCGGTCTCGGCGTTCCGGGCCACGTTGGACCACCCGGTGTGCGTGTATTCGGGAATCGTCATGTTCTCGCTGAAGGCGATCTTCTCGCTGAACCTCGCGTCAGGTGTCGGTCCGCCGAAGGTCGGTGGCGCGACAGGCGCGCCGTGTCCGGCGGCGGGGATGAGTTCGGTGGTGACGCCGATGGAGCTGAGGTCGTCGAAGTCGGCGGGGGTACGCAGGGTCATGGTGGGTGCTTTCAGGTAGAGGGACAGGGTCAGGCGCCGACGCGAATCAGCCCGCAACCGAAGCTCAGCCCGCGACCGACGCCGCGGGCCAAGGCGTCGGCAGCCGCTGCGGCGTCGACCACGGTGACGGAGGCGCGTAGGCGTGCAACGTTGAGCGCCCCGCCGCGGCGCTGCGGGCGCCACGACCGGGACGGGAGCTCCAGGCGATCGAGGACCTCGACCCGGAAACCTCGGGTGGCGAGGGACCTCTCGGCCCACATGGCTGCCTCCTCACGGGGCACTGCGCTGCGAGGTACGCGCGTCGGGATTCCCGCGGCGCGGATCTCTGCGTAGACCTCGGGATCGATGTGCACCGCGCGGCGGTGCACAGCCTCCAGGTCGACCGCGATGTTCACGCGGTCGCCGTCGGTCAGCCGCGGGAGGTCGGTGACGGTGTGGACGCGGGGGTCGGTGATCTCGGCCCGGGTGCTGATGATCAGCTCGCTGCTGCCGGGCTCGACCCGCCACATGGTCGACGTGCTCCCTCGTGGCGTGGTGGTGGCCAGGTCGTCTGCCAGCAGTGACATGACAAACCGATGACCGCGGCCTCGGTCCACATCGATGGCGCGCGCGAAAACGGGCCCGATGTCCAGTCGGTGTATCCGGGGGGGAGGGGTGGGGAAGACCATGTGGCTAGTAGATCATCAACTAGCCACGTATAGAGAAAACAACACTCGGCGTGCACCGCTCCGCGCGCGATGTGGTGGCGTTTGGTTGCCCTGTGCGAGCTTGGTGCTTGCGCTAAAATGTGGCGTCGCTTCGCAACACGGAGGTGGGTCGTAGCCACGTATCGGGTGGTGGAAGCCGCTCATTCCTCGCGGATGCGGGGGTGTCCGGAGCGGCCAGCCCGTTCGTCCGATTCTCCGCTCTCGGTGTCGTGGACATCGCCGTGCCGGACCAGTTCTTCTCCCAAAAACTGTAAAAATCCGAGGGTCCAGCCCCATATAGCGGCCGGACCCTCGGGTTTTTACAGTTTTTGGGGACGCTGGCGTCAGAGATAGGCCCTGGCCAGCCGCAACGCCGCCCCGACGTAGCCGCCGCGGAACAGGTGGGCGTGCATGATGACGATGCCGAGCTGGTGGAGCTCGACGCGCTCGCGCCAGCCGTCCGCCAGCGGGGACTCCGCGTCGTAGCCGGTGTAGACGTCGTCGAGGTGCGGGAAGCCGAACACCGACAGCGTCGCCAGGTCGGTCTCGGCGTGGCCGCCGTGGGCCATCGGATCGATGAGCGTCGCGCCCGTCACGTCGTAGAGCACGTTGCCCGCCCACATGTCGCCGTGGACGCGCGCCACCTCGTGGCCAGCGTCGCGGACGAGTCGCGGTTGCGGAGCGTCGAGGTCGCCGGCGACGAGCGCGTCCGCGAGCCGGGCGAAGACGCCGCCGCCGGCCGCGTCGACGACGCCGTCGTCGCGGAGCCGTCGGGCGAACGACTCGATGCGATGCTCGGCACAGAACGCGCCCCACGTGCCGGCGGCCTGTTGCTCGTCGAGGACTAGCGGGGTGCGCGAGTTGCCGACCCAGGCCGGCCCTGGCCAGCCGTCGGGCGGACAACCCCACCACGGTGCCCCGGCGGCGTGCGTATGGGCGAGTGCGCGGCCGAAGGCGCGAGCCCGGGCGCGGCTGGGCGCGGCCTCGTCGACGTACTCGATCTCGAGCCGCCGCGCGTCGACGCCGACGACGCGGGCCACCCGGGCGCCGCCGGCCGGCTCGGCCTCGGCGAGCCAGCGGAGTCCGGCGGCCTCACCGAGCGGGTCGGGACCGGATTTGACGAACGTTCTCATCACATCACCATGGCATCGGTCGGGCCTGCCTCCCAGGATGTCCGGCTGAGCGACCCGCCATGACGATAATCTCCTCGGCGGCCCGCTCAGACGGACATCTGGGGAGCTGTTTGCGGCGACCCGGCGACGGCTCGGCCGCGCTACCGGACGAACCTCTCGATGAAGGCGAGGGCTTCGTCGGCGACGGTGCGCCAGCCGGAGTCGATGGTCAGCGAATGGCCGCGGCCGGGGATCGTCACCAGCTCGGTGACGCCGGGGTTCTTCGACTGGATCTTGTGGCTCGCGTTGGTGATCGCCGGCGGCACCGTGTGGTCCTTCTCGCCGCCGATGATGAGCAGCGGTCCGCGGGCGGGGTTCTTCGAGTCCACGCGCGTCTCGCCGCCGAACGGATTGACGTTGGCGAACGCCGCCTGAAAGAGCGGGACGCCGGCGGCCGGCACGTGGAACGTCTCGTAGAGGCGGCGGCCTTCCTCTTCGTCGAGGTTGTTGACCCAGCCGTACCGGAACTGCTCCCAGGTGAGCGAGACGCCGCGGCCGGCGTTGGCGGGATTCGCGAGCACCGGCGCGGCGGATCTCAGCGAGGAGACCGGCAGCGGCAGTACTCCCTTGAAGGGGGCGTTGTCGATCGCGACGGTGGCTGCCGCGACTCCCTCGCCGGCGATCTTCTGCGCGATCAGCCCGCCGAACGAATGGCCGACGACGGCCGGCGTGCGATTCAGTACGCGGATGGCGTCGAGGTAGTGGTCGGTGACCTGCTGCACCATCTTGCGGGCGAAGACCTCGGGGTGCTCGCGGGCCTCGGCGACGGTGGCGGGATCGTCCGGCCACCCCGGTGCGAGGGTGGCGAAGCCGTGCTCCTCGAAGAGGTCTCGCCACGGCCGCCAACTGCTGGAGAGCAGCCACAACCCGTGGACGAAGACGACCGGCGTCTTGCCGGTGTCGTTGGCCCGTTCGATCTCCTCACGTTCCCATCCCGCCAATGTGGATGCGGCCGCCTCGCTCATCGATGGTCCTTTCGGCAGGTCCGCGCGGTCTCGCGTTGCGAGACCCGTGACCGCGGACGACGATGTTCATCGCCAAACCTAAGGCGAGACCGGCACCATTCGGTTTGCAGTTCCGCCGCCGTTCTTGCCGGATCGACCTGGGATCACCGGATACGTATCCCGCCGCACCGGTCGGATGACGCCGACCCGTCTCGAACACGATGGAGGACGGATGCCGGCAGCCGACGCGAGCACGGTCCTGCTGCTCTCGGACGAGGCCGACGCGCTGTCCGACGTGCTGCAGGCGATCCATCTCGAGGGCCGCGACGTCAGCCGGATCGCGGTGGCGGACGCCGCCCGATACGTCGAGACCTGCGCCCGGCGGGTGGTCTATCTGGTCGAACGTGGCGGCCTGCGGATCACGCTCCCGAACCGGGACGTCCTCGTCGCAGGCGGCGGCCTCGCACTCCTGCCGCGCGGCCTCGAACACACGCTGCGCACCACGGGCGAGACGGTGTGGATCGCCGGAACCTTCCAGGTCGAGGAGCAGATCGCCGGTCCGATGCTGCGCGTCCTGCCCGATGCGATCGTCATCGACGCCGGCGAGCTGACTCATCCGTGGCTCGACGTGGCGAGGTCGCTCATCGTCAGCGAGCTCGTCGCGCCGAATCCGGGCGGCCGGGTCATGGTCTCGCGGCTGCTCGACCTGTTGTTCGTGCGGACGTTGCGCGTCTGGGCCGCGCAGGAGCCGGCGACGCCGCAGGGTTTGCTGACGGCGACCCTGGATCCGCACATCGCGCGGGCGCTCACCGCGATCCACCGGGATCCCGGCCACCCCTGGAGCGTGCCGGAACTCGCGCGGCGGGCGCAGCTCTCGCGATCGGCGTTCGCCGAACGGTTCACACGGCTGACCGGCATGTCACCGGGCCGCTACGCGTCGCAGCGCCGGCTCGCGTACGCCGAGCAGCTCGTCCTGGCCGGCGATCGTCCGCTCGGACGCATCGCGGCCGACATCGGCTACGAGTCGGAAGCCGCGTTCAGCAGGGCCTTCTCGCAGGCGTTCGGGGAGTCGCCGCGGGCCCGGCGCGGTCGGGCGTCGACGTCGTCATGACAGACCGCGTCTGCGCCGGGCCTCGGATCGCGTATCCCGGATGCGTCGCAATCGGTTGACGAGCATAGGATCGGTCGCGAGGACGTCCTGGCGGTCGAGCATCCCGGCGAGGAGCTGGTAGTAGCGGACGGGGGTCAACCCGAGCGCGCGGATCGCCTCGTCTTTGGCCGCCGCGGTCTTCCACCAGCGGTTCTCGAGGGTGAGGATCTGCTGTTCCAGCTCGGTCATGGTCCCCATCCTGCTGCCTCTCGCGCGTCTGCCATAGCCGTGTATGAGCGCCATATCCAGGGATATGGCGCTCATACACCGCTGTGGCGATTCGTCGACGTCAGTTCACCGGTTCGCCGCCGTGGAACGTGCCGCCGTCGCTGAGGTGCTCGATCTCGTCTTCCCGGACCATCACCGCCGGGCCGGCGGCGACGTCCGTCGGGTCCTCCGGGGTCCCGGGCAGGATGACGTTGAAGAAGATGTTGAGCACCACCGCGATGACGGCGGCCGCGCTGATTCCGGAATGGAAGACGGTGGCGAACCAATCCGGGAAGTTGTGCCAGAAATCCGGCGACACGGTGGGGATGAGGCCGAACGCGACGGACGCCGCGACGATCACCATGTTGTTGTTGTTGTCGTACTCGACCTTGCTCAGCGTGCGGATTCCGCTGGCCGCGACGGTGCCGAACAGAACGATTCCCGCGCCGCCGAGCACCGCCTGCGGAATAACGCCGACGACGGCGGCGAGCAGCGGGGAGAGGCCGAGAAGGGCGAGCACGACGCCGCCTGCTGCGACGACGAACCGGCTCTTGACGCCGGTCAGCGCCACGAGACCGACGTTCTGGGCGAACGCCGATGCCGGGAACGAATTGAACACCGGGGAGATCGCCGAGGAGAGCATGTCGGCCCGGATGCCGTCGCCGACGCGTCGGGAATCGACCTTCGTACCCACGACCTCGCCGACGGCGAGGATGTCGGCCGTCGTCTCGACCATGATGACGATGATGACGATCGTCATCGACACGATGGCGCCGATCTCGAAGATCGGCATACCGAAGGAGAAGGGCTTGGGAAAGGCCACCGGGGCGGCCGAGCCGAGTGCGGTGAACGACACCTTTCCGGTGACGATCGCCCCGACCGTGCCGACGACGAGTCCGAGCAGGACGGCGAGCCGCGACAGCATCGGCGTCTTCGTCATGACCAGGACGGCCAACAGGGTGAATCCCGCGAGATAGATGTTCGACGCCGACAGATAGGCGGGGTTCGGATTCCCGTTGATCTTCGCCTGTCCGGTGATCCAGCCCGCCGCGACCGGCATCAGAGACAGGCCGATGACGGTGATGATCGAGCCGGTGACCACCGCCGGGAAGAATCTGATGACCTTGGCGAAGAACGGTGAGATGAGGAATCCCACGATCGACGCGCCGATGACGGCCCCGAACACGGTGCGCAGGCCCTCGGCCCCGCCGTTCGCCTTCTCGATGATGGTGAGCATCGTCGAGACCGAGGCGAACGAGATGCCCTGGACCAGCGGCAACTGCGCGCCGATCCACGGTACGGCGAGGGTCTGCAGCAACGTCGCCGCGCCACTGACGAACAGTGCGCACGAGACCAGGAGCGCCTTCTCCTGCGTCGACAATCCGGCCGCACCGCCGATGATGAGCGGGACGGCGATGACGCCGCCGAACATGGTGAGAATATGCTGGAGGCCGTAGCCGAAAAGGCCGCCGATCCCCATCATGGCGTCTTCCGGACGCCGGGTCTTAGTCGCGGTGCTCACGGTCTCATCTCCTCATTGCCTATGCGAACGACGGAACCGTGTACCAGGCCGCGGGGGCCTCCGGTTCGCCTTCGCGCACGATGGTGGCCTGAATGAGGCCGTAGGGTCGGTCGGCGGCGAAGAAGACCTCGTTGTCGTTCTGGAGGCCGAACGGTTCGAAATCGACGACGAAATGATGCTTGTTCGGGCAGGAGAACTTGATCTCCGCGATCTCGGGATGGGCCTCGAGGACGGCCTTGCCCATCGCATAGAGCGTCTGCTGCAGGGCGAGCGAATGGGTGACGGCGAACGTCGCGAAGAGGATCGACTTCACCGATTCGTAGACCGCGTTGAAATCGACGTCCGTCGAGGTGTAGCGCCACCACGACGTCATGGACGTCGCCATGATCCGATCGTCCGTCTCGACGAGCGTCGTGTACTTGTCGCGGGGGAATCCGTGGAACTCCGAGCCCGTCGACTTGAGCACGATCGCGTCCTTGAGGCCGGCGAGGACGTACGTCTGCCCGTCCGCGATCTGCACGACCGTGGTGCGCACCTCCTGGCCTTTGCGAACGAACGAGTGGTCGTGCGGCCTGCCGTCGACGCCGATGCGCTCCCACGCGTAGAGCTCCGACTCCCAGCGTCCGCCCTCGATCCATTCGAAGTCGTCCACGAAATGCCTGCCGAGGGCGATGAGGTACTCCTCGGGCGAGGGGATGCCGAACTCCTTGGCATAGGCGTAGGCGGTGTTCTTCTGAGTATCGGTGGCGACGACCAGGCTGTTGTCGCCGTCGATGTGCGCCGCCGTGAAGTCGCCCGCAATTGAGAGGTGACATTGAGATCGATGATCTCGTGCACCGGCGTGTCTCGTACGATGCGCACGACTCGGCATTCGGCCTTGCCGTACTGATTGGGTCCGAGGACGATGTCTCCGTCGGCCATTTCATTCTCCTTTTGTCGAGCTGTTGAATACCTGCGAGTGGATACGGGTCGGCCCCGGACGCCTTTGATTCGGCCGATGGAAAGACGATTCGAGAAAGAGGGGCGGGTCAGCTGCCGCGATACGTCGTGTAGGAGTACGGGGCCAGCAGGATCGGCACGTGATGGTGTCCGTCGTCGTCGCCGACGATGAAGCTGATGGAGATCTCCGGGTAATAGCCTGTGATTCCGGCCGCCGCGAACCACGTCTCGGTGTCGAAGACGAGGCGATACCGCCCGGCCGTCAGCTCGCCGCCGAGCCCGGCGACGCGTCCGTCCTCGTTCGTGACGCCCGCGGCCACCTCGGTGCCCGCGGCGTCGAACAGGGTGAGCGGGACGCCGGCGGCGGGTCTGCCGGCCACGGCGTCGAGAACGTGACTGCTCAGCGTGCTCATCGCGCCGCCTCGACGTCGTGTGCCGGCCCCGGCGTCGGCGCCTCGTCCGGCGCGAGCATCCGGCGCAACCGGACCCGATTGATCTTCGCGAGTTCCACGCGCAGCACCCTTCTCTCGGTGGCGGGATCGTTGGCCATCCGTTCACGCAGGACGGCCAGGAGTTCGGCGGCGGGCCGGCCGTCGGCGAAGACGAGGTAGACGTGCCCGAAACGCTCCTCGTACTCGGCGTTCGCGCGGACCAGCTCGTGGAGTACGGACGCGTCGGCCCCGGTGACGCCGGACTGTTCGCGCTGCGACGAGGCGTGTGCCGAGCGCTCGCCGATGCGGGGGTGGCCCGCGAGGGCGTCGTCGATGTCGGTCTCGGTCGACGCAGCGAGAGCGGACTCGGCACTCTGCAGCAGGGCGGCGACGTCCGGGAACGGCCGGGCGTCCGCGATCCGGACGGCCCAGGCCGTCGACGTGCAGCAGTCACGCAGGGCGGCGACGGCGGCGTCCCGGGGCAGGGCGTTGAACGCCGCGACGCCGCGCGGATACATGGTCGGAATGAGAGCCTCCTCGTCCGCCGGGGGGTTTGTCACCCGAGACGTTAAGGACGGCCCATGACGATTCTGTTTCGGATGTATTCACGACGCAGAACGGCCCGGATATATCGAGATATATCCGGGCCGTTCTTCAGTGATCGTCAGACGGTCGCGGCGGCCGCCTCGAGCTCGAGACGTCCGGCGGCCGTCGGCTCGCCGTAGAGACGCAGCCGGGACAGGCCGCCGTCGGGGTGGATGTCGAGCCGCACCTCGGTGACGGGCGGGACGTCGGGCAGGAGCAGCAGGCGATGACGCATGTCCGGCTGCAGCAGCGTCGGCGGCAGGAGGTCGACCCACGTGCCGTCGGCGGTCCGGCCCGTCAGGCGTGCGCTGCCGGGTGCGTTGCCGAGGTAATAGGAGGTGTCGATCTCGACGAGCCGCGGCGTGCCCTCAGCGGCGAGCGCGATGTGCACCCAGTCGTTGCCGTCGTCGCGTCGGCGGGAGGTCTCCCAGCCCTCGCCCATGCTGCGGGCGGGACCGGGCAGGAGCAGGTGGTGCGGCGTGTTGTAGAAGTCGTTCGAGCAGGCCAGCACCGTCGCGCCGTTCTCGACGGAGACCAGGTCGATCGGTCCCGCGCCGAGCAGCACGGGATCCGGACGGCCGCGGCCGTGGACGCGCAGCCGTGAGATGCCGCCGTCCGGGAACATCGTGACCCGCACGTGCGTCCAGCGCCGGTCCGAGTCGACGGCGTAGAGGTTCCGCGAGTCGCCGCGGGCGGCGGAGCGGGGCACGAGGGGCTGCCAGTCGGCGTTCGCCACGACCTCCTCGGCCGGCGGGTAGCCGTCCACGACGGCCGCGTCGACGCCGATCTCCGGCGGATAGTTGCCCTTGAACCAGGTGGTGTCGACGACGACCCCCGACACGATCCCCGGCGCCCCGAGCCGGATGACGGCGTCGTCACGGCCGCCGAGCGGGCGGTGCCGGCGCGTCTCCCAACCGTCGTACACCTGCCCCTTGTGCCCGAAGGTGTGCGCCCGGTGCTCCGGCTCGTGGGCGCCCACGAGGTTCTCCTTCTCGGCGAAGGACTCGTCGCTCGCCCAGATGACGGAACCGCCGACGGAGCGGGAGGCGAGGTCGGGCAGTCGGGTGAAGTCCGGTTCGGTGGAGCTGGTCATCGGGTGTGTCTTTCCTCGGGTCGATACGGCAGGCCGGGCTGGGCCGACGCGGCTTGGGTGTCGCGGCGTTGTTCTCGTGCTGGGGCGGTCAGGGGTTCGCGACGGCCACGTCCCTGCGGCGGACGAGCGCATCGAGCACGGCGCGATCGCACGACGGCGCCGCGGCCTGCACGTCGGCGTCGTCGAACGCACCCGCGTCGAGCCCGCGCAGCATGCCGGCGGCCAGCGCCTCGGCCGTCGCGGGCTCGTCCATCACATCGCCGCCGCGGCGATCGAGATACGACTGGATGCGCGGCGCCGCGGCCGTCAACGTCTGCCGGTGGAAGGCGAACGTCGCGAGCCAGCGGGTGACGAGGTGGCCCGGATGCATGTCCCAGCCCTGCCAGACGCCGCGCTCCAGCGAACGGGTGACCAGCCGGTGGTGCCGCCGGACCGCGGCCTGCTGCTGCGCCGCGTCGCCGGTGGGGGTGACCTGCGTCGATCCGTCGCTGACCCACACGCCGGTCTGGGCGGCGGCCAGCAGCATGACGGCCTTCGCGTGGTCGGCGACGGGATGTTCCAGGCTCTGCTGCGCCGCGGTGATGCCGCAGGCGGCGCTGTAGTCGTAGGTGCCGTAGTGCAGACCGGTGCAACGGCCGGCCGACGCGTGCACGGCGCGCGCCACCGTCGCCGTCCCGTCGGCGCCGAGGACGGCCTGCGGCGTCTCGATCTGCAGCTCGAAACGCAGTGCGCCGGCGGGGAGTCCGTGAGCCCGCTCGACGGCGTCGAAGAGCTCGACGGCGACGTCGACCTGCTCGAGGGCCCGGAACTTGGGGATGGTGACGACGAAACCTCGCGGCACGCCGCCGGCCCCGTCGAGGACGAGTTCGAGGGTGCGCAGGCTGCGGTCGAGGAGGTCGGCCGTCAACCCCTTGAATCGGATGCCGACGTGCGCGGGCCCGTCCGGATCGGCGGCGAGCTGCGCGAACGTCGCCCCGGCGGCGCGGGCGTCCGCGTCCTCGACGGCGTCGGGGCGGGTGCCGTAACCGTCCTCGAAGTCGGCCCGCAGGTCGGCGATCGGGGACGTCGCCAGCCGCGTCAGCGTGCGGTCGAGAACGCCCTCGACGTCGAGCTCGACGAGCGTGTCCCGGTGCCGCTCGGCGAGCGCGACGGCGTCCGCGCCCCACCGCTCGACGACACCGGGTCGCGTATCGGCGCCGCTGATGTAGACGGTGTGCACAGGCTGCGGGTCGAGGCGTCGCCCGGGATAGTGCGTGGCGTACTCCGCATCGGCCGTCGCGAGGCGCGCACGCAGAGCGGCGACGAGGCGAGGATCGGTGGGCTGCGAAGTCGCGGGCGACATCGGTCCATCGTGTCAGACGCCGCTCGTCGCGCCGTCTCCGCGGTGAACTCGGAGTCGTTACACCGCGAACGTCGGTGTGCCGATGAGGCAGAGGGCGACGGCCAGGGCGCCGAGCGCGACGAGCCCCGAAGCGGTGATGAGCGTTCGGCGCACACCGACCGGGCCGGACCGGACGTACCGCTGCCAGTAGACCGGGCCGACGGCGGCCGCGCCGAAGACGAGCCCGCCGAGGTGTCCCCACAGGGAGACGTTGGGGATGGTCAACGTGATGACGGCGTTGATCGCGAGGACGCCGAGGAGCTGCCCGATCGGCAGTTTCAACTTGATCATGAGCACGCCGATCGCGCCCATCAGGCCGTACAGTGCACCGCTCGCGCCGGCGGTGGCGTCGAGCGGCCCGCCGAAGAGGACCGGCCCGGCGCTGCCGCCGAGCAGCGCGACGCCGTAGATGCCGGCGAACCAGCCGGGGCCGGTCGCGGATTCGAGATCGCGGCCGAGGATGTACAGCGTCAACATGTTGACGGCCAGGTGGATCAGGCCGTAGTGGAGGAAGCCCGCTGTGACGATCCGCCACGGCTCGTCGGCGACGAGCGGCGGCCAGAGCACGCCGTCCAGGAACAGCTGCGACGTGCGGTTGTCCATGAGACTGCCGGCCTGGATCGCCGTCGCGAGAAAGACGACGACGTTCACGGCGAGCAGACCGTAGGTGACGATCGGTCCCGACGCGCGGCGGTCCGGGGCGCGTCGGACGGTGCGGGAGCCCGGCGCGGGCGCCGCGCAGTCACGGCATTGCATCCCGACCGCCGCCGGTACAAGGCATTCCGGGCAGGCCGGGCGTTCGCAGCGCACGCAGGACAGCCCCGTGCCGCGATCGGGGTGTCGGTAGCAGGCGCGCAGGTGAGGCGGCGTCATATCGGCTGCCTCACAGCGCCGTCGCGACGATAATCGTCGCGACGGCGCTCGAACGCGCTCGATATGACGCGGCCCCGGATCATGTCGTCAGGAGACGGTGACGCGCTCGATGACGACGTCGTCGACCGGCCGGTCGGCGCGACCCGTGCGCGTGGTCGCGATCGCGTCGACGACCTGCCGCGACGCCGGATCGACGACCTCGCCGAAGATCGTGTGCTTGCCGTTGAGGTGCGGCGTCGGCGTCACGGTGATGAAGAACTGCGAGCCGTTGGTGCCGCGGCCGGCGATCTTCCCGGCGTTCGCCATGCCCAGCAGGTAAGGCCGGTTGTAGCCGAGCTCGGGGTGCGGCTCGTCGTCGAACTGGTAGCCCGGGCCGCCGCGACCGGTGCCGGTCGGGTCGCCGCCCTGGATCATGAAGCCGTCGATGACGCGGTGGAAGACGCTGCCGTCATAGAACGGGCCGCTGGCATCGCCCTTCGCGTTCGGGGCGGAGTAGGCGCCGTCGCCGGTCGCGAGGCCGACGAAGTTGGCGACGGTCTTCGGTGCGTGGTTGCCGAAGAGGTCGATGACGATGTCACCGCGGTTGGTGTGCAGGGTTGCTTTCGCAGTGCTGATCGGAGAAGTCACGGGCTCCATCGTGCCAGCCCCGAGATCGCTGCGGCGAAGACCTCGGATCCGGGTGACTGCTGTGGCACGCTGGAACGATGAGTGCCGATACCGCCCAGACCGTGACGGACGCCCGCGCGCGGGCCCAGGAGGCTGCGCATGAGGCGCGCGAGGCAGTCAAACGCGCCAGAAGCGTGACCAAGGAGGCGGCCGCCGAGGCGCGCGTCGTCGCCCACAAGGCGCGCGAGACCGCGCAGACGGCCGTCCACGCCGCCGAGGAACGTGCGCGAGGGGAGTGGTCCGTCGCCAAGACGGCTCGTGACGCCGCGCGCGCCCTCCGTGCAGAGGCGCGCAAGGCCGTCCGCGCCGAGAAGGCTGCGCAGCGCCGGGCCGCCGAGCTGCTCTCGCGGCCCGAGCTCGCCGGAACGTTGGGCTCCGTCCTGCCGATCGGGTCCGCGAAGGACGACTCGCAGGGCGGACGCTGCCGCAGCCGGCGTGCGCTGCGCTTCGCCGCCGCGGGCGCGTTGCTGGCCGGCCTCGCCGCGGCCGGGTTCGCGGTCTTCCGCAAGATGCAGCCGGGGCACCCGCCCGTCGCCGCCGAGCCGCCGCGCGTCTCGGACGTCCCGAGCACGCGGAACCTCCACTCCGTCGCGGGTGAAGAGAAGGCCGTGGTCGAGGAGCCGGTGGTCGAGGAGGTCGTGGCCGACGAGCCGGCCGTCGTCGCCGCGCCGGACGAGGCGGCCGCGGACGCCGCTGTCGTCGACGCCGCCGTGCTCGACGCCGCGATCAGCGAGGCCGAGGTGAGCGATCCCGTCGAGGGTGAGACCGCGCCGGCCGCGTCCGACGCGCCGGCCGCCGAGGATTCTGCCGAGAAGAACTGACGGCCGAGCGGTGACGGTCCGCCGGACCGATCCGGTTGCGGTTCCTTCCGAACCGGCGACCTCCGGATCGGTACCCTGTAACGCGTGACCGTCACCGCCGCGCCCCCCGCCCCTTACGAGACGACGAACCGGTTGGCCGTCGTCTCTCTCGCGCTCGCGGCGTTCGGCTTCCTCGGCGTCACGGCGATCGCGGCCATCGTGTGCGGGCACAAGGCGTTGACGCAGATCAACCACCGTCAGGGCACGGGGGCGCCGCTTGTCATCGGCGCGCTCGTGGTCGGCTACCTCTACGTCGTCGCGGCCGTCGTGGTGGCGCTCGGCTACTGGTACATCAGCAGCTGACGTCCGCTCAGTCGCCGCGGACGCTGACGCCGTGCGCCGCCAGCGCGGCGGCGACGTCCCGCGGATCGGTCCCGAGATCCCAGCGGCCGAGGACGTAGAACCGGTCGTCCGAGGTCTCGATCTCGAGGTGGCCGGTGGAGCGGCCGAGTCGTTTCAGCGTGGTGACCCGCACCTGTGTGAGGTCGCTGGGTCGGTAGACGTGCCGGCCGGCCAGCGTCCGGAGCGCGATCCGGACCCCGCCGTCGGGCTGCCGATCGGGCTCGCCGGCCGGCGCCGGGTCGACGAGCGCGAGCCGCGGCCTGGTGATCGCCGACGTCGCGCCCGTGACGAGGAGCAGCAGCCCGGCGAGCGCGAAGAACGCCGCGCCGACGAGGTCGGCGGCGAACACGGCCGCGACGGCGAACGCGCCGGCACCGACCAGCAGGGCGATGGTCGCGGCGGCCGGCGTCGTCCATGATCGCTGCTCGTCACGTTCGTCGTGCGTCACCGCGCCACCTCTCCGGAGTCCGTTCGTCGTCACCCGACCCGTGTGCTGTGAGCCGGGTTATCCACAGGAGTTATCCACAGGTGTGGATGAATTACACACATGTCATTCGCCGGCCGCGGCGAGCGATCCCGTGTGCCGGGGCGGCTACTTCCAGCCCATCGTCATGAGCAGTCCGGCGATCATGAAGGCGAAGCCGATGGCGAAGTTCCACGCCTGCAGCGCGTACATCCAGTGCATCCAGCCGCCCTCCGCGGCGACGCCGACGGGCTCCGACGCGATGAGGTAGTAGACGACCAGCCACACGAGACCGAACAGCATGAGGGCGAGCATGACGCCGCCGTACCAGCCGCTCGATCGCCCGCCGCGGACCTTGACCGGTGTCCGGCTGGCGGGGTTGATCGTGTAATCGGTCTTCTTGCGGACTTTCTGCTTCGGCATGATTTCCTCTCCGGTCCTCCCCGGAAACACCGGCGGAGCGGTCGCTACGTGCTGACGCGGGCACGACGCAGCGCGCCGCCCCGTATTTGTCCAGGTTAGCGCACCGGCCGGGGCCGATCGGCCCGCCGACGTCCGGAAGAGGCTCCGGGCGGGGTCGCGTGTGTCGGTCCGACGACCGACGAGGGCGGCGGCGCGTCGAAAACCGATGGCCGGCCCCGATAGCATTGCCGACATGCGGATTCTCGTCGTCGACAATTACGACAGCTTCGTCTACAACCTCGTCCAGTACATGGGCCAGCTCGGTGTCGCGGCGGACGTCTGGCGTAACGACGACCCGCGGCTCGCGGACGCCGACGCCGTGGTCGCCGGCCATGACGGGATCCTGCTCAGCCCGGGCCCCGGCACGCCGGAGCGGGCGGGCGCGTCGATCGCGCTCGTCGAGGCCGCGGCACGCAACCGGACGCCGCTGCTCGGCGTCTGCCTCGGGCACCAGGCGATCGGCGTCGCGTTCGGCGGCACCGTCGACCGCGCCCCGGAGCTGCTGCACGGCAAGACGTCGCTGGTCCATCACACCGGGGGCGGCGTGCTCGCCGGGCTGCCGGACCCGTTCACCGCCACCCGCTACCACTCGCTGACGGTGCTCCCGGAGACGATGCCGGACGAGCTCGTGGCCACCGGCGCCACCGACAGCGGCATCATCATGGCCCTGCGGCACCGCGAGCTGCCGATCCACGGCGTCCAGTTCCATCCCGAGAGCGTTCTCACCGAAGGCGGCCACCGCATCCTCGCCAACTGGCTCGCCGTCGCAGGCCTGACCTTCGACGAACGCCGCGTCGCCGTCCTCGAAAGCGAGATGGCCGCGGCCCTCGCCTGACTGGAACGTCCGCGGGCGGAGGGTGGGTGACCACTCCCCGCGACGCTAGATCAGGCTCCGCCCGATCGTCAGCGTCACCGTGGTGTCCTTGCCGATGACCCCACCCGGCGCCGGCTGCTGCTCGAGCACCTTGCCGATGTTGTCGCCGAGGACCCGGCGCTCCAGCTTCTCCAGGGTGCCGGACCAGCCGGCGTCACGCAGTGCCCGCTCGGCGGCGCCCTCGGTCATTCCCGAGAGCCGCGGCATCCGCACCTGGTTGCCCCGCGAGACCGACAGCGTGACGGTGCTGCCCTTCTTGACGTTCTCCCCCTCCGGCGGCCGCGCGTTGACGACCATCCCGGCGGGCTGGTCGGAGTCGACCTCGATGACGTCGGCCTTGAGGCCGAGCTGCTCGAGCGACTCGCGGGCGGCCGAGAGGGTGCGTCCGACCACCTTCGGCACGGGCACGATCGTCGGCCCGGTACCGACGACCAGCTTGATCTGGCCGAGCGTCGTGGCCAGCGTGCCCTCGCTGGGGTCGGTGCCCACCACCTTGTCCTTGAGCTCGTCCGTCGACTCAGCCTTGTTCGGGGTGGCGTCGACGGTGAAGCCCGCCTTCCGCAGGATGGCGGTGGCCTCGGCCGGCGTCTTGCCCTTGACCGCCGGCACGCGGACGCGATTGGGCCCCACCGAGACGGCGACGCGCACCGTCGATCCGACGTCCGCCTTGGTGCCGCCGGGCGGGTTCGTGCGGATCACCTGGCCGACGGGCACGGCGTTGTCGGCCTGCTCCTCGGTGACGGGCTCGAAGCCGGCCTGGCGCAGCTGCGTGACGGCCTCGTCGGACTTCGCGCCGTCGACGAGCGGCACCGTCGCCTGCTGGACGTCCTGGCTGCCTCCCGACGACGACCAGATGACAAACGCCGTGGTGACGAGCACGAGCACGACGACGGTCGCCACGGCGCCGATGATGAGCGGCCGCCGGCGCCGGGCGGGCGGGGTGATGGTCGCCGTCACGGGCGCCTCGTCGGCACCGAACACGCTCGCGACGTGCGGTGACACGGGACGGCCGCCGGCCAGGACGCGTTCGAGGTCGACGCGCATCTCGGCGGCCGACTGATAGCGGTTGTCCGGGTTCTTCGCCATCGCCTTGAGGATGACGGCGTCGAGCTCGGGGGAGATGTCGGAGCAGAGCGTCGACGGCGTCGGCGGCTCCTCGCGGACGTGCTGATAGGCCACGGACACCGGTGATTCGCCGGTGAACGGCGGTTGGCCGGTGACGAGTTCGAAGAGCACGCACCCGAGCGAGTAGACGTCGCTGCGCTGGTCGACGGTTTCGCCGCGCGCCTGCTCGGGCGAGAGGTACTGCGCGGTGCCCATGACGGCGGCGGTCTGCGTCATCGTCGCGTTGTCGTTCATCGCCCGTGCGATGCCGAAGTCCATCACCTTCACCGCGCCGGCGGTGTCGATCATGATGTTGGCGGGCTTGACGTCGCGGTGCACGATGCCGGCGGCATGGCTGTAGTCGAGCGCCGCGCAGACGTCGGCGACCCAGGTCATCGCCTGTCGCGGCGAGACGCGGCCGTCGTGGTGGACGACGTCGCGCAGCGTCTCGCCGTCGACGAACTCCATGACGATGTACGGCACCGGGCCGTCGTCGGTGGCCTGCTCACCGGAGTCGTAGACCGAGACGATCGTCGAGTGGTTGAGCGCCGCGGCGTTCTGCGACTCCCGCCGGAAGCGCAGGTAGAAGTTGGGATCGCGGGCGAGGTCCGAGCGCATCACCTTGATGGCGACGTCGCGGTGCAGCCGCAGATCCCGCGCGAGGAAGACCTCCGACATGCCGCCGAAGCCGAGCGTCTCGCCCAGCTCGTAGCGGTCGGCGAGAAGCGGGGGCGGGGGGCTCACCGATCGTCCTGCGGCTTGTCGTTCGTCGTCGTCGGTTGCGGTGACTCGTCCTGCATCGGGTTCTGCGGCGACGGCCCGGGGTTCGACGGCGACGGACCCGGGTTGGTCGTGGTGGGGCCGTTGGACGTGGGACGCGGACGCGTCGACGTCGGCGGCTCGGTGGTGCTGTCCGGGGTCGTCGTCTCGGACGTCGGCGTGCGGCTGGTGGAGCTGGGCGTCGTCTCGTCGGTGGTCGTCGTGGTGATCGACGACCTGCTGGTCGAGGACGTGGTCGTCGACGGCGACGGGGTGTCGCTCGTCCGGTCGTTGAGCAGGACGACGCCGAGCGCGATGAGCGTGGCGAGCAGCAGCAGGCCCGCGACGCCGGCCATCACCTTCTGGCCCGCGCTCCAGCCGGAGTCCGAGCTCGCGGGGCGCGGCGTCGGCCGGGGCGCGACGGGCTGCGGCGCAATGATGGGGTTCGGACGCGACGGCGGCGGCATCGGGCCGGTCGCGTCCAGCGCGGCCGTCGACGCGCCGAGCAGAGCCGTCCGAGGCGGGGCGACGGGAGCGGTACCGCCGCCTGACGAACGGGGCAACGGTGGACGATGGCCGCTGCGGATGGCGGCGACGGCGTCGGCGAACTCGCCGCCGTCGCGGTAGCGCTGCCGAGGATCCTTGACCATCGCGAACGCGATGAGGTCGCGGACGTTCGGCGGCACCTCCTGCGGCAGCGGCGGCGGCACCTCGCGGATGTGCTTCATCGCGACGGTGATCGCCCCGTCGCCGCCGAAGGGACGCTGGCCGGCGATGCACTCGTAGCCGACGACGCCGAGCGCGTAGACGTCGCTGGCGGCGGTCGCGTCCTCACCGATGGCCTGCTCGGGAGAGATGTACTGCGCCGTGCCCATGACCATGCCGGTGCGGGTGACGGGCGCCGCGTCGACGGCCTTGGCGATGCCGAAGTCGGTGATCTTCACCTGGCCCGTCGGCGTGATCATGATGTTGCCCGGCTTGACGTCCCGGTGCACGAGGCCGGCCTGGTGGGCGACCATGAGCGCGCGCCCGGTCTGCTCCAGCATGTCGACGGTGTTCTTGAGCGACAGCCGGCCGACCCGATTGAGCACGGCGTTGAGCGGCTCGCCGTGCACCATCTCCATGACGAGATAGGCCAGCGGGGCGCCGCCCTGCTCGTCGGGGGTCTCGCCGTAGTCGTAGACGCTGGCGATGCCCGGGTGGTTGAGCCCGGCCGTCGTCCGGGCCTCGTTGCGGAAGCGCTCGAGGAACTCGGGATCGGTGGAGAACTCGGCCTTGAGCACCTTGAGCGCCACGTGCCGGTCGAGGCGGACGTCGAGCGCCTCCCAGACCTGACCCATGCCGCCCGTCGCGATATGGCGCAGCAGGCGGTAGCGATCGGCGATGATGGTGCCGTTCTGCAGCGTCATGGCTACCCCCCCTGTCCTGCGGCGGCCTCGATGACCGCCCGTGCGACCGGCGCGGCGGCTGTGCCGCCGGTCGAGGCCGTACCCCGCGCGCTGTTCTCGATGATCACAGCGACCGCGATGTCCTGCCCGTTCCCATCCCCGAACGCCATGTACCACGCATATGGCGTCTCGTCCGTGCTCCGGCCGTCCGAGTGCTCGGCGGTGCCGGTCTTCGAGGCGATCGGCACGCGTCCCTGCGTGGACATGGCGCGCTCTGATTTTCGCATGAGTTCCGTGATGGATCGTGCGTCCTCGGTCTTGATCGACTGGCCGAGGGCGCGCGGCGCCGTCGTCGACACCGTCGCGAGGTCGGCGTCCTGGCGCTTGTCCACGAGGTACGGCTGCATCCGCTTGCCGCCGTTGGCGATGGTCGCGGCGATCCAGGCGTTCTGCAGCGTGGTGAACCGGACGTCCCGCTGCCCGATGACGGACTGGGCGAGCTGCGCCTTGTCCGAGAGCGGGCCGACCGTGGAACCGGCGACGCGCAGCGGCATCGTCAGGTCGCCGTCGTCGACGCCGAACTGCTTGGCGATGTTCTTGATCGCGGCCGAGCCGTCGCGCAGCCGCGTCGAGAGCTCGACGAAGGCGGTGTTGCAGGAGTACTCGAACGCCTGCTCGAGCGTCACCTGGCCGCCGGAACCGCCGGGGCAGGTCTGCCGGGAGTAGTTGGTCAGCGCCGTGGCCGTGCCGGGGATCGTGATGGACGGCGCGGACGTCAGCCGGGTGTCCGGCCCGATGCCCTGCTCGAAGGCGGCGAGCGTCGTGAGCACCTTGAACGTCGACCCGGGCGGGAACGTCTCGACGGTGCCGCGGTTGTTGCGCGGATCCGGCGTCGAGGTGCCCAGCTTGTTGGCGGCCTGCGTCTCGGCCGCCGTGTCGTGGCTGGTCAGCGGGTTGGGGTCGTAGCTCGGCGTCGACGCCAGCGCGAGGATCTTGCCGGTGGACGGCTGGATGGCGACGAGCGAGCCGCGGCACGGGCCGTCGCAGTTCTGCTCCATCAGCGACCGGTAGGCGGTGCGCTGCAGTTTCGGGTCGATGGTCGTCACGATGTTGCCGCCGCGCGGATCGCGATCGGAGAACGAGTCGAGGAAGCGCTGCCCGGCCAGATCGTCGTCGTCGCCGCGCAGGAACGCGTCCTCGGCGGACTCGATGCCGCGGTTGCCGAAGCTGTACGAGAAATAGCCCGTGACCGGGGCGAACGCGGCCGGATCGGTCGGGTAGACGCGCTGGTAGCGCAGCGGATCGTTCTTGTCCGTGGTCCGCCGCGACAGCGCGATGGCGACGTCGCCGGCGAAGATCTGGCCGCGCTGGCTCTTGTACGAGTCGAACTTGGTGCGCTGATTATCCGGGTTGGCGCGCAGCGTGGCGGCGTTGAAGAACTGCATCCACGTCGCCCCGGCGATGCCGAGGGCGATGACGAGGATCGCGGCAAGCGCGACGCGGCGGATGGGGGCGTTCATGCGCGTTTCACCATCCTCGTGGCGGCGTCGGCCACCGGTGTCGGCTTGGGCGGGGCTTTGGGCAGGGGCCGGCGGCCGGTGTCGGAGATCCTGATGAGCAGGGCCAGCAGGATGTAGTTCGACAACAGCGACGAGCCGCCGTAGGACATGAACGGCGTGGTGAGACCCGTCAGCGGGATGAGCTTGGTGACGCCGCCCGCGACGACGAAGACCTGGAAGGCCATGGTGAACGACAGCCCGGCCGCGAGCAGCTTGCCGAAGCTGTCCCGCACCGACAGCGCCGCCATCATGCCGCGCGTGACGACGATGATGAACAGGCACAGCACCGCGGCGAGGCCGAACAGGCCGATCTCCTCGCCGATCGTCGTCATGATGAAGTCGGTGCCCGCGAACGGCACGAGGTTCGGCCGTCCCTTGCCCATCCCGGTGCCGGTGAGACCGCCGGCGCCGAGCCCGAACAGCCCCTGCGCCAGCTGGTAGCCGGAGCCCTGGAAGTCGGCGAACGGGTCGAGGAAGATCTGCACGCGCACCCGGAAATGCGAGAACAGCTGATAGGCGACCGTCGCGCCGATGGCGAACAGACTGAGCCCGAGGATCAGCCAGCTCACCCGCTCGGTGGCGATGTAGAGCATGGCCAGCATCGTCGTGAAGATGAGCAGCGACTCGCCGAGCGAGTTCTCCAGCGCCAGGACGCCGATGGCGCCGCCCCACGCGACGAGCAACGGCCCGAGGTCGCGGGGACGGGGCAGGTCCATGCCGAGGAAGTGCTTGCCGGCAGAGGAGAACAACTCACGCCGCGAGACGAGCAGCGACGCCGTGAAGACGATGATGAAGATCTTGGCGAACTCGCCCGGCTGGATGTTGAAGAACGGCGTGCGGATCCAGATCTTCGCGCCGTTGATCTCCGACAGCGACGCCGGCAGGAGCGCCGGGATGGCGAGGAAGACGACACCGCCGAAGCCCAGCGTGTAGCCGTACTTCGACAGCAGCCGGTGATCGCGCAGCACGAACAGCACGAACGTGAAGCCGATGACGGCCAGCGCCATCCACATCACCTGTTTGCCGGCGTCGTCGGTCTCCTCGATGATGTCGATCCGGTAGATGAACGCCAGGCCGAGGCCGTTGAGCAGGGCGACCGTCGGCAGCATGATCGGATCGGCGAACGGCGCGAGCCAGCGGAGCACGCCGTGCGCGACCAGCAGGACGGCCGTGTAGCCGCCGAGGTACGTCGCCGGCGACGAGTGCGGGAACTGCGACAGCGTGCGGTCGATGATGAAGAACGCCGCGGCCGTGATGCCGACGGCGAACGCCAGCAACACCAGCTCGAGGTTGCGTCCTCGCTGCCGCGGCGCCGGTGCCGCTAGCTCGTCGGCGGCAGACAAGTGGTCTCCTGGACGGGCGACTGGGGCGTCGACGGGGCTGCGGACGTGCCGCCCGGCGCGAGCGACTCACGCGGGGTCTCGACGCCGCTGCCGGAGTCGGGGCTCTGCCGCGGCTCACCGGATCCGCGGGTCGGTGCCGGCGAGGGTGCGCTCGTCTTCGGCGCGCAGGTGCGGGTCGTCGTGGCGAGGTTACGGATGTATTCGTGCGCCTCGTCCTCGGTGCGCGGACGGTCCTCGCCCTCGACCTGTGACGTCAGCAGCTCCGCGGTGAGTACGCGGGACGTCCCGCAGCCGGCGGCGGCGTCGACGAACGTGACGGCGCGCCCGGCGGCGGGCGCCGGGTCGATGCAGGCGCGCTGCACCGGTGTGGAGTCGGCGGCACCCTTGCGGATGACGATCTCGCGCTTGTCGTCGAGCCCGACGTAGTACTGGTTCTCCTTCATGCCCGTCAGCCACAGGTAGCCGCCGACGCCGAGCGCCGCGAGCACGACCAGCGCCAGCGCGCCGACGATCCACCACTTCTTCGACGAGCGCTTCGGGGGTTCGGGCGTCTTGGGCTTGATGCGGCGCGGCGGCGACTTGGGCGGACGCAGCGCGGCCGCGCGGCCGGCGGGCGACGACGGATCGGGGATGTAGTCCTCGTCGTCTCCGCCCGCGGCGCCGCCGTAGATCGGCATGTTCTGGCCGTAGTCGATGTCGACGACGTCGGCGACGACGACGGTGACGTTGTCCGGTCCGCCGCCGCGCAGCGCGAGCTCGATGAGCCGGTTGGCGCACTGGCGCTGCTCGGGCTCGGACGCCAGCGTCTCGGCGATGGTCTCGAAGGTGACGACGTCCGAGAGCCCGTCGGAGCACAGCAGGTAGCGGTCGCCGGGATGGGCCTCGCGGACCGTCAGCGTCGGCTCGACCTCGGTGCCCGTGAGGGCCTTCATGATGAGGGAGCGCTGCGGATGCGTGTGCGCCTCGTCGGGCGTGAGCTTGCCGGCGTCGACGAGCGTCTGGACGAACGTGTCGTCCTTGGTGATCTGCTCGAGCACACCGTCGCGGAGCATGTAGCCGCGCGAATCGCCGACGTGGCAGACGCCGATCCGGTCGCCGGCGAAGAGGATCGCCGTGAGCGTCGTGCCCATGCCGTCGAGCTCGGGCTCCTCCTCGACCTGCTCGGCGATCGCGTCGTTGCCGGCGTACATCGCATCGGCGAGCTTGGTGAGGATGTCGCCGCCCGGCTCGTCGTTGTCGAGCGGGGCGAGCGCGGTGATGACGAGGTTGCTGGCCACCTCGCCGGCGGCGTGGCCGCCCATCCCGTCCGCGAGGGCGAGCAGCCTGGCCCCGGCGTACACCGAGTCCTCGTTGTTGGTGCGGACGAGGCCGCGGTCGCTGCGCGCGGCGTAACGCAGTACAAGGCTCACGGGCGCAACTCGATCACTGTCTTGCCGACGCGCACCGGGGTTCCCAGCGGTACGCGGACGGGCGTGGTCACTTTTTCTCGGTCGAGATAGGTGCCGTTCGTCGACCCGAGGTCGTCGAGGTACCAGTCGTCGCCCCGGCGGGAGAGCCGGGCGTGCCGTTCGGACGCGTACTCGTCGGTGAGCACGAGCGTCGAATCGTTGGCACGGCCGAGCAGGATGTCTTGGGTGCCGAGCGTGATCCGGGTGTTGGCGAGCGCGCCCTGCGTCACGACGAGGTACTTGGCGCTCCCCTTCGGCCGTACAGGCGCGGGAGCCGCGGCCCCGCGCGTGGCGACCCGGCCACCGGACGCCGCCTGCAGCTCGCGGCGGATGGTCAGCACGACCACGGCGATGAACAGCCAGAGCAGGAACAGGAACCCGAAACGCGTCACCTGGAGGACGAGTCCCTGCATGGGCCGTGCACCTGCCTCTCTCGTCCTGCGGTCGGCGTGGTCGACGTCGTCCGCTGTCATGCCGCACGGCTGAGGGTTCCCGCCGGCGTCGCCCCGGTTCGGTCGACGTGTCGCCATCTTAGGGGGTGACGACGTCGCATCGGTGCTACTCACCGCCGGTGTTCGGCGGCCTCGGCGACGTTGCCGGGGCCTACCGAATCGACAACCTACTGGAAGCGCACCGTGATATCCGAATGGCCGACGCGGATGCGGTCGCCGTTGGCCAGCTCCCAGCTGGTCACGGGGACGTCGTTGACGGTGGTGCCGTTGGTGGAGTTCAGGTCCGACAGCGTCGCGGAGTTGCCGTCCCAGCGGATCTCGGCGTGCGCCCGCGAGACGCCGGTGTCGGGAAGGCGGAAGTTGGCGTCCTGGCCGCGGCCGACGATGTTGCTGCCGTCGCGCAGCGTGTACGTGCGGTTGCTGCCGTCCTCGAGGTAGAGGACGACGCCCTGCGGAGCGCCGTACTGCTGCCCGCCGCCGTAGCCGCCGTACTGGTCCTGGCCCTGCGGAGCGCCGTACTGGCCGCCCTGGCCGTACTGCTGGTCGCCGTACTGCTGCTGGTCGTAACCCTGCTGGTCGGCGTACTGGTCCTGGCCGTAGCCCTGTTGCCCGTACTGGTCCTGGCCGTAGCCCTGCTGTCCGTACTGGTCCTGGCCGTAGCCGTACTGGTCCTGGCCCTGCGGCGCGCCGTACTGGCCGCCCTGGCCGTACTGCTGCTGGTCCGCATACGGCTGCTGATCGCCGTATCGCTGCTGGTCCCCGTACTGCTGCTGGTCGTAGCCCTGCTGGTAGCGGCCCTGGTCGTAGTCCTGACGGCCGTACTGGTCCTGACCGGCCCCGTACTGGTCCTGGCCCTGGGGAGCGCCGTACTGGCCGCCCTGGCCGTACTGCTGCTGGTCCGCATAGGGCTGCTGATCGCCGTACTGCTGCTGGTCGTAGCCCTGCTGGTAGCGGCCCTGGTCGTAGTCCTGGCGGCCGTACTGGTCCTGATCCGGCTGGTCGCCGTACTGCCGCTGCTGGTCGTAACGCGGATCCTGGCCCCGGGACTGGTTGTAGGGGGGTTGCGACATGGGGGTGGCTCCTGACTTGCTGCGGGCTGCTTCTGGGCGCCGGGGCGGTTGCGGTGGGTGGGCGGTCACGGGGGCGGCGTCCGGATCGATGGCCCCGTCCGCCCGGATCTGGCCGGTGTGCATGTGATCGGCGCCGACGAACTCGACGACGACCTGACCGTATGTCTGCCAGCCATTGTCCCGGATGTGCTGCTCCAAATGTTTGGAGAACGCCTTCTGATTGGTGGCGTAGTCCGCCGACAACCCGTCGAGGTCGGTGGCGCCGACCACGACACTGTAGCGATTCGGGGCGAGATATTCGCCGTCTCCGAGATCGTGCAGACCGTCCTCTGCGGCACGTTGCAAAGCGAGCTCGATCTCCTGCGGGGCGACCTTGCCCCCGAAGACCCTCGCGAAGCTGCCGTCGACGGCGCCCTCGAGACGCCGCTCGAACCGTTGTAGAAAGCCCACCGCGCCTCCCTCCTGACGTCCTCGCGCGGCTCGACGCCCCCGGACGCGCTGCGGCGTGTCGGGGTGAAATCGAGTCCGACCAATGCTAGCGACTGTACTGGCCGGTGTCGGAGCCGTGCCTCCCACTCGATGCTCCTCCACCGCTCGCCCGAGGCGGCGTTCCGCGCGTCTTCGGGTCGCTGAGCAGGCACGATGCCGACGATTTCAGCCGCCGACCGGTGCGTGGTATCGTCTTGCGAGCCACGGGCGAGTGGCGGAATGGCAGACGCGCTGGCTTCAGGTGCCAGTGTCCTTCGGGACGTGGGGGTTCAAGTCCCCCTTCGCCCACAGCCAGAAGGCCGGCATCCAGTTGGGTGTCGGCCTTCTGTCGTCCAAGGTGATGTCCCGGGATGCAAGGCCATGGCCTTGGACGACGAGTCATCGGCTTGGACGACAGCGCCGAGTCATGGGAAACCCGCCCCGGCGGCACCGAACGCCCGGCGCAGAATCCGCCACAGCCGCTCCGGCTGCTCGACGTCGGCCCAGGTCCATCGGGCGACGACGGCTCCGGCGGCGCGGATCCGGTCCTCGCGTCGCTTCTCGTCCCACAGTGCGGTGCCGTCCGGATCGAGGCGGGCGCCGTACTTGATCCGGCCGTCGAACTCGCCGATGATGCGACCGTCCAGCCAGGCGAAGTCGGCGCGGCCGAGGAAGAGGCCGTCGGCGCCTACGACGTCGTGCTGCTGCCGGGGTACCGGAAACCGCGGGCGCTGCACCATTCTGGCGAGGCTGAACGATTCGCCGACGCTTTCGGCGCGTCCGGTCGCCTGGGTCGCGGCCCAGCGGGCGCGTCGGACGCCGCGGGCCGACCCGAGACTCTCGGCGACGGTCAGGACGTCCTCCCTCGGCGCCCCTGCGCGTAGCGCCGAATCGACAGCGACGAAGGCCTGCGTGGCGGTTCCGCTGCGAGCGACATCGATGACCGTACGTGCGGGCGTCGTGACGCGGATCCCGTCGACGAGCACCGCGTCGACGACGCCCCGGTGAACGACGCGGGACGCGGTCCGGGCTCCGACGTTTCGGCAGGTGAGGTGGATCCGCTGGACGTCGGGATGCAGTAGATCCAATCGGTGTAGTGCGGCGGCGGAGTCGTGGCTGATGACGCCGCGCAGGTCGGGACGTCGGCCGGCCGCGACGACACGCAGGCGATACCGCTCACGCGAATCGAGAGGCTGGCGTCCGTCGAGAAGGTACGTACCGGAACCCAACGAGACCAACTCACCGGCGCGCACGGAGCGCTGGACATCGGCGCGCGTGCGCCCGGACCCGAGGAGCTCGCCGAACGTGACGATCTGTTCCATGCCACTTAGACGTCATGAGTCGCCGTTCGGATCCGGTGAAGCTCGACGTCCAAGGTGATGTCGCCGGATCCAAGGCCATGGCCTTGGACGAGGGCTCATCAGCTTGGCCGTCAAGCCGGCCGCCGCGGCTGCGGCGGCTACCGCGGCGGCCGTCAGGAACGCGGCCTGGTAGCCGCCGGAGCCGGCGGCCAGCGTCGGGAGGGCGGCCAGGCCGAGGGCGGCGCCGAACTGCTGGGACGTCGTCAGCAGTCCGGCCGTGACGCCCGGGGGCGTCGAGCCCGCGGTGGCCGCGGTGGCGAGGTTCGTCGTCATCGCGACGGTGGGGACGCCGAGGCCGATGACGAGCGTCGGCCCGAGCAGGGCGGTGAGGTAGCCGGCGTCCGGATGCAGCCGTGACAGCCAGAGCGCGCCCGCGGCGACGGCGGCGAACGCCGCGACCATGAGCGGGCGGGAGCCGACGGCGTGCAGGAGCCGCGGCAGCGTCGGGGCGAAGGCCACGATGAGCAGCGACATCGGCAGCAGCACGAGCCCCGCGGCCGACGGCGTGTAGCCGAGCTGTTGCTGCGCGTAGACGCTGACCAGCAGGAACGTCGGGACCAGCGCGAACTGTGCCGCACCGGCGAGCGTCAGCGCACCCAGCAGCGCCGGCGTCCGCCAGACGGCGCGGGGGATCACCGGCCGCGGGGTGCCGGCCTCGACGGCGGCGAACACCGCGGTCGCCGCGACCGCGATGAGCGCAGGCGCCCAGACGTGCGGCGAGCGCCATGCGTTCTCGGCGGACGAGGTGAGCGCAGAGGCGGCGCCGGCCAGCGCCACCGTCATCGACGCGGGCCCGAGGAACGACGCGCCGCTCGTGCGTCCGCGCGGCGTCTGATCGCGCGGGACGACGCGCCGGACGGTGACCGCGAGCGCGACGGCGGCGACGACGTTGAGCGCGAACAGCGAGCGCCAGCCCAACCAATCGGTGGCCGTGCCGCCGACGATCGTCCCGGCGACCCCGCCGGCGCCGGCCATCGTCGCGAACAGCGCCAGGGCCCGCCCGCGGTCGGCGCCGGAGAAGAGGGCGAAGACGAGCGACATCGCCGCGGCGCCGGCCATCGCGCCGCCGACGCCCTGCACGACCCGGCTGACGAGGACGGCCGCGGCGTCGACGGCGGCGGTGCCGATCGCGGCGCCCACGGCCAGGACGACGAGGCCGCCGGCGAGGATCCGTCGCCTGCCGAGCCGGTCCGCCGCGTAGCCCGCGGCGAGGAGCAACCCGGCGAACGGCACGACGAACGCGTTGATGATCCAGCTCTGCGCCGTCTCGCCCATGCCGACGCCGGCGGCGACGTGCGGCACCGCGACGTTGAGCACCGCGGTGTCGAGGATGAGGAGGAACTGGGTGAGCGCCAGCGTCCACCTCGTGGCGGCGCCGGCCGTCAGACGGACGTCCGTATCGGGGGCGGCCGTCACAGTGCGGCCACCGGATCGTGCAACGGCCGCAGCGCCCGCCGCGCGTAGTCGAGCATCGCCGCGGCGTCGGAGGTGCCCGCGAGTTGTTGCAGGTAGACGTGCGGCGCGCCCTGATAGAACTGCTCGTAGTGCGCATGCCGGGTGGCGAACTCCGAGCCGGTGACGTCCCAGACGAGTTTCATCAGCCGGATGCGGTCCTCGGCGCTCTGCGCGGACGTACGGCTGTACCGGGCCAGGAGGTCGCCGATCACCGGCGCGTCGAGGTCTCCGATCGACGCCGGGAGCTGGGTGAGACTTCCGCCGCACAGCATCCGCAACTGATGCAGCACCGCCGGATAGACCTCGGCGGCGAACTGGCGCTGGGCGAAGATGATCGCGTTGTTCACCCGCACCGCGCCGCCGTCGCCCGGATCGACCTCGAAGGCGGCCTCGGCGCCGAGCGCGATCGCCCGGGCGGTGTGGGCGTGGCCGGCGAGGCGGCCGAGCTCCATCCGGACGGACGGATTGCGGGCGGCGCCCGTCTCCTCGGCCACCAGCATCGCGAGCCCGGCGAGGAACTCGATCTTGACGGCGAACCGGACGGCCGCCTGGTGGGCCATGTAGCCGTAGGCCGGCGTGCCCCACCAGATCCGTCCGGTCGCCGCGGTGTCACGGTAGGTCAGCACGCGTTCCCACGGCACGTGGACCTCGCGGCAGACCAGCAGCGCGTCGTTCTCGTCGAGCCGGTGCGACAGCGGATTGTCGGCGGGCGACGTCGCGGTCGCCTCATAGCTCGTGCGCGAGAGCAGGGTGACGCCGTCGGCGGCGGGATCGAGGACGACGGTGAACGCGAACTCGCGATCCTCCTCGCGCAGCGGCTCGATGGTGCCGACGATGATCTCGTCGGCGAACACGGCGCCGGTGCCGATCGTCTTCGCGCCGCTGATGACGATGCCGTCGGCGGTCTCGCGGTCGACGTGCATGAGCAGCTCGCCCGCGCCCTGCGCGTCGATCGGCAGGGCGCGGTTCGTCGCGGGGTTGGTGATGGTGAACGCGGCGAACAGATCACCGTCGCGGAGCCGTCGATACAGCGCCGAGGCGTTGCCGGAGCCGTCGAACACCTCGCCGGCGAAGGCGTCGGGCCGGGCGGCCCAGCCGGCGGCGCCGGCCGCCATGTAGTCGGGAGACCTGCCGAGGAAGCCGAAGCCGGCGCGCGCCCAGGCGTCGTGGGCGGCGTGTTTGGCCCGCAGATCGGAGTGGCCGCGGGGGATGCCGAAGGCGCGGAGCGCGGCGTCGCCGTCGGCCCGCGGGTGATCCGGGTCGCGCAGTGCGCTCGTCTCGGCGCCCGCGGCGGCCAGGTCGTACAGGCCGGCGATGGATCGGGCCGTCTCGGCGAAGGCCGGATGCTCGGTCACATTCGTGATGTGCGATCCGCCCAGCCAGACGCTTCGCGGGCGGGACGCGAGATCGCGCAGGTACCGGTCACCGGTACGGACCAGCTGCCACGTGGTCGATTCCGCGGGCTTCATCGTGTGCTCCTTGAGGGGATCGGCGCGTCGGGGACCGATGTGGTGTGGACCGGCGCGTCGGGGGCTGGCGCTGTGGGGGCTGGCGCTGTGGGGGCCGGCGCGCCGGATACGAGTGCGTACCGGCGGGCGATCCGGTCCAGTTCGCCGGGCGCGAAGATCTCGTCCAGATCGGTGAATCCGTCGGGCGCTCGTTGCGCCGCGAGATCGATGACGATCTCCGGACCGCGCGCCCGATTGGCGATCTGGATCGCGCGAGTGGCCGGACGCCGTTCGGATTCATAGGTCGAAAGACCGGCTTCCGGATTTTCGGCGGCGGTCAGATGACGGGCGAGGGACAATGCGTCGATGACGGATTGCGTCGCGCCGTTCGAGCCGATCGGATACATCGCGTGCGCGGCGTCGCCGATCAGTGTGATCGGTCCGCGCGTCCATCCCGGCAACGGATCGATGTCGACCATCGGATAGGCGAAAGGACGTTTCGTGACGCGCATGAGGTGCTCGACATCGACGCCGTGGATCCGCCAGCCGGCGAATTCCCCGGCGAATAGATCGGCGGTCGCGATGGTGTTCCATTCGCCGCGCGGCCCGTCGTCGTGGGTGGGCGTCGCCGCCGCCCAGTTCATGAGGCAGCCGTCGTCGCCGTCATGGGCGATGGGATAGAAGACGACCTTGCAGCGTCCGTCGCCGGCGATGACCATCGTGGCGCCGTCGGCGAAGCTCGGATAGCGCGTGACACCCCGCCAGACGGTCGCTCCCGCATGCCGCAGCGGCACGGGTGCGCCGAGGACGACGCCGCGGGTGGCCGAGCGGATTCCGTCGGCCCCGATGAGGACGTCGAAATCCAGGGAGAACGTCGTACGGTCGGGACGTGCGAAGGCGGCGATCCGCTGTTCGGGATTCGCCGTGAGCAGTCGAGCGCCGGGGCGCAGCACGTGCGGCCCGAGCCGGGTGGCCACCTGCTCGGCCAGCACGCGGGTGAGCCGGCCGCGATGAATGGACAGCTGCGGCTGGTCGGCCTGATCGCGGGCCTCGCTCCACAGCACCCGGCCCCGCGAGGTTGCGAGCTGCATCGTCGATGTCGCGATGGCGACCCGGCGCAGATCGTCGAGAACGCCGAGCTCGGCGAAGCAGCGGGTGGCCTGGGGCATGAGGTTGAGCCCCGATCCGAGCGGCCAGATGCGGGGGCTCTGTTCGAGGATCGTGACGTCGTGCAGGCCCTGGGCGTGCAGTGCGAGAGCGGTGGTGAGCCCGGCGATGCCGGAGCCCGCGATGAGGATCCTGGTCATCGCCCCGCCGCTTTCGCGGTGTGCGCTTCTGTTGTGCGGCGGACGGCGTGTTCGCGCGGCGGCGAGTGTCTTCGCGCTGTGCTGCCGACGATCGTCTCGTTCTCCCGGGTCAGATCGAGGATCTGCTGGAGAAGCGCGATGGGCGCTCCGCCGCTGCCGTGGGAATAGAGCCGGACGTCTTCGGCATAGGCCTCCTTGGCGATTCTCATGTGGCGGCCGCGGAACGTCTTCAGCGTCTTCAGCAGACGCGCCGTCGCGACGGCTGATTCGTGCAGGTCCTCGTTTCGCGGGTCGACGGCGAACGCGTCGGCCAGTCGAGTGACTATCGACGGCCGTGCGCGATGGAGTTCGTGGAATCCTCGCCAACTCGGCAGCGCATAGGGCAGCGAGTCGGCGAGGAATCCCCGATAGGCGTCGCCGTTGCGATCCGATGCCCAGAGGCATAGGTCGACCAGCCATAACGGCACCTGCGCGGCGGCAGGTCCGAGATAACAGGTGCCGGCGACGGTGATCTCTTCATAGTAGGGACGGAGGGTCTGGGCGAAGAACAATGGGGATACATTCGTCACGACGTGATCTATCGTCGTGACCATCGACGTGGCGACTGTGTCCAGCGTCGACATCAAGGGTGGGAATCGTCCGTCACGCGGATCGAGCACGGATAGTTCCGAGCTGATGGTCAAGGAGGCGCTCAGTTGTGGAAAGACGGCTGATACCGCGTCTTGCAGGTGTTGTTCTTGAGGGTCGTCGGTATATCTGCGGCGTCGTATTCCGCCTGGATTCCACGCCGTGTAGTGCTGGACGGTGTCTCGTGGGACGAGGTCTGTCTGCCAGCCCAGGGTGAGCAGCGCCGGAGTCAGTTCCGGGGTGATCTGCAACGGCTCGGTGCCGTGCCGCTTGACGGATCCGAGCACGATTCCGACGTCCCGCATGACGGCGAGCGACTCGAGATCGGAGACCGATCGCGTGTCGAGGAGCGTCAGCGTGCGATCGGCGAGTTCGCGTTGCAACGCCCATAGCGCACCGGTATCGGCTCGGGCGTTGATCGTCGGAAGGGCCGCCAGCAACTCGTCGGCGTCGAGGGGATCGGCGTCCTGCGCGGCGGCGCACATGTAGTGGGGATCGCCGTCGGTGACGGTGACGATGGTGGGCGCGGACATCGGGGTGCCTTCTCTCAGCGGGGAGGTCGCCGGCGAACCGCGTGCCTCGGATGGACCCGGGCGTCAGGAGTGGGCGGCGACCGGGTGCAGGTGATCGGCCGCCCAGCAGTGGACATCCGTCGGCTGCGGCGCCCAGTCCGGACGGTGTTCGGGGGCGACCATGACGGTGCTGTCGGGGTGGTCGGTGAGCCAGCGGTAGATCGATGCGACGCTGTCGGCGGCGTCGGCGCCGATCGCCATGGCGAGCCCCTCTTCGAAGAGGGCGGGATCGAGGGATTCGAAGCGGACCGGCGCGCCGATCGCCGCACCGATCACGGCGGCGAGCTCGTCCGCGGTGCGAGCGGGCGTCCCGGGGCGGAGCGTCTGACCGGCCGCACCGTGCAGGCACGCAGCGGCGACGGCCCGGCCGAGGTCGTCGACGGCCAGCCAGGAGACGGGGAGGCCGGCGGGGATCGGATAGCGCAGGACGTGGCCGTCGGCTTCGGGCGTCAGCACCCCGGGGGCGTGCAGATTGTCGAGGTAGACGGCGGGTTCGACGACCGTGACGGGCACCGGCCCCGCCTGCAGGGTGCGCAACGCCGCCCTGCGGGTCTCGAATCCCGGCGCGTCGGTCGGTGTGTCGGGGATCCGGGTGTTGGTGTTGTAGACGATTCTGCCGACGCCGGCGTCGAAGGCGGCGGCGGCGACCTCGGCGGCGTAGACCGAAGCCGAACGCGGGTCGCTCAGCGGGGCCGTGAACACGGCGATGTCGGCCGTCTCCATCGCGGAGGTCAGCGCCGCCCGATCGTCGAGGGCCGCGATGCGACGCGTGACGGCGTGGACGGTGGCCCCGGCGGCGTGGAGAGCCGAGGTGATCGCCGACCCCTGGGTTCCGGACGCTGCGAGCACGGCGACGGTGCGTTCAGTCATGCCTGTGACGATGCCCGACGACATTTGGCCTACTCAATGAAGAGAACGGCGCAGAAGTTATGATTTTCACTCATGGCCGGGAGCGATGTCCTCAGCTCGATCCTGTCCCCGTTGCGGCTGCACGGAGCGTTCCACTCCGATTGGCGGCTGCACCGCGACTGGGCCGTGCAGGGGCGGCCCGAGCCGCGGGCGCTCATCCACTACATGCTGTCCGGCACCGCGGTGATCGGGTTCCCGGGCGGTGTCCGGCATGCGCTGGGTCCGGGCGACCTGGCGATGTTCCCGCGGGGCGCCGCGCATATCGTCTCCGAACGACGGCGTAGAGACGCGCCCTACATCAGCGATCTGCTGCCGCAGCGGATGCCGGGCACGTCGACGGTGCTCGTCCTCGGTGACGCGGGATCGCCGCAGGTGGGACGCATGCTGTGCGCCGGGCTCGACTACGACCCGACGGCCGAACACCTGCTCTACCGGCTGCTTCCGGACGTCTTCGTCGTGCGCGCTGATCGCATCGCCCACCACCCGCTGCTCGCGCACGTCCTCGACGGCATCCTCATCGAATCCGATGCCCCGGGAGCCGGTGCGGAAGCGGTGCAGCTGCGCGCGTTCGAGCTGGCCTATCTACTGGGACTCCGTCTCGCGCTGCACGACGACGAGGAGTCCCGGCTCGGGCGAGCGCTGCGGCACCCTCGGCTCGGGCCGGCGCTGATCGCGATCAACACCCGCTACGCCCACCCGTGGACGGTCCGGGGCCTCGCCGATCTCAGCGGGCTGCCGCTGTCGACGTTCGCGCGCGAGTTCCGCACCGCGATCGGCCGCACCCCGGCCGGCTACCTGCGTGATCGCCGCCTCCTCGAGGCGAAACGCCTGCTCACCGAGACGTCCGATCCGCTCGACGTCATCGCCGACGCCGTCGGCTACGGCAGTTCGATCGGGCTGCACCAGGCGTTCACCCGGGAACTGGGCATGACGCCGGGGGTCTTTCGCACGGCACAGCGGACCATTCCGGCGCGGATGGACCCGATATGACGTCGGCCGGGGAGCGGCGCGCGTCCTGACTGTCCGGTAGCTGTCTGTCACAGAGTCGACGTGGATATATATGTCACGTCGGGCCGCAGAGACGTCGTTACCGGTCGGTCAACGACCACACGCTGGGCCGGCCCCCTGTTCGACGACGGCGCCGAGGCCCGCCATCTTCCGAGCGCGTACCGGATCTGTCGCTGCGGATGTCACTTCACCGGGCGGATGTTGCTTCAACGCGGGCCCTCCCTGTCGCTCGGTCGATCGTTGCATGGTCGTCATCCCGACTTGAAACGGTTCACATCGACGTGACGCCGGGGCCATGCGGCGGTGACGACGCGAGCGTCTCATGCCTTCATGAACACAGCAGACCAGCAGGCGAAACTCCCCGAGCTGCCACGCAGCGAGATGCGGAAACTCGCCAACAAGCCGCCGTGGTACACGTCGCTCTTCGTCCAGCTCCTCGTCGCCATCGTCGCGGGCGTCCTCGTGGGATGGCTGTGGCCGGGGCTCGGGGCGGATCTCAAGCCGCTCGCCGACGGCTTCATCAAGCTCATCAAGATGCTCATCGCGCCGATCATCTTCTGCACCGTGGTGGTCGGCATCGCGCACGTCGGAGACCTGAAATCGGTGGGCCGCATCGGTGTCAAAGCGCTCATCTACTTCGAGATCATCACGACGTTCGCGCTGGTCTTCGGGCTGATCGTCGGCAACGTGCTCAAGCCTGGGTCGGGGTTCAGCGTCGATCCCGCGACGCTGGCGAACGGCGTGGAGGCCGTCGAGAAGAAGACCGGCAACGGTGAACTGCCGCACACGGTCGACTTCCTGCTCAGCATCATCCCCACGTCGATCGTCGACGCGTTCGCCAAGAATGCGCTGCTGCAGGTGCTGTTCGTCGCCGTGCTGTTCGGGCTCGCGCTGGCGATGCTCGGTCAGCGCAGTCGGCGGGTGTTCGATCTCGTCGACGAGCTCAGCCACACGTTCTTCGCGATCATCGGCTGGATCATGCGGCTCGCGCCGCTCGGCGCCTTCGGGGCGATGGGCTACATCATCGGTCAGTACGGCATCGGGTCCCTGGGCAGCTTCGGCAAGCTCATCCTCTGCTGCTACCTGGCCGCCGTGCTGTTCCTGCTGGTCCTGGCCGCCGTCGCGAAGATCTTCGCGGGCGTCAACCTGTGGAAGTTCGTCGTCTACATCAAGGACGAGCTGTTCCTCGCGCTCGGCACGGCGTCGACGGAAGTCGTGCTGCCGCGGATCATGACCAAGCTGACGATCGCCGGTTGCAGCCGGACGACCACCGGGCTCGTGGTGCCGACGGGCTACTCGTTCAACCTCGACGGCGCCACGCTGTACCTGTCGATCTGCATCATGTTCCTCGCGCAGGCGCTCGGCATCGACCTGTCGCTCGGCGAGCAGTTGACGGCGATGGCCGTCCTCATGCTGACGTCCAAGGGCATGGCCGGTGTGCCCGGCTCGTCGTTCCTCGCGCTATCGGCGACGGTGGCCGCGGTCGGCCACGGCGCGATCCCGGTCGCGGCCGTCGCGCTGCTGCTGGGTGCCGACCGGATCATGGACTCGATGCGGGTCTCGGTGAACCTGCTGGGCAACTGCGTGGCGACGTTCGTCGTCGCCAAATGGGAGGGTCAGCTCGACACGGTGCGGCTCGCGGCGGCCCTGGACGGCAAGCCGATGCCGCTGGACGACGACGATGAGGCGGTGGAAGCGGGGGCGGAGCTCGTCGGGGCGAAGAGCTGAGGCTTGG
>JBGANR010000015.1:0-137620 GCA_044222225.1 Mycobacteriaceae bacterium
CGGCACGAGCATGGGTAACGTACGACATGAGGACCTCCGTGGATCGAGTGAGTGTGGTAACCCACATCGATACCGGAGGTCCTCACCTCATTCCGCCACGCCACGCTGCTCACAACGTCCGTGGGAAGAACACCTAGCGGGCCCTCCCGCCAGGCCCGATGCCAGCGGCCCGCCGGTGGGTCGTCCCGCCACCGGGCCTGGGCATCACATCTAGCGCGTCGTCGGGTCGCCCGGCAGGGCCGTCGTCGACGGCGACAACCCGGCCGCGAGGCGCCATTTGGCGCGGCGGATCGCCGTCGCGGTGAGGCCGTCGAGGCACAAAGTGCGCAGTTCCGGGGTGTCGGTGCGTTCGAGGCCCGCTCGGTAGGCCTCGGCGCAGTCCTGTTCGACGGTGACGGCAGCGCGGGCGGCACTCGCCGCGTCGGTGACGTCCTCGCCGAGGCGGTAGCCGATGGCCGCGGGTGGGACGTCCTCGTCGGCTGCGCGGAGCGCTTCGGCCAGGGCGTCGCGGCGTGCGCGGTGGTCGGCGGCGGACGTCGCGACGAGGTCGGCGCGGGACTCGGCCGCCCGGGAGGCGATGACGCCGAACGCGAAGACGGCGGCGTATTCCGCCTGCAGGGCGGTGGCGAGGGCGTCGGTGGATTCACTCATGCCAGCTGGACCTCCACGTGGGCCGCGAGCGCGGCGCTGATCGATCCGGCCAGCCCCGCGCCGTAGCCCGAGAGCTTGGCGGCGGCGTCGGCGGCCGTCCTGCGGGACGCCGCGAGCCGTGTCGCGAGGCTCGGCACGCTGGCCGGCGCCTGGGGCGGCTCGGACGTCGTCGTGGCGGTGGTCGACGTACTGGACGAGGTGGGTTCGCCGCCGGGCAGCGTCTCGATGTAGGCGGCCAGCACCTCGGCGTGGCGCCGGCGCTCATCGGCGACGACGCGCAGCGCCGCGGCATAGGCCGGGAAGGCCGCGGCGGCGGCCTGCGCGACGTCCGCATCGGCGGCGGCGGAGTTCCGCAGTTCCTGGAGCGTCGGTAGCGAGGAGTCGGAGGCCGGGCCGTCGGACGAGCACGCCGCGGCCGCCAGCACGACGCCCGCGAGCGGGAGGGCGAGAAGCACGGTTCGGCGCGTCGGCAGCGGCGGGGAGGTCGCGGGTCGCGGCGGCGTGGGCTTCACGGGCTCGATCTTGCCAGGCGCCGGCGGGTACACTGTTATCGCCTGCTCGCGCCGGGGCCACTCGGCATGCGGGTATGGGCGTGGTCAGAACCATGCTCGCCGGCCGACCGGCGCACCGCACATCCCGCCCGACAACTGCATAGGGGTTCACCGATGTCGATCGAAGCCGATCAGGTCCGCCGACTCGCCGAACCCGCTGCAGCGGCGTTGTCCGCCGACGTCGAGGACGTCGTCGTCGATCCCGGGGCCGAGCCGCGTGTCGTCATCGTCGTGGACGCCGACGGCGGCGTCGATCTGCAGGTGCTCACCGCGCTCACCCGCGACATCGGGGCGGCGCTGGACGCGGAGCCCGAGCTCGAGGCCGTTCCGTACACCCTCGAGGTCACCTCGCCCGGCGTCGACCGTCCGATCGGAAGCCCGCGCCGGTGGCGCCGGGTGCGCGGCCGCAAGGTGACCGTCCGGTTCGTCGACGGCACCGAGCTGCGCGGCCGTGTCGCGGTCGTCGACGAGGCGACCGGCGAGGTCGATCTCGTTCTGCCGGCGTTCGACCGCGGCCGCCCGACCACGAAGACCGGTGGGCCTGCGGTGCGACGGATCGCGCTCGCCGACGTCGAGCAGGCCGTCGTCGACGTCGAGTTCGGGACGCCGCCGGAGGCCGAGTTGGCGCTCTGCGAGCTGGACTGACACCGCCGAGTACGGCGCGATTCTTCACCTGTCGACGACGATCCGGTCGTGCCCCACGGGCGCGCCGGTGCAGTCGACGACGAGTAACGACGGCCGGAAGGCCCTTCGATGAGGAGAGATCAAGAGTGAACATCGACATCGCGGCGCTTCGGGCGATCGAGGCCGAGAAGGGGATCCCGGCCGAGACCGTCATCGAGGCGATCGAGGGCGCGCTGCTGACGGCGTACCGGCACACCGAGGGCGCCAACCAGCATGCGCGTATCGACATCGACGGGCGGACGGGCGTCGTGCGCGTCATGGCCCGTGAGCTCGACGAATACGGCGATCTCGTCTCCGAATGGGACGACACCCCGGAGGGCTTCGGCCGGATCGCGGCGGCGACGGCCCGGCAGGTCATCGTGCAGCGGCTGCGGGACTTCGAGCACAACCGCACGTTCGGCGAGTTCGTCGCGCACGAGGGCGAGATCATCTCCGGCGAGGTCCAGCAGGATCCGCGGGCCAACGCGCGGGGCGTCGTCATCGTGCGCATCGGCTCGGAGGCGCACGGCACCGAGGCGATCCTGCCCGCGCCGGAGCAGGTGCCGGGGGAGAGCTACCCGCACGGCGAGCGGATCAAGGCGTACGTCGTGGGCGTGGCGCGGACGCAGCGCGGACCGCAGATCACCCTCTCGCGGACGCACCCGAACCTCGTCCGCAAGCTGTTCGCGCTCGAGGTGCCCGAGATCGCCGGCGGCGACGTCGAGATCGTCGCCGTCGCCCGCGAGGCCGGCCACCGGAGCAAGATCGCCGTCCACACGAAGATCGACGGCCTCAACGCGAAGGGCGCCTGCATCGGCCCGATGGGGCAGCGCGTGCGCAACGTCATGACAGAGCTGGCCGGCGAGAAGATCGACATCATCGACTTCGACGAGGATCCGGCGACGTTCGTCGGCAACGCCCTCTCGCCGGCGAAGGTGATCTCGGTGACGGTCGTCGACGAGGCGGCCAAGGCCGCGCGCGTCGTCGTGCCGGACTACCAGCTGTCGCTGGCGATCGGCAAGGAGGGGCAGAACGCTCGTCTGGCCGCGCGGTTGACAGGCTGGCGGATCGACATCCGGTCCGACGCCGAGGCGCCCGACGCCGGCGGGACGGCTCCGCAGACTCCGTCGCGGGCCGGCGGGGCGTCGCAGGGCCCGTCGCGAAGTGGCGGCGGTCCGTCCCGGGGAGGCGCCTCGCAGGGGGCGTCCCGGCGGCCGGCGTCGGGTCCGCAGGGCCGGTTCCGGCCCGGTGGCGGCTCGTCCGCCGGACGGGGTCGCTGACCCGCGTGGCAGAAACAGGCCCCGACGCGGTACGATATCCGCTGGTCCGGAGTCAGGTGCGCGCCGGGCGCTCGGTGAAGCATGCGGACGGGCCGGTCAACGGTCCGATCCGCACGTGCATCGGGTGCCGAAAGCGCGCGTCTGCGATGGAACTGGTGCGGCTGACGCTGCGTCAGACCGGAAAGTCAGCCGAGGGCGTCCCCGACGTCGTCGCCGACCGGACGGCCACTCTGCCCGGCCGCGGTGCCTGGGTGCATCCTCGCGTGGAATGTCTACGGGAGATGGTGCGCCGACGCGCGGTGGGGCGGGCACTTCGGGTCCAGGCCTATCACCTGGACCCCGATGGTCTCGTCGCCGACGTCCTGGCGGCGGCGACGGACCGCGATGAAGGGATACGACCGGACATGAGCACGCCGTGAAGTTCGCGCGATGAGGAAGTTCGCGCGATGAGCGTTTCGACAACGTCGAGGTCGTAGCGGCCGAAATGCCCGCTCGACCTCGCCAAGCCCTTCGGGGCACAGCAGAGGAGAGCAGTGGCAGGCAAGGCCCGCGTGCACGAGTTGGCCAAAGAACTCGGTGTCACAAGCAAGGAAGTCATGGCTCGTTTGAGCCAGCAGGGCGAATTCGTCAAGTCGGCGTCGTCCACCGTCGAAGCGCCGGTGGCGCGTCGACTGCGCGAGCACTTCGGCAGCGGCGGCAAGCCGTCGGCGCCGGGTGCCAAGCGTCCGGGCCCGACGCCCGGCCCGCGCCGTCCGGGACCGTCTCCCGCGACCGCTGCGGCGGCCGCAGCAGCCCCGGCCCCGGCGCCGCAGGCCCCCGCACCCAAGCCGCAGCCCGCGGCGTCGCCGACCGTGACGCCGGCGAGCGTGACGCCGGTCGCGAAGCCCGCAGCTCCGCAGCCGTCGCGTCCGGCCCCGGCGCCGCAGGCCCCGGCCGCTCCGGCGGCCCGGGCAGGCAAGCCCGGATCCCGTCCGGGCCCGGTTCCCGGCCCCAAGCCCGTCGCACCGCGGCCGGCGGCCGCCGAGTCCCGGCCCGCGCCCGGTCCGTCGGCTCCGCCGCGGCCCCCGGCCGGCCGTGCCGGCCCGAAGCCCGGCCCGCGGACCCCGCGCGTCGGCAACAACCCGTTCAGCTCGGCGCCTGAGCGCCAGCGTCCCGCACCCGGTGCCGGCGGCCCCCGTCCGCCCGCGGGTCAGGCCGGTCCCCGTCCGCCCGCAGGCCGTGGCGGCCCGCGTCCCGGCCCGGCCGGTGCGCGTCCGGCACCCGGACAGGGCGGTCCCCGTCCGTCTCCCGGCTCGATGCCCCCGCGTCCGAGCCCCGGCGCGATGCCGCGTTCCGCGGCTCGTCCGGCGCCCGGCCCCGGTGGTCGCGGTCGTCCCGGCGGCGGCCAGGGCGGTCGTCCCGGCGGTGCGGCCGGTGGCGGCGGTGGCTACCGCGGCGGTCCCGGCGGCACGACCGGTGGCGGCGCCGCGCCCGCAGCGGGCGGCTTCCGCGGTCGTCCCGGCGGTGGCGGCGGCAACCGTGGTCGCGGTGGTGCGGCCGGTGCCTTCGGTCGTCCCGGCGGCGCGCCCCGGCGCGGTCGCAAGTCGAAGCGTCAGAAGCGTCAGGAATACGATTCGATGCAGGCGCCCGCCGTCGGCGGCGTTCGTCTGCCCCGCGGCAACGGTGAGACGATCCGTCTCGCCCGCGGCGCATCGCTGTCGGACTTCGCGGAGAAGATCGACGCCAACCCGGCCTCGCTGGTGCAGGCGTTGTTCAACCTCGGCGAGATGGTCACGGCCACCGAGTCGGTGAACGACGAGACGCTCGAGCTGCTCGGCTCGGAGATGAACTACATCGTTCAGGTCGTCAGCCCCGAGGACGAGGACCGCGAGCTGCTCGACTCCTTCGACCTCACCTACGGCGAGGACGAGGGCGGCGAGGAGGACCTGCAGCAGCGGCCGCCGGTCGTCACGGTCATGGGTCACGTCGACCACGGCAAGACGCGCCTGCTCGACACGATCCGTAAGGCCAACGTCCGCGAGGGCGAGGCCGGCGGCATCACGCAGCACATCGGCGCCTACCAGGTGGACGTCGAGCTCGACGGCTACGAGCGGCTCATCACCTTCATCGACACCCCGGGTCACGAGGCGTTCACCGCCATGCGTGCCCGCGGCGCGAAGGCGACGGACATCGCGATCCTCGTCGTCGCCGCCGATGACGGCGTCATGCCGCAGACGGTCGAGGCGATCAACCACGCCCAGGCCGCCGACGTGCCGATCGTCGTCGCGGTGAACAAGATCGACAAGGAGGGCGCCGACCCGACCAAGGTGCGCGGCCAGCTCACCGAGTACGGTCTCGTCGCCGAGGAGTACGGCGGCGACGCGATGTTCGTCGACATCTCGGCGCGCGAGGGCACCAACATCGAGCAGCTGCTCGAGGCCGTCCTGCTCACCGCCGACGCGTCGCTCGACCTGCGGGCCAACCCGGACATGGACGCCCAGGGCGTCGCGATCGAGGCGCACCTCGACCGCGGCCGCGGCCCCGTGGCCACGGTCCTCGTGCAGCGCGGCACGCTGCGTGTCGGTGACTCGATCGTCGCCGGCGACGCGTACGGCCGTGTCCGCCGGATGGTCGACGAGCACGGTGTCGACGTCGTGGAGGCGCTGCCTTCGCGTCCGGTGCAGGTCATCGGCTTCACCTCGGTCCCCGGTGCCGGCGACAACCTGCTCGTCGTCGACGAGGACCGGATCGCCCGGCAGATCGCCGACCGGCGCAATGCGCGCAAGCGCAACGCGTTGGCCGCCAAGAGCCGCAAGCGGATCAGCCTCGAGGACCTCGATTCGGCCCTGCGGGAGACCAGCCAGCTCAACCTCATCCTCAAGGGCGATAACTCCGGCACGGTGGAGGCCCTGGAAGAGGCGCTGCTCGGTATCGAGATCGACGACGAGGTCAGCCTGCGGGTCATCGACCGCGGCGTCGGCGGCGTGACCGAGACCAACGTCAACCTGGCGTCGGCGTCGAACGCGATCATCATCGGGTTCAACGTCCGCGCCGAGGGCAAGGCGACGGAGCTGGCGAACCGCGAGGGCGTCGAGATCCGGTACTACTCGGTGATCTACCAGGCCATCGACGAGATCGAGAAGGCCCTCAAGGGCATGCTCAAGCCCGTCTACGAGGAGTCCGTGCTCGGCCGCGCCGAGATCCGGGCGATCTTCAAGTCCTCGAAGGTCGGCAACATCGCGGGCTGCATGGTGCAGTCGGGCATCATCCGCCGCAACGCGAAGGCGCGCCTGCTCCGCGACAACTCGGTCGTGGCCGAGAACGTCACGGTCTCGTCGCTCAAGCGGGAGAAGGACGATGCGACCGAGGTCCGCGAGGGCTTCGAATGTGGTCTCACGCTGACGTACTCCGACATCAAGCTCGGCGACGTCATCGAGAACTACGAGCTCGTCGAGAAGAAGCGCGACTGACCGACGCCAGACGGGCCACCCGCGGCGGCATCCGAGGATGCCGCCGCGGGGCGCCCTGCATGCATGATCACGGTGTGCACGAGAGGGGAGTGAGCAATGGCTGATCCGGCGCGCGCGAAGCGTCTGGCCAAGCGGATCGCGACGATCGTCGCCTCGGCGATCGGGACGGAGATCAAAGACCCGCGGTTGCGGCACGTCACCATCACCGATGCGAAGGTGACCGGAGACCTGCACGACGCGACCGTCTATTACACGGTGATGGGTGACGGCATCGATGACGAGCCCGATGTCGCCGGCGCCCAGGCCGCCCTCACGAAGGCGACGGGCGTGCTGCGCTCGCTCGTCGGTGCGGGTACCGGCGTGCGGTTCACCCCGACGCTGACGTTCATCGTCGACACCGTGCCCGACACGGCACGGCACATGGAGGACCTCCTCGCCGAGGCCCGGCGCCGGGATGCGGAGGTCGCGGCCGCCGCGGCCAAGGCGAAGCCGGCCGGTGACGTCGATCCCTATCGGCATCCGGAAGAAGACGATGGCGGCGACGAGTGACGATGTCGTGACGCCGGACTCCGGGGACACGGCGGCGCGTCGCGCGGGGTCCGGCGACGCGCTGTCTCCGGCCGTCGACGCGGCGGTGGCGGCGCTCTCGGGCACGTCGAGCGCCGTGTTGCTCTGCCACATGCGTCCCGATGCGGACACGCTCGGCAGCGGTCTCGGTCTCGGTCTCGCACTCGTCGCCGCGGGCGTCGAGGTGCAGGTGGCGTTTCCGGGTGACACGCCGCTCTCGGCGTCGCTCGCGGCGCTGCCTGGTGCCGAGCTGCTCGTGGCGCCGCAGGACGTGACGCCCGCGGATGTCGCGATCGCCGTGGACTGCGCGAGCCTGGCTCGGTTGGCCGAGCTCGCGGACGTCGCCGCCCGCAGCGGGCGGCTCGTCGTCATCGACCATCACGCCTCCAACCCAGGGTTCGGGGACGTCAACGTCGTCGACGTGACGGCGTCCTGCACCACCGAGATCGTGCTGCGTATCCTCGACCGCTGGGGACGCGAGCTGACGCCGGACGTCGCCACCTGCCTGTACGCGGGGCTGGTGACGGACACCGGCTCGTTCCGCTGGTGCACGGCCGATTCGCATCGCACCGCCGCGCGGCTGCTGGACGCCGGCGTCGACGGCCGGCTGTGGTCGCGGCGGCTGCTCGACACCCATCACGTCGGCTGGCTGCGGCTCGTCTCGTCGGCGCTGGCCTCGGCCACGCTCGACGCCGAGGCCTTCGCCGGACGCGGGCTCGTCTGGGCCGTCGTCGACGCGTCCGCGACGGCCGGACTCGGCTGGGAGGAGGCCGAAAGCGTCATCGACCTCGTCCGCACGGCCGAGGAGGCCGAGGTCGCGGCCGTCTTCAAGGAGTCCCGGCCCGGCGTGTGGACGGTCTCGCTGCGTTCGAAGTCCGATGTCGACGTCTCGGCGGTCGCCGCCCGGTTCGGCGGCGGCGGCCACCTCCGCGCCGCCGGCTATGCGATCGACGGCGCTCGAGAGGAGATCGTCGCGGCGCTGCGCGCGGTCGCGCGGTGACGGCGACCCGCCAGGCCGAGGCGACCCCGTGGACCATCGCGCGGCTCGCCGCGTCGGCGCTCATCGTGCTGGCGGCCGAGCCGCTGTATCTCATGTTCGACATCGCCGTCGTCGGCCGGCTCGGCGCGTCGGCGCTCGCGGGCCTCACCGTCGGCGGCCTCGTGCTCGCGACGTGCTCGACGCAGCTCACCTTCCTCTCATACGGCACGACGGCCCGCTCGGCCCGGCTGTTCGGCGCCGGTGATCGGCGCGGTGCGGTCGTCGAGGGCGCGCAGGCCACATGGCTGGCGGTCGGTGTCGGCTGCGTGCTCGCGGCGGCGCTGTGGGTGCTCGCACCGTTCCTGCTGCGGGGTCTGGCCGGAGACCCGGGGATCGTCGACAGCGCGACGTCGTGGCTGCGCATCGCAGCGCCCGGCGTCCCGCTGATCCTCGTGACGATGGCCGGCAACGGCTGGATGCGCGGCGTGCAGTCGACCCGCCTGCCCGCGGTTTTTGTCATCATCGGGTTCGGTGTGTCGGGCGTGCTGTGCCCGGCGCTCGTCCACGGCCTCTTCGGTGCGCCTCGGCTGGGGCTGGAGGGCTCGGCCGTGGCCAATGTCATCGGGCAGACGATCACGGGAGTGCTGTTCCTCGGTGCGCTGTTGCGTGAGCCCGGCGGCCGCTGCGGGCCGAAATGGTCGATCATCCGTGCGCAACTCGTCCTCGGCCGCGATCTCATCGTCCGTTCGCTCGGCTTCCAGGTGTGCTTCCTGTCGGCGGCCGCCGTGGCCAGCCGGTTCGGCGTCGCCGCCGTCGCCGCGCATCAGACCACGCTGCAGGTGTGGGGCTTCCTCGCGCTCGTGCTCGATTCGCTCGCGGTGGCGGCGCAGTCGCTCGTCGGTGCGGCGCTCGGTGCCCGCGACGCCGGCCGGGCGCGCGTCGTCGGCCGGCTCGTCACGCGCTGGTCCGTCGTGGCCGCGACGCTCATGGCCGTGCTGCTCGGGCTGGGCGCGAGCGTGCTGCCGCGGGTGTTCACCACCGACGCGGACGTGCTCGACGCCGTCGTCGTCCCGTGGTGGTTCCTCGTCGGCATGCTGCCGGTGGCGGGCATCGTCTTCGCCCTCGACGGCGTCCTGCTCGGCGCGGGCGACGCGGCCTATCTGCAGACGGCGACGCTCGCCTCGGCGCTGCTGGGCTTCCTGCCGCTCATCTGGGCCTCGCTCGTGTTCTCGTGGGGGCTGGCCGGCATCTGGACGGGCCTGCTCGCGTTCATGCTGGCCCGGCTCGTGACGCTGTTGCTGCGGATGCGGTCCGGGGCGTGGGCTCGGCTCGGCACCTGACGGATCCGATGCGCTGAGACATATTCGGATATGTTGCGTCGCGCGTCCTCGGGTGGCATACGGTCGAAGCCGAGGAGAGGGGACGCGATGTTCGAAGCGCTTGCGGTACTCGTGATCCGGTCGCGTCGGATCGCGCGGGTGGAGCTGCCGTCCGGTGAGGTCTCGACGCTGCTCGACGGCACGGGGCGTGCCCCGGACGGCGTCGTCGTCTCCGGCGACCGGTTGTACTGGACGACGATGGGCGTGCCCCGGCGCGACCCCGTCGCCGAGGACGGGCTCGACTTCTCCGAGCGCAACGGCGGTCTGCACGGCGCCCGGCTGGACGGCACCGACCGGCACGAGATCCTGCCCACCGGTGCGTTGACGACGGGCAAGCAGCTCGCGATCGCGGGCGACACCCTCTATTGGGGCGACCGGGAGGGCTGCCGGGTGAGTCGCGTGCGCGTCGACGGCGGCGGGCACGAGGACGTCGTCGTCAATCCGCCGGGGGTCGACGGCTGGTGCGTCGGCGTCGCGGTGCACGACGGGCACGTGTACTGGACGCAGAAAGGGCGCCCCGACGGCGGGATCGGCCGCATCCTGCGGGCGCCGCTCGGGCGTCCGGACGCCGCGTCGCGCGACGGCGTCGAGGTGCTGTGGGACGGCCTGCCGGAGCCGATCGACCTCGACATCGTCGGTGACACGGTCTATTGGACCGACCGCGGCGCGCCGCCCGCGGGCAACACCCTCAACCGGGCGCCGATCCCCCCGCCCGCCGAGGCCGGTGCCGCGCCCGAGATCCTCGCGGACGGCTTCACCGAGGCCATCGGTCTCGCGATCGACGCCGAGGCGGGCGTCGCCTACGTCGGCGACATGGGCGGAACGCTGCGCGCGGTGTCGCTGGGAGCGGAACGGAGCGATCGGGTGATCGCCGAGTTCGGCGAGCCGATCACCGGTATCGCGGGCATCCCCGGTGGATGGCCGGGTCCGGCGAGCATCACTCACGACGACGAGGAGACGACATGAGCCAGCGCTTCACCTTCGAGGAGATCCGGCAGCGGCCCGTGGCCGTGCTCGGCGCCGGTACGCTCGGGCGCCGCATCGCGATGATGCTGGCGAGCCGAGGCGGCCCGGTGCGCATCTACGACCGCAGCGCCGAGGCGCTCGACGCGGCCGTCGACTACGTCACCGCGACGCTGCCGGACGTGCTGGCCGCACGGGGCTCCGGAGAGCCCGGCACCGTCATGGCGTCGACGTCGCTGGCCGAAGCGCTCGCGGACGTCTGGTTCGTCGTCGAGGCCGTGCCGGAGCGGCTCGAGATCAAGATCCCGCTGTGGGGCGAGGTCGACGCCCTCGCGCCGGCGGACGCGATCTTCGGCACCAACTCGTCGTCGTATGCGTCGCGGCTGATGAGCGAGCGGATCGCCGACAAGTCGCGTCTGTGCAATGTGCACTTCTACATGCCGCCGCGGGCCAACGCCGTCGACCTCATGTCCGACGGCGAGACCGATCGCGGCGTGCTCGACACGCTGCTGGCGGTGCTCCCGGAGTTCGACATCCATCCGTTCGAGGCGCGCAAGGAGAGCACCGGCTTCATCTTCAACCGGGTGTGGGCAGCCGTGAAGCGGGAATCGTTGGCGGTCGTCGCCGAAGGGGTGGCCCGGCCCGAGGACGTCGACGCGATGTTCCGGCTCAACTGGCACATGCGATCGGGACCGTTCCAGATGATGGACGGCGTGGGGCTCGACGTCGTGCTCGACATCGAAGAGCACTACGCCGCCGAGAACCCCCACCTGCCGACGGGCCCGCGAGAGTTGCTGCGGCGGTACGTCGACGCGGGCAAGCTCGGTCGCAAGAGCGGCGAGGGCTTCTACACGTACGACTGACGGCCGGTGCGTGCCGCATCCGGATCGCCGGACCGGTCCGCCGCCTGGCACCATGGATCCTCGTGGCACGACTCCTGGCGATCAGCGACCTGCACGTCTCGCATCGAGACAACGAGCCGCTTCTCGATCGGGTGCGCACCGACGATCCGGACGACTGGCTGCTCGTCGTCGGCGACGTCGCCGAGCGCACCGACGACGTCCTCGACACGCTGCGCCGGCTGCGGACGCGGTTCGCGCGGCTGATCTGGGTGCCGGGCAATCACGAGCTGTACACGACCAGCAAGGATCCGCTGCAGCTGCACGGCCTCGCGCGGTACGAGTACCTCGTCGCCGAATGCCGGCACCTCGGCGTCCTCACCCCGGAAGACCCGTACCCGCTGTTCGACGCCGGCGACGGCTCCGCGCCGGTGCGCGTCGTACCGATGTTCCTGCTGTACGACTACACCTTCCGGCCGGACGGCACGGCGACGAAGTTCTCGGCTCTCGCGCTCGCCCGGGAGCGCAACGTCGTGGCGACCGACGAGTTCCTCATCTCGCCGGAGCCGTATCCGACGCTCGACGCCTGGGGACGCGCGCGCGTCGAAGCCACCCGGCGGCGGCTCGACGCCCTCGACCCGGCCGAGGCGACGGTGCTGGTCAACCACTGGCCCTTGCGCCGGGAACCGACGGACGCGCTGACCTACCCGGAGTTCGCGCTGTGGTGCGGAACCGTCGAGACGGCGGACTGGCACCTGCGTTACCGGGCCGCGTGCTGCGTCTACGGTCACCTGCACATCCCCCGGACGACCTGGTACGACGGCGTCCGCTTCGAGGAGGTCTCCGTCGGCTACCCGCGGGAGTGGAAGCGCCGCGGGATGACCGAGCCGTTCATCCGGCAGATCCATCCGGATCCGGGGACGCGCCCCGCCGACCTGCCGGAGTTCGGGGAGCGGTTCGTCCTGCCCGCGGACTATGCGGAGCGGTCGAAGGCGATGCGGGAACGGATCGTGCGCCGCCGGGCGGCGCAGGCCGCACGAGTGGAAGGGGGACGGCGATGATCGAGCGACTGTTTCCGGCCGGGGTGGCGACGGCCGAGTCCTTCGGACCGCCGCCCGCCGAGCCCGCGCTGCCCGCGGAGGAGCGGCTCGTCGCACGGGCTGTCGACAAGCGGCGGCGGGAGTTCGCCTCGGCGCGCAACACCGCTCGCCGGGCGTTCGCCGAACTCGGCGTCGACCCGGTCCCGATCGGCCGCGGCGACAGCGGCCGGCCGCTGTGGCCCAGCGGCGTCGTCGGCAGCCTGACGCATTGCGACGGCTACCGGGGGGCGGCCGTCGGATTCGCGCTGGCGGTGCGGGGCGTCGGCATCGACGCCGAGCCGCACGCGCCGCTGCCCGACGGCGTCCTCGACGCGGTGAGCCTGCCTGCTGAGCGCGACGTGCTGTCGACGCGCCCGGCCGGCCTGGCCTGGGACAGGCTGCTGTTCTGCGCGAAAGAGGCCACCTACAAGGCGTGGAATCCGCTGACGGAGCGCTGGCTCGGTTTCGAGGACGCCCACATCACGTTCGACGTGAGCGCGGTTCCGGGCGCCGGGAGCGGCCTCGGGGAGGGCACGTTCTCCTCGCGCATCCTCATCGATCCGGCGGCCCGTGACGGCGGACCGCCGTTGCTCGACCTGCGCGGACGCTGGCTCGTGGCGGACGGACTCATCCTCGCGGCGGTCACGCTGTGAAAGGAAGGCGATAGATGGCCGGGCGCACCGGGCGAGAGACGATCGACGCGGCGGGGCTCGTCATCGTCGACAAGGGACCGGACGTGACGAGCCACGATGTCGTCTCGCGCGTCCGCAAGCTGTTCGGCACGAGGCGCGTCGGGCATGCGGGCACGCTCGATCCGATGGCGACGGGAGTGCTCGTCATCGGCGTCGAACGGGCGACCAAGCTGCTCGGCCTGCTGTCGCTGACGACGAAGGAGTACCGCGCCACGATCCGGCTCGGCGAGGCCACCGACAGCGACGACGCCCACGGCGAGACCGTGTCGCGCGTCGATGCGAGCGGGGTTCCGGACGCCGACATCGCCGCCGGGATCGCGGCGCTGACCGGCGACATCGACCAGGTGCCCGCGCGGGTGAGCGCCATCAAGGTCGACGGCAGGCGCGCCCACGCGCTCGCCCGGGAGGGGCAGGAGTTCGAGCTGGCGTCCCGGCGCGTCACGGTGACGCGGTTCGACGTGCTGGCGATCCGGCGGCCCGAGGGCTACATCGACGTGGACGTCGACGTGGCGTGCACGTCGGGAACGTATGTGCGCTCACTGGCCCGGGATCTCGGGGCGGCGCTCGGCGTCGGCGGACATCTGACGGCGCTGCGGCGCACCCGCGTCGGACCGTTCGGGATCGAGGTGGCCAAGACGCTCGACGAGCTCGCCGACGACCCACGGCCGTGCCTGACGATCGACGAGGCGGCGGCGCTGGCCTTCCCACGACGCGACATCAGCGACGACGAGGCCGAATCGATCAGCCAGGGTCGGTGGCTGGAGCCGATCGGGATGCGCGGCGTCTACGGCGTCGTCGACCCGCAGGGCCGCACGATCGCGCTGCTCGAGGAGAGTGGCCGACGCGCGTCGTCGGTGATGGTGGTGCGCCCGGCGACGCTGCGCTGACCGGCGCCCTCGTTACGTACGTTCCGTCTGATAACCGCCGAGATCAGGCATACTGACCGGCGGGTGACGATGGAAGGGTTGCAGTGGCTTCATACGGTGTCGAAGGGGACGGCCTCCGTGCGGTTCCGTCCAAGGGGGCGTTTCCCAGCTGGTACCCGCAACTCCTCGGTGAGGTCGCAGACTGCGTCCGTGCCGGGAGGCGGCGAGCGCTGTCGACGGTCAACGCCGAGTTGGTGGCGACCTATTGGGATGTCGGTGCGCTGATCCTCGCTCGTCAGGAGGCCGAGGGCTGGGGTGCGCGGGTGATCGATCGGCTGTCGGCTGATCTTCGGGAGCGTTTCCCCGGTGCCAAGGGCTACTCGTCGCGGAACCTGAAGTACATGCGAGCCTTCGCCCAGGCGTGGCCGGACAGGTCGGCGATTATGCAAGCGCCGCTTGCACAATTGCCTTGGTATCACCAGCTGGCACTACTGCAGAAACTCACGTCGACCGATGAGCGGCTCTGGTATGCACATGCCGCCGTCGACGACGGTTGGAGCCGAAACGTCCTCGTCCACCAGATCGAGAGGCGCCTGCACGATCGGGCAGGGAAGGCCGTCACGAACTTCGGTGGAGTCCTGTCGCCGCCCGATTCCGACCTCGCGCAGCAGGCGACCCGGGATCCCTACCTCTTCGACTTCGTCGGTGCTGCCCATGTCTTACGAGAACGCGATCTCGAGCGGGCGCTGATCGAGCACGTCGAGAAGTTCCTGCTCGAACTGGGGCAAGGCTTCGCCTTCGTCGGCCGGCAGACGCCGTTACGAATAGGTGGCGATGACTTCTACCTCGACCTGCTCTTCTACCATCTTCGGCTTCGTTGCTTCGTGGTGATCGAGTTGAAGGTGGGCGATTTCGACCCCGGCCACGTCGGGCAACTCGGCATGTACCTGTCGGCCGTCGACGACCTGCTCCGACATGAGAGCGACAAGCCGACGATCGGGCTCCTACTGTGCAAGACGAAGAACAACATTGTGGCCGAGTACGCGCTGCGCGGCTACACGGCGCCGATGGGAGTCGCGGAATGGACGGCGGCGATCACGTCGTCGCTCCCCGCCGAACTCGAATCGAGCCTGCCGACCGTCGAGGAGATCGAGGCCGAGTTCGCTTCGGAACTCGGGGACGTGCCGTGAGACGTCATATCGAGCGCCCTCAGCGCAGTCGCGACGATAATCGTCGCCACGACGCCGAGGGACGCTCGATATGACGCGTGTTCGGCGGATCAGGCGGCCGCGGCCACCGATACCGACCGCGGGAACAGCGCGGCCCACCGGGCCGGGGGCCGGAACGGCTGCCAATCGGCGGCCGGCGTCTCGAGCCGGTCGAGCACGACGTACGCGGCCGACGTGTTGGCGCCGAGCCCGCAGTGGCTGCCGTAGACCTGGACGTTCTCGCTGCGCGGCCCCTCGGGGACCAGGCAGGCCTCCCAGTGGACGATGCCGTCGGCCCGCGTGTAGACGGACGTGAACGGCACGTCCGGCATCTCACGCCGGGCCGTCCAGCGATCGAACGAGTAGTCCGGAAGGTGGCGGCCGGCGAACGTGTCGTAGACGTTGGACGCCCGCGACTGCACGGGATCGCTGATGCTGAGCGGGCTGCCGAGCGTGATGACGCGGTCGATGAGTTCCGGGCGCAGCGTCGCCAGCTCGCGAGACAGGATCCCGCCGAGGCTCCACCCGACGAGGCTGATCGGCGCACCGCTGCGATCGGTGAGGTCCTCGGCGCGACGGATGAGCCCGTTGACGATGTCACGGGTCGGTCCGATGTTGCGGCCGAGCCGCCAGCCGTGCGACTGGTATCCGCCGGTGCGCAGCAGCCGCCGCAGCGCCGTCGTCGACCGGTCGTCGGCCATCAGGCCGGGAACCACGAGCACGTGCCGGCCGTCGCCGACGCGTCCGAGGGCCAGGAGCGGCTTGCTCGTGGCGAAGCCGACGTACTCGACGGAGGCGCGATACGGCTCCGAGAGGTAGTCGACGAGGCTCGGCCGCGCGGGCGGACGGTTGGTGAGGGACGTCATCGCGGGTCTCCTTCGACTCGGTGAACAGTGGTCGTGATGTCGGCGATCCTCATTCGGACGCGGCCTCCAGCAGGACCTGGTGCTCGTCGAGCATGTACTCGGCGAGCTTGCCGATCTCCGGCACGGCACTCGGGCAGCCGATGAGACCGAAGTCGAGGCTGCCGTTGTAGCTGTGCAGGGTGATGTTGAGCGCCTGACCGTCGGCGATCATCGACACCGGGTAGAACTCCTTGAGCTCCGCGCCTGCGAGGTACATCGGACGCTGCGGCCCCGGCACGTTCGAGATGACGACGTTGGCGGGCATGACCCGGCCGCCGAGGTTCATCCGCTGGGACTCGCGGGCCGCCATGCCGGCGATGGCAGGGACGGCGAAGTCGCTGAAACCGATGATCGTCGAGACCGGCAGCGCCCCGTGCTCCTCCTTGGCCGCCTTCATCGACTCGTGCACGGCCTGCAGGCGCGCCATCGGATCGGCGAGGTTCGTCGGCAGATCGGCCATGATCATCGACACCTTGTTGCCGAACGTGCCCTTCTCGGCCTCGGCGCGGATCGACACGGGGACCGCCGCCTTGAGCGGAGCGTCGGGCAGGGCGTCGTGGTCGGCGAGCCACCGGCGCAACCCGCCGGCGCAGATCGCCATGACGACGTCGTTGACGGTCGCCCCCAGATTCCGCTTGATCAGCTTGACCTCGTCGAGCGGGATGCGGAAGGGAGCGAACGTCCGCCGGTTGGTCGGCCGCCGGTTGAACGGCGTCCGCGGCCCGGCGGTGACGCTGGAGGTGGGCTTCGAGAGCAGGTTCAGGAAGTTCGACGGCGACGTCTTGGTGAAGTGGCTGAACATCTCCCACTGCATCTGTGCCGCCTTGAGCGGACGCAGGGCGTTGGCCGTCATGGCCGCGGTCAGCAGGTGTAGCGGCTCGGGCTGGGCGCCGGGCTTCCACGGCTGGGGCTCGGGCGTCACCCGGTCGACCGACGGGTCGGGGTCGAGCATGATGCTGAGCAGATCGGTACCCGACGCGCCGTCGATCGCGGAGTGATGCACCTGGGTGAGCACGGCCGTCATGCCGTCCTCGAGACCGTCGATGACGGCCATCTCCCACAGGGGACGCGTCCGGTCGAGCGGCTTGGCGACGAGCCGGCTGATGACCTCGAACAACTGCTGCCGCCCGCCGGGCGCCGGCAGCCCCACCGCGTACACGTGGTCGGCGATGTTGAAGTCCGGATCGTCCACCCAGTAGGGGTGGTCGATGCTGAGCGGCACCTCGGCCAGCTTCTTGCGGAACATCGGCATCTTGTGCATTCGGGCCATCAGGCGGGCTCGCGCGCGCTCGGCCGTCAGCGGTTCGTCCGCGGTGCTCGGATCGTAGATGCACAGGCTGGCGACGTGGCCGTAGACGGGCCCGGTCTCCATGTTGAGGAAGGACGCGTCGAGTCCGGTGAGTTGCTGCATGGGATCCCTCTCTGGATCGTCAGCCGCGTCGCGTGGCGCGGTAGTCGGCGACGGCGGCGACAAGCGGATCTCGGTCGATCGCGCGCTTGAGGATCTTGCCGGACGGGCCCTTGGGGAGCGCGTCGACGAAGAGGACGGCGCGCGGGTGCTTGTAGGAGGCGAGGCGTTCGGCCGCCCAGTCGCGGACGGCGGCGGCCTCGAGCTCGGCGCCGGGGCGCGTCGCGACGACGGCCGCGATCTCCTCGCCGAGATGCTCGTCCGGAACGCCGAGGACGGCCACCTCGACGATGTCGGGATGCTCGTAGAGCGCGTTCTCCACCTCGCTCGGATACACGTTGTAGCCGCCGCGGATGATGAGCTCCTTCGCGCGGTCGACGATGCGCAGGTTGCCGTCCTCGTCGAGCTCGCCGATGTCGCCGGTGCGGAGCCAGCCGTCGGCGTCGATGTTCTCGGCCGTCGCCTCGGGCCGGTTCCAATAGCCGCGCATGACCACGGGGCCGCGGACGAAGATCTCGCCGCGCTCGCCGGTGGGCACCGACAGACCGCCGGCGTCCCGGACCTCGATCTCGACGTCGTAGACCGCGGGGCCGACGGTGCCGACCGGCGCCGGGACGCCGGGCCGGGAGAAGGTGGCGATGGCGGCGGTCTCGGTGAGCCCGTAGCCCTCGGAGATGTCGCACTGGAAACGACGCCGGAAGGCGAGGTTGATCTCGGGCGCGAGTGCGGCGCCGCCGGAGACGGCGAGCCGCAGGTTCTCGAAGGCGCCGGCCGGCGTGTCGTCCGGACTGTGGAGCATGGCGTTCCACATCGTCGGGACGCCGGAGACGACGGTGAGCCGGTCCGCGACGATCGTGTCGATGAGATCGCGGGCGGTGAACCGCGGGACGAGGCTGAGCGACACGCCGGCCCGCAGCGAGGAGAGCATGACGGACGCCTGGCCGAAGACGTGGAACAGGGGGAGCGCGGTGCCGAACCGGTCCGTCTCGGTGGCCTGCGCGAGCTGGTTGGAGATCCGCGCCGCCGACATGAGGTTGCCGACGGTGAGTTCGGCGCCCTTGGGACGGCCCGTCGTGCCGGACGTGTAGAGGATGCAGGCGACGTCGCCGTCCTCGCGCTCGGCGTACGTCTCGAGCGGCGTCGCGTCGCCGACGTCCGCGCCGGGGGCGAGCGAGACGAATCCGATGCCCGCTTCCTCGGCCGCCGTGCGGGTCGCCGCGCTGAGCGATTCCCAGGCGATGGCGAGTGTGCAGCCGGCGTCGGAGATGAAGTAGCCGAGCTCTGCGGGGGTGCAGAGCGGATTGACGGGGACGACCGTCGCGCCCGCGGCCTGGATGCCGAGGTAGGCGACGACGAACTCGGGCACCGTCGGCCCGATGAAGAGGACGCGGTCGCCGGGCTGCACGCCGCGATCGCGCAGCATGCCGCCGTAGGCGAGCAGCGCCTTCTCCAGTTCGGCGAACGTCGTCGTGGTGCCGCCGGGGCCGCGAAGTGCGATGTTGTCAGGAGTGGAGGACGCGTGGGCCGCCACCGGTGCCACTAGACTCGACACGTTGATGCCTTTCCTTGCTGGGATCGTTTGTCAACGCCCCCGCCGTCGTGGCCGCGACGGCGGGGGCATCGGTGCCGGCGGCCGTCAGCCGCCGGACGTCTGACGCGTCATTCCGCGGACGAGCCCGTGGGCGTCGTGCGCTCGATGACGGCGAGGGTGAAGTCGCGGTGGGCGGCGAGCAGTCGCTGCGCGATCTTGTAGTTCGCTTCGACGACCTCGCGCGGGCTGGGAACGCCCGGGATGAGCGAGCCGGTGGGCAGGACCTTCGCCAGATCCGGCATCTCGAAGGACGGCGGCAGCAGCTTCATGCCCTCCTCGACGTTCGGCAGGGCGTCCTTCGCGCGCTCGACGGCGGCGACCCACTGGTCGGCGAGCTGGTCGGTGACATCGGTGTAGTCGGACATGCTTCTCCTTGCTGGGATGTTTGTTCTGTGATCGGGCGCGGTCAGGCGTCGTCGACCATGCTCTTGTAGAGCTGCACGAGTGCGGACCGCTGACTGTCGGACAGCCGGGAGTCGGCTCGGATCGCGGAGATGACGGCGTTCAACTTCTCGCCGGAATCACCCGGCAGCCAGCCGGCCATCCGGAACAACACGTCCGGGGACATGTGAAGCCCCTTCGCGATGTTGGTGAGGACCTGCGCCGACGGCTGGTACTTGCCCCGTTCGATCTGGCTGAGGTAGGAGTCCGAGACCTCCGCCATCCTGGCGAGGTGGCGGACCGACAGTTTGGCGATCTCTCGCTGGGCCTTGATGTAGCGGCCGAGGTCTTCGATCGCCGCGCCGTCGAGCGGGTTGCTCATCCTCGTCTCCCGTCTTCGCTGGTACGTCCCGTCGCCGATGTCCGGCGGCCGAACCTGTGCGCTCGTAGTCTACAACGCACTTGCGCTATAAACAACGCACTTTGCGAGATCGATCCGCGGTGCGGCCGCGCGGTCGCGCTGCAACGAACCTGACATCGGATTCAAGAGTAGCGGGTGTGTGGCGGCCGTCACGACGGAACGGGGGTGAAGAGCCGCGTCAGCCCTCGGCGACCCAGATCGCGTGGGTGGCGACGTCACCGAGATCGACGGCGTCCCGGCCGGCGACGGCGACCGTCGTGGTGCCGGCGAACGGCTTGCAATCGGTGACCGTCAGCGGGGTGTCCGGGGTGATGCCGACGGCGTCGAAGTAGCGCAGCATCTCCGGATCGGTGTCGGCGATGCGGGCGATGACACCGGACTCTCCCGCCGTGAGCTCGGCGAGCAGCCGGGCGTCGTGGGTCGGCACGGTGCCGTCGAGCGCGGGGATGGGATCGCCGTGCGGATCGCGCGTCGGATGGCCGAGCTTGGCGGAGATCCGCTCCATCAACCGGTCGCTGACGGCGTGCTCGAGCACCTCGGCCTCGTCGTGCACCTCGTCCCAGCCGTAGTCCAGCTCGCGCACGAGAAAGGTCTCCAGTAGCCGGTGCCGGCGCACCATCAGCACCGCGGCGCTGACGCCGGCGGGGGTGAGTGCCACCGAGCCGTACCGCTGATGCGAGACGAGGCCCTGGTCGGCGAGCTTCTTGATCGCCTCCGACGCCGTCGACGCCGAGACGCCGAGCCGCTCGGCGAGCATCTTCGTCGTCACCTTCTCCGGACCCCACTCCTGCGCGGTCCAGATGACCTTGAGGTAGTCCTGCGTGACCGTCGACAGCTCGGCGACGGGGACGGCAGGACCGGCGACGGGGTCGGCTCCGGGCGGCGTGGTCACGGGGACGAGCTTAGCCGCGGCGGACGGGTGGGCCGGTCGTCCGTGGTGCTCTGGTCGGTCGCCGGACGGTCGGAGCCGACGTGACTGAGTGCCCTCGTCCGGGAATCGATCATTTACTGTGGGCCGCGTGCTGAGATGGCGTGGAGTGTGGGAGATCCCGGCCGGCTGGGGGCGGTGCGTCGTGACGATCGGCGTGTTCGACGGTGTGCACCGTGGGCACGCGCAGCTCATCGCGACGGCGATCGAGGCGGGTCGCCGGCGCGGCCTGCCGGTGGTCGTCATGACCTTCGATCCGCACCCCATGGAGGTCGTGCGGCCCGGCTCGCATCCGCCGCAGCTCTCGACGCTCCCGCGGCGGGCCGAGCTCGTCGAGGAGCTGGGGGTCGACGCCTTCTGCGTCCTGCCGTTCACGCCGGTCATGGCCGCGCAGCCGCCCGCCGAGTTCGTGCTCGAAGTACTGGTCGAACGGCTGCACGCCGCGGAGGTCGTCGTCGGCGACAACTTCACCTTCGGCCACCGGGCGCTGGGCACCGTCGACACGCTCGAAGAACTCGGCGCCACCTTCGGCTTCGAGGCGCGCGGGGTGTCGCTGGTGGGGGAGATGAAGCCCGCGGAATCGACCGGAACCTCGGAGATGAAGCCCGCGGAATCGACCCGGATCCGGGAGCGGGCCGTCACCTTCTCCTCGACGTACATCCGCTCCTGCGTCGCCGCCGGCGACATGCGGGCCGCCGCCGAGGCGCTCGGGCGGCCGCACCGCGTCGAGGGCGTCGTCGTACGCGGCGACGGCCGCGGCCGGGACCTCGGCTATCCGACGGCCAACGTCGCACCGCCGATGTACACGGCGATCCCGGCCGACGGCGTCTACGCGGCGTGGTTCAGCGTGCTGGGCGGGACGCGTCCGGGCGTCGGTCACGAGCTCACGCCGATCAAGCGATACCCGGCGGCGGTGTCGGTCGGCACCAATCCCACGTTCTCGGGACGCACGCGGACCGTCGAGGCGCATCTCCTCGACGAGTCCGCCGACCTCTACGGCCGCCATGTCGCGGTCGATTTCGTCGAGCGGCTGCGGCCGATGGTGGCGTTCTCCTCGATCGACGAGCTCGTGGCGGCGATCGACGACGACGTCGTCCGGACGCGCGAGGTCCTGGGGGTCTCGCCGGAGGCCGGGCCGCGATAGCCCGGCGGCGATTTCGTTGGCCGCGGCCGCGCTGGTAGATTGGCCCGCTGGCGTGCGCTGCGGTCCGCGGTGGCCACGTCCGACGTCGGCGCCCCCGTGGCGTCGTGCCCGGCCCGGGGCCGGAGATCCCACAACGCGGTACCGCAAGGAGATGAACGTGGCGCTCGACGCTGCTCAGAAGAAGACCATCCTGGCCGAGTACGGCCTGCACGAGACCGACACGGGCTCGCCGGAGGCGCAGGTCGCGATGCTCACCAAGCGCATCAAGGACCTCACGGAGCACCTCAAGACCCACAAGCACGATCACCACAGCCGTCGCGGCCTGCTGCTGCTCGTCGGCCGTCGCCGCCGGCTGCTCAAGTACGTCGCGAGCGTCGACATCGCGCGTTACCGCTCGCTCATCGAGCGCCTCGGCCTGCGCCGCTGACCCGTCGCGCCCCACGCAGCCGTCGTCGAACCCTCGGGTTCGCCGGCGGCTGTCGTCGTCTGCGGGTTCGGGCGCGGAGATCGCGCTCGGCGCGCGGCCCGGCTGAGAAGTGGCGATGCTAGACTGCATGGCGCAACTCCCGGCCGTGGATCGGAAAGATCCGCGTCCGAACGGGCACCGCGTCAGTCCTCGGTAGTGGCTCCCGGAACATTCGTGTTCCGGCGGCTTCGATCGACGACTGCCCGCGCCGCCGTCCGTGCCGGGGGGCGCCCGCGTGCCCGATCGGGCCGCCGGTACCCGGTGTCGCGCGCATCTCGCTGCGACGCCCGCATATGCAGAGGACATCTTTTTGACTGACACGGTCAACGCCGACGTCGACTTCGACGACGACATCACCGAAACCGTCGCCGTCATCGACAACGGCGCTTTCGGCACCCGCACCATCCGCTTCGAGACCGGCCGTCTCGCCCGGCAGGCCGGCGGCGCCGTCGTCGCCTACCTCGACGACGAGACCATGCTGCTGTCGACGACGTCGACCTCGAAGCACCCCAAGGATCATCTCGACTTCTTCCCGCTCACCGTCGACGTCGAGGAGCGGATGTACGCGGCGGGCCGCATCCCCGGCTCGTTCTTCCGTCGCGAGGGCCGCCCGTCGACCGACGCGGTCCTCACCTGCCGGCTCATCGACCGGCCGCTGCGTCCGTCCTTCGTCGACGGCCTGCGCAACGAGATCCAGGTCGTCGTCACCGTGATGAGCCTCGATCCCAACGACCTGTACGACGTCGTCGCGATCAACGCGGCGTCCGCGTCGACGCAGCTCGCCGGACTGCCGTTCTCCGGCCCGGTCGGCGGCGTCCGCGTGGCGCTCATCCCCGGCTCGGACGCCGGGAGCGGCCAGTGGGTCGCGTTCCCCACCAACGAGCAGCTCGCGGGCGCGGTCTTCGACATGGTCGTCGCCGGCCGGATCGTCTCCGGTGAGGGCGCCGACGCCGACGTCGCGATCATGATGGTCGAGGCCGAGGCCACCGACGACGTCGTGGCGCTCGTCGCCGGCGGTGCCAAGGCGCCGACCGAGGCCGTCGTCGCCGAGGGCCTGGAGGCGGCCAAGCCGTTCATCGCCGCGCTGTGCGAGGCGCAGAAGCAGCTCGCCGCCGCCGCGGCGAAGGAGACCGCCGCGTTCCCGCTGTTCCCGCCGTACGCCACCGACGCCTTCGAGGCCGTCGAGGCCGCGGCCAAGGACAAGCTGTCGGAGATCCTGACGATCGCCGGCAAGCAGGAGCGCGACGACGCGACCGACGCACTCAAGCTGGAGCTGCTGGCGCAGCTCGGCGAGAGCTTCGCCGGCCGTGAGAAGGAGCTCGGCGCGGCCTACCGCTCGCTGACGAAGAAGCTCGTCCGGCAGCGGATCCTCACCGATCACTTCCGCATCGACGGCCGCGGCATCACCGACATCCGCGCGTTGTCGGCCGAGGTCGCCGTCATCCCGCGGGCGCACGGCAGCGCGCTGTTCGAGCGCGGCGAGACGCAGATCCTCGGCGTCACGACGCTCGACATGGTCAAGATGGCGCAGCAGATCGACTCGCTCGGGCCCGAGAAGTCCAAGCGGTACATGCACCACTACAACTTCCCGCCGTACTCGACCGGTGAGACCGGCCGCGTCGGCTCGCCGAAGCGTCGCGAGATCGGCCACGGCGCTCTCGCCGAGCGCGCCATCGTGCCCGTGCTGCCGAGCGTCGAGGAGTTCCCGTACGCGATCCGTCAGGTCTCCGAGGCGCTCAGCTCCAACGGTTCGACGTCGATGGGCTCCGTCTGCGCGTCGACGCTGTCGCTGCTCAACGCCGGCGTGCCGCTCGAGGCGCCGGTCGCGGGCATCGCGATGGGCCTGGTCTCCGACGAGGTCGACGGCCAGACGCGCTACGTCGCGCTGACCGACATCCTCGGCGCCGAGGACGCGTTCGGTGACATGGACTTCAAGGTCGCCGGAACGAAGGACTTCGTCACGGCCCTGCAGCTCGACACCAAGCTCGACGGCATTCCGTCGAAGGTGCTCGCGGGTGCGCTGGCCCAGGCCAAGGACGCGCGGACGACGATCCTCGAGGTCATGGCCGAGGCGATCGACGAGCCGGACGAGATGAGCCCGTTCGCGCCGCGGATCACCACGATCAAGATCCCGGTGGACAAGATCGGCGAGCTGATCGGCCCCAAGGGCAAGACGATCAACGCGATCACCGACGAGACCGGCGCCAGCATCTCCATCGAGGACGACGGCACCGTGTTCGTCGGCGCCTCCGATGGTCTGTCCGCGCAGGCCGCGATCGACCGCGTCAACGCGATCGCCAACCCGCAGCTGCCGAAGGTCGGGGAGCGCTTCCTCGGCACCGTCGTCAAGATCGTCGAGTTCGGCGCGTTCGTCTCGCTGCTGCCGGGCCGTGACGGTCTGCTGCACAAGAGCAAGCTCGGCGGCGGCAAGCGGATCAACCGCGTCGCCGACGTGCTCAGCGTGGGCGAGAAGATCCGCGTCGAGATCGGCGACATCGACGAGAAGGGCAAGATCAGCTTGGCCCCGGTCGAGGATTCCGCGGAGTAGTCGGCTGAACACCACGAAACGGGGCGGCGTCCACGCGGGCGCCGCCCCGGCCGCTCTGCAGACCGGTCGATTCCGCGAACTTCAGGTGGAGGATCCGGAGGTCCGGCGATCGACGCTGCCCTGCGGGCTGCGTGTCGTCACCCAGCAGGTGCCGGGCGTGCACTCGGCGGCCGTCGGGCTGTGGGTGGGCGTCGGCTCCCGCGACGAGTCGCCGGAGGTCGCCGGCGCGGCGCACTTCCTCGAGCACCTGCTGTTCAAGGCGACGCCGACGCGCACCGCCGTCGGCATGGCCGAGGAGATCGACGCCGTCGGCGGTGAACTCAACGCGTTCACCGCCAAGGAGCACACCTGCTATTACGCACACGTGCTCGCCGACGACGTCGATCTCGCCGTCGATCTCGTCTCGGACGTCGTGCTGCGCGGCCTGTGCCGCGCCGCGGACGTCGAGATCGAGCGCGATGTCGTGCTGGAGGAGATCGCCATGCGCGACGACGATCCCGAGGATCTGCTCGGCGACGTCTTCCTCGGCGCGATGTACGGCGGGGCTCAGATTGGACGCTCCGTCATCGGCAGTGTCGAATCGATCGAATCGATCACCGCCGATCAGCTCGCCGACTTCCACGTCCGCCGGTACACGCCGGAGCGGATGGTGCTGGCGGTGACCGGTGCGGTCTCGCACGACGAGGTGCTGGCCGCGGCGCGGCGGTGTTTCGCCGACTGCCCCGCGCCCGTCGAGCCGGTGCCGCCGCGCCGGATCGCGGGGCTCGCGACGCCCCGCGCCGGGCTCGCGCGGGTCGAACGGGACGGCGAACAGGCGCACCTGTGCTTCGGCGTCCCGGCGCTGCCGCGGGGCCACGCCGATCGGTGGGCGCTGACGGTGCTCAACGCGGTCGTCGGCGGCGGGCTGAGCTCGCGGCTGTTCCGTCAGATCCGGGAGGAGCGCGGCCTGGCGTATTCGGTCTATTCGTCGGTCGACTCCTATGCCGACGGCGGCACGTTCTCGGTGTACGCGGGCTGCTCCCCGGAGCGGCTCGGCGAGGTCGCCGATCTGGCGGCCGGAATCGTCGACGAGGTGCGGGCCGACGGTGTCACGGAGGCGGAGGTGACGCGTGCCATCGGCTCGTTGCGTGGCGCGACGATCCTCGGCCTCGAGGACGTCGGTTCCCGGATGCACCGTCTGGGGCGTGCCGAACTGGAGGCGGGTCGGCAGCGGACCGTGGCCGAGACGATCCGCTCCATCGAGCGGGTGACGGTCGCCGACGTCGACCGCATCGCGTCGACGCTGCTCGCGGCGCCGCCGGCGGTCGCCGTCGTCGGTCCGTTCCGGCGTGATCGGGACCTGCCGAAGAAGGTTCGCCGGCTGGCCCGGTAGACCCCTTTCCCAGATGTCCGCCTGAGCGGCGCGCCGAGGTCATATGCTCCTCGGCGGCTCGCTCAGACGGACATCTGGGAAGGTCGCCGCTCAGCCGATCGGCGAGGCGGCCGCGGCAAGGCCCAGGTCACGCGCGACGGTGGTGTCGACGAGGGCCCCCTCGTGCGTCGACAGACCGGCGGCGAAGCCGGGATCGGCGGCGAGGGCGTTCTGCCAGCCGCGATCGGCGAGCCGCAGGACGTACGGCAGCGTGGCCGCCGTCAGGGCCGACGTCGACGTGCGGGGCACGGCGCCCGGCATGTTGGCGACGCAGTAGAAGAGCGTGTCGTGCACCCGGTAGACCGGGTCGTCGTGGGTCGTCGGCCGCGAGCCCTCGAAGCATCCGCCCTGGTCGATGGCGATGTCGACGAGCACCGCGCCGGGACGCATGTCGGCGACCATCGCGTCGGTGACCAGTTTCGGGGCCTTCGCGCCCGGCACGAGGACGGCGCCCACGACGAGATCGGCCGAACGCAGCGCCTCGGCGAGTGCGAGCGACGTGCTGTGCCGCGTGTGGATGCGGCCGGCGAAGCGGGCGTCGATGCCGCGCAGCGTGTCGAGGTTGATGTCGAAGACGGTGACGTCCGCGCCCATGCCGGACGCGACGAGCGCGGCGTTGACGCCCGCGACCCCGCCGCCGATGACGATGACGTTCGCGGGCGCCGTTCCCGGCACACCGCCCATGAGCACGCCGTCGCCGCCGCCCGACCGCAGCAGGTGGTAGGCGCCGACCTGCGCCGACAGCCGGCCGGCCACCTCGCTCATCGGGGTGAGCAGCGGCAGGGCGCCGCGCGCGTCACGGATCGTCTCGTAGGCGATGGCCGTCGTGCCAGAACCGAGCAGCGCGTCAGTGCATTCCCGGCTCGCGGCCAGATGCAGATAGGTGAACAGGACCTGTCCGGCGCGCAGCCGGTGGTACTCGGCGGCGATCGGTTCTTTGACCTTGAGCAGCAGGTCGGCGCTCTGCCAGACGCTGTCGGCGTCCGGAAGGATCCGGGCTCCGGCGGCGATGAAGTCGGCGTCCATGAGACCCGACCCGACGCCGGCGCCGGACTGGATGAGCACCTCGTGCCCGCGTAACGTCAGCTCGGCCGTGCCGGCGGGCGTCAGTGCGACGCGGTATTCATGGTTCTTGATCTCGGTGGGGACGCCGATACGCATGTGACGCGCCTTTCGTGTTGCTGTGGTCCGGTGGTATCAAGCCTGAAGAATCCCCGTGTCGGGCGCAAGAAGGCTGCGTATCCTTCTGTTAATGAATGGCAGGACCGCAGGTACTTCCGATACCCGCGCGTCCGGCGCGGCTTCGGCGAACATCGTTCGGCCGGCCCTCGACGCCATCGACCGGCATCTTCTGCGGCTGCTGGCCGAGGACGCGCGCATGCCGGGCAACGCACTGGCCGCGGCCGTCGGCATCGCCCCCTCGACCTGTCACACGCGGGTGCGCAGGCTCGTCGAGACGGGCGTCATCCGGGGCTTCCACGCGGACATCGATCCGGATGCGGTCGGACGTCCGCTGCGCGCGATGATCGCGGTCGGTCTCCGTCCGGACGCCCGGGGAAGGATCCGGGAACTGGTCGGGGAGATCGCCGAACTGCCGGGTGTGCTCGACGTCTACTTCCTCGCCGGCGCCGACGACTATCTGTTGCACGTCGCCACAGCCGACACCGAGGAGCTGCGCGGCATCGTCGAGACCCTCAATCGACGTCGTGAGGTGACGGGCACCAAGACGTCGTTGGTCTTCGAGCACGTGCGGGCGGCGTCCCCGGCGGAGTGATCGGACGGTCGTGAACACCGCGCCGGCCCGGCGTGCCACACCGCGTCAGTGCTGTTAGGGTTGCCTTCCTTGCATCGCAGGCTCTGCGATCTCCAGAGAGGAAGGTGGCACCCCGCGTGCGTACATCGATCTCCGTCCGCGGCCTCGCCGCGATCGTGGCGCTGACCGCCGCGGTCCTGGTGGCCTGCGGCGACTCCGAATCCGTCGACCCCACCGATTCGGCGAAGGCGGGGGAGGGCGCGACGTCCTATCCGCTCACCGTCGACAACTGCGGTACGAAGCAGACTTTCGAAGCGGCGCCCAAGCGCGTCGTCTCGCTCGATCAGGGTTCCACCGAGATCCTGCTGTCGCTCGGCCTCGCCGACCGGATCGTCGGCACCGCGTCGTGGACCGATCCCGTCCGCGAGAACCTGGCGGCGGCCAACGAGAAGGCGCCCCGGCTCGCCGACAACGCGCCGACCTACGAGGCCGTGCTCGGCACGGACCCGGACTTCGTCACGGCGTCGTTCGGCCGGCACTTCAAGAAGGAGGGCGGCGTCGCGCCGCGGGAGCGCTTCGCCGAGACGGGAGCCGAGACCTATCTGTCGCCGACCGACTGCGACAACGGGGTCAGCATCAACGGCGGCGGCAAGCGGACCAAGCCGCTCACGATCGACTCGCTCTACCAGGAGATCCGCGAGCTCGCGCAGATCTTCGACGTCCCGAGCCGCGGCAAGGACCTCGTCGACGAGCTGACGCGTCGCACCGAGAAGGCCGTCGGCGAGATCCAGCGCGCCGACGTCTCGCTCGCGTTCTGGTTCGCCGACACCAAGAGCCCGTACGTCGCAGGCGGCCGCGGTTCGGCGAATCTGCTCGCGACGACCGTCGGGGCCCGCAACGTGTATGCCGATCTCGTCGACGACTGGCCGGCCGCCACCTGGGAGAGCGTCGTCGAGCGCAACCCGAACGTCCTCGTGCTCGGTGACCTGGCCCGGAACCGGTTCCCGGGTGACAAGCTCGCCGACAAGACGGCCTTCCTCGAGTCCGATCCGGTGACGCGCGCGCTGGACGCCGTCCGCGGCAAGCGATACGTCGCGCTGCACGGCGCGGAGATGAACCCGTCGATCCGCATCGTCGACGGCATCGAGAAGCTCGCCGCGGGGCTGCGCGACATCCGGTCCCGGGGATGACCCGCACCCTCTCGCGCCGGCCGGGACGTCGCGCGGCGTCACCGGGCCGGGCCTGGGGGTTCGGGGTGGCGACGTGCGTTCTCGGCGCCGCCGCGCTGCTGGCGTCGGTGGCGATCGCCATCGCGCTCGGCGCGGCGGACGTCTCCCTCGTCAATGTGCGGGACGTCGTCCTCAACCACCTCGGCGTCACCGATGTGCCCGTCCGGACGTCGAAGGACGCCATCGTGTGGGAGGACAGGCTGCCGCGCTCGCTGGTCGCGGCGGCGTGCGGCGCGGGATTGGCCGTGTGCGGCGTCGTGCTGCAGTCGCTGCTGCGCAACCCGCTCGCCGATCCGTTCATCCTCGGCGTCTCGTCCGGGGCGTCGACGGGCGCCGTCGTCATCGGGGTGCTCGGCGTCGGTGGGTCGGCGCTCGGGTTGTCGGGCGGCGCGTTCATCGGGGCGCTCGTCGCGTTCGGACTCGTCCTGCTGCTGGCGCGGATGTCCGGCGGGAACGACGACCGTGTGATCCTCGCCGGGATCGCCATGACGCAGCTCTTCTCGGCGCTCACGTCGTTTGTCATCTTCGCGTTCGCGGACGCCGACGAGACCCGCGGCGTGCTCTTCTGGCTGCTCGGCTCGCTCGAGGGCGTGCGCTGGGACGACGCCCGGCTGACGGCGGTCGTCGTCGCCGTCGGCTTCCTCGTATGCCTGCGGATGGCGTCGATGCTCGACGCGTTCACGTTCGGCGACGATGTCGCCGCGTCGCTGGGCGTCTCGGTTCCCCGGGCGCGCGGCGTCCTGCTGGTGCTGACGGCGCTGCTGACGGCCACGCTCGTCAGCGTCGCGGGCGCGATAGGATTTGTCGGACTCGTGCTGCCGCATGCGGCGCGCTTCCTGGTCGGCCCCGGGCACGCTCGGCTGCTGCCCGTCAGCGCGGTCGTCGGTGCGGTGTTCATGGTCTGGGTGGACGCGGTGTCGCGCGTCGCGTTCTCACCCACGCCGCTGCCGGTCGGCGTCGGGACCGCGCTCGTCGGTGTTCCGGCGTTCATCCTCATCCTCTTCCGCCGAAGGAGCGCCTCGTGACGCTGCGCGCCGAGAACGTGTCGTGGGTCCGCGGCGGTGCACTCGTCGTCGACGGCGTCTCGGTGCACCCCGAGCCGGGTGAGACGATCGGGCTGCTCGGGCCCAACGGCTCGGGGAAGTCGTCGCTGCTGCGGCTGCTCGCCGGGCTCGCCCGGCCGACGTCGGGCGTCGTCACCCTCGACGGCGAGGATCTCGCCACGCGCCGGCGGCGGGACGTCGCACGCGTCGTCGCCGTGGTGGCGCAGCACGCGGACACCGACGTCGACGTGACGGTGCGCGACGTCGTGCGGCTCGGCAGGTTGCCGCATCGCGGGATGTTCGGGCCCGACCGCGCCGCGGACGACGCGGCGATCGCCTCCGCCCTCGAATGCACCGGGCTGACCGACAAGGCGGACCGGCTGTGGCACCGGCTGTCGGGCGGCGAGCGACAGCGCGCCCAGATCGCGCGGGCGCTCGCGCAGGAGCCGCGCGAGCTGCTGCTCGATGAGCCGACCAACCATCTCGACATCCATCACCAGCTGGAATTGCTGGCGCTCGTCGCCAGACTGCCGGTGACGTCCGTCGTCGCGCTGCACGACCTCAACCTCGCCGCGCTCTTCTGCGATCGGATCATCGTCCTGCGGGACGGGCGTGTGGTCGCCGGTGGAACGCCGCGCGAGGTGCTCACGCCCGAGCTCATCGGCGAGGTGTACCGCGTGCGCGCCGAGGTCGTCGTCGACGAGGAGCGCGGTCGTCTGACGATCCGATACGAGCCGGGCGCCGTCGCGGCGTCGGCGGGTTGATGGGCTCGGCTCGCCCGCGTCCGATCGTCCAGCGCTGGTCGCTCACCGTCAAGCTGTCGGCGGCGAGCCCGGCGGTGCGCCTGCTCGTCCTCACCCAGCTGGCGTTCAACGTCGGCTTCTTCATGGTGCTGCCGTATCTCTCGGTGCACCTCGCAGAGGATCTCGGCCAGCGTGCGGCCGTCATCGGCGCGGTCCTCGGGCTGCGGACGCTGTCGCAGCAGGGGCTGTTCTTCCTCGGCGGCGCGCTCGCGGACCGCTGCGGCGTCAAACCCGTCGTGCTGGCCGGATGCGTCTGCCGGATCCTCGGCTTCCTCGGGCTCGGTCTCTTCGCTTCGCTGCCCGGGGTCGTCGCGGCGACCGTGCTTACCGGCGTCGCCGGCGCGTTGTTCTCGCCGGCCGTCGAGTCGGCGCTCGCCGTGGAGTCGACGCGCGAGGAGGCTCGGGGCGGGCCGACGCGGATGGACGCCTTCGCGCTGTTCAACGCATGCGGCCAGATCGGGACGTTCGTCGGGCCGCTGGTGGGTGGGCTGCTGCTCGGCGTCGACTTCGCCGCGGTGTGCCTCGTCGCGGCGGGGGTGTTCGTGCTTGTCTTCGCCGCGCATGTGCGGTGGCTGCCGGGCGGTCCGGGGGCGCATGCCGGCGAGGGCTGGTTCACAGGGTGGAGCGAGGTGCTCGGCAACCGCCGATTCCTCGTCTTCGCCCTGGCGATGAGCGTGCAGCTGGTCGGCTACAACCAGCTCTATCTGCTCTTGCCGCTCGAGGTGGAACGGGCCTGGGGATCGCAGACGGCGCTCGGCTGGCTGTTCGCACTCTCGTCGATCGTCGTCGTCTTCGGGCAGCTGCCGATCGCGGCCCGCGCCGCGCACCGGCGGCCCGGCGCGATCATCCCGGGCGGCCTGGCGCTCATGGCGGCGGCGTTTGTCGTCGGCGGGGTCGGCGCGGCCGTCGAGCCGGTGGGCGGCGCGTCGTTGCCGGGCGCGATCGCGTTCGTGCTGCTCTTCGCCGCGGGCCAGATGGTGGCGATGCCGGCAGCTCGCGATTTCATCCCGCGGCTAGCGGGGGAGCGATTGCTCGGTTCCTACTACGGACTCTTCGCGTCGATCGGCGGCGTCGCGGTGCTCGTCGCGTCGGCGGCCGTCGGCGCCGTGGTCGATCTCGCTCCGCACGAGGGCTGGGGGCTCGCCGTGCCGTGGCTCGCGATGGCGGCGCTGTTGCTCGGCGCGGCCGGCGCGGTCGCCGTGCAGTTGCGCGGCGACGGCCCGCGCTGAGCGCCGGTCACGGGGCGCGGTCGCCGAGGAGGCCGTGCGCGACCGACAGCGTGGTGGCGACGAGCGCGACCGCGGACACCGCGAGCAGCGCGATGAGCACAAAAAGCTGCATCACCCCGGCGGCCAGCGGTGACGCACCGCCGAGCACCATGCCGACGAAGGCGCCCGGGATGGTGACGAGGCCCACCGTGCGGGTCTGATCGAGGCCCGGGATGAGTGCCGTCGCCGCGCTCTGGCGACAGACGTCCATCCGGATGAACGCCGGGTCGAGGCCCAGCGTCAGACCGGCCTCCACCTCGCCGCGGCGGGCGGTGAGCTCGGTGAGGGCGCGCCGGCCGGCGAGCGAGGCCGTCGTCATGGCGCCGCCGAGCAGGATGCCGATGATCGGGATGATCGCGATGCCCCGCGTCGGAACGACCCCCGCCGAGACGAGCGAGACGACGACCCCGACCGAGGCGCTGACGATCGGCAGGCCCGTGATCGCCGCCTCGCGCAGTGTCGGACGCCGGCTCAGCACCCGGCCGGCGGCCGTCCACGACGCGGTCGCCGCCATGAGCAGCACGAACGCCGCGGTGAACCAGAGACTCGTGACGATGAACGTCAGCGCTGCGCCGAGTGCCGCGAGTTGCAGCGTCGCGCGGACCGAGGCGAAGGCGATGCCGCGCGCGTGGCCGGTGCCGCCCGCCCACGCGACGGCGCAGGCGAGGACGGCCAGCAGCACCAGCGCGACGCCCAGCGCCGGCCCGATGTGCAGCAGGCCGTCGGTCACCCGAGCACGGAGTGGCTGGAATCGGGGTTGTTCTCGCGTCGCCGCGGGTAGTGGCCGAGCGGGACTTCGACGCCGGTGCGCGGACCGGTCCAGACGACGGGATCCGCATCGTGATCGTGGCCGTTCTCGACGGCGTCGATGAGCGCGGCCATGATCTGACCGATCACCGGGGCGTTCTTGAACTGATTGCCGCTGGTGCCGATCGCCACGTAGAAGCCGTCGAGGGCTGTGCGGTCGTAGATCGGGATCCAGTCGTCGCTCACGTCGTAGACGCCGACGACGCCCTTCGGCCGGCCCGGCACGGTGACGCTCGGCATCCGGCGGGCCAAGCGCAGCGTCTGGGTCTCGTACGCCTCGACGGTCGGCTGGATGCGGTAGACGTCCGGGTCGCCGAGCCACTCGAGTGTGTCGCACGCCGGCTCGGTGCCGCCGACGAGGACTCCGCCCGCGCGCGGACTGAAGTACGTGCCGAGATCGGTGTCGGCGACGACGGGAGCGCCGTCGGCGACGTCCGCGGGGCGGGGGACGTGGTGGACCTCCTGACGCAGCGGCGCCGTGGCGACCGTGAAGTCACCGAGCACACCCGCGAGGCCGTTGACGATCGCCGAATGCGGCCCGGCGCAGTTGACGACCACCGGAGCGGAGATCCGGTCGCCGCCGTCGAGGACGACGCCCCGCACCCGTCCGCCGCTGCGCGTGATCTCGGCCACCTGGGCACGGAAGACGGTCCGCGCTCCCTCCCGCGTCGCGGCGTGGACGAGGTTGCGTGCCGCGAGCGACGGGTCGTCGACGAAGCCGCCCTCCGGGGTGTGGAGACCGCCCAGGGAACCGACTGGGTCGTCCCAGAAGTGCTCGTCGCTGATCCGCTTGGGCGGGTGGTGGCGTCCGTTGTCCAGGTATCCGAAGCGGTGGGTGACCTCGGCGGCGTCGAGGCGGGTGTACGGGATTCCGATCCGGTCGAAGAAGCCGACGAAGCGCTCGGGATGGAAGTCCGGCGAGTCCAGGACCAGGACGCCGGTCTGGATGTACCGGGCGAGACCGTTCGGGTCGACGTGACCGAGATGATCGGCCCAGGCCTCCCAGGTGTTCTCCGCCTCCCACGCCGTGGCGACGCCCGCCCATGTCGAGTAGTTGAGCCGGATGATCGCGCTCGACGCACTCGTCGAGCCCTGCCCGGCGCCGGGATTGCGGTCGACGATCACGACGCGCCGGCCGCCGCGCGCGAGCTCGTGGGCCACTCCGGCGCCGACGACGCCTGCTCCGATGATGACGGCGTCCGCGGTCTGGGCGGGCATGGGGACCTCCTCGCATCGGGTGGTGATCTCGATGTGATGGTCGCAGGTCGTCGTGGCGGGGAGAGTGTCGGTGCCGGCCGATAGACTCCAGGGCGACGCGTCCGGACCGTTCGGTGGCCGACGACAGCGCCGGGTGCCACCGGCCGACGATGAGGAGTGGTCAGTGACGGAGGCGATTCGGGTCGGGGTCCTCGGGTCTCGCGGCAAAGTGGGGGCGACGATCGTCGCGGCGCTGCAGGACGCCGAAGGGCTCGAGTTCTCCGCGGGCGTCGACGCCGGTGATTCGCTCGACGACTTCACGGCGTCGCGGACGCAGGTCGTCATCGATTTCACCCATCCCGATGTCGTCATGGCCAACCTGGAGGGGCTGATCGCCCGCGGGATCCACGCCGTCGTCGGCACGACCGGTTTCACGCCCGAGCGGCTCGAGACCGTGCGGGGCCGGCTTGCCGACGCGCCCGGCGTCGGTGTGCTCATCGCGCCCAACTTCGCGATCGGCGCGGTGCTGTGCATGCGCTTCGCGCAGCAGGCCGCGCGGTTCTTTCCATCCGTCGAGGTCATCGAGTTGCACCATCCCAATAAGGCTGACGCGCCGTCCGGGACCGCGTATCGCACCGCGCAGCTCATCGCCGCCGAGCGCGCCGCGGCCGGGCTCGGTCCGTCGCCGGACGCCACCACCCAGGAGTTCGACGGCGCCCGCGGCGCGTCGGTGGACGGCGTCGGCGTGCATTCGATCCGGCTCGCCGGGCTCGTCGCCCACCAGGAGGTGCTGTTCGGCACGCAGGGGGAGACGCTGACCATCCGGCACGACTCCCTCGACCGCACGTCGTTCGTCCCCGGTGTGCTGCTCGGTGTGCGCGAGATCGGGGCCCGGCCGGGCTTGACCGTCGGGCTCGACGAACTGCTGGACCTGTGAGCTCGCCCGCGATGAGCGATTCCGCGCGGGCCAAGGGGCACGATCGGCGCGATCCGCGGCCGACGATCGTCATGATCGTCGTCATCACCGGGCTGCTCGCCGTCTACTTCGTGTTGCTCGGATCGCGCGGCGTCGGGCTCGTCGCCGAGGGCAGCCCCGCGGCCGTCGGGCTCGGCATCGGCGTGCTGCTGCTGCCGTTGATCGGTGCGTGGTCCGTCTGGGCGACGCTGCGCGCCGGTTTCGCCCACCAGCGACTCGCGCGCCGGATCCATGAGGAGGGCCTTGAGCTGGACGTCTCCGATCTGCCGCGCCGGCCGTCGGGACGTCTGGAGCGCGAGGCGGCGGATCAGCTGTTCGCGCTGGTCAAGGCCGAATGGGAGGCGGCGCCGGACGACTGGCGCACGTCGTTCCGCGTCGCGAAGGCGTACGACTACGCCGGTGACCGGCGCCGGGCGCGCGAAGTGATGAAGCGCGCCGTCCAGTTGGAGGAGGCCGAGCGGCGGGCGACGTCGTGATCCCGTCGCGGGCGGTATGCGTGGTGGCCGGTTTCGGGGCCGGACGATGACGCGGCTGCTCGTCATTCATCACACTCCGTCGCCGCACTGCCAGGCGATGTTCGAGGCCGTGATCGCGGGGGCGACCGATCCCGAGATCGAGGGTGTGGAGGTGGTGCGCCGGGCGGCGCTGGCGGTGTCGCCGACGGATGTGTTGGCGGCCGACGGATATCTGCTCGGCACGCCGGCCAACCTCGGCTATATGAGCGGCGCCCTCAAGCATGCGTTCGACGTCATCTACTACCCGTGTCTCGATTCGACGCGCGGGCGTCCGTTCGGCCTCTACGTTCACGGCAACGAGGGCACGGAGGGAGCCGAGCGCGGCGTCACGTCGATCACGACCGGACTCGGCTGGGTGAAGGCGGCCGAGTACGTGGTGGTATCGGGCAAGCCGACGAAGGCTGATCTTGAGGCGTGCTGGAATCTTGGTGCCACCGTATCCGCCCAGTTCATGGAGGGGTAGACGATGGCTTCCACCCAGTCTCGTCACAGTCGCGAGGCGCTCATAGCCGCAATCCGCAAGCTCGCTGCCGAGTCGGGCCGCGCACCCGGCAAGATGAGGTTCCAGACGGCCACCGGTATTCCCGAAGCGAGGTGGCTCGGCGTGTACTGGCGATCGTGGAGCGCTGCGCTGGCCGAGGCTGGATTCAGTCCGAACGAGATGCAGCGGCGTCTCGGCGACGACTTGCTGCTCGGGCACATCGCGGCGCTGTGCCTCAAGCTTGGGCGCTGGCCCGCCGAAGCAGATCTACGGTTGGAGCGGCGCGCCGACCCGACGTTGCCCAGCCACAACACCTTCGCACGGCTCGGGGCGAAGTCCGAGCGGGTGGAGCGGCTGCGCGAGTTCGTGGCAGCGCGTCCCGAGCTCATGGCTGTGGTTGAGCTTCTACCGGCGCCGATCGTGAGCGTTGGCGATGGGCCCGGCACCGTCGGTCCGTCCGAATCGCTGCAGCTCGGCGGATACGTGTACCTGGTCAAGATGGGCAAGTTCTACAAGATCGGGCGCACCAACGACCTCGGACGCCGATTGTACGAGCTGCGGACGCAATTGCCTGAGCGCATGGAACTCGTGCACTCGATCGAGACCGACGATCCCGAGGGGATCGAGCGCTACTGGCATGCCCGATTCGCCGACCGCCGCGCCAACGGTGAGTGGTTCGCGCTCTCCCGCGAGGACACCTCGGCCTTCAAGCGGCGCAAGCAGTTCATGTAGCGGCCGGGCGTCTGAGACGGCTGGTGTAGCGAAGGAAATGCGGTGTGACCGCAGGTGTTCAGAGGGGAAATAGGGTGTCGCATAGGTCCAAGCGCGCTACCGCGTCCACAAAGCCGTTCGGATTGATGCGGACAGCGACAGGCAAGTACAAGTGTGGACTCTGTGGTCAGAAGAAGCGGATGTCTCGGGCGCATGTTCCTCCGCAGTGCGCTGGGAACACAGGTCTTGTTACAAGGAGCCATTTGCTGGTTCGCGGCAACGAGGTTGCCGCGGGGAGGGCCGACGTCGGCGGCCTGCATTTCCGAGGATTGTGCCGGGAGTGCAATACTGAGGTCGGTAGCTACGACAAGGCATACGGTGATTTCGCGAACGCGATGCGGCCGTTGTGGGTCAAGGACTGGCAGTTGGAGCTGCCTGAGGTCGTCGCTGTTCCTGACATCATTATTCGTCCCGGCGATGTCGCGCGTTCGGTGATCGGTGGGGTGGCCGCCGCTTCGCCGATGCTGCGTGAGCGCTGGCCTATCCTCACCGAAGCGCTCAGGTCGGGGGGTGCGGCCGTTCTTCCTGATGCGCTAAGTCTCCGGCTTGCGCTGGCCCGTGGCGTGTCGGCGCGCGTGTCAGGTGCCTTCGCGGGATTTCATGTGATCGGTCCTCGCCGCAGGTTCACGGCTACCGGGAGGCCGATAGGGATTTCCTCGCTTGGGTCCACTTACTTCCCGCCGCTGGCGTGGGAACTTGTTCACTCCGGCCCGACCTTGCTTGACGAGTATAAATGGGCTGATGCGAGTAACTGGATTCAGTACGACATCGGCGAAGTAGTCCCGCTCCGGGCTCTGGTCACTGCATTGCCTCCTACTGCGCACCCGTGGCACCACCCTGCATTGAGTGAGCATTGGTCAGAAGTTGCCGCAACCAAGTACGCGCCGATTGTCGAATGCGCGAATGTTGAAGGGGGTCACGGAATCGGAATTGGCTCACCTCTGACCGTTCGTGTACGCGCGCACCTGACGATGGATGAGATCGCAGGTCTGCGCCACAGGTCCGGGCTTCCGCCTATGCCGTCTAGCTAAAGGGTGCTCACAATCCGTTCTGAGGTGTCGGTGGTCACTGCGACCGTGTCGCCCATGATCAGTAAGCCGGTCTTGACGTTCCTCTCGCTGCCAATTCCCCCCGAGGCGGTGCCCGGTGAGGGAGGAAGTCCTTCGACGCTGACGGATGGCCGCGCTCCTGGAAAATACGCCAGTATCAAACCTCAGGCCGGTCTGACGCCGGGATGATCGGCAAAGCGCGCAGCCCGCGTAAACGCCACAGCAGGAGACCGTACGGCGCGACGTCGCCTGCGAGGGTGTTGGGAAACGGGATCCGCCCGCGGCGACGGCGATGACGCCGGACTCGGCCTATTTTCACGCAGCTTCGAGGGCCCACCAGTCTCAGAAGATGTCTGTGGCCTGTTGTGACACTTTGGTCACGGGTGTCCGGTCGCGGTTCCATGACGAAAGTAAGGAGTATTCGTCGAACACGCTCGGTAGAATCGAGGCATGTCGATCAGCCCGCCCGCGCACGTTCTGGAACCGGTCCCGGTGCCAGAACACGTTCGGGTGTGGCTCGACGGGTTGGATGTCGCCGGGCTCGCGGGCGTGCAACTTGAGGCCGGTCGGTTGATGGCGTCGATGTCGATGATCCCGCTCGCCGACAGCGACGTGGAAGCCGTCGTCGCCGCGACCGAACAGGTCTCGCGGTACGGCGACGGCATCCAGCTCCGCGCGGTCACCGAAGGCTTGATCCGGGGTCTGCCCGGGGTTCGGGGTGCGAAGCCGGGGGCGTGGGTGCGGGGGTTGGCGTGGATCGCCGGCTACGAAGCCAACCAACGCGTCCGTGACGCCGCGGTCCTGGGGCCGCGTACCGGTTTGGACGGTCGGTCGCAGGATCCGGTGCATCCGGTGACGGCGCAGGCGGTGTTCGACGGCCGTTGTTCCCGGACGGCGGCGCGCACGATCGTGAAGGCGATCGACACTGTCGGTAGCGCTGAGCAACGTGAGGACGCCGATGTGATCTTGGGTACCGCGGCCCGGGATATGACGCCCGAGGACATCGCGAAACTGTCGGCGAAGATCCTGGACCTGGTCGATCCCGACCGGGGACAGGCTGATGAGGTCTGCCGCCGCAAACGCGGCCTGGTGTTGGGTAAGCAAGACGCGTACGGGATGTCAAAGCTGTCCGGCCACCTCACCCCGGAAGGCCGGGCGGTGTTGGAACCGATCCTGGAGAAACTCGCCCGCCCCGGGGTCAACAACCCGGACGATGGTGAGCCGCTCGGCGCTGACGCCTCCAGTGAGGATGTGCTGGATGCCGCCCGGCGGGATCGCCGGAACAACGCCCAACGTCAGCATGATGCGTTCGTCACCGCGCTACGCAACACTTTGGTGTCGGGACTGTGGGGTGTGCATCGTGGTCTGCCGGTCACGGTCATCGCGACCATGGACATTCACGACCTGGAACGCGAAACCGGACTCGCCTCGACCGCGTCCGGCGGAACGCTACCCGTCAAGGATCTGGTGCGGATGGCGCAGCCGATGCACCCCTACCTCGTCATCTGCGACCAGCGTCGACCGTTGGATCTGTACCGCGGCAGCCGACTCGCCTCGATCGACCAGAGAATCGCCCTGTACGGCGCCGAGCGTGGCTGCTCAAGACCGGGCTGCGACGCGCCCGCCACCCGGACGCAGGTAAATCACGTGAAGGAATGGCGTGACGGCGGCTTCACGAACATCGAGTATTTGACGTTGGTATGCGACGGCTGCCATCCGATGCTCAACCCGGACGGCACCTGGCAGACCGACCTCGTCGGACCCGACGGCCAGCCTGTCAGTGACAACACCACCGAGACCGCGAGCCGCGGTGACCCACCCGACCACGGCCCGACGGACACCGACGCGGTCACCGGCCGCGGCGACACCCCACGCCCGAACACCGACGCCGAGACCGGTCAATCGGACGCCTTCGGGCACGACGACAGCTTCGGCGTAGCCGCGGACCCCGACCGCCCCGAAACCGGCCGCTGCACCACCCCGCGTGTCCTCTGGAAACGCACCGGCGCCGCAAGCTACGAACCGCTCAACACGCGTCATCATCCGGAGGAAGAGCTCGCCAAGTACACCGCTATCGCCGAACGGGAGCGCCGGCGATGACCGGCCGTCCACGAATCCGAGCGGATGCCCCGAGACGACGACGGCGCCGGGGCGAACCCCGGCGCCTCACGCCCGGCGCGACGTCAGAGCGTCGCGGCGAACGGGTCGAACTCGGCAGGCAGCGCCGGGATCGGGGCGACCGTGCTCTCGACGTCGACGAACGTCCGCTTCTCGATCGACTCCTCGATGCTCACCATGGTGTCGAGCACGTGGAAGCCGAGCTCGCCGGTGGCGATGTGGAGGTCGCCGCCGCGGATCGTGCGTGCCATGCTCAGCGCGCCGACGCCACGGCCGGACAGCGGCCCGATCTCACCGAGGATCTCCGGTGCCTGCTCCATCGCCGGCGTGAACTCCACGAGCGGCCGATAGAGCCTGATGGGCGTCCCGCCGAAGTAGTTGGGATCGCCGAGCACGATGGTGCCCTCGGTGCCGTTGATCTCGAAGACGCCGTGCCGGTAGAGCGGCGTGTCGACACTCATCTGCGACGCGGCCGTCTGGCCCGCTTCGAAGGTGCTGATGACGCTGACGTGCGTCGCCACCTCGACCGGGAACTCCGAGCCGGCGCGCGGGCCGGTGCGGATGCTGCGGACGTCCTGTGCCTTCGTGCCGACGGCCACGACCTGCGCGATCGGTCCGAGCAGGTGGACGAGCGCCGACAGATAGTAAGGCCCCATGTCGAAGATCGGCCCGGCGCCCTTGGCGAACAGGAACTCGGGATCCGGGTGGAACCAATCCGGGCCCTGCGACTGGAAGGCCGTCGACGCCGAGAGCGGTGTGCCGATGGCTCCCGCCTGAATCGCTCGCTTGGCGGTCTGCCAGCCGGGGCCGAGGACGGTGTCGGGCGCGATGCCGAGGAGCAGCCCGTTCGCCACGGCCAGGTCCACGAGCCCCCGGGCGGAATCGCAATCGATGCCGATCGGCTTCTCGCTCCACACGTGCTTGCCGGCCCGCAACGCCGCCGTCGAGACCTCGACGTGCGCGGCGGGGATCGTCAGGTTGACGACGATCTCGACGTCCGGGTTCGCCAGCACCGATGCCGCGTCGCCCGATGTCGCCACGCCGTACTTCGCGGCCTGCGCCGCCGCGCGGTCGGTGTCGAGATCGCCCACGGTCACGACGTTCACGTCCGGGTACCGCGTGAGGTTGGAGAGGTACTGGTCGCTGATCATGCCCGCGCCGATGAGGCCGACGCCGACGGGTCCGGATGCGGTCATCGCGCGCCGCCCAGCGTGGTCGTGAGGAAGCCGAAGCTCTCGGCGACACCGTCGAAGACGTCGCCCTCGTAGTGGTCGAACTCGATGACGGCGTACGACGCGTCCGTCACGGCCAGGGCCGCGGCGAGCGGCACGTCACCCTTGCCGGCGGGGCACTGGTCGGTCGGCATGTTCGCGGCCGAGATGCCCGGACGCATCGGGCCGTCCTTGACATGCACGGCGTGGACGCGATCGCCGAGACGCTGCAGCAGCGCGACGGGATCCTGGCCGCCCGCGGTCGCCCAGTAGAGATCGACCTCGAGGAGCACGGCCGGATCGAGCAGATCGGCGAACACCTCGAGCGCGGGCCGGCCGTCGAGGATCGACGTCAGCTCGTGGTCGTGATTGTGATAGCCGACCCGCAGGCCGTACGAGGCCGCCTGCACGGCGCGCTCGTTGAGTCGGTCGGCGCTGCGCCGGACGTCGTCGAGCGTGGACCAGCGCGTCGGGGGCACGTACGGATCGATGACGACCTCGACGCCCAGCTCGACGGCGGCGTCGAACGTCTCCTCCGGGGAGGGCACGGTGAGCAGACCGTCCGGGGTCGCGACGTCCTTCTCGATGAGGATGGCGTGCGCCGTCGGCGCGCTGAGGCCGTAGCGGCCGAACGACTCCTTGAGCGCCGCGGCGCGGCGGACGAAGTCGAACGCCTCGACCCGCTTGAAGCCGATGTCGGCGAGTCGGCCGAGGCAGCCGTCGAGGTCGGCGTCGAGCACCTTGTGCAGCGTGTAGAGCTGGACTGAGATCTCCGGTGGTGTCATGGGCGTACTTTAGCCACAGAAACCTCCGCATGGAAGTATTTTGCTGGAGGTATTTCTCGTACGCTCACCACATGAGTTCGGAGGACGACGGAACCGGTCCGGTTCGGCGCTCGTACGCCAAGGGGATCCGGCGTCGCGAGGAGATCCTGGCCAAGACGATGGACGTCTTCCTCGAACGGGGCTTCGAGGGGACGACGCTGCGCGCGATCGGGGAGGCCATCGGCGTCTCGCATGCCGCACTGCGGCACTATTTCCCGTCCCGGGAGGCGCTGCTGCTCGAGGTGCTCCGCCGACGTGACGAGGCCGGCCGCCCGCCGTCCGGCGCCGAGGGCGGCGTCTTCGAGGAGATCGCGGCGGGCGCCGATCGCAACGCCCGGGCGCCGGGACTCGTCGCGCTCTACACCGCGATGCTGGCGGGGGCCGTCGAAGAGGGCAACGAGACGTCGCGCGCCTACTTCGCCGAGCGCTTCCGCACCGGACGCGCCGCGATGGCCCTGCGCCTGCGCGAGGAGGCGGAGCGCCGTCGAGAAGAAGGAGGCGGTGCGGCCGGGCCGCCCGCCCGTCCGGTGGACATGGACCGGTTGGCCGCGCTCGTCTACGCGGCGTGGGACGGTCTGCAGATCCAGTGGCTTCTCGACCCGGACGTCGACATCGTCGGCGGCTTGATGCTGCTCGAGCGTCTGCTGGACGACGGTGAGCGTCTGTCGGGCGACGGCGACCGTTAGACTCGGTCGGCGTGACCGTCCCCACCCCGTACGAGGACCTGCTGCGGCACGTCATGGCCGAGGGGACGCCGAAGGCGGACCGCACGGGGACGGGTACGCGCAGTGTGTTCGGCCGCCAGTTGCGATACGACCTCGCCCAGGGTTTTCCGCTCGTCACCACCAAGCGCGTCCACCTCAGATCCGTCGTCTACGAGCTGCTGTGGTTCCTGCGCGGCGATTCGAACGTCGGCTGGCTGAATGAGCACGGCGTGACGATCTGGGACGAATGGGCGGATGAGCGCGGCGATCTCGGGCCGGTGTACGGCGTCCAATGGCGCAGCTGGCCGACGCCGTCGGGCGAGCACATCGACCAGATCACGGCTGCGATCGAACTGCTGCGCCGGGATCCGGATTCGCGACGCAACATCGTCTCGGCGTGGAACGTCGGGGAGATCCCGCAGATGGCGCTGCCGCCCTGCCACGCGTTCTTCCAGTTCTACGTCGCCGACGGTCGGCTCTCCTGCCAGCTGTATCAGCGCAGCGCCGACCTGTTCCTCGGCGTGCCGTTCAACATCGCCTCGTACGCGCTGCTGACGCACATGGTGGCGGCGCAGGCCGGGCTGGAGGTCGGCGAGTTCATCTGGACGGGCGGCGACTGCCACGTCTACGACAACCATGTCGAGCAGGTGCGTACGCAGCTCGCGCGTGAGCCGTATCCCTACCCGACGCTGACGCTGCGCCCGCGCGATTCGATCTTCGACTACACTTTCGACGATGTCGTCGTCGAGGACTACCGGCATCATCCCGGGATCTCGGCTCCGGTGGCGGTCTAGATGATCTCCCTGGTCTGGGCGCAGGCGCGCGGCGGCGTCATCGGTTCCGGCGGCACGATTCCGTGGCGGGTACCGGAGGACATGGCGCATTTCCGCACCGTGACCGCCGGCCGCGCCGTCGTCATGGGCCGGGCGACGTGGGATTCGCTGCCGCCGCGATTCCGGCCGCTGCCCGGACGTCGCAATCTCGTCCTCACCCGAGACCGGGCGTGGTCGGCCGACGGTGCGCAGGCCTGTACCGACCTCGCGGCGGCACTCGCCGACGCCGGTCCGGACGCCGCGATCATCGGCGGGGGACAGGTGTACCGGGCGGCGCTGCCGTTCGCCCGTGAACTGCTCGTCACCGAGGTCGACCTCGACGTCGACGGCGACACCCTCGCCCCCGAATTCGGCGCCGCGTTCGCCCTCGTCGACGCCGGCCCGTGGCTGACGTCGACGGCCGGCCCGCGCTACCGCTTCCTGTCGTACCGCCGATGACAAACGGCGAAGCAGGGCGGACCGGAACCGACGTGCGCGAGCGCCTCGCGACGATCACCCTCGGCGAGGCCCGCCGGATCACGCTGACCGCGCAGGGCTTCGGCGATCCGCGGCCGGCCGTCGCGAATCTCCGCGCGTTGCGCCGCGTCGTGGGCCGCACGCGGCTGTTGCAGCTCGACTCGGTCAACATCGTCGCCCGCGCGCACTACCTGCCGGCGTTCTCGCGGCTCGGCGGGTATCCGACGGCGCGGCTCGATGCGATGGCCGGGCCCGATCCGGGTGCCGACCTCGTCGAATACTGGGCGCATGAGGCGGCCCTGCTGCCGACGTCGGACCTGCCGCTGTTCCAGTGGCGGATGCGCGAGTTCCGTGACGGTCGCTGGCAGCGTGAGGCCGCCGAGCGGGCCGCGCATCTGCGGCCCGAGATCCGCGCGGTGCTCCGCGGGTTCGGTCCGTCCGTGACGTCCGAGATCGAGGCCGAACTCGGCCATGTGCGGGAGGCCGGCGGCGGCGCGGGCGGCTGGTGGAGCCGGTCGGACGTCAAGGTCGTCTGCGAGGCGATGTTCGCGGCCGGCGAGTTGACCGCTCACCGGCGCCGCTCGTTCGCGCGGGTCTACGACCTGCCGGAACGATCCCTGCCCGCTGAGGTGCTGGCCGCCGACGTGCCGGCGGAGCACGCCTGGCTCGAGCTCGTCGACCGCGCGACGGCGGCGCTCGGCATCGGAACGGCCGGCGACATCGCCGACTACTACCGCATGCGCGGCGCGGAGGCGGCCCCGGCGATCGACCGGCTCGTCGCCGAGGGGGTGCTCGAGCCCGTCCTCGTGCGGACGGCCGCCGATCGGTCGGGACGTGGCGGCGAGGGCGTCCTCGCGTACCGGCGTGTCGACGCTCCCGCCGGACGACGCGCTGCCGGCGTCTCGGCGCTGCTGTGCCCCTTCGATCCGCTCGTCTTCCGGCGTCCGCGGATCGAGTGGCTCTTCGACTTCGACTACCGCATCGAGATCTACACGCCGGCCGCCAAGCGCCGATACGGCTATTACGTCTTCCCGTATCTGCTCGACGGCCGCCTCGCCGCCCGCGTCGACCTCAAGCGGGATACCGCGTCCGACGTGCTGCGCGTCTTCGGGGCGTTCGCGGAGCTCGGCGAGCCGCACGGTCCGCTCGCCGAGCGGTTGGCGGCCGACCTGCGGACGGTGGCCGAGTGGCTCGGCGTCGGCGGCGTCGACGTCCGCGACAACGGTGACCTGGCCCCGGCGCTGGCCGCCGCGATCTGACCGGCGGCGGCTCGGTGGCTACTGTCGAACGGGGCGGAGGTCATCCGGACCCGTCCGCCATCACCACATCGAGGAGACCATTGCGCACCGTCAACGCGTATGCGGCACCGTCGGCCACCGAACCGCTCGTCAAGACCACCATCACCCGGCGTGACGTCGGCCCCCGGGACGTCCTCATCGACATCGCCTACGCCGGCGTCTGCCACTCCGACATCCACACCGTCCGGGGCGACTGGGGACCCATCAGCTACCCGCAGGTCGTGGGTCACGAGATCGTCGGTCACGTCGCGGAGATCGGCTCCGAGGTGACCGCGCACGCGGTCGGCGACCGGGTCGGCGTCGGCTGCATGGTGAACTCCTGCCGTGAGTGCGTGCAGTGCGAGGCCGGCAACGAGCAGTACTGCCTGGCCGGCAACACGCAGACCTACGCGAGCGTCGATCCCGCCGACGGCAGCATCACCCAGGGCGGCTATTCGCAGGCCGTCGTCGTGAACGAGGACTTCGTCCTCCGGGTGCCGGAATCGCTCGACATCGAGAAGGTCGCGCCCCTGCTCTGCGCCGGCATCACCACCTACTCGCCGCTGCGGCACTGGAAGGCCGGCCCCGGGACGCGGGTCGCGGTCGTCGGCATGGGCGGTCTCGGCCACATGGCGGTGAAGATCGCGCATGCGATGGGGGCCGAGGTCACGGTGCTCTCGCAGACGCTTGCGAAGCGGGAGGACGGCTTCCGCCTCGGCGCCGATCACTACTACGCGACCAACGACAAGAGCACGTTCAAGGAGCTGAGGAACCGCTTCGACCTCATCATCAACACGGTGTCGGCGACGCTGGACATGGACGCCTACCTGCGTCTTCTCGCCGTCGACGGCACGCTCGTCAATGTGGGTGCGCCGGCGGAGCCGCTGCCGGTCCGCGTGTTCTCGCTGATCCCGCAGCGCCGCAGCTTCGCCGGCTCGGCGATCGGCGGCATCCGCGAGACCCAGGAGATGCTCGACTTCTGCGCCGAGCACGGCATCCACCCGGAGACCGAGCTCATCGGCGCCGACCGCGTCAACGAGGCGTACGAGCGTGTCCTCGCCTCGGACGTCCGCTATCGATTCGTCATCGACGCGGCCACGCTCGCCGACTGATCCGCATGCCGGGCGGGACGTGGACCGTCCCGTCCGGCGTCCTCTCCGGATCGCCACCCGACGACCGTTTCAGGCGTCAAGAGCTTTTTCGTCCTATCGGCTGCGCGGGCGGTCCGAGCAAGGCATGATCGATCGGGACTGGGGAGGAGTCGAACAATGGCGAACAAGAATCTGGAGCCGCGGGTGGAGCGGCTGGAGCAGGACATGGCCGTGGCGCGTCAGGACGCGGCGGTCGCCCGGGTGCTGGCCAGCGCGGCCGATCGTGACGTGTCGGAGCTCCGGAGCGAGTTGCGTGCCCACACGCGCGTCATGAATGCGCTGCGGGAGACGCAACTCGAACACGGGCTTCGTCTCGATGCGTTGGGCGGGAGGGTCGACGCGCTGGATCGCAAGGTCACCGACGGGTTCAGCACCATGAACGTCGGGATGGCGCAGATCGTGGCTCTGCTCCAGCCCGAGGCGCGGTAGCCCGGGGCGCGTCGCCTGCGAAGGCGAGACGACCGGCGGCCTCGCGCGTTCAGTGCGCGAAGCCCCGGTCGGAGTGCCGGCCGCCGCCGTTCTCGCGCAGCCATCCGCAGACGGCGACGACGTCGTCCCGCAACTTCTTGACGAGTTCGGCGGACATGCCGCTGCGGACGACGATGCGCAGAACCGCGACGTCCTGCGCGTCCGCCGGCATCGTGTAGGCCGGTACCTGCCAGCCGCGGGCGCGCAACTCGTGGCTGACGTCGAAGACCGTGTAGCCGGCGGTCGCCGCGACGCCGACGGCGACGACGGGCAGCGCCGATCCGTCGCCGATCACGGTGATCTCGTCGACCGCCGCCAGCTCGCTCGCGATCCACCTCGCAGACGTCCGCAGGGTCGACATGATCCGGGTGTAGCCCTCACGGCCGAAGCGCAGGAAGTTGTAGTACTGGCCCACGATCTGGTTGGCCGGACGGCTGAAGTTGAGCGTGAACGTCGGCATGTCGCCGCCGAGATAGTTCACGTGGAAGATCAGCTCGTCGGGCAGGTGGCCGGCGTCGCGCCAGACGACGAATCCGATGCCGGGATAGGTGAGTCCGTACTTGTGGCCGGAGACGTTGATCGACGCGACCCGCGGCAACCGGAAGTCCCAGACCAGATCGGGATCGACGAACGGGGCCACGAATCCGCCGGACGCCGCGTCGACGTGGACGGGGACGTCCGGGCCGCCGGCCGCCGCCACGGCGTCGAGGGCGGCGCACACGCCGGCGACGTCCTCGAACTCGCCGGTGAAGGTCGTGCCGAGGATCGAGACGGCGCCGATCGTGTTCTCGTCGACCGCTGCCGCGACCTGTTCCGGCGTGATGACGAATCGGTCGGGTGCGACGGGCAGGTAGCGTGGCTCGACGTCGAAATAGCGGCAGAACTTCTCCCACACCACCTGGACGTTGCTGCCGAGGACGAGGTTCGGCCGTGACGCGTCGGCGCCGGCGGAGCGCCGTGCCGCCCGCCATCGCCATTTGAGGGCGAGTCCGGCCAGCATGACGGCCTCCGACGAGCCGATCGTCGACACCCCGGTCGCGCTCGTCGCGTCGTCGGCGATCAGGCCGGGGGCGTGAAAGAGGTCGGCGACGATGTTGACGCAGCGCGTGTCGATCGCCGACGTCGACGGGTACTCGTCGTGGTCGATGGCGTTCTTGTCGAAGGCCGCCGACATGAGTCCGGCCGCCTCCGGCTCCATCCACGTCGTGACGAAGGTCGCGAGGTTGAGCCGGGAGTTGCCGTCGAGCATCAGTTCGTCGTGGACGAAACGCGCGACGCTGCGCGGGTCGCGCTCGGCGTCGTCGAGCCGCAGCGGCGGCACGCGCAGCACACCGAGCGGTTCGGTGTACGCGGGGGCGAAGGCGCCGCCGTCCACGGCGGCCGAAAGGTCGGTGTTCTCCGGTCGTCTCGTCACCCAGCCAGTAGAGCACTCGGACGGCGTCGACGGTGCGAGACCTCCGATAGGGTGAGTGGTTCGGATCGGGCGAGAGGACGCGGGACGTGGCGGAGCTGGTTGACCTGCGGGTCCGGGTGGTGGCGCACACGAGTTTCACCCCGCCCGAGGACGTCGACTGGTCCACCGACGCCGACGGCGGCGAGGCGCTCGTCGAGTTCGCCGGCCGGGCCTGCTATCAGAGCTGGGACAAGCCCAACCCGCGGACCGCGTCGAATGCGGGCTATCTGCGGCACATCCTCGAGGTCGGGCATCTCTCGCTCCTCGAGCATGCGAGCGTGACGTTCTACATCACCGGTATCTCGCGGGCCTGCACGCATGAGCTCATCCGGCACCGGCACTTCAGCTACAGCCAGCTCTCGCAGCGGTTCGTCCCGGAGGACGACTCCAACGTCGTACTGCCGCCGGCCATCGCGAGCGACCCGGAACTGACCGCGAAGGTCGTCGCCGCCACGGACGCGAGCCGACGCGCCTACACCGACCTGTTGGAGGCGCTCGAGGCGAAGTTCGCGGGCGTCCCCAATGCGATCCTCCGGCGCAAGCAGACGCGGCAGGCGGCCCGCGCCGTCCTGCCCAACGCGACGGAGACGCGCATCGTCGTCACCGGCAACTACCGGGCCTGGCGGCATTTCATCGGGATGCGCGCCACCGAGCACGCGGACGTCGAGATCCGCCGGCTCTCCATCGCCTGCCTGCGTGAGCTGCTGGCGATCGCGCCGACGGTGTTCGGGGACTTCGAAATCGGTCGCCTCGCCGACGACACCGAGGTCGCCACGTCGCCGTTCGTGGCGGAGGGGTGAGCGGGAAAGACCGTCGGACATGCGGGGTAACCTAAGCACCCATGACGACCCCTGAGCGCGGCAGCGCTTCATCGAGCGCGCACGCCGGCGCGCCTGGTGCTCCCGGTGCGGAGCGCCCCTTCGGAACGGTCGGTGTCGCGATGGTGACGCCCTTCACCGCCGAGGGGGCGCTCGACCTCGACAAGGCCGCCGAACTCGCCGAGTATCTGGTCGCGAAAGGCTGCGACGCCGTCGTCGTGTCGGGTACCACCGGTGAATCGCCGACGACGACGCCCGCGGAGAAGCTGCGGCTGCTGCAGGTCGTGCTCGAGACGATCGGCGATCGCGCCCGGATCATCCAGGGCGCAGGCACCTACGACACGGCCGAGAGCGTCGCGTTCGCCCGTGAGGCCAGCGCCGCCGGCGCGCACGCGTTGCTGACCGTCACGCCCTACTATTCGCGCCCGACGCAGGCGGGACTGCTCGCGCATTTCACCGCTGTGGCGGACGCGTCCGACGTCCCCGTCCTGCTCTACGACATCCCGCCGCGATCGGTCGTGCCGATCGAGACCGACACCCTGCTGCGTCTGGCCGAGCACCCGCGGATCCGCGGCGTCAAGGACGCGAAGGGCGACCTCGTCGCCGGCGCCGGTGTCATCGCGAGCGGCGCGCTGCAGTACCTCTCGGGTGACGACGCGCTCAACCTGCCGTGGTTGTCCGTCGGTGCCGTCGGCTTCGTCAGCGTCATCGGGCATGTCGCGGCGCCCAAGCTGCGTGAGCTGCACACCGCATACCAGGCGGGCGACGTCGCTCGCGCCCGCGAGATCAACGCGTCTCTGTTGCCGCTGCTCGCAGCGCAGAGCCGCCTCGGAGGAGTAACGATGAGCAAGGCCGGATTACGCGTCCTCGGGATGGACGTCGGGACGCCGCGGCTGCCGCAGCTGCCGGCGACCGCCGAGCAGCTCGACGCCCTCGCAGCCGACATGGCTGCCGCGGGGGTTCTCGCATGACGGGTCGTCGGCGCGCCGTCCGCCGGGTGGGGGCCCCGGAGCCGGCTCCCCAGCCCGCGGTCGCCTCCGACACCGCACCCGCCGTGGCCCCCGCGGCCGCGGCGGGCGGCACCGCCGCGCCGCGCGCGGCGGGAACGGTCGCCTCGGCGGTCGGTCGCGCCGATCGGCCGCGGCCGGAGAAGCCCAAGCGCCGCAAGCGTCCCAAGGCGGTCGTCTCCGCCGATCCGATGGCGCCACTCGGCGCGCCGCCGCGGCTCGCGCCCGGCGCGTTGCGGATCGTCGCGCTCGGCGGCATCGGCGAGATCGGCCGCAACATGACGGTCTTCGAGTACGGCGGCCGGCTGCTCATCGTCGACTGCGGCGTCCTCTTCCCGGAGGACGCCCAGCCGGGTGTCGACCTCATCCTCCCGGACTTCCGTTACATCGAGGACCGGATGGACGACGTCGAGGCTGTGGTCCTCACGCACGGCCACGAGGACCACATCGGCGCGATTCCGTTCCTCCTCAAGCTGCGCGGTGATCTCCCGGTCGTCGGCTCGAAGTTCACCCTCGCGCTGGTCGCCGCCAAATGCCGCGAGCATCGGCTGCGGCCCAACCTCGTCGAGGTCGTCGAGGGGCATCGCACCGAGCACGGCCCGTTCGAGTGCGAGTACTTCGCCGTCAACCACTCCATTCCCGACGCGTTGGCGGTCGCCATCCGCACGGAGGCGGGCATCGCGCTGCACACCGGCGACATCAAGCTCGACCAGCTGCCGCTCGACGGCCGGCTCACCGACCTGGCCGGATTCAGCCGGCTCGGTGACGAGGGCGTCGACATCTTCCTCGTCGATTCGACGAACGCCGAGGTCCCGGGCTTCGTCATGCCGGAGCGGGAGATCGGCGGCGTGCTCGACCGCGTCATCGGCAAGGCGCGCAAGCGGGTGATCGTCGCGTCGTTCGCCAGCCACGTGCACCGCATCCAGCAGGTCGTCGACGTCGCCGCGCTGCACGGGCGCCGGATCGCGTTCGTCGGCCGGTCGATGGTTCGCAACATGCAGATCGCGCAGGATCTCGGCTACCTGTCGGTGCCGGAGGGCCTCGTCGTCGACCTGGACACGGCGTCGAGCCTGCCCGACGACAAGATCGTCCTCATCTCGACCGGTTCGCAGGGCGAGCCGCTCTCGGCGCTGGGGCGGATGGCCCGCGGTGAGCACCGGCAGATCAGCGTGCGCAACGACGATCTCGTCGTGCTCGCGAGCTCGCTCATCCCCGGCAACGAGAACTCGGTGTTCGCGGTCGTCAACGGGCTCGCCAAGCGCGGCGCGACCGTCGTCACGCAGCAGAGTGCGAAGGTGCACGTCTCCGGGCACGCGTCCGCGGGTGAACTGCTGTACCTCTACAACGCGGTGCGGCCGACCAACGCGATGCCGGTGCACGGCGAGTGGCGTCATCTGCGGGCCAACGCGGCGCTCGCCGAGGCGACCGGCGTCGATCCGGAGCGGGTGATGCTCGCCGAGGACGGCGTCGTCGTCGACCTCGTCGACGGACTCGCGTCGATCGTCGGGCGGGTGCCGGTCGGTCACGTCTACGTCGACGGCCTGTCCGTCGGCGACGTCGGGGAGTCGACGCTCTCGGAGCGGCTCGTCCTCGGTGAGGGAGGCTTCATCTCCATCACCATCGTCATCGACGACGAGACGGGTGAGCCGGTGCGTGACCCGGAGATCAACGGACGGGGTTTCTCCGACGATCCGGGTGCTCTGGACGAGGCCGCGAAGCTCGTCGACAAGGCGCTCGCCGGGTTGAGCGGCACGACGGACACGCATCAGATCGCGCAGGTGGTGCGCCGGACCGTCGGCCGCTGGGTCGCCGATCGGTACCGCCGTCGTCCGATGATCGTGCCCACCGTGCTGGCCGTGCCGGGCGGCGACTGACGTTCGGATCGCCGGTCGCCGGCGGTACGGCGCGTGCGATCAGCGAGATCGCCGAACTCGAGGAGGACCGATGTCGACACTGGCGGGACGGGAACGGGCCGCGATCGTGGCCGAGATGCGGAAGGTCGGCCCCGAGGCGCCGACGCTGTGCGGTGACTGGACGGTCCGCGACCTCGCGGCCCATCTCGTCGTCCGCGAGGGCAGGCCGGACGCCGCGCCGGGCATCCTGCTGCCGCTGCTGAGCGGCTACACCCGCAGCGTCCAGGAGCAGACGGCGCGACTCGACTTCGAGGAGTTGCTGCGCCGCGTCGCATCGCCGCCGTTGTACTCGCCGCTCCGCCCGGTCGACAGATTCGTCAACGCGGCCGAGTACTTCGTGCATCACGAGGACGTCCGGCGGGGGCAGCCGGAGTGGACGCCGCGCGCCTTCACCGCCGGCGAGTTATCGGATCTGCGGACGCCCACCCGGCTGCTGGCGCGCAAGACGCTCGCCGGCGGGCCGTCCGTCCGGCTGCTGACGCCGCACGGCGAGACCTTCGTCACCGGTGGTCGGGGCGGGACGCCGGTGGACGTCGTGGGGGAGTTCGCCGAACTCGTGCTCTTCGTCTACGGACGCGCCGAGCTCGACGTCGAGTACCGCGGACCGGAGGCCGCCGTCGCGGCGTTGAAGGCGGCGCGCCGCTCGGTCTGAGCCGGGCGCGCGTGTTGCCTGTGAGGCTGATGTGAAACCAGCGTTTAAGCTGGAGCCCATGGCATCGAAGACGACAGCGCGGTCGACGCGTTCCGGCTCCGGCCGTTCGGGTACCCGGTCGGCGAATCGTTCGGGTGCCCGCACGCCGCAAGCGTCGACGCGCGCCCGCAGTTCGACGCGTCGCCCGGCAGCCAAGAAGACGCGTCGTCCGGCCGCGCAGGGCAGGGGCGGACGCGTCGCCGGCCTGTGGCATCTGCTGGCGCGCGGCGTCGGCGGCGTCGTCCGGATGGGCGGTTCCCCGGGCGAAGGAGAGGAGACGCGCGGCTCGCGCCACGGCCGTGACGGCGTCGCGCTCGCGCTCCTCGGCGTCGCGCTCGTCCTGCTGGCGAGCACCTGGTTCTCGGCCGGCGGCCCCGTCGGTGAGGTCGTCGACACGGCCGTGCGCGCCGTGGTCGGCATCGGTGCCGTCATCGCGCCGCTCGTGCTCGCGGGTGTCGCCGTCGTCCTCATGCGGCGGCCGCCGAATCCCGCGGCGCGACAGCGTGTCGGCTGGTCGGGCGTGCTCATGGTCGTCTCGTTCCTCGGCCTCGCGCACATCATCGCCTCCCGGCCGGCGACGTCCGCCGGCCGCGGCCGCGCGGGCGGCTACCTCGGCTACATCGCGGGCGGCCCGCTGGCCGACGGGCTGACGCCGTTCCTCGCGGCGCCGCTGCTGCTCATCCTGTTCGCCTTCGGTGCGCTGCTGCTGTCGGGCCGCACCGTGCGCGAGGTGGCCGACCTCACCCGCGAGTACCTCGGTCTCGGCGGCGTCGAGGACGACTACGACGACGGCTATGCCGACGACGAGTACGAGGACGCCGGCCGCGGCGACGAGCCGTCGAGAGGCACGGTCGACTGGGGCGACCCGTATGACAACTACCCGCTCCCGGAGAGTGCGCGTGGCAGCGGAGGCATCGACCGCCGGTCTGCGACGCGGCGCGGCGAGGCGGGGGAGCGGTCGGCGCTGGCACCGCTCGACCCGAATTCGGCGCGGCTGCGGCGTCCGGCCCGCCGGCGTCAGGCGGTGACGCCGGACGCCCCGGCCGTCGACGCGTCCGGCGCCGGAGCGCTCGCCGATCCGCCGTTCGACGAGGCCGCCGACCTAGGAGTGCCCGACTTCGGAGTGCCCGAGGCGGACTTCGGCGACACCGTGCTCGCCGACGACGTCGCGACCCCGGCACGCCGGCCTGCGCGCGTCGCCCGCCCGGCGCCCGCCGTCCCGGCCTCGGAGGCCGACACCGATCGGCTGCTCGACGATCCACGCGCCGACACCGATGTCATCGCGGCGCCGCCCGCGCCGCGCCGTCCGACCGCCGGCGAACGTGCCCGCGAGGAGGCCGCCGAGCGTCCACGCGCGGCCGTGCGTCCCACACCGCCCGCGGCACGTTCCACGCCGCCCGCCGCGCGGCCGACGCCCCCGGTCCGGACGCCCGCGCCAATTGTCGTCGACGACGACGACGAGACGCTCTCGCTCGCCGACTCCGCGTCGGCCGGCGATTACCGCGTGCCGTCCATCGGCCTGCTGCTCGCTGGCGACCCGCCGAAGTCCGGCACGGCCGCCAACGACCGGATGATCGAGGCGATCTCGGCGGTCCTCGAGCAGTTCAAGATCGACGCGGCCGTCACCGGTTACACGCGGGGCCCGACGGTCACCCGCTACGAGGTCGAGCTCGGGCCCGGCGTCAAGGTCGAGAAGATCACGGCGCTGCACCGCAACATCGCGTACGCCGCGGCGACGGACAACGTCCGGCTGCTCGCGCCGATCCCGGGCAAGTCGGCGGTCGGCATCGAGGTGCCCAACAGCGACCGCGAGCTCGTGCGGCTCGCGGACGTGCTCGCCGCGCCGTCGACGCGCAAGGACCGGCACCCGCTCATCATCGGTCTCGGCAAGGACATCGAGGGCGACTTCGTCTCGGCGAACCTCGCGAAGATGCCCCATCTGCTCGTCGCGGGTTCGACGGGCTCGGGCAAGTCGAGCTTCGTCAACTCGATGCTCGTCTCGCTGCTGACGCGGGCGACCCCCGAGCAGGTCCGGATGATCCTCATCGACCCGAAGATGGTGGAGCTCACCCCGTACGAGGGCATCCCGCACCTCATCACGCCGATCATCACGCAGCCGAAGAAGGCGGCGTCGGCCCTCGCCTGGCTCGTCGAGGAGATGGAGCAGCGCTACCAGGACATGAAGTCGTGCCGGGTGCGGCACATCGACGACTTCAACGCCAAGGTGCGCTCCGGCGAGATCACGACGCCCCTGGGCAGCGAGCGGGTGTACAAGCCGTACCCGTACATCCTCGCGATCGTCGACGAGCTCGCCGACCTCATGATGACGGCCCCGCGTGACGTCGAGGACGCGATCGTCCGCATCACCCAGAAAGCCCGAGCCGCCGGCATCCACCTCGTGCTCGCCACGCAGCGGCCGTCGGTCGACGTCGTCACCGGCCTCATCAAGACGAACGTGCCCTCGCGGCTGGCGTTCGCGACGAGCTCGCTCACCGACTCGCGCGTCATCCTCGACCAGCCGGGCGCCGAGAAGCTGATCGGCATGGGCGACGGGTTGTTCCTGCCGATGGGTGCGGGCAAGCCGACGCGGATGCAGGGCGCCTACATCACCGACGAGGAGATCGCGGCCGTCGTCGAGGCGACGAAGGAACAGGCCGAGCCCGACTACGCCGAGGGCGTGACGAGCCAGAAGGTCGAGAAGAAGGACATCGACGGCGACATCGGCAACGATCTCGACGATCTGCTGCAGGCGATCGAGCTCGTCGTGACGAGCCAGTTCGGCTCGACGTCGATGCTGCAGCGCAAGCTGCGGGTCGGTTTCGCCAAGGCCGGCCGGCTCATGGATCTCATGGAGACGCGCGGCGTCGTCGGCCCGAGCGAGGGGTCGAAGGCGCGCGAGGTGCTGGTCAAGCCCGAGGACCTGGCGGGCGTCATCGCCTCGATCACCGGAGGCGTGAGCGGCGACGACGCGTGACGGCGGACCACGCGGTGAGCCGCAGGTGAGCGCGACCGGCCTGCGGCAGCCGGTCCTGGCGGGCGTCGTCTGCGCGTCCGTCGGGTTCACGTCGTCGTTCACGGTGGTGCTCGGCGGGGCCGTCGCGATGGGGGCGACGCCGCGGCAGGCGGCGTCGGGGCTGCTGGCCGTCACGGTCGCGACGGGCGTCGGCATCCTGCTGCTCGCCTGGCGGTACCGCATCCCGATCACGCTGGCCTGGTCGACGCCCGGGGCGGCGCTGCTCATCTCGAGCGGCGCGGTGGCGGGCGGCTGGCCCGCGGCCGTCGCGGCCTTTCTCACGGTGGGCGTGCTCGTCATCGTCAGCGGTCTGTGGTCGGGCCTGGCGGACCTCATCCGGCGGATCCCGCGGTCGGCGGCGCAGGCGATGCTCGCCGGCGTGCTGCTGCCGATCTGTCTGCAGCCGGTGACGGCCGCGGTGACGCGCCCGCTCGCGATCGTGCCGATCGTGGGCGTCTGGCTGCTCCTGCTGCGGTTCGCGCCGACGTGGGCCGTGCCCGGCGCGTTCGCTGCCGCCGTGGCGGTGCTGGCGGTGGCGCTGCTGCGCGACCCGGACGCGCTCGCCGGGCGGCCGCTGGCGCCGGTGCTCGACGTCGTGGTGCCGCAGCCGACGTGGCAGGCGCTCGTCGGCGTCGCGCTGCCGCTCTATCTCGTGACGATGGCGGCCCAGAACATCCCGGGTGTCGCCGTCATGAAGACCTTCGACTTCGACGTGCCGTGGCGGTCGTCGATGACGGTCACCGGCGTCGGCACGATGGCCGCGGCAGCGGCCGGCGGGCACGCCGTCAACCTCGCCGCGATCAGCGCGGCGATCGCCGCGGGTCCGGGCGCGGGCGCGCGTGAGCGGCGCTGGATCGCCGCGATCGCGGCCGGCGTCACCTATCTCGTCATCGCCGCGGGATCCACGGCGCTGGCCGCCGTCATGCTGGCCGGGCCGGGGGGCGTCGCCGAGACCGTCGCGGGTCTGGCGCTGCTGCCGACGCTCTTCTCCGCGGTGCGCGACGCGATGACCGCCGACGACGGGTCCGCGCACGTCGCGGGCGGGCGGCTCGCGGCGGGCGTGACGTTCGTCGTCGCGAGCTCGGGGATCGTCGTCGCCGGCATCGGTGCGGCCTTCTGGGCGATCGTGGCGGGCCTGGCCGTCCGCGGTTGGCTCGTCGCGGCCCCCGTCCGGCGGGGGGACGCGGGATAGGGCGTCCCGCCTTGTGTCCCTTGGGTTTTCACGCCCGGGCAGGGTCTTGCGTGGGTTACATGTCACAGCCGGCGGCCATTGTCTCGTCAGACGTTTCTCAGGTAAAGTAAAGATCGCTTTGGAGGGGAGTATCCCCACCTTTCGCGGTGATGTCGTCAATACGTTCATCCGGGAGCGACGCCGATCGTCGTTGACCCGCGGTGTTCCGGCGCACCGGTGTGACGCGCTGTCGCACGGGAGAGACCTCCGGCTTGCTTGTCGTAGGCCGGTGGAAGGGACCCCGTCTTGCATGTCGATCTGTTGACCTGGCTGGTCACCGTAGGTGTGATCGCAGGTCTGTTCGTCTTCGAGTTCGTCGCCCATGTGCGTAAGCCGCACGAGCCGACGATGCGTGAATCGGCGCTGTGGAGCAGCATCTACATCGCCATCGCCGCGCTGTTCGGCGTCTTCGTCTGGATCCGCTGGGGCGGCACGTTCGGCGGCGAGTTCATCGCCGGCTACGTGACGGAGAAGGCGCTCTCCGTCGACAACCTCTTCGTCTTCGTCATCATCATGGCGAAGTTCGCGGTGCCTCGCGTCTACCAGCAGAAGGTGCTGCTCTTCGGCATCCTCATCGCCCTCATCCTGCGGGCGATCTTCATCGGGCTCGGCGCGGCCGTCATCAGCGCCTACTCCTGGGTGTTCTACCTGTTCGGCGCGTTCCTCGTGTACACGGCGATCAAGCTGCTCCGAGAGGCCAACCACGTCGTCGACGCCGAGGAGGAGCGGGAGTCGCGGATCGAGCGGTTCGCGCGGCGCTACCTGCGGACGTCCGACGAGTACGACGGCGACAAGCTCTTCTCGGTACGTAACGGTGTGCGGGTCGCGACGCCGATGCTCGTCGTGCTGCTCGTCGTCGGCGTGACCGACCTGCTGTTCGCGTTCGACTCGATCCCCGCGATCTACGGTCTGACGGCCGAGCCGTACCTCGTGTTCGCCGCCAACGCCTTCGCCCTCATGGGTCTGCGGCAGCTGTACTTCCTGCTCGGCGGCCTGCTCGACCGGCTCGTCTACCTGTCCTACGGGCTCTCGCTCATCCTGGCGTTCATCGGCGTCAAGCTCGTCCTGCACGCGCTGCACGAGAACACGCTCGGGTTCATCAACGGGGGCGAGCACGTCGCGGTGCCGGAGATCTCGACGCCGCTGTCGCTCGGCGTCATCGCCGCGACGCTGGTCGTCACGACGATCGCGAGCCTGGCCAAGAGCCGGTCCGCCAAGAGCTGACACAGCGCACGAAGCCCCCGCCGGTCTCGACCGGGCGGGGGCTTCGTCGTATGCGGCGGGCCGCGTCAGCCGAGCGAGCCGAAGACGATCGTCCAGTCGTCGACGCGCGTCTCGGCGATGACGCCGGCCGCGTAGTAGGGGTCCTGAGTGAGCAGGGCGTCGACGGCGGCGCGGTCGGCGACGTCGAAGACGAGGATCCCGCCGGTGTCGTCGGTGAGCGGGCCCGAGACGCGATTGACGCCGCCGGCGTGCAGGCCGGTCAGCCAGTCGCGGTGTGCGGGCCGGGTCTCGTGCCGCAGCTCGGTGAGCGCCGGGTCGTAGGCGTAGCGGATGACGAACAGAGCCATGGTGATCTCCTGGGGAGTGCTGATCTACAGGTTCGCGAGCATGCGGGTGTTGCCGAGCGTGTTGGGCTTGACGTAGGACAGATCGAGGAATTCGGCGACACCGGTGTCGTAGGAGCGCCGCATCTCGGCGTAGACGTCCGGCGTGACGGGCGTCCCCTCGATCTCGACGAAGCCGTGCCGCGCGAAGAAGTCGGTCTCGAACGTGAGCACGAAGACGCGCTGCAGGCCGAGGTCGCGCGCGACGTCCATGAGCCGGGCGACGAGCTTGTGCCCGACGCCGCGGCCTGACACGTCGGGTGCGATCGCGACGGTGCGCACCTCGCCGAGGTCGGCCCAGAGCACATGCAGCGCACCGCAGCCGACGACGCGCCCGCCGACGTCCGCCACCCAGAACTCCTGGACCGCCTCGTAGAGCGTGACGAGGTTCTTCTCCAGCAGGATCTTGGGCGCATACACGTCGATGAGCGCCTTGATGCGGGGGACGTCCGGGATGGCGGCACGGCGGATGACGATCTCGGTGTCACGGGGTGTGAGCGAGGCCTCGTCGCCGGGCGCGCGAGCGCTGGTCGAGGGCGTGACGCGTCCGTTCTCGGGGTGTGCCGCGGGTGGCGAATCGGCCATGGTGAGCAAGACTACGGCGGCGTAGGACGGTGCGTGCTCGGAGGTTAGGCTGTGTTGGTGACCCCAGCCGAGAACGTGCCCGCGCACGGGCGTGTGGACGGTGCCGTCGTTCCCGCGGCCGTTCCGGTGGTCAACATCGCCAATGCGCTGACCGTCTTCCGGATCGCACTCGTTCCGGCGTTCCTCGTGGCGCTGTTCGCGGACGGCGGGCATGAGCCGAAGTGGCGCATCGTGGCGGGCGTCCTGTTCGCCATCGCCGCGATCACCGACCGTTACGACGGTCAGCTCGCCCGTGACCGGGGCCTCGTGACGGATTTCGGCAAGCTCGCCGACCCGATCGCCGACAAGGCGCTCATCGGCGGGGCGCTCATCGGCCTCTCGCTGCTGGACGAGGTGTGGTGGTGGGTGACGATCCTCGTCCTCGTCCGCGAGATCGGCGTGACGCTGCTGCGGTTCTGGGTGATCGATCACGGCGTCATCCCGGCCTCGCGCGGCGGCAAGGTGAAGACGCTGCTGCAGGTCGTCGCGATCGGCCTCTACGTGCTCCCGCTTTCGGGGGTCTGGCACGTCGCGGCGAGCGTCGTGCTCGGGGTGGCGGTCGTCGCCACCGTCGTCACCGGCGTCGAGTACATCTGGCAGGCGGCCAGGCTGCGGCGCGGCGGGCGACCGTGACACCGGACGCGCAGCGACTGGTCGAAGAGTTGACGGCCCGGGGGGAGACCGTCGCGACGGCCGAATCGCTCACCGCGGGACTGCTCGCGGCCACGATCGCCGACGCGTGCGGTGCGAGCGCCGTGCTGCGCGGCGGGTTCATCGTCTACGCCACGGAGCTCAAGGCGACGCTCGCCGGCGTCGACGAGCGGGTGCTGCGGGAGTACGGCGCGGTCTCCGAGCCGACGGCGCGAGCGCTCGCCGCCGGCGCGCAGAAGCGGTGCGGAGCGACCTGGGCGGTGTCGCTGACGGGCGTCGCCGGCCCGGCCACGCAGGAGGGACGTCCCGTCGGGGAGGTGTTCTGCGGCGTCGCCGGACCGGATGGGGTGCGCGTCGCGAGGTGGCGGCTGCCCGGCGATCGCGTGCGGATCCGGACGGGCGCCGTCGAGAAGGCGATCAGAGAGTTGTTGACGGCGTTGTAGCGCGTGATGCGCGCCGGATGTGGCACTCTTCGATCGATGAGACGGCGCGATCGGGAACTCTCGGCGCGGGTGACGTCGTTGTCCCACAGGAGCTCCCTCCCGGGTCGCCGGAACGGTCTACCGGGAAGGCAACCCCGGGAGCTGTCGAATCTGTCAGGAGGGCACATGGCATTGCTGCTGCGAGAAGCGATCGGCGACAGCCTGCGCCGCACGCGAATGGACCAGGGGCGGACGTTGCGTGAGGTGTCGACGTCGGCGCGCGTCAGCCTCGGCTATCTGTCGGAGGTGGAGCGGGGGCAGAAGGAGGCGTCGAGCGAGCTGCTCGCGTCGATCTGCGATGCGCTGGACGTCCCGATCCACCAGATGCTCGCCGATGTGACGCGGACGCTGACGCCGGCACCGGTGGAGTCGGCGAGCCTCGCCGCGACGAAGGTGGTCATTCCGCAGACGGCGTTGGCTGCTGCGTGACGCCTGTCCGGTACAGGCAAGCGGTAGATTGAACCGGGTCCGGGTCATACAGGTCCCGGCGACGACAAGGATGCGGCCTTAGCCGCCGAGATCATCAGCAGCTCAGGAGGCGAACAGTCCGATGGCAAACCCCTTTGTCAAGGCTTGGCGGTATCTCATGGCTCTGGGTAACGCCACGATCGATGAGAAGGCCGATCCGAAGATCCAGATCCAGCAGGCCATCGAGGACGCGCAGCGTCAGCACCAGGCGCTGTCCCAGCAGGCGGCCGCGGTCATCGGCAATCAGCGTCAGCTCGAGATGAAGCTCAACCGGCAGCTGGAGGAGGTCGAGCGGCTGCAGGCGAACACGCGGCAGGCGATCACTCTGGCCGATCAGGCCGCCGGCGCCGGCGACGCCCAGAAGGCGACGGATTACACCAACGCCGCGGAGGCCTTCGCCGCTCAGCTCGTCACGGCCGAGCAGAGCGTCGAGGACCTCAAGCAGCTCCACGATCAGTCGCTGCAGGCGTCCGCGCAGGCGAAGCAGGCCGTCGAGCAGAACTCGATGCGGCTGCAGCAGAAGCTCTCCGAGCGCACCAAACTGCTCAGCCAGCTGGAGCAGGCGAAGATGCAGGAGCAGGTCAGCGCCTCGCTCAACCAGATGAGCGAGCTGTCCGCGCCGGGCAACACGCCGAACCTCGACCAGGTGCGCGACAAGATCGAGCGCCGCTACGCGAACGCCATGGGCTCGGCGGAGCTGTCCCGCAACTCGGTGCAGGGCCGCATGATGGAGGTTCAGCAGGCCAGCGTCCAGATGGCCGGGCACGCGCGTCTGGAGCAGATCCGCGCGGGCATGGCCGGCAACACCCTGTCGAAGGGTGCCGCCGCGAGCGCGCCGACGCAGCCCGCCCCGCAGGCGCCGCGCGTCAACCCGGCACCGCCGACGCGCAACTGACGTCCCACACACTCGCCGCGACCCGTCAGGAAAGGGTCGCGGCGAGTGGCGTCTCAGGGTGTCGCCGCACTCTCTCGGGGTCCGGGCATCGGTGACCGCCGGCGGCGTCTCGGGGACCTCACCCATTCGGCACCCATTTTGTGCTCGCAGCGATGACACGCGGCCTGTCCGATGCCACGGTGGAGTCATGGCGGTCGAGACGCGACGGCCGGAAGAGAAAGGGATCCAACGATCATGTGGTGGAAGATTCTGCTCGGGATCGTCGTCGTGTGGCTCGCCTTCGGGCTCATCGTGGCCCTCGTCAAGGGGCTGTTCTGGGTCCTGCTGGCGGGGCTGATCGTGATCGGCGCGATGACCGTCGTCAAGTGGTTCAAGGGAAGCAAGGAGTCCTCGGGTAGCTTCACGACGTGAGCCGACACGTCGCGATCGTCGCAGGGCCGGACGCGGGACACGCGATTCCGGCCCTGCGTTGTGCCGAGCTTCTCGGTGCCGCCGGGCATCTGCCCGTCGTCTACACCGGGGGAGCCTGGCTGGATCGCGGCGGGCGACGCGGTCTCGACGTGCGAGAACTGCCGGGTGTCGTCGGGCCCGGTGATCCCGGAAGCAACCTCCACGGCCGCGCCGCTCGGATGAGCACGGACCTGCTGCCGTTGCTCCGCGACGTCGACGTCGTGATCTCCGACGTCCTGACCGCGTGCGGCGGGCTCGCGGCCGAGCGGGCCGGCATTCCGTGGCTGGAACTGTCGCCGCATCCCCTCTACGCGCCGTCGCGGGGCCTGCCGCCGATCGGTCTCGGGCTCGAGCCCGGTGTGGGACTGCGCGGGCGGGCGCGGGACGTCGTCCTGCGGACGCTGTCGGGACGGTCGGTGCGAGCCGGTGAGCAGGAGCGGATCGCGGCGCGGCGCTCGGTCGGCATGGCGGACGTCGGCCCCCCGCCGGCGCGGCGGCTCATCGCGACGCTGCCCGCACTCGAAGTCGGGCGGCCCGACTGGCCCGCGGAGGCGGCGCTGGTCGGTCCGCTGCTGTGGGAACCGACGACCGACTCGCTGCGACTGCCGGACGGTGACGCGCCGCTGGTGGTCGTCGCGCCGTCGACCGCCGCCACCGGCGCCGACGGCATGGCCGAGGCCGCGCTGTCCGGCCTGGCCGGGCTCGAACGTCCGGTGCGGGCCGTGATCTCGACGCTCGCCCCCGGCGCCGACGACGACCTGCCGTACTGGGCGTGCGCGGGTTTCGGACGTCAGGACGCCGCGCTCGCGCAGGCCTCGGCCGTCGTCTGCGGCGGCGGGCACGGGATGCTCGCGAAGGCCCTCGTCCACGGCGTGCCGGCCGTCGTCGTGCCGGGCGGCGGCGATCAGTACGAACTCGCCCGGCGCGCCGAGCGTTTCGGCGCGGCCAGGGTGGTGCGTCCGGTGACGACCGAGGCGATGACGGCGGCCCTGGACGCGGTGCTGAGCGATCCGTCCTATCGCGCCGCGGCCCGGCGGGCGGCGGCGGGCGAGGGAGTCGAGCTGCCGCGGACGGACGTGGTGTCGGCCTGCGAGGCGGTAATGTCGACCGGACGGTGACGGTGGAAGGCAGGGCGGGACATCCATGACGCTCGACACGTTCGTTCTTTCGCGTGTTCAGTTGAAGCAGTTCCGGAGTATCGCCAGCGCTGATGTCGCGCTGGGGCGCCTTCTTTTCCTTGTCGGACCGAACGGGTCGGGCAAGAGCAACTTCCTTGATGCGCTGAGGCTGCTGTCCGACTCTCTTCAGACGTCTCTTGACCAGGCGTTGCGCGCACGTGGCGGGATCGGCGAGGTCAGACGTCGGTCAACGGGACATCCGACGCATCTCGCGGTGGAGGTCGACTTCGAAGGCGATGGTTTTAGGGGTTCCTATGGATTTGAAGTGGCCGCGGTCAGAGGCGGGGGATTTCGGGTCTCGCGGGAGCGCTGTGCGATCGATTTCGATCCGAAACCGGGTGTCGATCTGGGGCGTAGCGCCCATTTCGCGGTCAAAGACGGTCTTCTGACATCCCATTCAGAGTCCGTGATGCCACCGGTTAACGATCAACGACTTTATCTCGTCGCCTCGGCTGGCATCGACTCGTTTCGTCCCGTTTTCGACGGGCTCGCCGGTATCAGTGTTTTCAGTGTGAATCCAGATGTCATCAGACGTCCTCAGACGCCGGATTCCGGTGAGTTTCTGCTCCGGGACGGTGCGAATCTGGCGAGTGTGTTGCACCGACTGGAGCGTTCGAAGGCCGCGAGGGGTGATTCCACGAGAATCGAAGACTATCTGCGGCTCATCGTTCCGGGTATGCAGGGGGTCAAGCGAGTGGAACTGGGGAGCTGGGAGACGCTGGAGTTCTCGCAGGATGTTCCCGGTGCGGAGCATCCGTGGAGGTTCCGCGCTCAGTCGGTCTCCGACGGTACCCTCCGTGCTCTCGGTGTCCTGGTCTCCCTTTTCGCCAGCACGGGAAACACACGCAGTCCGATCGGGATCGAGGAACCTGAAAGCGCGCTTCATCCGGCGGCGGCCGGCGTGCTCCTGGACGCGTTGCGTGACGCGAGTGAGCGGCGTCAGGTGATCGTGACCAGCCACAGCCCGGATCTCCTGGACCGTCGGGACATCGAGTTCGGTGAGATCTACGCCGTGCGCTCGGTCGGTGGAGAGACCGTCATCGGCGAACTGGATGAGGCCGGGGCCTTTGCGCTGAGGGAGCAGTTGTTCACACCGGGGGAACTGCTCCGTACCGACCAGCTTCTCCCGCGGGTGCCGGCGCGGTCCGCCTCGGAGGAGCCCTGATGGGTGCCGGCATCGTCATCGCGCCGATCGTCGAAGGCATCGGTGAGGTCAATGGAATCCGTCCGCTCATCACACGGATCGCGTCGGACATCGTGGGCGGGTGGGTGGAGGTGGCGCAGCCCTTTCGGTTGGACTCCGGAAAGATGCGCAGGCCCGACGAGATCGCGAGGGCGATTCGTTTCCAGGCTACTCGAGTGACCGGTGCCGGCGGTGTACTGATCGTTCGAGACGGTGACGATAAGGACGTTCGGTGTCCGGTCGAGTTGGCGGGTCTGATCGCCCCGGATCCGGGACTCGTGTCCGTGCCGGTCGAGATCGTCATCGCCTATCACGAATACGAGACATGGTTTCTTGCGGCGGTCGATTCGCTCAGGGTGCACCCGAGCGTGCGCGATGATGCCATTGTTCCCGCCGACGTCGAGAAGAGACGCGGTGCGAAGCAGCAACTGCAGGGATTGATGACCGAATCGTACAAGGAGACCCTCCATCAGGCGAAGTTCTCGGCGGTGATGGATCTGCACGAGGCGCGTGCTCGTAGCCGATCGTTTCGGCGAATGGTTTCGGCCGTCAGTTCGTTGGTCGAAACCGCGAACTGACATGGCCGGCCTATCACGGCGGCGGTGAGAGATCAGGCCGGTGCGCGCAGTGGGCCGCGTCCGCTCAGCGACAGTGCGAGTGAGGCCGCGCCGAGGAGGCCGGCGTCGTCGCGCTCGGCCGGGACGACGGTGAGGCCGCGGACGTAAGGCAGGTGCGTGAAGAGCCGCAGGTGCCTGCGCAGCGGGTCGAAGACGACGTCGCCCGCCTTGGCGACGCCGCCGCCGACGACGAAGAAATCGATGTCGAGACAGGTCGCCGTCGCGGCGATCCCCGCGGCGAGGTAACGCATCGCCTCGTCGATGACGGCCGTCGCCGTCGCATCGCCGGCGCGGGCGTCGTCGCACAGTTCTTCGGCCGTCGGCGCCTTGGCGGTCGAGGGCCGCCAGCCGAGGCCCAGCGCCCGCTCCACCATCCGCGGGCCACGGGCGTACTGCTCGACGCAGCCGACGTTGCCGCAGGCGCAGACCTCGCCGAATGCGTCCACGCTGGTGTGCCCGATGTGGACGGCGTTGCCGGTCGAACCGGCGAACAGCACGTCGTCGACCACCGCACCGGCACCGATGCCCGTGCTGACCACCATGCCGACCATCGTGGAGCGGCCGCGGCCGGCACCGAGCCAGTGCTCGCCGAGCGCGACGGCGTGCCCGTCACCGGCGAGCCGGACGCGGACCGGTCCCGGCACGACGGCCGAGACGGTCTCGCGGACGCGCGCGGCCAGCGGATACCTCCGCCAGGCGGCGATGTTCACCGGTGAGACCGTCTGCGCGCGGAGGTCGATCGGGCCGGCCGAGCCGATCCCGACGTCGATCCCCGCTGCGGGAGACGGATCGAGTGCTGCGAGCACCTCGCGGATCGCCTCGGCGCATGGAGAGAAGGTGCGCTCGGCGTCGCCGGTCGCGAGCGTCGGGCGGGTCGCGTGGGCCAGGATCCGGCCGTCGGGGGCGACGAGCGCCACGGCGATCTTGGTTCCGCCGACGTCGACGGCGACGACCGGGAGCTCGCGGGCGACTAAACTCGGCGGTCATGCGTCTGTCGGAGTTTCGGGAGCTCGTCGCGGAGGAGTTCGGTGCGCAGGCGGACATGCGCGTGCGCAGTCACGTGCTGGCCGAGTTCGGCAACCGGACCGCGTCCGAGGCCATCGAGCAGGGGGAGCCGGTGGTGGCGGTGTGGCGCGAGCTGTGCCGCGAGTTCGATGTGCCGAAGCATCGGTGGTGACGTCGGTACGCCGGAATCGAGGAGAAGAACCGGCGCCACGCCGGAGACTCGCCGCGCGCGAGTTGACTCGAACAGATGTTCGCGGAACAATTCAGGGCAATGGGGAGTCTAAGTAGGTAGGACGCCCGAGCGGATGTCCGGTCGCCGATTCTGTCGGTGGCCGGAGGTACGGTCGCGGCGACTACCGGATCCACCCACATCGACCTGTCCGCGGCGCCAGATCCGCGGCCACCTTCAGGAGGACATCATGGCTGCCGCCTTCGATCGAGACAAGGCGCTCGACCTCGCGCTCGCCCAGATCGACAAGAGCTTCGGCAAGGGCTCCGTCATGCGGCTCGGCGAGGATTCTCGCCAGCCCATCGCGGTGATCCCCACCGGCTCCGTCGCGCTCGACGTCGCCCTCGGCATCGGCGGTCTGCCGCGCGGGCGCGTCGTCGAGATCTACGGCCCGGAGTCGTCGGGTAAGACGACGGTCGCACTGCACGCCGTCGCGAACGCACAGCGCGCGGGCGGTATCGCGGCGTTCATCGACGCCGAGCACGCTCTCGACCCGGAGTACGCCCGCGGGCTGGGCGTCGACACCGACGCGCTGCTCGTCTCGCAGCCGGACACCGGTGAGCAGGCGCTCGAGATCGCCGACATGCTCATCCGCTCGGGTGCGATCGACATCGTCGTCATCGACTCCGTCGCGGCCCTCGTTCCGCGCGCCGAGATCGAAGGCGAGATGGGCGATTCGCACGTCGGTCTGCAGGCCCGGCTCATGAGTCAGGCGCTCCGGAAGATGACGGGCGCCCTCAGCAACTCGGGGACGACGGCGGTCTTCATCAATCAGCTCCGCGAGAAGATCGGCGTCATGTTCGGCTCGCCGGAGACGACGACCGGCGGCAAGGCGCTGAAGTTCTACGCGTCCGTGCGGCTTGACGTGCGACGGATCGAGACCCTCAAGGACGGTTCGGAAGCGGTGGGCAACCGTACCCGCGTCAAGGTGGTCAAGAACAAGGTCGCGCCGCCGTTCAAGCAGGCCGAGTTCGACATCATCTACGGCAAGGGCATCTCCAAGGAGGGCTCGCTCATCGACATGGGCGTGCAGCACGGCTTCATCCGCAAGTCGGGAGCCTGGTACACGTACGAGGGCGATCAGCTGGGCCAGGGCAAGGAGAACGCGCGCCGGTACCTGCTGGAGAACGTCGAGGTACGGGATGAGATCGAGCGCAAGCTGCTCGCGAAGCTCGGCATCGGCCCGGCGGTCGAGGAGGCCGCGCCGGCGCCGGTCGATTTCTAGGCCGTGACCGACGAGAGCGGCGGCGAGGCACAGGGGACCATCGCCGATGCGCGCGCCGGCGCCGCCGTCGGGTTGGGGGAGCAGGAGCGACGGCGACGCGGGCCGAGCGCCTTCGACGCGGCGCTGCGGTTGCTCGGAATGCGGGCGCGCAGCGTCGCGGAGATCCGGGAGCGGCTGGCGCGGCGTGACTTCGACGAGGCGGAGATCGAGAACGTCATCGTCCGGCTGCAGGCTCACCGAGTTCTCGACGATCGTGAGTTCGCCCAGGAATGGGTGCGTTCGCGGCGTGGGAACAGGGGGGCGGCCGCGCTGCGTCAGGAGCTGGCACGCAAGGGGATAGACCGGGAGCTGGTCGACGAGGTGCTCGACGGGCTCGGCGGCTCGCAGCAACTCGACGAGGCGACCGTCCTGGCCGCCAAACGGATCGCGGCGGCCTCGCCCGCGCTGCTCGGGGATCCGGACGGGCGTCGCAAGCTCGAACAGCGGGCACTCGCGGCGCTGGCCCGCCGTGGTTTCGATTCCGAGACGGCCCGGGACGCCGTGGCCCGCGCGGTGGCCGACGTCATCGCCGACGGTCGACCCTGACACCCGACCGCCGACCGTCCGTCTGGATCGCCGTCGGGAGCCGAAAGCCGGCCCCTGACGCCGGCGGCCCCGGCACCGTGGTGGTGCCGGGGCCGCCGGGAGGCAGGGACGGTCCGAACGCGTCAGTTGTCGTTGCGGCGCAGGTCCTTGTGGCCGGGATCGTAGGTCGTCGTCTCGACGGCGTCCTTCGTCAGGAGGCCGGTGCCCAGCTCCGGCTTGTGGACGTCGATGGGGACCTTCTTCTTGCGGCCCTGGCGCAGCTGCCGCTCGATGTTGGTCGCGAGCGTCGACAGGGCGAAGTTGATGAGGATCATGACGATGGCGACGACGACGAGCGCCGGCAGGTAGTTGCCGTAGTACGACGCCGACTGGATGCCGGAGCGAACGACCTCGACGTAGCCGATGACATAGCCGAGGGCGCTGTCCTTGAGGGCGATGACCATCTGCGAGATGAGTGCCGGCAGCATCGCGGCCACGGCCTGCGGAAGCAGGACGAGCTGCATGGTCTGCGACTTCCGCAGGCCGAGGGCCTTCGCGGCCTCGGACTGCCCGGTGGGCAGCGACTGGATGCCCGACCGCAGGATCTCCGCGATGACCGAGCCGTTGTACAGCGTCAGGCCGACGACGACGGCGGCGAACGCCAGTTGCTCGGACGGGAAGACGTGGTACTGCCCGAACAGCGTGTACGCGAAGATCATCAGGATGAGCACCGGGATCGCCCGGAAGAACTCGACGACGCCACCGGCGATCCACCGGACCCACGCGTGGTCGCTGAGGCGTCCGATGCCGAGGATCGCGCCGAGCACCATCGCCGCGATGATCGAGACGACGGCCGCCTTCAGCGTGCCCCACAGGCCGGGAAGGATGTAGGTGGTCCAGGTCGTCATGGTGACGAAGGGCGACCACTTCTCACCGGTGAACTGGTCGTTCGCCGCGAGGGCGATGATCACCGACGCCCCCACGGCGACGATGACGACGACGAAGGCGACCGCGATGATGTTGTTGCGTGCTCGCGCCCGGGGCCCGGGCGCGTCGTACAGGACAGTCGACGTGGCAGTCTTGCTCATCGACGCACCGCCATTCGCTTGGCGAGGAAGCCGAAGACGGCGCCCTCGAGGAGGGTGATGATCATGAAGCCGATCGCGAAGATGACGAACACCGCGATGAGCTGATCGGCGTGGGTCTCGATCTGCGACTTCATGAGCAGCGAAGCCTCGGCGACACCGATCGCCGAGGCGATGGTCGTGTTCTTCGTCAGAGCGATGAGCACGCTGCCCATCGGTCCGATGACCGAGCGGATCGCCTGCGGCAGCACGATGAGCGTGAACACCTGGATGAACCCGAGCCCGAGCGAACGGGCGGCCTCGGCCTGACCGAGCGGCACCGTGTTGAACCCGGAGCGCAGCGTCTCACAGACGAAGGTCGCCGTGTAGACGATGAAGCCGATGACGGCGAGACGGAAGTTGTTCGTCGCGATGAACGTGTCGTCCTCCGCGGCGAGGGCGAGCCCGAGATTCTGGTAGAGCCCGATCGAGCAGAACAAGATGATGAGCGTCAGCGGCGTGTTCCGGACGATGTTGACGTACCACGTGCCGAACACCCGCATCGCCGGCACCGGGGAGACGCGCATTCCCGCCAGGATCGTCCCCCAGATCACGGAACCGATCGCGGCGAAGAACGTCAGTTGGATCGTGACCCAGAACGCCGGCCACAGCTTGCCGCTCAGGTCGGCCCACATCGCGGTCACTTCGCTGCCCCCTCACACGGCGTGGACGTCGACGTGAGGAACGCCAGGTCGCCCGGGTAGGCGAGCATGGGGTTCTTCGTGTCGGGCTTCTTCCCGTCCGCGATCATCGTGTCCGCATCCTTGCCGAGCGCCTCCCGCAGCGCGGTGAAGAGCGGGTTGTCGTCGTTGGCATAGGCGACCTTGGCGAAATCCGCCTCTGTCGTCACGGTGTCGGCGTATCCGGCACCGAGCGTCATCTGGCGCAGCGCCTTGTTGACGGCGTCGACGCTCTGCTTGTTCTGCAGATTCATGCCGATGCCGTAGCGCTCCTTGGAGAACGGGGCACCGGCCTTGCGCAGCGTCTTGTTGATGCAGGTGTCCTTGGGATACGTCATCTGCACGAGCTTGAACTCACCCGGGTAGCGGTTGGCGAACCCGGCGAGGATCGTCGCGTCGGTGGTCAGTGCGTCGACCTTGCCGCGCCGGACGGCTTCGACGCAGGAGGAGTAGGTGTCGAACTCCTGCAGCTGAACGTCGCCGAGTGCGTTCTTGACGTTGATCGCGGACGTCGAGCCGGACACCGAGCACAACTTGCGTCCCTTGGCGAGGTCGGTGAGCTGGGTGAGGCTGTCGTCGTCGGCGCGGACGAGGAGCGCCTGGTAGGTGAGCAGGTAGGGGCCGGCGAAGGCGACCTTCTTGGCGCGGGCGGCGCTGATCGAGTATGTGGCGGCGATCATGTCGACCTCACCGTTCTCGATCATCTTCTCGCGCAGCGCCGACGGGGTCTCCTTGTACGTGATCTGCGGCTCGGGCCAGCCGTTGTCCTTGGCGATCTGCTTGACGACCCATTCGGAGACCGTGACGTCGAAACCGACGACGTCCTTGTCCGGCTCGCGGACGCCGAGTCCGGGCTGGTCGTACTTCGCGCCGAGGACGACGTGGCCGCTCTTGATCGAATCGAGGAGATTACGTGGGGTGCTGTTGCCGCAGGCCGTGATGCCGGTGATGACGAGCAGCGCCGCGGCGGCTGCGGCGAGGACCGCGGGCAGGCGCGATCGGCGCCGATGAGGGAATGCCTTCATGGTCAGTGCCCCAGGATCTTCGAGAGGAAGTCGCGGGCCCGCTCGGACTTCGGCGCGGTGAAGAAGCTCTCCGGATCGGTGTCCTCGAGCACCTCGCCGTCCGCCATGAAGATGACGCGGTCGGCCGCCTTGCGGGCGAAGCCCATCTCGTGGGTGACGCAGAGCATCGTCATGCCTTCGCGAGCGAGGCTGACCATGACGTCGAGCACCTCGTTGACCATCTCGGGATCGAGAGCCGACGTCGGCTCGTCGAACAGCATGACCTTGGGATTCATCGCGAGCGAGCGGGCGATGGCGACGCGCTGCTGCTGGCCGCCCGAGAGCTGCGCCGGGTACTTGTCCTTCTGGCTGGCGATGCCGACGCGTTCGAGAAGCTCGACCGCCCGCTTCTCGGCGTCCTCCTTGGACTGCTTGCGTACTTTCATCGGCCCGAGCGTGACGTTCTGCAGGATCGTCTTGTGTGAGAAGAGGTTGAAGGACTGGAACACCATTCCGACCTCGGCCCGCAGCTTGGCGAGCCCCCGTCCCTCCGACGGCAGCACGTCGCCGTCGATGCGGATCTCGCCGGAGTCGATCGGCTCGAGCCGGTTGATCGTCCGGCACAGTGTCGACTTGCCCGAGCCCGAAGGCCCGAGGATGACGACCACCTGGCCCGCGGGAACCTCGAGGTTGATGTTCTTGAGAACGTGCAGATCGCCGAAATGCTTTTCGACCTGCGACAGCGTGATCATGGGGGGCTTGCCACCGCTACCGGGTTCTGTCATGTCTGCAGACCATACGGCGCGGTGACGGCGACCACGCGGCCAACGCGCAAATAGCCCGATTCGTTACCGAATCGCAACGTGCACGAATCCCAGCGGCCTCAGTGGGCGTCCGACCTGCGAAGATATCGTTTTCGAGTGGGAATCGCCGCGGCGGTAGACTCGATCCCCGTGACGACAGACGCCGTGATCGCCGAACACACCGGGCAACGTCGCACCTATTCGGTGCGAACGTACGGCTGCCAGATGAACGTCCATGATTCCGAGCGCATCGCCGGCCTGCTCGATTCGGCCGGTTACGAGGCCGCGTCATCCGACGACGCGGCCGATCTCGTCGTGTTCAACACCTGTGCGGTGCGGGAGAACGCGGACAACAAGCTGTACGGGAATCTCAGTCATCTCGCGCCGGCCAAGAAGGCGAATCCGCGGATGCAGATCGCGGTCGGCGGCTGCCTCGCGCAGAAGGACAAGGCGGCCGTGCTCGATCGCGCGCCGTGGGTCGACGTCGTCTTCGGCACCCACAACCTCGGCTCGCTGCCGACGCTGCTCGAACGCGCGCGGCACAACGGCGAAGCACAGGTGGAGATCCGCGCCGCGCTCGAGGAGTTCCCGTCCACGCTGCCCGCGAAGCGGGAGTCGGCGTACGCCGGCTGGGTGTCGATCTCCGTCGGCTGCAACAACACGTGCACCTTCTGCATCGTGCCCGCACTGCGCGGCAAGGAGGTCGACCGCCGCCCGGGTGACATCCTCGCCGAGGTCCAGGCGCTGGTCGACGAGGGCGTCGTCGAGGTGACGCTGCTCGGCCAGAACGTCAACGCCTACGGGATGAGCTTCGCCGATCCCGCGCTCGGGCGCGACCGCGGCGCGTTCGCCGACCTGCTGCGCGCCTGCGGCCGCATCGAGGGGCTCGAGCGCGTCCGGTTCACGAGCCCGCATCCGGCCGAGTTCACCGACGACGTCATCGAGGCGATGGCGCAGACGCCGAACATCTGCCCGCAGCTGCACATGCCGCTGCAGTCCGGTTCGGACGCCGTCCTGCGGGCGATGCGCCGCTCGTACCGGCAGGCGAAGTACCTCGGCATCCTCGACCGCGTGCGTACGGCCATCCCGCACGCCGCGATCACGACGGACATCATCGTCGGCTTCCCCGGCGAGACCGAGGCGGACTTCCAGGCCACACTCGACGTGGTCGAGCGGGCGCGGTTCAGCTCGGCGTTCACCTTCCAGTACTCGCCCCGGCCGGGCACGCCGGCGGCGACGATGGCCGATCAGGTGCCGCCCGAGGTGGTCGGCGAGCGGTACCGGCGGCTCATCGCGTTGCAGGAGCGGGTGTGCGCGGAGGAGAACGCGCTGCTCGTGGGCCGTGAGGTCGAGCTGCTCATGACGGCCGGCGACGGGCGCAAGAACGACGTCACCGCCCGGATCAGCGGGCGTGCCCGCGACGGGAGGCTCGTCCACCTGACGCCGACGGCGCAGCAGCGCGGGCGGATCCGGCCCGGTGACGTCGTCACGACGATCGTCACCGGCTCGGCACCGCACCATCTGCTGGCCGACGGCGGTGCGCTGACGGTCCGGCGGACCAGGGCCGGCGATCGGCACGAGGCGGGGGAGCGGCCGACGACGGCTCCGGTGGGCGTCGGGCTCGGCTTGCCGACGATCGGTGCGCCGGCGCGGAGCGCGGCGCCGACAGGATGCGGGAGTGACGGATGCGGAACATGAGCAGGCGCGAGGATCGGGAGTTCGAGGGCTTCCGCGATGAGATCGAGGCGGCGAGCCGCAAGGTCGCGCGGGAGATCGACCCCGGTGTGCGGGCCGTCTTCGTCGCGGTGCTGGTACTGGTGCTCGCGGCCACACTGATCCTGCCGCACTGCGGTTCGGTCGCGGGCTACGAGGTGTTGACGTTCTCTCCGCGGGCCGTCGAGGAGCGCGTCGCCGTGACGTCACGGGTCTTCATGTGGCTCGTCGTCGTCTTCGGCATCGGCGCGTCGATGCTGGCTCTGCTCACCCGGCGCTGGGCCGTCGCCCTCATCGCGCTCGCGGGCGGTTTCGTCGCGACGTTCGCCGGGCTGCTCGCGTTCTGGTCGCGCAACACTCCCGGCGTCGACAACATCCGGCCGCCGAGCGGCCCGGGCCTCGGGCTGTATCTGGCGTGGGCCGCGATGGCTCTGCTGACCGTCAGCTGGGCGCGGATCGTCTGGGACCGCTCGGTGCACCTGCTCAGCCTGGAGGAGGAGCGCCGCCGGCTCGCGGCCGAAGAAGAGGCCCACAACCGCAGACTGCGGCGCCGGGAACAGTAGCCCGACACCGCAGTCTGTGGTTCGTCCCTCTCGGGGCTCGCCGAATCAGCGACCCGAGACGGCCTCGGTGGCCGTGGCCGCCCACTGCCGCCACTGCGAAGCCTGCTCGCTGAGCTGGGCGGCCTTCTTCGCGTTGCCGGACGCCGCGGCCCGCTCGGCGTCGCGTTCGAGGCCGTCGGCCTTCGCCGTGAACTGCGCCGCCCGTGCGATCGCCTCCGGGTCGGTACGGCGCCACTGCCGCTCCTCGGCGTGCCGCACCTTCTCGTCGAGGGCCCGCAACCGGGCCTCGAGCTGGCCGATGTGCTCACGCGGAACGCGTCCCAGCTCGTCCCACCGGTCGTGCAGCGCGCGCACCGCGGCGCGGGCCGCGTCGACGGAATCCGCCTGCTCGACGGCCTTCTCCGCTTCGGTCAGAGCGGCCCGCTTGGCCTCCGCACTCCGGGAGTACTCGGCCTCGCGCTCGGAATGGGACGCGCTGCGGGCGGCGAAGAAGACGTCCTGCGCGGCCTTGAAGCGGGCCCACAGTGCGTCGTCGACCTCGCGGGACGCGCGCCCGGCGGCCTTCCACTCCTCGAGCAGCTCGCGGTAGCGGTTCGCGGTCGGCGCCCAGTCGGTGGAGGCCGAGAGCGCCTCGGCGTCGGCGATGAGCTGTTCCTTGCGCGTCTTGGCGGACGCCCGCGTCTTGTCCATCTCGGCGAAATGGGCCCCGCGGCGTCGGCTGAAGGTGTCGCGGGCGCGGTGCAGCCGTTTCGTCATGGCGTCGTCGACCTTGCGGTCGACGCCGCGGATCGCCCGCCACTCGTCGCCGATCGCCCGCAGCCGGTCGCCGGTGGCGCGCCAGCGCCCCTCGATCCCGCACAGTTCCTCGGCTTCGGCGAGCAACGCCTCCTTGCGCGCCGTCGCCTCGAGTTTCGCCTGTTCGCGGTCGGCCTTCGCGCGTGCGGCGGCCTCCTCGGCGCCGCCGGCGATGGTCGTCAACCGGACCCGGAGGTTCTCGATGTCGCCGATGACGGCCGCCTCGTCGAGCCCGGCGAGCAGTGTCGCGGCGGCGCGGGCCGTCGCGACCGGATCGCCGGAGCCGGCGGACAGTCGTTCCTCCAGAAGTTCGACCTCGGTCGCGAGATCGTCGAAGCGCAGCCCGTAGTGGGCGAGCCCCTCCTCGGGCGTGCCGGCCTGCCAGGAGCCGATCTGTCGTTCGCCGTCGGCCGTCGTGAGCCAGACCGAGCCGTCGGCCTCGACGCGTCCGAATCTGCTCGGATCGGTGGTGCCGTGCGGATGCGGCAGCTGCGCGGCCTTCTCCACGGGCTGCGTCGGACCGGGTCGAGGTCCCGGGCGCGGGCCGGGGCGGGGCCCCGGTCGAGGCCCGGGACGGGGACCCGGCGTCGGTGTCGCCGCGGGACCGGCGCTGTGCTCTTCGGGTGTGCTGACCTGCATGTCGAACCCCTCTCCGGTCGCGTCGCGACCGCCGCCATCACGCGAACTGCCATCCCATTGAACCAGGCACCACCGGTGGCCAACGCGGGAAGCGCGTGCTCGGGCCCGGTCGGCGGTCCGCGGGAACTGGATAGCCTTGTCTCCTGTGACGCCGACATCCCCGCCGCCCGCCGCCGATGACGCCCCGGTTCTGCCGGTCGCGATCGCGTTCGTGCCGTCGGCGCCGGCGCTCGTGCCGGAGCTGACGGGCGGCCCGGATCCCGCGCTCGACCCGGTTCGGCGCGCCGTCGTCGAGGTCGCGCGACGGCTCGCCGCCGTCGCCCCGCGGTGGGTCGTCCTCGGTCCCGGCAGCGGCGACTACTCCCGCGGTGTGCGGGGGACGTTCCTCGGCTTCGGCGTCGACGTCCGCGCCGACCTCTCCGGCGCGGCGTGGCTGCCGCCGGGCGGTGCCGTCGACCCGGCGGTCGACCTGTATGCGCTGGTCGGGGGCTGGATCGCGGCCGGTGCGGGTGCTCGCGCCCGGGCGATCGGCGACGCCGCGGGCATCGAGACCGTCCGCGCCGCGTGCGCCCCGGCGCCGATGGGGCTGCTCGTGGTCGGCGACGGCGCCACGACGCTGACCCCCCGCGCGCCCGGCGGGCACGTGCCGGAGTCGCTCGCCGTACAAGAGGAGATCATCGCCGCGCTGGCGGCCGCCGACGGGGCGGCGCTCGACGCGCTCGACGACACGACCTGTGCGGCCCTGGGCGTGGACGCGCTGGCGTCCTGGCGGATCGCGGCCGGGCTCGCCCCGCCGGGACGTCGCGAGATCTGCTACGCCGATGCGCCGCTCGGCGTCGGCTACGTGGTCGCGTGGTGGGGACCGTGACGGCGCGGCCGATCGTCGTCCTCGGACCGACCGGTGCGGGCAAGTCGGCGCTCGCGCTCGATCTCGCCGAACATCTCGGCGGCGAGATCGTCAATGCGGACGCCATGGCGCAGTACCGCGGGATGGACATCGGCACCGCGAAGGTCCCCGCGCACGAGCGGCGCGGCATCCCGCACCATCAGCTCGACGTCCTCGACGTCACCGAGACGGCGACGGTCGCCCGCTATCAGGAGGCGGCACGGGCGGACGTCGAGGCCGTCCTGGCGCGGGGGGCGACGCCGATCGTCGTCGGCGGCTCGATGATGTACCTGCAGGCGCTGCTCGACGGGTGGACGCTGCCGGCGACCGACGCGGGCGTCCGGGCGCGGTACGAGGCGGAGCTGGCCCGGATCGGGCCGCTCGCGCTGCACGGGCGACTGGCCGAGGTCGATCCGGCGGCCGCCGCCAAGATCCTCGACTCGGACGGACGCAGGATCGTCCGTGCGCTGGAGGTCGTGGAGATCACGGGACTGCCGTTCGCGGCGTCGGCTCCGACGATCGGCGAGCCGGCCTGGGGTGCGCGGCTGCTCGGCGTCGACCGTGATCCGGCGGAACTGGAGGACCGGCTGCGGCTGCGCACCGCGGCGATGTTCGACGAGGGACTGGTCGACGAGGTGCGGGCGCTCGTCGACCGGGGACTGCGCGAGGGCGTCACCGCGCCGCGGGCGATCGGATACGCACAGGTCCTGGCCGTGCTCGACGGCGAGTCGGACGTCGACGCGGCGCAGGAGGCCACCTTCTTCGCGACGCGCCGCTACGTCCGGCGGCAACGCTCGTGGTTCCGGCGCGACAAGCGCATCGTCTGGCTGGACGGTGCGTCGCCGACGCTGCTGAAGGACGCGTCGGACCGCTCGGGCCCGTCATAGGATCGACCCCATGACTCTCGGGCAGCGCTTCACGAAGGGCCACGGCACGCAGAACGACTTCGTCATCCTCGACGATCCGTACGTCCGGCTGGACCTCGCGCCCGGCTACGTCGCCGCGCTCTGCGATCGGCAGCGGGGGATCGGTGCCGACGGTGTGCTCCGGGTCGCCTCGGCCGGTGCCCTGGTCTCGGCCAAGGTGCTGCCGGAGCTGCCCGAGGGCGTGGACGCCGACGACTTCTTCATGGACTACCGCAACGGTGACGGCTCCATCGCCGAGATGTGCGGCAACGGGGTCCGCGTCTTCGCGCACTATCTGCGCGCCGCCGGTCTCGTCACGGGCGACGAGTTCGTGGTCGGATCGCGCGCCGGCGGCCGGGCCGTCGTCGTGCATCACGTCGACCGCGCCTACGCCGATGTCAGCGTCGCGATGGGCGCGGTGCGGGTGGCCGAGCGGCCCGGAACCGCCGTGCAGGGGCAGCGGCGCTACACCGGCGACGTCGTCGACGTCGGCAACCCGCATCTCGCGTGCGTCGGCGTGACGCCGGACGAGCTCGCCGCCCTCGACCTGCGTGCGCCGTTCGACCTCGACCCGGCGGTCTTCCCGCACGGCGCGAATCTCGAGTTCGTGACCGTGACCGGAGACGGCACCGCGACGATGCGCGTCCAGGAGCGCGGTGTCGGCGAGACCCGCAGCTGCGGCACCGGCGTCGTCGCCGCCGCGGCGGCGGTGCTGCGCTCGCAGGGTCGCGACGAGGGCCGTATCCGGATGACGGTGCCGGGCGGCGTCGTCGACGCGACGATCGCCGAGGGATCCGCGACGCTGCGCGGGCCGTCGATCCTCGTCGGCTCGGGCGTGCTGAACCCGGGCTGGAATCAACCCTGATCCCCGTCGGGGCGTGCGCCCGCTGTGGATAACCGTTCGCGCGAGATCGGCGCGGCGTGGGAGACTGGGCGACGTATGACAGAACAGCCAGTCTCCGCGTCCACCGTCGCCGACTCCACCGCGCACCAGCCCACGACCGGCGAGCTTCAGCTCGACGAACGTTCGTCGCTGCGCCGTGTCCGAGGTCTTTCGACGGAACTCACCGACGTCACCGAGGTCGAATACCGGAAGCTTCGACTCGAACGGGTCGTGCTCGTCGGCGTCTGGACCGACGGCTCCGCGGCGCGCGCCGACGGGAGCCTCGCCGAGCTCGCGGCGCTCGCCGAGACGGCGGGCTCCGAGGTCGCGGACGGACTCATCCAGCGCCGCGACAAGCCGGACCCGGCGACCTACATCGGTTCGGGCAAGGCGCAGGAACTGCGTGAGGTCGTGCTCGCGACCGAGGCCGACACCGTCGTCTGCGACGGTGAGCTGAGCCCGGCGCAGCTCACCGCGCTCGAGAAGGTCGTCAAGGTCAAGGTCATCGACCGGACGGCGCTCATCCTCGACATCTTCGCTCAGCACGCGACGTCCCGAGAGGGCAAGGCGCAGGTCTCGCTCGCGCAGATGGAGTACATGATGCCCCGGCTGCGTGGCTGGGGTGAGTCGCTCTCCCGGCAGGCCGGTGGCCGCGCCGGCAGCAACGGCGGCGTCGGCCTGCGTGGTCCGGGCGAGACGAAGATCGAGACCGATCGCCGGCGGATCCGCGAGCGCATGGCCAAGCTGCGCCGCGAGATCAGGGGCATGAAGGCGGCGCGTGTCACCAAGCGGCAGTCTCGCCGGGATTCGGACACGCCGTCCGTGGCGATCGTCGGTTACACCAACGCCGGCAAGTCGAGTCTCATCAATGCGCTGACGGGTTCCGGCGTCCTCGTGCAGGACGCGTTGTTCGCGACGCTCGACCCGACGTCCCGGCGCGGCGAACTCGCCGACGGCCGGGAGGTCGTCTTCACCGACACGGTGGGCTTCGTCCGGCATCTGCCGACGCAACTCGTCGAGGCGTTCCGGTCGACGCTGGAGGAGGTCGCCGAGGCGGATCTGCTGCTGCACGTCGTCGACGGGTCCGATCCGCTGCCGATGGACCAGATCTCGGCCGTGCGGGGCGTCGTCGCGGACGTCGTCGCCGAGCAGGGTGCCGACAAGGCGCCGCCGGAGCTGATCGTGGTCAACAAGATCGATGCCGCCGACCCGCTCGTCCTCGCGATGCTGCGCGGCGAGTTCCCCGGAGCCGCGTTCATCTCGGCGGCGACCGGCGAAGGGCTCGGTCACCTCGTGACCCGGATCGACGAGGAGCTGCCCGCGCGGGAGACGATCGTCTCCATCGTCGTGCCCTACGACCGGGGTGACGTCATCGCCCGGTTGCACGACGCCGGCGGCATCCTGTCCCTCGGGTACACCGACGCCGGCACCGCCATCACCGCGCGCGTCGGCGCCGCGGCGGCCGCATCTCTCGCCGAGTTCGCGGCCCCGGTCGGCTGAGCGCACCGATCGGGACCGCGCGCGGCGTCAGATCTTGCGCAGGACGGACACGACCTTGCCGAGGATGACGGCCTCGCGGCCGTCGATCGGCTCGAAGGACGAGTTGTGCGGCAGCAGCCACACCTCGTCGGACGTGCGCTTGAAGGTCTTCACGGTGGCGTCGCCGTCGATCATCGCGGCCACGATGTCGCCGTTGTCGGCGACGTTCTGCTGACGGACGACCACCCAGTCGCCGTCGCAGATCGCCGCGTCGATCATCGATTCCCCGACGACCTTGAGCAGGAACAGCGATCCCTTGCCGACGAGCGCCTGGGGGAGCGGGAAGACGTCCTCGACGGCCTCCTCGGCGAGGATCGGCCCGCCGGCGGCGATCCGGCCGAGCACCGGAACGAATGCCGGTTGCGGCAGTTCCTGGCCCGGCGGAGTCGGGGGCTTGGGGGGCGAGCCGTCGGAGACGTTCACCGCGCGCGGCCGGTGCGGATCGCGCTTGAGATAGCCCTTACGTTCGAGTGCCCGGAGCTGATAGGCCACCGACGACGTCGAGTTCAGGCCGATGGTGTCACCGATCTCGCGGATGCTCGGCGGGTAGCCGCGCTCGCGAACGAACTTGCGGATGACCTCGAGGACCTCCCGCTGCCGGCCGGACAGCGGCGGGCCGCCGTTCTCTGATCCGCCGTCGGTGTCGGACGGCCGCCCGGGCCCCCGACGCTGGCGCGGGGTGGGCTCGTCTGCCATGGTGACCTCCCTGGTCTGTACTGCATCTGCTCAGGTCATATACGGTTTCGCCTCCTCCAGCCTAGTGCAATCCCACACATCTGCCAAACACCCGTTCGAGTTTGTCGGTCGAGCCGTGGATTCTGTCGGTGCCCCGTGTTACAACTGTTCTCGAACAGCCGTTCATCGAACGGAAGGCCGAATCGAGGGCGATCGTCAAACGTCGCCGTCGCAGGGAAGGGGCGGACGGATGACCGCGATTTCTGTGCTCGATGCAGGACGGGTGCCGCGCAGGGGTGTCGCGGAGCCGACGTACGGCGCCGTCGCGCCGTGCGGCAAGGCGGTGGCGCGGCGGGACGGCGCCACGGCGCGGAGCAGCGGGGCTGCGGCGTTGCGTGCGGGCCTGGCGGTGCCGGGCAGGCGCGGCCCGTGGTCGATCGCCGAGGCGCGGCACGGCGTTCCGGCGCGGCGCCGGACGCGGGTGATCGCGGTGGCTTCGGCGGTGGACGACGTCTACGCCCGTCGCCGGCGCGCCGCCGCGGCCGTCGGGGCCGGGCTGCTGCTGCTGCTCGTGGTGCTGGGCGTTGCACTCGTCGGGCGGGCTGTGGAGGCGGCCTCGGCACCGGTGGAGGTCGGGGTGTCGACCGTCTACGTCAAGCAGGGGCAGTCGATCAGCGTGATCGCCGAGGCCGTCGCGCCCGGGATGCCGCGCGAGGCCGCCGTCGAGCGGATCCGCTCCATCAACGGTCTGCCGAACACCGCAGTGCATCGCGGCCAGGCTCTTCTCGTGCCGGTGTACGCCGGTGTCGAGCGATAGCGACCGCGGCGGTCCGTGGGCCGTGAGAGCGGCCGCGGTGTTCGAGTCGGCTCCGGTATTCTCACCTCTGCGATGTGCGGGATCCCCCATTCCTGCCGCTCGGACGCCACTGGTCGCCTATACGCGAGACGACGTGCGCGCGTGCGTCCCCGTCGGCATCGACGATCGAAGCCGGTCCGCCGGCGCGGAGGCTGACACGATGCACTGTCCGTTCTGCAGGAACACCGATACGCGCGTGGTCGATTCACGGGTGGCGGACGAGGGGCAGGCGATCCGGCGCAGGCGAGCGTGTTCCAACTGCGGTCGCCGGTTCACGACGGTCGAGGCGGCGGTGCTCGCCGTCGTCAAGCGGAACGGGGTCACCGAGCCGTTCTCTCGGGAGAAGGTCGTCCGGGGCGTCCGGCGGGCGTGCCAGGGGCGTCAGGTCGACGACGACGATCTGATCAAGCTCGCCCAGCAGGTGGAGGACACGGTCCGTTCGTCGGGTACCGCCGAGGTGCCGAGCCACGAGGTCGGCCTGGCGATCCTCGGCCCGCTGCGCGACCTCGACGAGGTGGCCTACCTGCGGTTCGCCTCCGTGTACCGCGGATTCACGTCCATCGAGGACTTCGAGCACGAGATCGAGAAGCTGCGTTCGCGGACGTCGTAAGGCGGCGGTACGCGGCCGGGCGACGACGGCCGATCATGGCGTCAGCGCCCGGCGAGACGACCGATCTCCCGGACGATGCGCTTCTCCGACACCGGGAACGGCGTGCCGAGGCGTTGTGCGAAGAGGCTGACACGCAGCTCTTCGACGAGCCAGTGCGCCTGCTCGTTGATCGACGGGGCGAGCGCGGGGGGCGCCGAGTCGACGACGGCGGCCCAGCGGGCCAGGACACGATCGATCGTCGCGCGATGCTGCCGATCGCGGTCGCGCGAGGCGGGCAGCGAACGCAGCCGCTCGGCGGCCGCGGCGAGATAGCGCGGGACATGCCGGAGGTGGCTTGGCGCCGTCGTGCCGACGAAGCCGTCGTAGACGAGCTCGCCGAGCTGATCGGCGACGTCCTCGGCCACCTCGGGGAACGGGCCCCGCGCGTCGTCGATGAGACCCCTGACCTCGCCGGCGCCGGCGATGATCTCCGCGGACAGCAGCATGAGTTCGGTGGCCAGCGGGGTGACGCGCGGTCGTAGATCGGCGGCGAGGGCGGCGAAGGCGTCCGGGCCCCACGGGATGTCATGGGCCGCGGCGAGTTCGGTGATCGCGGCCGTCGTGCAGTCGGTGAGCCACGTCTGCGGAGAGCGGTAGGGGCTCGCCGCCAGGGCGACGCGCTCGGCGGGGGTCATCGCCGCGACGGCGCCCCGGCCGAGGCCGGGCAGAGCCAGGTGCAGCAACGCGACGACACCGGCGCGCATCGATCGGGCCTGGTCGGTGGGCGTCGCGGCGACGGTGACGCCCACGCCGCGCGCGCCGGGGGCCAGCGTCGGATAGGCCGTCGTGCGCTGGCCGTCGACGACGATCGTGGTCGACCGCGGCACGTCGCCGAGCGTGGCGGCGGTCCAGGTCGTCGCCGGGGGCCGCGTCACGTCGGCGTCGGCCCGCAGCGCGGACGATGCGTCGGCGGCGAACCGGCGCTGCAGTTCGCCGAGGTTGCGGGAGAAGCCGAGCTCGCCGTGCGAGGCGCCGCGCTGCGACGATCCACCGTGCGGCGATCCGCCCCGAGACGAGCTCTGCTTGTGCGTCCCCGCACGCTCGCCCTCGACGGCGAAACCCATCCGCAGGTGCGCCGGAAGCGCAGCCGGTGAGAAATCGCCGGGATCGATCGTCGTGGCCGTCATCGCCGTCAGCTCACGGGCCAGACCGAGGACGAGCGGCTCCGAGCGGGCGGTGAGCCGCGAGAGCGCCGCCGCGGCGAAGTCGGGAGCGGGCACGACCAGCCGACGCAGCGGCTTGGGCAGCGTCTTGATGAGCGTCGCGGCCAGCTCGGCCCGCAGACCCGGAACCAGCCAGTCGAAGCCCGCGCCGCGGACGGTCGGCAACGCCTGCAGCGGGATGTGCACGGTGACGCCGTCGCGCGGGTCCGTCGGATCGAAGACGTAGGTGAGTGCGAACTCGCGTCCGCCCTGCGCCCACACGTCGGGGAACGCCCCCGGATCGACGGCGTCGGTGCGCAATGTCGCCGGATCGACGTCAAGCAGGTGCGGATCGGAGCGCTGCGCCTTCTTCCACCAGGTGTCGAAATGCCTGGCCGAGACGCAGGTCTCGCCGACGCGGGCGTCGTAGAAGGCGAAGAGGTCTTCGGGATCGATGGTGAGGTCGCGCCGCCGCGCGCGGGCCTCGGTCTCCTCGGCGTCGGCGAGCAGCTCGGCGTTGCGGTGGAAGAACGCGTGCCGGCTCCGCCAGTCGCCCTCGACGAGGGCGTGCCGGATGAAGATCTCGCGCGCCGCCTCGGGGTCGACGCGGCCGAACGGCACGAGCCGCCGGTCGACGATCGGCACGCCGTAGAGCGTCACCCGCTCGTAGGCGACGGCGGACTCCCGCTTGCTCGACCAGTGCGGCTCGCTGTACTGCCGTTTGACGAGGTCGCCCGCGATCGCCTCCACCCAGGCCGGGTCGAAGGCCGCGCAGGTGCGCGCCCACAGCCGTGAGGTCTCGACGAGTTCGGCCGCCATGACGTAACGTGGCGGATTCTTGGCCAGTGACGAGCCCGGGAAGACGGCGAACTTCGCGCCCCGCGCCCCCTGGAACTCACGTTTGTCGCCGTCGCGGAAGCCGATGTGGCCGAGCAGACCCGTCAGCATGGCCCGGTGGACGGCGTCGGGCGCGGCGGGCTGCTCGTTGGGCGTCCACCCGAGCCGGTCGGTGGTGCTGCGCAGCTGACGGTGCAGGTCACGCCATTCGCGGATGCGCAGCCAGTGCAGGAACTCCTTCTGGCAGGTGCGCCGGAAGGCGCTCGCCGACAGCTCGGCGCGCCGTTCTTCGAGGTGGTTCCACAGCTTGACCGTGGCGAGGAAGTCCGATCCCGGCACGGTGAACCGCGCGTGCGCGGCGTCCGCGGCGCCCTGCTGCTCGAGCGGCCGCTCGCGGACGTCCGGCAGGGACAGCGCGGAGACGATGACGAGCGTCTCGGCCAGTGCACCGTCGTCGCGGCCGGCGATGAGCATGCGGCCGAGGCGCGGGTCGATGGGCAGGTCGGCGAGCTGACGGCCGACCTCGGTGAGCCGGCGGTCCGGCCCGGTGCCGGGCTCGAGCGCACCGAGCTCGTCCAGGAGGGCGACGCCGTCCCGGACGGCGCGGGCGTCCGGCGGCTGCACGAAGGGGAAGGCCGCGACGTCGCCGAGGCCGAGCGAGATCATCTGCAGGATGACGGCCGCGAGATTGGTGCGCAGGATCTCCGGGTCGGTGAACTCCGGCCGCGCGTCGAAGTCGTCCTCGCTGTAGAGCCGGACGCAGACGCCGTCGGCGACGCGTCCGCAGCGGCCGGCGCGCTGACGGGCGCTGGCCTGGCTGATCGGTTCGATGGGCAGCCGCTGCACCTTGGTGCGGGTGGAGAACCGCGAGATGCGGGCGGTGCCGGCGTCGACGACGAACCGGATCCCGGGGACCGTCAACGAGGTCTCCGCGACATTGGTCGCCAGCACGATCCGACGGCCCGAATGCGGGGCGAACACGCGGTGCTGATCGGCCGCGGACAACCGGGCGAAGAGCGGCAGGATCTCGGTGCCGGGCCGGCAGTGCTTCTCCAACGCCTTGGCGGTGTCGCGGATCTCGCGCTCGGTCGCGAGGAAGACGAGGATGTCGCCGAGGATCCCGGCGCCGAGCTCGTCGACGGCCGCGCAGATCGCCTCGGTCTCGGTGAGGTCGATCTGGTCGTCGTTGAGATCGACCGACAGCGGCCGGTAGCGGATCTCGACGGGGTACGTGCGCCCTTCGACCTCGATCACGGGGACCGCGTGCTCGGGCGTCGCGAAGTGGTCCGCGAACCGCTGCGGGTCGATCGTCGCCGACGTGATGACGACCTTGAGATCGGGGCGGCGGGGGAGCAGCGTCTTGAGGTAGCCGAGGATGAAGTCGATGTTGAGGCTGCGCTCGTGGGCCTCGTCGATGATGATGGCGTCGTAGCCGCGCAGCAGGCGGTCGCGGGTCAGTTCGCGCAGCAGGATGCCGTCGGTCATGACCTTGACCAGGGTGTTCTCGCCGACGCGGTCGGTGAACCGGACGGCGTAGCCGATGTCCGCGCCGAGCTCGGTGCCGGTCTCCTCGGCGATGCGCTCGGCCACCGAGCGGGCCGCGAGCCGGCGCGGCTGCGTGTGTCCGATGAGCCCGCGACGCCCGTAGCCGAGTTCGAGGAGGATTTTCGGCAGCTGCGTCGTCTTGCCGGAGCCCGTCTCGCCCGCCACGACGACGACCTGATGCGTGGCGATCGCCGCCGCGATCTCGTCGCGGGCGGCCGAGACCGGCAGCTCCTCCGGATAGCGGATGGTCGGGGTGCGGCCGAGCCTGCGCGTGAGACGGGCGTGGGCGGCGTCGATGTCCGGGGTGAGGGCGTCGAGGGCGGCGGCGTCCCGGGCGTTGCCGATGCGCCGGCGCAGCCGGTGGGCGTCCGCGATGGTGGTTTCGTCGAGCGCCGCATACGCTGCGCGCTTGTCGACGCCGGGACGCCCGCCGGCCCCTGCCCGAGGCGGTCGGGTTGCTCGGGTGACGGCCATGATGTCGCTGAGTTTATCGGGAGGGGCCCCGGGCGGCGGAGCCCCCTCCGATGTCAGTGGACGCCGCGCATGAGCCGCGAGATCGGCTTGGCGGCGACGACGAGGACGACCGCGACGGCGATCGCCGTGAGGCCGATGATCATGAAGAACGGCCGGTCGTTCTCCTTGTCGTAGAACTCGCCGAGCTTGCCGGCCATCGTCGAACCGAACGCGATCGAGAGGTAGAAGAGCGCGACCATCTGCGACTTGAAGGCGGCGGGCGAGAGCTTCGTCGACAGCGAGAGGCCGACCGGCGAGACGCACAGCTCGGCCAGCGTGAACAGCAGCAGGATGGCGACGATGCCGAGCAGCGGCGCGGCGTTGTCACCGCTGGGCATGAGCAGGAAGACGAGGAAGGCGAGGCCCATGATGCCGACGCCGAGCGCGAACTTGATCGGCGTCGACGGCTGCCGCGGCCCGAGCTTCGTCCAGACGACGGCGAACACCGGCGCCAGCAGGATGATGAAGACCGGGTTGATCGACTGCACCCACGACTGCGGGAACTCCCAGCCGAAGAAGTCGCGGTCGAGGCGCTGATCGGCGTAGACGGCGATGACGGTGAACTGCTGCTGGAAGAGCGACCAGAACACCGCGCTCGCCGCGAACATCGGGATGAACGAGAGGACGCGGCTGCGTTCGGTCTCGTCCAGCTTCGGTGAGCGCAGCAGGAACGCGAAGTAGGACACGGCGGAGAGTCCGACGATCCACAGCACGATGTCGGCCAGATTGTCGGTGCCGACGACGCCCGAGGCGAGCAGCCCGGCGATGACGACGACCGCGGCGACGGCGACGGCCGAGGAGACGCGCCGGGCCTGCGGCGTCAGCGGATTCGGGACGTCGTGCGACGACGCGGGCAGCCGGTGCCGGGTGATCGCGTACTGCGTGATACCGAGTGCCATCCCGACGGCGGCGCAGCCGAAGCCCCAGTGGAAGCCCTGGTTCGTCTGCAGCCAGCCGGTGAGCAGCGGCCCGACGAAGGCGCCGATGTTGATGCCCATGTAGAAGATCGAGAAGCCGCCGTCGCGGCGCTCGTCGCCCGGACCGTAGAGCTCGCCGACGACGACGGTCGCGTTGGCCTTGACGCCGCCGGACCCGACGGCGACGCACACGAGGCCGACGGCGAGACCGGTCGTGCCGGGCAGGACGGCGAGTGCGATGTGCCCGGTCATGACGAGGCAGGCGGAGTAGAACAGGGTGCGTTCGGAGCCGAGGATGCGGTCGGCGATCCAGGAGCCGGCGATCGCGGAGAGATAGACGAGGCCGCCGTAGGCGCCGACGATGCCGGAGGCCGTCGCCTCGTTGTAGCCGAGGCCGCCCTCGGCGGCCGAGTAGTAGATGTAGTAGGCGAGGATCGCCTGCATACCGTAGAACGAGAACCGTTCCCACATCTCGACGCCGAAGAGATTCGCCAGCGGCAGCGGATGGCCGAAGAAGCGGGTGTCGAGTGCGGTGGCGCCGTTGTGCGGCGTCGAGGAGATGTCAGGGTTGGACATGCGGGCAGTATTCCACTCGCCGCGCGATGAGTGGTGGTCGTGGTCACAGGATTCCGGCGCGATCGCGGCCCCGGATGCCCTGTGCGCCGAAGCCGGGCGATAATCGGCCGATGAGCTCAGATGCCGCACCGTCTCGTCCCGCGTCCGCCTTCTGGCACGGCTTCGCCGACATGGGCGCCGTCGCCCGCTCGGGTTCGTTCGTCCTCACCCGCGGCGAGGGCGCCTACGTCTACGACGCGGCGGGCACGCAATACCTCGACGCCACGGCCGGGCTCTGGTTCGCCAACGTCGGCCACGGCCGCACCGAGATCGCCGACGCCGTCGCCGCGCAGTTGGGCCGGCTCGCGCACTACTCGTGCTTCGGAGACGTGACGAACGACGTCACCGACGAACTCGCCGAACGGCTCGCCAAGGTGGCTCCGACGCCCGGCGCCAAGGTGTTCTTCACCTCCGGCGGCAGCGACAGCATCGATTCGGCGGCCAAGCTCGCCCGGCGCTACTGGCACGAGGTGGGGCGCCCCGAGAAGACGCTCGTCGTCGGGCGCACCAACGCGTACCACGGCATGCACGTCGCGGGCACCGCGCTCGCCGGGATCCCACTCAACCGCGAGGGCTACGGCGAGCTCATGGGCGACGCCGCGACCGTCGCCTGGGACGATCCGAACAGCCTCGCCGGTCTCATCGAACGCATCGGCGCCGACCGCATCGCGGCGTTCTTCTGCGAACCGATCATCGGCGCCGGCGGCGTCCTGCTGCCGCCGGAGGGCTACCTCGCCGCCGTCCGGCAGATCTGCCGCGAGCACGACATCCTCTTCGTCGCCGACGAGGTGGTCACCGGATTCGGGCGCATCGGCGGACACTGGTTCGCCTCGAGCCGGTTCGGTCTCGAACCCGACATCATGACCACGGCGAAGGGGCTGACCTCGGGTTATGTCCCGATGGGCGCGGTCTTCGTCTCGGGCCGGGTCGCCGAGCCGTTCTTCGCGGGCGGCACCTGGTGGCGGCACGGCTACACCTACGGCGGACACGCCGGGGCGGCCGCGGCGGCGCTCGCCAACCTCGACATCATCGAGCGTGAGGGACTGCTCGACGAGGCGGCCCGGCTCGAGACGACGCTCGCGCGCGAGTTCGCGCCGCTCGCCGACCACCCGCGGGTGGCGGCCGTCCGCGCGGGCCTCGGCGCCGTCGCGGCCGTCCAGCTCGCCGATCCGGCCCAGGCACCCGGTTTTGTCGCCGAGTTGCGGGCCGTCGGCGTCAGCGGACGCGCCGCGGGCCTGGGGTCGATGCAGATCTCACCCAGCTTCGTCATGACCGACGAACAGGTGGCCGAGCTCGCCGCGAGGTTCGCCCGCGCCCTGGGCTGATCGGTTCGGCCGCGGTCGGTTTCAGCCGACCTCGACGGCGAGTTCGGTGAGCACGGGCTCGCCCGCCGCGTCGGACGCGTCGAGGTCGATGGTGGCCAGCAGCGCCCAGCCGAGGTCGCCGTCCGGGTCGACGAGCGTCTGCCGGACGCGCCACGTGCGGCCGACGCGTTCGACGCCGAGGTACTGCGGCCCGCGTGCGGCCGGGCCGTCGTCCGGCGGGCCGTACTCGGCGAAGAACTCGTCGAACTCCTCGCGCCAGGCGATGGCCTCGGCGCCGATCGAATGCTGGTCGACGGCCGGGTCGGCCGCGGCGAGCGTCTTCCATTCCTGCCGCGCGATGGCTGTGACCAGGGCGAACATCGTGTTGCGGACGGCGATGGTGAAGCCGCGCTCGTTGGCGCTCGCGGCCCGCGGCGGCGGTGCCGGATCGTCGGCGGTGTCGCCGCCGAACTGCTCCCACTCGTCGATGAGGCTGGAGTCGACGGCGCGGATGAGGTCGCCGAGCCACCAGATGATCTCGCTGAGCTCCCGCGTGCGAGCGGCCGTCGGGATCGTCTGGCGCAGCGCCCGGTACGCGTCGGTGAGGTAGCGCAGCAGCGTGCCCTCGGAGCGGGCGAGGCCGTAGCGCTGCACGAATTCGTTGAACGTCATCGCGAGCTCGACCATCTCGCGGACCACCGACTTGGGGGAGAGCAGGTGCCGTGAGAGCCACGGGTGGGTGACGCGGTAGACGTCGAAGGCGTCGAAGAGCTCGTCGGCGAGCGGCCGCGGCCACGTGATGTCCTCGATGAGCGCCATCCGCTCCTCGTATTCGACGCCGTCGGCCTTGAGCGCGGCGATCGCCTCGCCGCGCGCCGCCTTCTGCTGCGCCATCAGCACCTGACGCGGGTCGTCGAGCGTGGCCTCGATGACCGAGACGGCGTCGAGCGCGTAGGTGTCGGCTTCCGGATCAAGCAGTTCGAGGGCGGCCAGCGCAAACGGGGACAGCGGCTGGTTGAGCGCGAAGTCCCGCTGCAGCGGCGCGCCGAGGACGACGCTGCGCCCGTTCTCGTCGGGTATGGCCAACTCGATGAGGACGCCGGAATCGCGCAGCGAGCGGTAGCGCTCGATCGCCGTCCGGATGTGCCGCAGCTGCGCCGAGCGTGGTTCGTGGTTCTGTTCGAGCAGGTGCCGCGCGTGCGCGAACAGCGAGCCGGGACGCGCGGCGAGGTTGAGCAGTGTCGCCGAGTCGATGCGGAACTGCGAGGTCAGCGGCTCGGGTGCGGCGTCGACGAGGCGCTCGAAGGTGCCGCGGCCCCACGAGACGGTGCCCTCGGGCGCCTTCTTGCGCGTGAACTTGCGTCTCTTCTTGGGATCGGTGGTGGTCTTGGCCTCGAGCCTGGCGTTCTCGATGTCGTGCTCCGGGGCCTCGACGACGACGTAGCCGACGGTGTCGAAGCCGGGCCGGCCGGCGCGGCCGACGATCTGGTGGAACTCCCGCGCGCGCAGGTGGCGGACGCGTGAGCCGTCGTACTTGGTCAGCGCCGTGAGCAGCACGGTACGGATGGGGACGTTGATGCCGACGCCGAGCGTGTCGGTGCCGCAGATGACGACGAGCAGCCCGGCGCCGGCCAGACGTTCCACGAGGCGTCGATAGCGGGGGAGCATGCCGGCGTGATGGACGCCGATCCCGGCGCGCAGCAAGGTGCCGAGTTGTTTGCCGAAGCCGGTGGACAGGCTGACGGTGGTCAACTCGGCGACGATGGCGGCCTTGCGCTGTTTGTCGGCCAGCGGGAGGCTGAGGAGCGCCTGCGCCCGTTCGACGGCGGCCTGCTGGGTGAAGTGCACGACGTAGACCGGCGCGCGATCCTTCGCGATGAGTCGTTCGATCGTCTCGTGGATCGGTTCGACGGAGTACTCGAACTCCAGCGGCACCGGGCGCTGCACGCCGGCGACGAGCGCCGTCGCCCGGCCGGTGCGCTCGGTGAGATCGGAGACGAAGAAGTCGACCTCGCCGAGCGTCGCGGACATGAGGAGGAACTGGGCGCGTGGCAGCTCGACGATCGGCACCTGCCACGCCCAGCCCCGGTCGCGTTCGCCGTAGTAGTGGAACTCGTCCATGACGACGGTGCCGACGTCGGCGTCCGCGCCCTCGCGCAGGGCGATGTTCGCGAGGATCTCGGCCGTCGCGCACACGATCGGCGCGCCGGGATTGACGCTGGCGTCGCCGGTGAGCATGCCGACGTTCGCGGCGCCGAAGACCTCGCACAGCGCGAAGAACTTCTCGCTGACCAGCGCCTTGATCGGAGCCGTGTAGAAACTGCGCTCGCCGCGCGCGGCGGCGAAGAACTGGGCGGCGACGGCGACGAGCGACTTGCCGGTGCCGGTCGGCGTCGCGAGCACGACGTTGGAGTCGGCCGCCAGCTCGAAGACCGCCTCCTCCTGCGCCGGATACAGTTCGATGCCCTGGTCGGCGGTCCAGGTGAGGAAGTCGTCGAGGACCTCGTCGGCGACGTACGGTCGGTCGGGGTCGAGCAGGTCGCCGAGCGTCGCCGTCGTCTTCACCGGGACCACCGTAGCGAACTCGGACCCGCCCACCGGCGGCGTGGTCGCCGCCGCGGCCGGGTCAGCCGTCGCCCTCGGCCCGCGACCGCAGGAACGCCTCCAGCTCGGCGCCGAGCTCCTCGCCGCTCGGCAGCCCCTGCTCCGACGCGAGCAGCGATGAATCGCGGGCCCGGGTGAAGGAGTCGTACTGCTCCTCCAGCGCGGTGACGATCTTGCCGACCTCGGGGTTGTCGGCGACCTCGGCGTCGATCTGCGTGCGGATGGTGGCGGCGGACTCCTGCAGTGCGGCGGTCGAGATCCGCAGTCCCGCAACCGAGTTGACCGTCTCGACGAGCCGTTCGGCGGCGAGCGGGTAGGGCGAGTTCGACAGGTAGTGCGGGACGTGCACCGTGAGGCCGCCCGTGCGGTAACCGCGCTCGCCGAGCCGCAGTTCCAGCAGCAGTGACGCGCTGCCGGGAATCGTCATGTCCTGGTCCCAGGTGGGCAGGCCGGCGATGATCTCGGCGTGGCCGTGCGCGGTGACCGGCGGCCGACGGGTGTGCGGCACCGACATGCCGATGGCGTTGATGCCGACGACCGTCGACACGCCGAACTGCTCCGCCAGCGCCGTCACGGCGTGCGCGAAGGTCTCCCAGCGCAGGTCCGGCTCGCTGCCGGAGAGCAGCAGGAAGCCGCGACCGGCGGCGTCGGTGAGCGCGTGCAGCCGCAGCGCCGGCATCGCCGCGCTGACGAAGGCGTTGTCGCGCACCGTCATCGGCGGGCGGCGGGACCGGTAATCGAAGAGCTCGTCGAGGTCGAACGTCGCGACCAGACGGGCGTCGAGGCTGTCGATGAGGTGGGACGCCGTCAGCCGGACGGCGTGTCCGGCGTCGGCGAAGCCCTCGAGTGCATGGATGAGCACCGGCCCGTCTCCTCCGGAGCCGGTGACCTCGGGCTCGGGATAGACGAGCTCGTACATGGGCTTGCGGGACATTCCAGCCACCCCCTCGTATCGTGACGCGCGATCTTCCATTCTTCCAACCGCGGCCTCCCGGCATTGATTCCGCCCGCGTGTTCTCCTGCGCTGAGAGCGAACGGAGACCGGGCCGGATGATTCGGGCGTGGGACCGCGGTGCCGTGGGGGCGGGCTGGCAGACTGACCGACCGTGGGTACTGGCGGCCGTACGGCGACGGCACTGGCGTGCGCTGGTCTCGCGATCGTGCTCGCCGGCTGCGGGGCCGACGTCGTGGCAGGTCAGGCGCGTCCGGAGTCCGTTGCCGTGCCGCAGCCGGCGTCGGTCGACCTCGACGCCAGGTCGGTGACCCGTGAGGACTTCCCGCCCGGCTACGGCGTGCAGCTGCCGGGTCCGCCGGCGGCGCAGGTGATCGGCGACACGGTCGGCCTGCCGTCCGGGGGCGCGCTGACACCCGCGGACTGCGCCGCACCGGCACCGTCGGAGAACACCCGGACGGCCGTCGGCACCGCACCGGACGGCGGCGGCACGATCACTGTTCTCCTCGAGGCGACCGAGACACGGCTGGCCGACGAGCAGGCCCGTGTCACGCGATGCGCGCGGGTGCAGATCACTGCGGCGGGCGTGCCGTCGACGAGGACGACGACGGTGACGCCCGCGCCGCCCTACGACAGCGCCGAATCGCTCGCCTACCGGATGTCCGACGACGGCCGGCCGGCCCGTCAGATGCTTGTCCTGGCGGGCCAGAACGACGGCGTCAGGGTGACGGTGATCGGGATGGCCTTCGCCGGGCGCGGGCCGGACGCCGCGGGCGTCGACGCCGTGTACCGCAGCGCACTGACCCGATCTCGCGCGCGATAGCCCGACGACGGCCCGGCTGTGCAGGGCCGGGCGGTGTTCGGCGTGATCGGTGTGCGTCTGCACAGGGTGAGTCGGTGAGCCGTCCGGCGGCCGGGTCGACGTCAGCACCGCCCGCGACGCTGGGCGCCATGACCACGCCATCTCCCGCCTTCCGGATCGGCCGCCTCGACGGACCCGGCGCGCTCCTCGCCGCGATTCCCGGGCTGCTCGGCTTCGTACCCAGCGACTCGTTCGTCGTGCTGGGGCTGCACCCCGACGACCACGGCCTCGGGCCGATCATGCGCGCTGACCTTTACGACGAACCGGCCGATCTCTCCGACGAGTCGGCGACGCGGCGGCGCGCGGCCTCCGGGGCGCCGCCGGGCCCGGCGGAGCAGGCCGCGCTCTTCGCCATGTCCGCCGCGCTCGCGCGGGTCGGCTGCGAGGAGGCCGTGCTCGTCGTCGTCGGTGGACCGCTCGGGGACGTCGGCCGGCTACGCGATCGGGTGGCCGCGGGGCTGGACGTCGACGTCGTCGCGACCGTCTGGGCGGCGACGCTCGTCGAAGGCGCTCGTTGGGCCTGGCCCGAGCGAGGTCTGGCGGGTCGGTTGCCGGATCCGGCGCTCTCGCCGACGGCGCTCGCCCGGGCCGTCGGCGGTCGTCCGGTGGCCGCGAGCAGGAAGGCGCTGCGCGATCGGCTCGCGCCGGCCGGCTGCCCGGCCGAGCGCTCCGGCGGCCGGTGCGGCTGCCCGGACGCCGACATGGACCCGCTTCACGCGCCGCAGACGCCGCGGGCGCGTCTGGAGGCCGTCGCCGACGCGTTCGCCGAGCACGTCGCCGGCCGCGACCCGACGTGCCGCGTCGTCGCGACGGTCGGCACGGCGCTCCTGGACCGCGTCGTTCGGGACGTCCTCATCGCGACATCGCTGGACGCCGAGGGCAGGGCCGCCGGGTTCTGGGAGTCGATCGCCCGTCGAGCCGCGGGGGAGTCGCGTGCGGCGGCCGCGACGCTGCTCGCCTACTGCGAGTACGTCCGCGGCGGCGGCGCGGCGGCGATGACCGCGCTGGAGGTGGCGATGGAGGTCGAGCCGGACTACAGCCTGGCCCGGATCGTCGCGGAAGCGGTGGTCCGCGGGCTGCCGCCCGAGGACGTCAAGGCCGTGGCGAACGGGATGGTCGGCTACGCGTTGCGTCAGGGGGTCGACGATGTGCTCGGCCGGATGCTCAGCTCATGAACACCGCGCCGCGGAACTGCTCAGCGCCGCGCGGCCCGGTCTCGATCGCCGAGTGCCCGGGTGTAGTTCCAGGCGTCGGAGACGATGCGGGTCAGGTCGGTACGCGTCGGGGTCCAGCCCAGGTCGGCGATCGCCCAGTCGCTCGACGCGACGAGCACCGCCGGGTCGCCGGCGCGCCGGTCGGCGAGGCGCTCGGGGATGTCGAGACCGGTGACCTCGCGGCAGACGTCGATGACCTGGCGGACCGAGTAGCCCCGTCCGCTGCCGAGGTTGTAGACGGCGTGCCGGCCGGGCGTCGCATGCGTCAGCGCGAGTCCGTGGGCGGCGGCGAGGTCGGCGACGTGGATGTAGTCGCGGACCGCGGTCCCGTCCTCGGTCGGATAGTCGCTGCCGAACACGGCGATGTCCGCGCGCCGGCCGAGCGCCGTCTGCAGGACGAGGGGGATGAGGTGGGTCTCGATCTCGCGGTTCTCGCCGAAGCCGCCGTACGCGCCGGCGACGTTGAAGTACCGCAGGCTGACGGCGGCAAGACCGTAGGCGTGGCAGTAGGAGGCGATCGCCATGTCGATGGCGAGCTTCGACGCGCCGTACGGGTTCGTCGGACGCGTCGGTGCCGTCTCCACGATGGGGACGGCCTCCGGTTCACCGTAGGTCGCGGCCGTCGAGGAGAAGACGAGCCGCGGCGTCCCGGTGGCGCGCATCGCGTCGAGCAGTGCGAGCGACTGGCCGACGTTGCCGTGCCAGTAGGCCGCCGGATCGGCGACGGACTCGCCGACGAGGGACCGCGCCGCGAAGTGCAGCACCCCGTCGTAGGGCTGCGCGGCGAGGACCTCGCCGGCGACGTCGGCGATCCGGCCCTCGACGAAGGTCGTGCCGGTGGGCACGGCGTCCCGGTTGCCGGTCGAGAGGTCGTCGACGACGGTGACCTCATGCCCGTTCTCCAGCAGGATCCGGGCGTTGACGCTGCCGACGTAACCGGCGCCGCCGGTGACGAGCAGTCGCATCAGACGAGCTCGACCTGGATCGAATGCGCCATCTCGCGACTGAGTTCGAGGCCCTCGTGGCCCGGGCTGGAGAAGGCGATGGAACCGGGCCGGATGGTCACCGTGACGCGCGCGTCCGGGACGACGCCCGCCGCCCGCAGCCGGGTGATGAGGTCGACGTCCACCTGCGCGTGCTCGGAGAGGCGGCGGATGATGACCGGCAGGTCGTCGCCCTGGTCGAGATCGGCGAGCCGTATCGCAGGCTTGGCCGGGGGCAGATCCGGCGCACCGAGCTCGGAGAGGCCCGGGATCGGGTTGCCGTACGGCGACGTCGTCGGGTTGCCGAGGACGGCGAGGATCCGCCGCTCGACGTTCTCGCTCATGACGTGCTCCCAGCGGCACGCCTCGGCGTGGACCTCCTCCCACGGCATCCCGATGACGTCGACGAGCAGGCGCTCCGCGAGCCGGTGCTTGCGCATGACGGCGATCGCGAGGGACCGGCCCCTCGTGGTCAGCTCGAGGTGCCGATCGCCGGCGACGCGGACCAGGCCGTCGCGCTCCATGCGAGCGACCGTCTGCGACACCGTCGGACCGCTCTGCTCGAGGCGTTCGGCGATCCTCGCCCGAAGTGGGACGATGCCCTCCTCTTCGAGGTCGTAGATCGTCCGGAGATACATCTCCGTGGTGTCGACGAGATCGTTCACGTGGAAGGTCCCTTTCTGTCGCGGTCAGCCTACCCTGCCAGGCACAACGATCCGGGGCCGTCCGGATAGTCCCGACCGCGGGTCAGACCGTCGAGGCGATGATCGTCTCGACGGCGAGCGTGGTGGCGGCGTCGAGCGCGTCGTCGAGCGGCGTCGGCCACGACGAGAGCTTGACGACGACGGCTCGCCGGGCGAAGTCGATGTAGACGAGCTGGCCGTGGATTCCGATGCAGCGCAGGACGCGCTTCTCGGCCGGCGGCACCCAGAACTGGTTGCGATACATGAAGCCGGGCCGGTAGGTGCCGAGCGGGGAGTCGGCGAAGGCCTGCCGGGAGTCGGGCGCGCCCGTGAGCGAGTCCTCGATCCACGACGCCGGCACGAGCGGCGCCCCGTCGGCGGTGCCGGCGCCCCCGTCGGGGGTTCCGGCGCGGCGGAGCGCCTCGCCGAAGCGTGCGAGGTCGCGAAGCGTCGCGGCGAACCCGCCGTCGTGGAGCACCGATCCGGCCTTGTCGACACCGGCGTCCATGTCATGGCGGGCGATCCGCGACCACACGGTGCGCGAGAGCAGCTCCGGCATCCGCAGGCCCGCGGCGCGCTCGCACACCCAGCCGAGGGCGTCGGTCTCACAGGAGCGGTAGTCGAACCAGCCGCCGTGATCCCGGGTCGCCCGCAGATGGGGCAGGTAGCCGTAGAGCGTGCTCGGCACCCAGTCGTCGATGCGCGGCGTCCACCCCATCGCCTGGTCGAGCTGTCGCACCTCGGCGTGCGGGTCGAGGTACTCCTCGGAGAACCGGATGCCCGAGCGCATGTCGAGCAGGTGGCGGACCGTCGCCCCGGCGTAGCCGGACGTCGCGAACTCGGGGACGTAGGCGGTGACGAGGGCCTCGGTGTCGAGCAGACCGGCCGCGACGAGGTTCGCGGCGACGGAACTGACGATCGACTTGCTGACCGAATACAGCATGTGCGTCCGGTCGGCCTCGAGGTCGCCGGGATAGCTCTCGTAGCGGACGACGCCGTCGGCGAGCACGAGGAAGCCGTCGGTGTAAGACGCGTCGAGCACGGCCGCCGCCGTCGTCGGCGTGCCGTCACGCAGGGTGAGCGGCACGGCGTCGAGGTCGAGCCGAGGGCCCTCGGGGAGAGCGAGCGGCGCGTCGCCGGCGGCGACGCGGGCCGTCGGGACGACCTCCCGCATCCGGCCGATCGTGTACCGGTTGTACGGGCCGGTCTGCCAGGTCTCGAGAGAGACGGGCGTCGAGGCCTCGGTGGGGGTCATCGATCGCTCTTTCGTTCGTCGGTCGGTGGTCGGGTCGGTTCAACGATGCGGTTCCGGGAGCCGGACGTCAAAGTACCGCGCGGGCGGCTAGCGTTCGACGGATGGTCACCGAGGCGGATGGGGCACTCGTCGTCTGGAGCGACGACTACCTCGACTACAACCAACTGACATCGCACCCGATGAACCCGCTGCGACTGACGTTGACGATGCAGCTCGCGGGGGAGCTCGGCGTCCTGCCGGAGGGGTCGATCGTTCCCCCGGAGGACCTCGCCGACGCCGCGTTGCACGTCGCGCACTCGCCGCGTTACATCGCGGCGGTCGCGTCGGCCTACGGCGAGGCGGACCCGTTGACGCGCGCCGTCAACGAACGGGTCTACGGACTCGGCACGGACGACAATCCGCTGTTCCCACGGATGCACGAGATCGCGAAGGTGATGGTCGGCGGCACCCTGACGGCGGCCCGCGCGATCGCCGAGGGCCGCACCCGGCGTGCCGTCAACATCTCCGGCGGCATGCACCACGCGATGAAGGGCCACGCCGCCGGCTTCTGCATCTACAACGACTGCGTCGTCGCCATCGACCATCTGCTGGCGCGCGGCTTCGACCGCATCGCCTACATCGACGTCGACGCCCACCACGGGGACGGCGTGCAGCGCGCCTTCGCACATGATCCGCGCGTCATGACCGTCTCGATCCATCAGCACCCGCGCACGCTCTGGCCGAACACCGGCTACCCGTCCGAGGTGGGCGACGAGGCCGCCGCGGGGACGTCGGTCAACATCCCGCTGCCGCCGCGGGCCGGCGACGAGCACTGGCTGCGGGCCTTCCACGCGGTCGTCCCGGGTGTCATCGGCTCCTTCAAGCCGCAGATCATCATCAGTCAGTGCGGCGCCGACAGCCACTTCCAGGATCCGATGGCCGACCTGGCGGTCTCCGTCGACGGCCAGCGCGCCGCGATGATCGCGATGCGCCAGCTCGCGGACCGGTACAGCGACGGCCGCTGGCTCGCCGTCGGCGGCGGCGGCTACGGCCTGGTCCGGATCGTGCCGCGCTCGTGGACGCATCTGCTGGCCGTCGCGTCGGGCGTCGACCTGGCCCCGGACACCCCGACGCCGCCGGGCTGGCGGGAGACCGCCCAGGGGCTGCTCCACGAGGAGGATCCGGTGCCCCTGACGATGTCCGACGGCGGCGACGCGCGTTTCGTCCCATGGGACGGCGGCGGCAGCGAGGACGCCGACGCGCTGCTGGTCGCGACCGACGCCGGTATCGTTTCGGCACGACGCGCGCTGTATCCGCTGCACGGACTCGACCCGGAGGATCCCCGTGACTGACCGCCCCGCGCCCGGGCCCCGCGGGCCCCGGGATTTCCCTCCCCACTGGCAGGCGGACGTGCTCGCCTCCGACGGCGGTGTCGTGCACCTGCGGCCGATCGTCCCCGACGACGCGGACGCCGTGCTCGCCTTCCACGAAGGTCTGTCGGAACGGACGCGGTACCTGCGCTATTTCGGTCCGCAGCCGACGCTCTCACCGCGGATCCTCGCGCGGACGACGACCGTCGACCACTACGAGCGGGTGGCGCTCGTCGCCTGGCTTGGCCACAAGATCATCGGGATGGGCCTGTACGAGTCGCTCGCCGACGACGGCCGGCCGCACGCCGCCGAGGTCGCCTTCGTCATCGCCGACGAGCACCAGGGACGCGGCCTCGGCCCGATCCTGCTCGAGCACCTCGCCGGCGCCGCCGCGGAGTGCGGCTTCCACGAGTTCGAGGCCGACATCATGGCCGAGAACCGGGCGATGATCACCGTCTTCCGCAGCGCGGGCTACCAGGTCTCGCGCAGCTACGACGGCGCGACCGTGCACGTCGAGTTCACCATCGACCCGTCGGATGCGCTGCTCGCCGTCCGCAACGCCCGCGAGCGCGCCTCCGAGGCCCGCAGCGTGCAGAACCTGCTCACGCCGACGTCGGTGGCGGTGATCGGCGCGTCGCCGGATCCGCGCAAGGTCGGCAACGCTGTGCTGGCCGCCATTCTGCGATCGGGATTCACCGGTCCGGTGTTCCCCGTCCACCCGACCTGCCGTTCGGTGCGCGGCGTCCGTGCCTATCCGACGCTCGGCGACGTCCCCGACGACGTCGACATGGCCGTCGTCGCCGTACCGGCCGAGAACTTCGACGCCGTCCTCGACGACTGCCTCGAGAAGCGTGTCAAGTCGATGGTCGTGCTCACCTCGGGCTTCGGTGAGACCGGCGCGTCGGGGATGCGGGTGGAACGCCGGATGGCCGAGGCCGTGCGGGCGCACGGCATGCGGATGGTCGGGCCGAACGCGCTCGGCGTCATCAACATGACCGACGGCGTCCGCCTCAACGCCACGCTGGCCGACGTCGTGCCGCCGCCGGGGAACGCGGCGTTCTTCTGCCAGTCCGGCTCGCTCGGCATCGCGATCCTCGCCGCCGCCGCCCGCCGCGGCATCGGGCTCTCCACCTTCATCTCCGCGGGCAACCGCGCCGACGTGTCGGGCAACGACTCACTGCAGTTCTGGGACACCGACCCGGACACCGAGGTGATCCTGCTGTACCTGGAGACCTTCGGCAACGCGCGCAAGTTCGCGCGTCTGGCCCGGCGGGTGAGCCGGCAGAAGCCGATCGTCGCGGTGAAGAGCGGCCATCACGAGTCGTCCTCGGGGGTCGGCGACGACGTCTTCCGCGCGCTGTTCGCGCAGTCGGGCGTCATCCAGGTCGAGACCATCTCCGAACTCTTCGACGTCGCGTCGCTGCTCAGCTACCAGCCGCTGCCCGCGGGCGATCGAGTCGCGATCATCGCCAACTCGACGGCCGTGTCGCTGCTGGCCGTCGACGCCGGACGTCGTGCCGGGCTGCGGGTGGCCGATCCCACCGACCTCGGCGCCGCGGCCGAGCCGGCGGATTTCACCGCCGCGATCAGGGAAGCGATGGCCTCGCCGGACGTCGACGCCGTCATCACCGTGTTCGTCCCGCCCATCGCCCTGTCTCCGACGGACTTCGCGGACGCGATCCTCGCCGGTGCGGCCGGTGGCACCAAGCCCATCGTCGCGACCTTCCTCGGCGCGGAGGGCGTCATCGAGGAGCTGTCGGTGTTCGACGAGGCCGGCCGCCGCATGCGCGGATCGGTGCCCGCCTATCCGGAGCCGGGAAGCGCGGCGCTGGCGCTCGCCCGCGCCTGGGCCTACAGCTCGTGGCGGGCGCGTCCGCAGTCGCCGGTGGTCCGGCCGGCGGGCGTCGACGTCGACGGCGCGCGCACCCTGGTGCGGCAGTGGCTGGAGGAGGGCGGCGGCGCCATGACCGAGCTCTCCGACCTGCAGTCGGCGCTGCTGCTCTCGCTCTACGGCATCCACGTGACGCCGTTCTCCGAAGTGTCGGACGCCGATCAGGCCGTCGCGGCGGCCGACCGCTACGGCTACCCGGTGGCGGTCAAGGCGATGGGACGGGACTGGCGGCATCGCGCCGACCGCTCCAACGTCCGGCTCGACGTCGTCGACGCCGCGGGGGTGCGCCTGGCCTACGAGGCGCTCGTCAAGCTCACGGGAGAACCGGTCGTGCAGGTGCAGCAGATGGCGGCCAAGGGGATCGACTGCCGGGTGTCGGCTCACAGTGACACCGCCGTCGGCGGGCTCATGGCGTTCGGGCTCGGCGGCGTCGCGGGCGAGATGCTCGGCGACCGGAGTTACCAGGTGCTGCCGGTGAGCGACGCCGACGCCGACGCGCTCGTCGACGCGTCCCGCTCGGCGCGGCTGTTGAAGGGATATCGGGGCGTCGGGCCCGTCGACCGAGACGCGTTGCGCGACCTCATCGTGCGCGTCTCGACGATGGCCGACGACATCCCCGAGATCCACGCGCTCATCTGCGACCCCGTCCTCTCCAGCGTCGACGGCGCCGCCATCACGTCCACCAGTGTGACGATCGGGCAGGTCGCCACAGCGCTCGACGCGGGGCCCCGCAGACTGCGGTGAGCGGGACCGGTCTCGGCCTTCTCGCTCACGCTGTTCAGCGTCGTGGGCCCCGCGTCGAGGCGGGATGTCACCGCGGCGCGCGACTCTCCCCGGGTCGCGGCCGCCGGTGACGGCGGAAGGGATCAGCTGGCGTAGGCGCGCAGCCGGTCGGCGCGCTCGCCGTGACGGAGCTTGGACATGACCTCACGCTCGATCTGCCGCACCCGCTCGCGGGACAGTCCGAAGAGCCGTCCGATCTGATCGAGGGTGCGCGGCTGTCCGTCGTCGAGGCCGAAACGCAGCCGGATGACCTGCTGCTCGCGCTCGTCCAGCGTGGCGAGGACACTGCGGACGTCCCGGTGCATGAGCCCGGCGATGACCGTGTTCTCGGCGCTGGTGGCCTCGGCGTCCTCGATGAAGTCGCCGAGCGGCGCCTCCTCGTCGGAGCCGACCGGCATGTCCAGGCTCACCGGGTCGCGGCTGTGATCGAGCAGATCATGGATCTTCTCGGCCGGGATCCCGGACTCGGCGGCGAGCTCGTCATCGGTCGCCTCGCGGCCGAGCTGCTGATGCAGCTCCCGCTTGATGCGGGCGAGCTTGTTGACCTGCTCCACGAGGTGGACGGGGAGGCGGATGGTGCGGCTCTGATCGGCCATGCCGCGGGTGATCGCCTGCCGGATCCACCACGTCGCGTAGGTGGAGAACTTGAAGCCCTTGGCGTAGTCGAACTTCTCCATCGCCCGGATGAGTCCGAGGTTGCCCTCCTGGATGAGGTCCAGAAGCGGCATGCCGCGGCCCGTGTAGCGCTTGGCGAGCGAGACGACCAGTCGGAGGTTCGCCTCGAGGAGGTGGGTGCGGGCGAGTTCGCCCTCGCGGACGATCTGCTGCAGATCGCGGCGGCGCGTCGGGGCGATGCGCTTGGCCGTCGCGAGGACGTGCCGAGCGTAGAGGCCGGCCTCGATCTGCTTGGCGAGGTCGACCTCTTGTTCGGCGGTGAGGAGAGCGGTGCGTCCGATGCCGTTGAGATAGACGCGAACGAGGTCCGCGGCGGGGCTCTGGGCGTCGAGATCGGCCTCGGTCATCACACCGCGGGTGCTGATGGAAACGTGCGCGCTCGTCATGGAAATGGTCTCCCTCGTTCGGCAACCTGTTATGACGTCCAACGGGGTGCGAGCGGGGAAAGTTCCCGGAGTTGCCGACACGGTATCGCTCTGACCAGGGCTTTTGTGATCGCCGACCTGAGAGGTTGATAAGAGTTCGCGCTGCCTCGCGGATCGTGGAACTCGCCTGCGGACGGGTTGGGGGACCCGCCGGTCAGGTGTCCGGGAGCAGAGGTGCCGGTCAGGCGGGCAGGAGCAGGCCGTGGCGGACGAGGCCGGCGAGCAGGGCGACGGCGGCGTCCGGGTCGATCGTCTCGCCGGTGAGGTCGGCGAGGAGGTCCACGACCGCGCCTGCGGGCAGGTCAGCGGAGTGCAGGCCGGCGAGCAGTGCGGAGCCGGTGTCGTCGATCTCGTGGTGGAAGCGTGGTGTGGCGGTGTGGTGGATGCGGGTGGTCAGCGGACGCCAGCCGTCGGCGGCCGGGGTGGCGAGGCGTTCGAGTACCGCGGCGTCGGCGAGCCGGAGCCGCTGGGTGAGGACGTCGTGCTCGCGCAGCCACGCCACGCGGTCGAGGTAGCGCTGCGCGGCGTCGCCGAGCGGTTCGTCGCCGGGTTGCATCGGGGGCAGATCCTCGGCGACGACGTCCGACGGTGCGTCCGTCGCCCGCAGGAAGATGAAACCGAAGCCGACGCCGGCCACATCGGCTGCGGCGAGGTGATCGAGCCAGTGTTCGGCGAGCTCGTCGGCAGCCTGGCCGGTCGCGCCGCCGTCGGCGACCCACGTGTGCACGTAGTGCGCCGGATCCGCGGCGTCGAGCTGGACGATCCACGCGTCGACGCCGTGGTCGGGCAGCCAGCTCGCGACGCGGGCGGGCCAGTCGCCGTCGCCGGTGATGATCCAGGAGCCGAGCATCGTCGCGCCGCCGCCGACGGCGAGATGTGTGCGGGCATCGCGGACCATGAGGGCCGTCGCGCCGTCGAGGTCGAGCCCGGAGTCCCGGTAGGTGTGCGTGACGCTCGGCGGCCCGACGACGAACGGCGGGTTCGTCACGATGTGATCGAACGTCTCGCCGGCGACGGGGCCGTACCAGGGGCCGCGCCGCAGTTCGGCTTCGGCCGACACATCGTTGACGGCGAAGGTCAGTGCCGCCATCTGGACGGCGCGCTCGGTGACGTCGGTCGCGACGACGGACCCCGCGCCGCGGCGCAGCGCGGTGAGGGCGGCGACGCCGCAGCCGGTGCCGATGTCGAGCACCCGAGAGCCGGCGGCGAACGCCGACGGCATCGCACGCAGCAACGACAGCGAGGCGCGTCCGACGCCGAGGACGTGGTCGGCCGCGGTCTCGCCGTCGTCGTTGCGATCGGCGACGGCCAGCCCCGGATCGGTTCCGTCCATCGATCGCGGCGTGTCGTCCGGGATCGGGCGGATGTCGAGCGTCGCACGGACGCGTCCGCAACTGCCGGCGAGGACACCGGCGTCGACGAGACCCGTCACGTCGCCGACGGCGGGCGCGAGATCGTCGGCGACGACGCGACGGCCGAACACGAACGCGTCGACGGCGGTCGCCAGAGCGGGATCGTCGCGCAACGCGCGGAGCGTCGAGATCCGATCGCCGCGGCCGAGTGCGGCATAGCCGGCGGGACCGAGCGCGCCGCGCAGTCCGGCCGACGTGTAGCGGGCGTCGCGCAGCGCGGCGCCGAGCGCGGCGGCTGCGGAAGGAGTCAGGGAGGACGGCGCGCCGGAGGCCGTCGCGGGCTCGATCATGCGGTGTCGTCGCGCCGCACGGGCAGGTCGGAATCCGGACCCGACAGGGCGCGGCGGGTGGGGGCGTACTTGTAGCGCTGCACCTCGTCCTTGCGCCGTGCCGGACGATCGTTGGCGATGAGCACGGCGATCCACGGCAACGGCAGCGAGAGTCCGACGATGAGGAAGGCCAGCCACCACAGCCCCGTGGAGGCGTAGACGATGCCGGCGATGACGAGCGCCGGGATCCGCATGGACATCACGATGATGTAGCGACGCACCCGTTGCCGGTGCTGTTCGTCCAACGGATCCTGCGCCGCCGTGATGAGGACGGCGCGTTCGTCATCGGACATTCCTGAGCGCACGACTCCAGTGTCCCACCGCCGTCCGCCGCGGGCCACCTCGTATCCCGATGAGATCGTGGACGTCGGTGCGCGGCGACCGCGATCGCGCTGCGCAAGGGCCTGTTCGACGCCGATCGTGACGGCATAATCGGTGGGCATGAGCACGCAGACACTCGAGCGTCCCGACGTCACCACCGATGAGACCACCGACGACGACCGACCGAAGTTCTTCCACTACGTCAAGAAGGAGAAGATCACCGAGAGCGCCGTCATGGGCACGTTCGTGCGCGCCCTCTGCGGCGAGACGTTCCCGGTGACGAAGTCGGCGAAGCCGGGCTCGCCGGTCTGCCCGAAGTGCAAGAAGATCTACGACCGGATGAAGAAGGGCGACTGACCGCCGCGGCGGTCAGCGGCGCCCGCCGGGGCGGGGTGGTCGCGGGTCGCCCGGGGGGCGCCGAAGCCGCCCGTCCTCGGCGCCACGCGTGCCGGGCGGCGGGCTCTGGATCGGGATGGCGAGGGTCGGCGGATCGTTCTGCGCCGACAACCCGGTGATCGGCGGTGACTCCCGCTGCCGATGTGGACCGATCCGTGCCGGCTGCGCCGCCGGCGTCTCCATCCGCTTGGTGGGCGCGTCGCCCCCGGGATCGGCCACGAGGTCGGTCGTGTGCAGCGGCTGCGAGGGCCGGGTCTCGTCCGGGCTCACGGCGTCGCGGCGGTTCCGGTCGCGGATCGGGCCGCTGTCGCGCCGGCGGATGGGCCCGGAGAGCAGATCCTTGGCGTCCGAGACCCTGTCTCGAACCTGACGCATCCGGTCGGTGGTCCGCGGCGCCACCGGCCAGGTCTGCTGGATGACGGCGTTGAACTGTGCTCCGACGATGATGCTCAGGCCGAGGAAGAACGTGGTGAGCAGCAGCGCGATCGGGGTCGCCAGGGCGCCGTAGGTGTAGCCGGTGCTGGAGATCTTCTCGAGGTAGACGCGCAGCCCGAAGCTCGTGCTCCAGAACAACGGGCCGGCGAGGAGCGCTCCGGGGATGAGCCGCAGCCACGGCAGGGTGTTCGGCAGGGCCACGCGATACAGGGTCGTGAGCGCGCCCACGAGGATCAGGCCGACAGCCGGGACGTAGCTCACCGAGATCGCATGCTTCGCTGCGTCTCGGGCCGATTCCGGCAGCATGTTGGTGACGAGCGACGGCCCGACGGCGAGCAGCGGAAGAAGGAAGACCGCGACGGTGAGACCGACGATGTAGAGACCGAGCGCGAAGAACCGCTGCCGGATGGGATGGCGCACCTCGGCCTGCCCGTGCGCCTCGCAGATCGAGTCGAGGAAGCTGCTCACCGCTGAGGACCCCGCCCACAGCGACAGGATGAAGCTGATCGAGATGACGTCGGCCCGCCCGCGCGCCACGGTGTCGGCGATGATCGGCTCGATGAGCTGCTCGATGATGGCGTCGCTGAAGAAGCGGTGCATGAACGACGTGATGTTCGTCGTCACCGACGCGACGGTGTCCGGCCCGAACAGGCCGGCGATGTAACCGACGCAGCCGAGCAGACTGAATACGAGGGGCGCGACGCCGAGCGTCTGCCAGAACGCCGCCTGGGCCGACGACGAGAAGATCGAATCGTCCCACGCCTTGGCGAGGGTCCGGCCCAGGACCTTGGGGAGGGTACGCAGTACCGGCGGGCGCGGAGGTCGCGACGCGTCGGCGGGGTCTACTTCAGCCATGATGCTGACAGCATGACCGACGCGTGTGCTTCGCCGCATGACCTCGCGCAAGCTCGCCGGCGACGGTTCGCCGAGCCCATTGCATCGACGGTAGACTCATCGGGCGGTCCGTGCCTCGCAGGTGCGGACCGTCGACGTGAAAACCGCAGGTGAGGGGGGTATCGAGCCGATGATGGGGACGACGACGGCCGCGCCCGCCCGGGGTGGGCTGCGCCAGTGGCAGCGACGTGCGCTGACGAAATATCTTGCCGCGCGACCGAAGGATTTCCTCGCGGTCGCGACGCCGGGAGCAGGGAAGACGACGTTCGCGCTGCGCGTGGCGACCGAGCTCCTCACCGATCGGACCGTCGATCAGGTGACCGTCGTGGCACCGACCGACCACCTCAAGACGCAATGGGCCGAGGCGGCGGCGCGCGTCGGCATCGCTCTGGATGCCAACTTCAGCAACTCCGCCGGTGCGACGTCGGGCGACTTCCACGGTGTCGTCGTCACCTATGCGCAGGTCGCCGCGCACCCGTTCCGGCATCGTGTGCGGACCGAGAACCGGCGCACGCTCGTCATCCTCGACGAGATCCACCACGGCGGCGACGCCAAGAGCTGGGGCGACGGCATCCGCGAGGCCTTCTCCGACGCGACCCGGCGGCTGGCGCTCACCGGAACGCCGTTCCGTAGCGACGACAGCAAGATCCCCTTCGTCACCTACGAGCCGGAGCCGGGCGGCAACGAGCGTTCCAAGGCCGATCACTCCTACGGCTATTCGGACGCGCTCGCCGACGGCGTCGTCCGGCCGGTCGTCTTCCTCGCCTACTCGGGGCAGGCCAGCTGGCGGACGAGCGCGGGCGAGGAGTTCACGGCGCGGCTCGGCGAGCCGCTCTCGGCCGAGCACACCGCGCGGGCGTGGCGGACGGCTCTCGATCCGCACGGCGACTGGATCCCGGCGGTGCTGCGGGCGGCCAACATCCGGCTCGAACACAAGCGGGCCGGCGGTGTTCCCGATGCAGGCGGGCTCGTCATCGCCACCGATCAGGCGACGGCGCGCGACTACGCCGAGCTGCTCGCCGAGATCGCGGGGGAGCCGGTGACGCTCGTGCTCTCCGACGATCCGGCGGCGTCGAAGAAGATCGGGCAGTTCGCCGAGTCGGCCGCGAAGTGGATGGTCGCGGTGCGAATGGTCTCCGAGGGCGTCGACGTGCCGCGGCTGTCCGTCGGCGTGTACGCGACCAGTGCCTCGACACCGCTGTACTTCGCGCAGGCCATCGGCCGATTCGTACGCTCGCGGGCGACGGGGGAGACGGCCAGCGTCTTCCTGCCGTCCGTGCCGGTGCTGCTCAACCTGGCCGCCGAGCTGGAGGTGCAGCGCGATCACGTCCTCGGTAAGCCGCACCGGGAATCGTCCGGGCTCGATGACGAGGCGCTCGCGGACGCCAATAAGCAGAAGGACGAGAAGGACCCCGACGAGGGTGCCTTCCAGTCACTGAGCGCCGACGCCGAGCTCGACCAGGTCATCTTCGACGGCTCCTCGTTCGGGACCGCCACGTACGCGGGCAGTGACGAGGAGGCCGAATATCTCGGCCTCCCCGGGCTGCTCGGCGCCGATCAGGTGCGTGACCTGCTCCGCAAGCGGCAGGACGAGCAGATCTCGCAGCCGAAGGCACCCGTCGCGACGGCGGAGCCGGTGCGGCGTGTCGGGCAGGAGCTCAGCGATCTGCGCCGGGAGCTGACGAGCCTCGTCGCCGTGCACCATCACCGCACGGGCAAGCCGCACGGCGTCATCCACAACGAGCTGCGGGCCAAGATGGGCGGCCCACCGCAGGCGATGGCGAGCGCCGAGCAGCTCCGGGAACGGATCTCGGCGCTGCGCACCTGGCGGTGAACAGCGCGGACCGACCCCGGACATGACAAACGCCGCGTCGCTCGAGGCGACGCGGCGTTCGGGTCGGGGAGAAGTGGTCAGGCGTCGCCGTCGACGCGGGCGCCCGCGGCGGCGAGTCCGGCCGATGTCGCCCGGTAGTGGTGCCCGCAGAAGAGCAGTTCGCCCCCGGCGGGAAGGACGGCCCGGACCTTCGCGGCGGCGCTGCAGCGGTCGCAGCGATCGGAGGCCGTCAACGGGGCGATGGCACGCATCGTGTCGGTGGCATTCATGTCAAGGCCCCTCTCGTTCATCTGTCGTTCGAACCCTGCTTTTGAGAAGACGAACGGCGCCGCCGGAAGGTTCCCGATGGCGCCTGTCGCCCGCGTCACGGTGTCGGGACGACGAGCCGGGCGGTGCTGCGACCGCCCATCTCGTCGTTACAGGCCCATGTCCTTGGCGATGATCGACTTCATGACCTCGCTCGTGCCGCCGTAGATACGGTTGACGCGATTGTCGGCGTACAGGCGTGCGACCGGGTACTCGTTGATGTAGCCGTAGCCGCCGTGCAGCTGAAGGCAGCGGTCGATGACGTCCGAGGCGGCCTCGGTGCAGAAGAGCTTGACGGACGCCGCGTCGGCGGCGGTCAGCTCGCCGGCGTCGTGCAGGTCGAGGGCGCGGTCGACCATCGATTCCATGGCGTCCACCTTGGCCTTGCAGGCGGCCAGCTCGAACTTCGTGTTCTGGAAGGAGGCCACCGGCTGGCCGAAGACGCGCCGGTCGGCGGTGTAGGCCTGGGTGAAGCGGACGGCCGCCGAGGCCTGCGCGTAGGCGCCGTGGCCGATGGACAGCCGCTCCTGCGGAAGGTTCTGGCCGAGGTAGGAGAAACCGCGGTTCTCCTCGCCGAGCAGATCGTCGACCGGAATCTTCACGTCGCTGAAGGAGAGTTCGGCCGTGTCCGAGACCTTGAGGCCGAGCTTGTCCAGTTTGCGGCCCACGGCGTAGCCGGGGGACTTGGTGTCGACGACGAACAGGGAGATGCCGAAGCGGCGGTCGTCCTCCTTCGACGGGGACGTCCGTGCGCAGACGATGACACGGTCGGCGTGCACCCCGCCGGTGATGAACGTCTTGGAGCCGTTGAGCACGTAGTGGGTGCCGTCCTCGGAGAGCTTGGCGGTGGTGCGCATGCCCGCGAGGTCCGAACCGGTACCGGGCTCGGTCATGGCGATGGCGAACATCGTCTCGCCGGAGACGAAGCCGGGCAGCCAGCGCTGCTTCTGCTCCTCGGTGCCGTACGCCAGCAGGTACGGCAGGCACAACGCGACATGGACTCCGCTGCCGCCGAAGTAGACGCCCGCCCGGTGCGCCTCCTCGCTCATGATCGCCTGGTACTTGAAGGTCTCCTCGCCGGCGCCGCCGTACTCCTCGGGCACCTCGATACCGAAGACGCCCAGCTCGCCGAGTTTGTAGTAGAAGTCGCGGGGCGCGATTCCGGCGGCGTACCACTCGTCGAAGTGGGGGACGACCTCCGATTCGATGAAGTCCCGGATCGTCGCCCGGAACGCCTCGTGATCCTCGTTGAACACCGTGCGGCGCATCGCGCCACCTCCTCTTGTTGTTCTGTCTTGCCGTCTGTCGTGGGTCAGTGCGCGCCGACGAGCCGCAGGGCCAGGTCTGCGTAGAAGTCGGCGATCTCGTCGGGATTGAGTGCGCCGTCGTCGCGGTACCAGCGGGCGATGTCGACGCCCATCGAGAGCACGGCGGCGGCGGCCATGCGCGGGTTCGGGGTGTCGAACTCGCCGGCGGCGACACCGGATTCGACGACGGCGCGGACCATCCTGTCGATGTCGTGCCGCAGCTCGCCGATCTCGGCGCGGTGCGCGGGACTGAGGGCGGCGAGCTCGTAGTTGACGATCCGCGCGCTCGTGTGGTTGGTCGCGTGGTGCTTGGTGAACGCGCGGGTGAGGGCGGCGAGGCGCGTCGGTGCCGAGGCGGCCGGATCGTCGGCGGCCTCCAGGACGGCGAGCGTGTGCAGGTGGCCCGTCCGCGAGATCTGGTAGAGCAGTTCCTCTTTGGAGCGGTGGTGGACGTAGACCGCGGCCGGGCTCATCCCGGCCGCCGAGGCGATGTCGCGCGTCGTCGTCCCGTGGAAGCCCCGATCGGCGAAGGCCGCGACGGCCGCCTCCAGCAGCCGGGCGCGAGTCTGCTCCGACCTGCTGCTCTCCGGTCGTGCCAAGGCGGAGTGTGCGTCGGCCGGGCGGCGCGGTTGCGAACGGCTCAAAGCGTCGGGCGCGGCCAATCGGGCCTCCTTGCGGCAGCAGCGGGGACATCATGAATGTGATCGAACTCACGGAGAAGTCTGGACTTGACGTGAGCCTCATCTCAGGGCGTAGAGTCGAGCCTACGAGTAAGCAAGCGCTTAGTCAACCGCGACGTCGGTCCGCGATGTCGTTGAGTGACAACGGGCCTTAGCGGACTCGACCACGATCAAGAGAGGACGCACAATGCCTGAAGCCGTCATCGTCGCCACCGCGCGGTCGCCCATCGGTCGCGCCGGAAAGGGGTCGCTCACGCAGATGCGACCGGACGACCTCACGCTGCAGATGGTGCAGGCCGTCCTGGCGAAGGTGCCGCAGCTGGATCCGAGGCAGATCGACGACCTCATGCTCGGCTGCGGTCAGCCCGCCGGGGAATCGGGCTTCAACATCGCCCGCACCGTCGCTGTGCTGGCCGGCTTCGATCACCTGCCGGGCGTCACGGTCAACCGCTACTGCAGCTCCAGCCTGCAGACGACGCGGATGGCCCTGCACGCGATCAAGGCCGGCGAGGGCGACGTCTTCATCTCGGGCGGTGTCGAGACCGTGAGCCGTTACCTCAAGGGCAACGCCGACGGGCTGCCCGACACCCAGAACCCGGTGTTCGCCGAGGCCGGAGCCCGGACGCAGCGCTTCGCCGAGGGCGGCCGGACCTGGGTGGACCCACGTGAATCCGGTGAGCTGCCGGACGTCTACATCGCCATGGGCCAGACGGCCGAGAACGTCGCTCAGCTCAAGAACGTCACCCGCGCCGACCAGGACGAGTGGGGCGTCCGCAGCCAGAACCGGGCCGAGGCGGGCATCGAGAGCGGCTTCTGGGCCACGGACATCACCCCGGTGACGTTGCCGGACGGCACGGTGGTCAGCACCGACGACGGCCCGCGCGCCGGCGTCACCCTCGAGGGCGTCTCGAAGCTGCGGCCGGTCTTCCGCCCGGACGGCACGGTCACCGCGGGCAACTGCTGCCCGCTCAACGACGGTGCCGCGGCCGTCGTGATCATGTCCGACGTCAAGGCCGCCGAGCTCGGCATCACGCCGCTCGCGCGGATCGTCTCGACGGGCGTCTCGGGTCTGTCGCCGGAGATCATGGGCTACGGCCCCGTCGAGGCCTCGCAGCAGGCGCTCGCCCGCGCCGGACTGGGCATCGGCGACATCGACCTCGCGGAGATCAACGAGGCGTTCGCCGCCCAGGTGCTGCCGTCGGTCCGCGATCTCGGTCTCGATCCGGACAAGGTCAACGTCAACGGCGGCGCCATCGCCGTCGGCCATCCGTTCGGCATGACCGGTGCGCGCATCACGAGCACGCTCATCAACTCGCTGCGCTGGCACGACAAGCAGTTCGGCCTCGAGACCATGTGCGTCGGCGGCGGCCAGGGCATGGCGATGGTGCTGGAGCGGCTGAGCTGATGACCACACGTTTCGCGGGAAAGACCGCCATCGTCACCGGCGCCAGCCGGGGGATCGGACTGGGCATCGCGCAGCGGCTCGTCGCGGACGGGGCCCGCGTGGTGCTCACCGCGCGCAAGCAGGAGGGGCTCGACGAGGCCGTCGCGGCACTCGGCGGACCGGAGGTGGCGCATGCTGTCGCCGGTAAGGCCGACGACCCGGCTCACCGCGAGGAGACGGTCGCCGCGGCGATCGAGACCTTCGGCGGCGTCGACTTCCTCGTCAACAACACCGGTATCAACCCGGTCTACGGGCCGCTCGTCGAGCTCGATCTCGGCGCGGCGCGCAAGATCGTCGAGGTCAACTGCATCGCCGCCCTCGGTTGGGTGCAGACGGTGTACGGGCAGTGGCAGCGCGAGCACGGCGGTGCGATCGTCAACGTGGCTTCCATCGCGGGTCTCAACCCGTCGCCGCCGATCGGCTTCTACGGCGCCAGCAAGGCGATGCTCATCCACCTCACCGAGGGGCTGGCCGTCGAGCTCGGTCCGTCGATCCGGGTCAACGCCGTGGCACCCGCCGTCGTCAAGACGCGGTTCGCGACGGCGCTGTACGAGGGCCGCGAGGAGCAGGTCGCCGCGGCGTACCCACTGCGCAGGCTCGGCGTGCCGGACGACATCGCCGGTGTGGTCGCCTTCCTGCTGTCCGAGGACGCGGCCTGGATGACGGGCCAGACCGTCGTCGTGGACGGCGGCCTGACGAAGGCGGGCGGCGCCTGATGCCGGCCGCGTTCGATCCGGCAGGCAAGGGCGTCGTCGTCACCGGGGCCGGGCACGGCATCGGGCGTGCGCTGGCCAGGCGGCTGGCCGCGGCGGGGGCGCGGGTCGTCGTCAACGATCTCGACGCCGAGGCCACCGTGGCCGTCGCCGCCGAGATCGGGGGCCACGCGGCGCCCGGCGACGCGGCGTCCGCCGACGGGGTCGCCGACCTCGTCGCCCGCTCCCGCGAGGCGCTCGGCGCCGTCGACGCCTGGTTCGCCAACGCGGGTGTCGACCGCGGCGCGGGCCTGCAGGCGAGCGACGCCGACTGGGACCTGTCGTTGCAGGTCAACGTCATGGCGCACGTCCGGACGGCGCGGCTGCTCGTGCCCGACTGGATCGAGGCGGGCGGCGGGCGGTTCGTCGTGACGGCGTCCGCGGCCGGGCTGTTGACGGCCCTCGGCGGCCCCGCCTACTCGGTGAGCAAGCACGGCGCCGTGGCGTTCGCGGAGTGGCTCTCGGCGACGTACCGCCACCGCGGGATCGTCGTCCAGGCGCTGTGCCCGCAGGGCGTGCAGACCCGGATGTTCGAGAACGCCGGACCGCTCAAGGACGTCATGAAACGCGACGTCGTGCTGACGCCGGAGCAGGTCGCCGACATCACCGTCGACGCGCTGGCGGGCGACGAGATGTTCATCCTGCCGCACCCCGAGGTGGCGGCGTACTACGCGGCGCGGGCGACGACACCGGATGCCTGGCTGGACACGATGAACCGCATCCAGCAGTGGATGGACCGCACGACCGACGAGAAGGAGAACCGATGAGGGCGTGGCAGGTCGGCAGGCTCGGAGAGCCGGCCGAGGTGATGGAGCTCGTCGAGGTCCCGGTGCCGGAGCCCGGCGCCGGGCAGGTGACGGTCCGCGTGCTCGCGGCCGCCGCGAACTTCCCGGACGTGCTCATGTGCCGCGGGCTCTACCAGGTGCGTCCGGAACTGCCGTTCACGCCCGGCGTCGAGCTGTGCGGCGAGGTGACGGCCGTCGGTGAGGGCGTCGATCACATCGCCGTCGGCGATCGCGTGCTCGGCGGTGCGGCCCTGCCGCACGGCGGGTTCGCCGAGTACGCGGTGCTGTCGGCGACGGAGACGTTCCCGGCGCCCGAGGCGCTCGACGACGCGCAGGCGTCGTCGTTGTTCATCGGCTACCAGACCGGATGGTTCGGGCTGCATCGGCGCGCCGGGCTGCAGGCGGGCGAGACCCTCCTCGTCCACGCCGCGGCAGGCGGCGTCGGCAGTGCGGCGATCCAGCTCGGCAAGGCCGCGGGCGCCAAGGTGATCGGCGTCGTCGGCGGTCCCGCGAAGGCGGACGTCGCCCGCGCGCTCGGCGCGGACGTCGTCGTCGACCGGCACGCGCAGGACTTCGTCGAGGTCGTCAAGGCCGAGACCGGCGGGCGGGGTGCAGACGTCGTCTACGACCCGGTCGGTGGCGACACCTACCGGCGCTCGACCAAGTGCATCGCGTTCGAGGGCCGCATCCTGGTGGTCGGCTTCGCCGGCGGCGAGATCCAGCAGGTGGCGCTCAACCATGCGCTCATCAAGAACTACTCGATCGTCGGCCTGCACTGGGGCCTCTACAACCGCTACGACCGCGCCGCCGTGCAGCAGTGCCACTCGGAGCTGACGGCGCTCGCGACGTCGGGCGCCATCGCGCCGCTCGTCAGCGAGCGGCTGCCGCTGCAGGACGTCGCGGCCGGCCTGCAGCGGCTGGCCGACGGCGTCACAGTCGGACGCGTCGCCTACCAGGCGAGCTGATCGCACCGCACACGTACACCACCTCGATACACCGGCCGCGGACGCGGCCGAACGTCATCTGATCAGGAGAAGCATGAGCACCACCCGTACCGCCATCGTCACCGGTGCCGCCCGTGGCATCGGCGCCGCCGTCGCCAAGCGGCTCGCCTCCGACGGACACGCCGTCGCGGTCTTCGACCTCGACGAGGCGGCCTGCCAGGGCGTCGTCGACCAGATCGTGGAGGCCGGCGGCCGCGCGCTGGCCGTCGGCGTCGACGTCTCCGACGAGCAGCGCGTGCAGACGGCCGTCGAGCGCGTCGCGGCCGAGCTCGGCGCCCCGACGATCCTCGTCAACAACGCCGGCATCATCCGCGACAACCTGCTGTTCCGGATGTCGGTCGACGACTGGGACTCGGTCATGGCCGTCCACCTGCGCGGCGCCTTCCTCATGGCGCGCGCCGTGCAGGCCTACCAGACCAAGGAGCACTGGGGCCGCATCGTCAACCTCTCGTCGACGTCGGCGCTCGGCAACCGCGGCCAGGCGAACTACTCCGCCGCCAAGGCGGGCATGCAGGGCTTCACCAAGACGCTCGCGCTCGAACTGGGCCCGTACGGCGTGACGGCCAACGCCATCGCCCCGGGATTCATCGCCACCGAGATGACGGCGGCGACCGCCGAGCGGATCGGTGTGACGTTCGAGGAGTTCCAGAAGTCGGTCGCCGAGCAGACGCCGGTCCGTCGGGTCGGCGTGCCCGACGACATCGCGCACGCGGTGAGCTTCTATGTCAGTGAGGGCGCGGGCTACGTCTCCGGCCAGGTGCTCTACGTCGCGGGCGGACCGCGCGACTGATCGCGTCCGGCGCCGGCCGGCCTCGTCCGGACCGGCGCCCGTCGACTTCAGGAACTCTCGAAAGGACATGACGATGCGTGTTTTGAACGGGCTCGACGAGCTGACCGCCGCTGTGGGGACCCACCTCGGCTACTCGGACTGGGTGACGATCGACCAGGAGCGGATCGACGAGTTCGCCCACGCGACCGGCGACGATCAGTGGATCCACGTGGACGCCGAGCGGGCCGCGAAGGGGCCTTTCGGCACGACGATCGCCCACGGCTACCTGACGCTCTCGCTCATCCCGATGCTCTCGTGGCAGGTCTACACGATCGCGGGCACGAAGATGGGGATCAACTACGGCTCCAACAAGGTGCGGTTCCCGTCGCCGGTGCCGGTCGGCTCGCGGGTGCGCGGCGGCGTCGAGATCGTCTCGGTGACGCCGGGCGGCGGCGGCCATCAGGTCGTCGCGAAGGTCACGGTCGAGCGCGAGGGCGGTGACCGGCCGGCGTGCGTCGCCGAGGTCGTCAGCGTGGTGATCTTCTGATGGTCGGCGACCCGCCGGGTCTCGATCTCGGTCGGCTCGGCGCGTGGTTCGCCGGGAACATCGCCGGGGCGCGCGGCGAGCTCACCGCCGAGCTCATCGCGGGCGGCAAGTCGAATCTGACCTATGTCGTGCGCGAGGGCGCGGCGGAGTGGATCGTCCGCCGCCCGCCGCTGGGGCACGTCCTCGCGACGGCCCACGACATGGGACGCGAGTACCGGATCATGTCGGCGCTCGACGGCACGGCCGTGCCGGTGCCCGCGACGTACGGCTTCTGCGAGGACACCGACGTGCTCGGCGCGCCGTTCTACGTCATGGAGCGCGTCGCCGGACATCCGTACCGGAGCCGCGACGAGCTCGAGCCCCTCGGTCCGGAGCGGACGCGCGCGATCTCGGTCGCGCTCGTCGACACCCTCGCCGACCTGCACGCCGTCGATCCGACGGCGGTCGGTCTGGCCGACTTCGGACGTCCCGAGGGCTTCCTCGCCCGGCAGGTGCGGCGTTGGCGCAAGCAGCTCGACGCGTCGTACTCCCGGGACATCGCCGGCGCGGCCGAGCTGTACGACCGTCTCGCGGCGGACGTGCCGGAGCAGTCGGCGGCCGGGATCGTGCACGGCGACTACCGGCTCGACAACGTCCTCGTCGTCCTCGGCGACGCCGGGGCGGGCGACCGGCTGACGGCCGTCCTCGACTGGGAGATGGCGACGCTCGGCGACCCGCTCACCGACCTCGGCCTCATGTTCGTCTACCACCGGCTCGGCGCGCTGCTCGGGTCGAGCGCGGTGGCCGATGCGGCGTCGGCCCCCGGCTTCCTCACCGAAGACGAGATCATCGCGCGGTACACGGCGCGCACGGGACGCGACCTGAGCCGATTCGGCTTCTACCTCGGCCTCGCGGCCTACAAGCTCGCCGCGATCCTCGAGGGCATCTACTACCGCCACCAGGCCGGTCAGACGGTCGGCGCCGGCTTCGATCACATCGGAGACGCGATCGACGTCATGATCGCCACCGGTCTCGACGCGTTGCGCTAGATGAATCAACAATAAGACAAATGGAGCACTAGATGGACTTCGCATACGACGCCCGGACGCAGGAACTGCGGGCGGAACTGCTCGACTTCATGGACGGCCACGTCTATCCGGCGGAGGAGGTGTTCGAGAAGCAACTGGCGGAGCAGGACGACAAGTGGGCCTGGGACAGCGCCCCGATCGTCGCCGAACTGCGCGCCGAGGCGCGTCGCCGAGGGCTGTGGAACTTCTTCCTCCCCGGTGAACACGGCGGCGGGCTGACCAACCTCCAGTACGCGCCGCTCGCGGAGATCACGGGCCGCAGCGGACATCTCGCGCCGACGGCGCTCAACTGCTCGGCCCCCGACACCGGGAACATGGAGGTGCTCGCGCTCTTCGGCACCGACGAGCAGAAGAAGCAGTGGCTGGAGCCGCTGCTGAACGCCGAGATCCGCTCCGCCTTCGCGATGACCGAGCCGGACGTCGCGAGCTCGGACGCCACGAACATCTCCACCAGCATCGTCCGCGACGGTGACGAGTACGTGATCAACGGCCGCAAGTGGTGGATCACCGGGGCGATGAACCCGAACGCCAAGATCTTCATCGTCATGGGCAAGACGGATCCGACCGCCGAGCGGCACCGGCAGCAGTCGATGATCCTCGTGCCCCGGGACACGCCGGGCGTCGAGGTCGTCCGGCCGATGCACGTGCTCGGCTACGACGATCACGAGCACGGCGGACACGCCGAGCTGCGGTTCACCGACGTGCGCGTGCCGGCGAGCAACCTCATCGGTGCGGAGGGGCAGGGCTTCGCCATCGCCCAGGCGCGTCTCGGGCCGGGCCGGATTCACCACTGCATGCGGTCGATCGGCATCGCCGAGCGGGCGATCGAACTCATGTGCGAGCGTGTCGACGCGCGCGTCGCGTTCGGCAAGCCGCTGTCGGAGCAGGGCGTGATCCGCGACTGGATCGCCGAGTCCCGGGTGCGTCTGGAACAGCTGCGGCTGCTCGTGCTCAAGGCCGCGTGGCTCATGGACACCGTCGGCAACAAGGCGGCGCACACCGAGATCCAGGCCATCAAGATCGCGACGCCGGCGACCGTGGAATGGATCCTCGACAAGGCGATCCAGGCGCACGGCGCGGGCGGCCTCTCGCAGGACTTCCCGCTGGCCAATCAGATCGCCGGCATCCGCACGCTGCGCTTCGCCGACGGCCCGGACGAGGTGCACAAGAACGCGCTCGCCAAGGCCGAGCTGCGACGTCAGGCGGCCGCCCGGAGCGCCCGGTGACGGCGGTCGAGCCGGTGCCCCTGCGCGCGCGGGTCGAGGCGTTTCTCACCGAGCACGACCCGGCGACGACCGACCGGCTCGAGTTCCTGCGCGCCCGGTACGACGCGGGCCTGGCCTGGGTGGCCTTCCCCGTGGGGCACGGCGGGCTCGGCCTGCCGCAGGCGCTCCAGCCCGAGGTCGACCGGCTGTTCGCCGAGGCCGGGGCACCGGACAACGACAGCCGGGCCAACGGCATCGGCCTCGGCATGGCCGGTCCGACGATCCTGGCCTTCGGCACCGAGGAGCAGAAACAGCGCTACCTGCGCCCGCTGTGGACGGGCGAGGAGGTCTGGTGCCAGCTCTTCAGCGAGCCGGGCGCGGGCTCCGATCTCGCCGGGCTCGCGACGCGGGCCGTCCGGGACGGTGATCACTGGGTGGTCACCGGGCAGAAGGTGTGGACGTCCGGCGCGCAGAACGCGCGCCTGGCGATCCTCGTCGCCCGCACGGATCCGGATCTGCCCAAGCATCAGGGCCTGACGTACTTCCTCATGGACATGACCGATCCCGGCGTCGACGTGCGTCCGCTGCGGCAGATCACCGGCGAGGCCGAGTTCAACGAGGTCTTCCTCACCGAGGTGCGGGTGCCGGACGCACAGCGGCTCGGCGCCGTCGGCGAGGGCTGGAAGGTGGCCAACGCGACGCTCAACACCGAGCGCGTCTCGATCGGCGGCCGGGCGGCCGTCCGCGAGACGGGCATGATCGGCCGCGTCGCGCAGACCTGGCGCGAGAACCCCGAGCGGCGGACGCCGGAGCTGCAGGATCGTCTGCTGCGGCTGTGGGTCGACGCCGAGGCCGCGCGACTGACCGGTCTGAGGTTGCGGCAGAAGCTGGCCTCCGGCCGGCCCGGCCCGGAGGGCTCGGCGATGAAGCTGACCTTCGCCCGCGTCGCGCAGCAGCTCTCCGGCCTCGAGGTCGAACTGCTGGGCGAGGACGGGCTGCGGTACTCGGACTGGACGCTCGTGCGACCGCGCGAGGTCGAGTTCACCGGCCGCGACGCCGGCTACCGCTACTTGCGGGCGAAGGGCAACTCGATCGAGGGCGGCACGTCGGAGATCCTGCGCAACATCGTCGCCGAGCGCGTGCTGGGGCTGCCGCCCGAGCCACGCGTCGACAAGGACATCCCGTGGAAGGACCTGAAGAAGTGACGGATGTGGACCTTCTGTACACCGACGTCGAGGACGACCTGCGGGCGTCGGTGCGGGATCTGCTCGCCCGGCGGTGCACGCCGACGGCGCTGATCGCGCTGTACGACGGCGACCGCGCGCCGGTGGCGCCGCTCTGGCGGGAACTCGCGAGCGATCTCGGCCTGGCCGCGCTCCTCGTGCCGGAGGAGCTCGGCGGCGCCGGCGCGTCGCCGGCCGTGGCGGGCGTCGTGCTGGAGGAGCTCGGCCGCGCCGCCGCTCCGGTGCCGTTCCTCACGAGCGCCGTCATCGCGACGGCCGCGCTGCTGCCGGGCGTCGAGGGCGAGGCCGCCGGCGGGCTGCTCGCCGTCTTGGCCGAAGGGGAGCGGACGGCCGCCCTCGCGGTGCCGTTCTCTGCGGGGCCGGCCAGCCCCGTTCGGGCGGTCGCCGTCGACGGCGGACGTCTGACGGGCTCCGTCCGGAGCGTCGCCGGCGCCCTGGAGGCGGACGTCCTGCTCGTCCTCGGCGACGACGGCGTGCTCTACTCCGTCCCGGCCGGTGACGACGCGGTCGAGGTCGCGCCGGTCGTGTCCCTCGACATGACCCGGGCACTCGCCGACGTCACGTTCTCGGGAGCACCCGGCGAGCAGGTCGTCGCCGACGGCGGCCCGGCCGTCTCCGGCGCACTCGAGCTCGGTGCGGCGCTGCTCGCGTCCGAACAGGCGGGCGTGGCGCAGTGGTGCCTGGAGACGACGGTCGGCTACCTCAAGGAGCGGCGGCAGTTCGGCCGCGTCGTCGGCGGCTTCCAGGCGCTCAAGCACCGCCTGGCCGACCTCTTCACGTCGGTGGAGTGCACGTCGGCGGCGGCGCGCTACGCGGCGGTCGTCTCCGGAACGGACGATGCGGGCGAACGCGCGATCGCGGCGGCCGTCGCTCAGGCGTACGCCTCGGACGTCGCCGTGACGGCGGCCGAGGAGGCCGTCCAACTGCACGGCGGCATCGGCATGACGTGGGAACACCCGGCGCACCTCTACCTCAAACGCGCCAAAGCCGACCAGATCGGGCTCGGCACCGGGGGAGCGCACCGGGCTCGGCTGGCCGATCTCGTCGACCTGCCGGCGTAACCGACCGGTATCTGTCACTGAGCGGGGCGACGCGGACGTATGTGCCGCGCGTCGCCCCGCTCAGGTGTCGACTTCGCCGCGGACGACACAACCGGACGGGTTCTCCGTCCGGTTGTGTCGTTTCTGCTCAGTCGAGATAGTCGCGCAGCACCTGCGACCGCGACGGGTGGCGCAGCTTCGACATGGTCTTCGACTCGATCTGACGGATGCGCTCGCGCGTCACGCCGTAGACCTGACCGATCTCGTCAAGCGTGCGCGGCTGGCCGTCGGTGAGGCCGAAGCGCAGACGCACGACGCCCGCTTCACGCTCGGACAGGGTCTCGAGCACCGACTGCAGCTGATCCTGCAGCAGGGTGAAGGAGACGGCGTCGACGGCCACGACGGCCTCGGAGTCCTCGATGAAGTCGCCGAGCTGGCTGTCACCCTCGTCGCCGATCGTCTGGTCGAGGGAGATGGGCTCACGCGCGTACTGCTGGATCTCCAGCACCTTCTCCGGCGTGATGTCCATCTCCTTGGCGAGTTCCTCCGGAGTGGGCTCGCGGCCGAGGTCCTGCAGCAACTCGCGCTGGATGCGGCCGAGCTTGTTGATGACCTCCACCATGTGGACGGGGATGCGGATGGTGCGCGCCTGATCGGCCATCGCGCGCGTGATCGCCTGCCGGATCCACCACGTGGCGTACGTGGAGAACTTGTAGCCCTTGGTGTAGTCGAACTTCTCGACCGCACGGATGAGGCCGAGGTTGCCCTCCTGGATGAGGTCGAGGAAGGCCATGCCGCGGCCGGTGTAGCGCTTGGCCAGCGAGACGACGAGTCGCAGGTTCGCCTCGAGCAGGTGGTTCTTGGCGCGGTTGCCGTCGCGGGAGACCGCCGAGAGGTCGCGTCGCTGGGCCACGGTCAGCTTCTCGCCGGAGGCGAGGATCGTCCGCATCCGTTCCGTGGCGTAGAGGCCGGCCTCGATCCGCTTGGCGAGGTCCACCTCCTCCTCGGCGTTGAGCAGCGCGACCTTGCCGATCTGCTTGAGGTAGGCGCGCACCGAGTCGGCGGACGCCGTCAGCTCGGCGTCCTTGCGGGCCTGCCGCAGTGCCTCGGACTCCTCCTCGTCCCAGACGAAGTCGCCGGACGCCTTGTCCTTCTCGGTCGGCTCGTCGACCTCCTCCGCGTCGGCGGCGGCGGGCTTCTTCGCCTTGGTACGACTGCCCTTCTCCTCGTCGGGGTCGGCGGCGTCGATCTCGACGTCGTCGACCAACTCGACGAGATCGGGCTCGCCGTCGAGATCGGCCTCGTCGACGGCGCCGGTCGGATCCGCCGGATCGGCGGCCGTCGCCGGGCCGGCCTTGCGGGTCGTCGCCTTGCGCGCGGGCGCCTTCTTGGCGGGAGCCCGCTTCGTCGCGGTGGTCGCCGCCTTCTTGGCGGGTGCCCGCTTGGCAGGCGCCTTCTTCGCGGCGGTGGCCGTGGTGGACGCGGCCTTCTTGGCCGGCGCCTTACGTGTGGTCGCCGTCTTGGCCGGGGCCTTCTTCGCCGCCGCCTTCTTGGCCGGGGCCTTCCTGGCGGTCGCCTTCTTCGCCGGCGTGTCCGATACGGTCGACTCGGAGGTCGGGGAAGAATCGATTGCTGCCACTCGGGACCTTTCAGAACATACGATGGGGGACGCGAAGAGACGCAGAACGCCGCCCGCGGCAGCCTGAAACGGATGTCGATCAGAGGCTTGCGCGACGCGGACCGTTCCATTATAACGGCCGTCCTCGATCACGGCGGTCCTGCGTGGTGACGGGCCGCGCATACGGCCCGTCACCACGGGGACGTCAGGGGCGCAGCCCGCTCGCCGCCGCCATCGCCGCACCGACGATGCCGGCGGTGTTGAGGAGCTTGGCCGGGATGACCGGGGTCTCGTTGGTGAGCAGCGGAATCCACTTGTGAGACTTGCGGCTGATGCCGCCACCGGCGACGAACCGGCTCGGCCAGAACAGCCGCTCGTACTCCTTGAGGACCATCGAGACGTACTCGGCCCACTGCGGATACGACAGGCCCAGATCCTCCTTGATGCGGGAGGCGGCCCAGTGCTCGGCGATCTTGTCGTCGATCATGAGATGCCCGAGCTCGGTGTTGGGCACGAGGGCCCCGTTGCAGAGGATCGCCGAGCCGATGCCGGTGCCGAAGGTCAGCAGAATGGTGACCCCGTCCGCGTCCTTGCCCGCGCCGTGGTGCGCCTCGGCGAGACCGGCGGCGTCGGCGTCGTTGAGCACCGACAGCGGACGGTCGCCGAGGACCTTCTTGAGGGCGCCGTAGGCGTCGAGACCGATCCACGCCTTGTCGATGTTGGCGGCGGTCTGCACGACGCCGCCGCGTACGACGCACGGCACGGTGACGCCGACGGGCCCGTCCCAGTCGAAGTGCTCGACGACCTCCTTGACGGCCTCGGTCACGGCTTCGGGATGCGACGGCTTCGGGGTGAAGATCTTGTATCGCTCTCCCTTCAGCTCACCGGTCGCGAGGTCGACGATCCCGCCCTTGATGCCGGATCCTCCGATGTCGATGCCGAATCCCAGATCTTCCGTACTCAACTCGCGCTCCTGTCGTGACGATGACTGCGGTGGTCGGCCGTACCCGGCCGTCCGGGTCGTGGGGCGACGGCTCAGCGGCCGCCACCCGGCGGTCTCAGACTAGGACGAAGCGGCCGGGCCCGGAGCCGGTTGCGGCACGTCGGACGATGTCCGTCGCGGATGTCCGAAGCGGCGTGCCGCGGTGCCGACGCCGCGTCGGTCGACCCGGCGGGAGCGGAGGCGGTCTCGCGTGCTGCGATGGACCGATGACGGGTGAACCGACGGAGAAGGCCACGACCTCGGATGGGCGGACCGCCGACGGGCGCGCCTACGAGGACTTGAGGCGGATCGCCGTGGCCGTCGCGGAGGCCGCGGCGGTGCACGTGCGTCTGCGACGGCCGGAGGTGTTCGCGCAGCCGACCGGTTACGACGACGGGGCGGCCGCGTCGTCGGTGACGGCGAAGAGCACGCCCACGGATCCGGTGACGATCGTCGACACGGAGTCGGAGCGGATCGTCCGCGATGAGCTGGCGCGGAGGGCGCCGGGCGATCCGATCCTCGGTGAGGAGGACGGCGGCACGATCGAGGCGCCCGAGAGCGTGCGGTGGGTGGTCGATCCGATCGACGGCACCGTCAACTTCCTCTACGGCCTAGGCGGGCACGCGGTCTCCGTCGCGGCGCAGGTCGGCGGCGTATCGGTGGCCGGAGCCGTCGTCGACGTGCCGGGCGCGATCACGTACTCGGCGGCGCGAGGCGGCGGCGCCTGGGCCGCGCCGTCGGGAGCCGCGGGCGATGCCGGACGTCGGCGGCTGCGGGTCAACCCGGTGCGCGATCTCGGGCGGGCGCTGGTGGGCACCGGATTCGGCTACGCGCCGGACCGGCGCCGCCTGCAGGGCGGGTTCCTTGCGGCACTGCTGCCGCGGGTGCGAGACATCCGCCGCCTGGGCTCGGCGGCGCTCGATCTGTGCCATGTCGCGTCGGGAGCACTGGACGCGCACTACGAGCACGGCCTGAGTCCGTGGGACTGGGCCGCCGGCACGTTGGTCGCGGAGGAGGCCGGCGCCGTCGTCGGGTTGCCCGATCCCTCCTCACGCAGTGCGGGCGGCGATCTCACCGTGGTGGCGGCGCCGGGGGTGGCCGACGCGCTGCGCGGGCTGCTGGACGAGATCGGGGCGTCGGCACCGCTCGCGTGACGCCGGCGCACCCGCTCAGCAGGGCGCGTTCTGGACGGCGCGCAGCAGTTCGCGATCGACGGCCTTGCCCGCGTCCGCGGGCGCGGCCTGCCGGAGCGCGCCGAGCAGTGCGGCGGCGTCGGCCGTCGGCTGGATGGCCGTGAACGCCTTGCCGAGCACGACGTCGACGACGGCGCCCCGGCGGTCGTCGCGGATGAGCTCGGCGCACGGCAGCGCGAGCCAGACGCTCGCCGCCTGGGCGACGCCGCCGTCACCGAATCGGATCTGACCGACGCAGGCGAGGCTGTAGTCGTAGTAATACGGGTCGTCGCCGTAGCTTGGTTCGGGAGCCGACCGGAATCCGAGAGTGGTCAGATCGGTGAGTGTGCCCTCGGCCTGGCCGCGCTGGCCGTTGCCGTTGAAGACGCGGACGGACACGGTGCTCAGGACGGCCGGCGTGGCGGCCGCGACATCCCCGCGCGCGGCGAGCGATCCGGTCCAGGCGGGCGAGGGCTTGCCGGAGGGCGGCGTCGTCGGCGTGGGCGGCTGCGGGCAGGCGGTGCCGGTGGCCTCGTCGGTGTTCTTGCTGAACACGACGATCCACACGGCGATCGCGGCGACGAGCAGCACGACCATGAGGACGATCGCCGGTACGTGCCGGCGGCGCGCGAACGGCCGGCCGTGGGAGTCCATGCGGTATCCGCTCGTCAACTGCGAGACCACGGGCCGCTCACCTTCTTGTTGTCATGTGATGAGTAAGGTTCGATGTCCCGCTCACCCTAATGAGTCGAGTTCCGCCGTGTGGCCGCCGGTGCGCGCCGGTTCCGGCCGGCGCGGCCGGTGGCCTCTGCCCTTGCTTCTCGATGGCCGTCGCGTTACTATCTGGCGGCCATCGTTCGGGAGTGCCGGCCGAACGCCTGCTCCGGCTGTGGCGAGAATCACTGATACAGGGCCCGTCAGCGGGCATCGTGCGGGCCGTTCGTGCGTTGGTACGACAGCCCGTCAACAGTAGTGCGGGAGCGCTCGCGCATGCGGGCGTCGCGTGAGATGAAGCGAAGGCGGATCGGATACTCATGGCCACTGACTACGACGCACCACGTCGTTCCGAGACCGACGACATGTCGGAGGACTCGCTCGAGGAGCTGAAGGCGCGACGCAGCGAGGCGGCGTCTGCCGCCGTCGACGTCGACGAGGTCGAGACGGCCGAATCGTTCGAGCTGCCGGGCGCAGACCTGTCGGGCGAGGAACTGTCCGTCCGTGTCATTCCGAAGCAGGCGGACGAGTTCACATGCACGAGCTGCTTCCTCGTCTACCACCGCAGTCGCATGGCGTACGAGCGCGGCCACGAGCGGGTCTGCGTCGACTGCGCCTGAGCAGCGGATCGACCATCGCGCGCCGCGTCACGACCTGTCGGTCGTGGCGCGGCGCGCGTCGTCGAATCCGAGTGCGGCGATGAGAGCGGCGGGCCGCCGGGTGCTGACGAGCCAGTAGGGCGTCGGGTCGTCGGGGTCGTCGAGGACGATGAGCACCATCGACTTGATCCAGAACCGATGGACGAGGAATGCCGCCGGGTCGAGCTGCCGGCCGAGCGCGGCCGATTTGGCGGACGGCGGCACCGAGGCGACGCGGGCCATCGCCCACCGCGGGAGTGAGGCGTCGGCCGCGCGGAGCGTCCCGTCGTCGTCGACGCTGACCTCGGCGCGACTCATCGACCACAGCAGCCAGGCTGCGAGCGGCACGAGGACGACGTAGGAGAGCGGCGCCCACGACGTCCGCACGGCCATCTCGATCTCGATGCCGAGCAGCACGATCACGGCGACGGCCGCGAGGGTCCACCACCACGGCACCCGGAGTCGCTCGGAGTAGCGGTGCGGGGCGGCGGTGGGTGACGAGTCGGACACGCTCACAGCGTAGTTGTCGCAACCGGGATGTACGGCCGCGAGGGGCGTTCGGCATAGTGTGCGGGCGTGAGCGAGTCCCCGGAGTGCCTGTCGGTCGCCGTCCGCCTTCTCGACGAGGGCATCGGCCTGCCGCGCCGTGCCCATCCCGGCGACGCCGGCGTCGATCTGCAGGCCGCCGAGGGTGCGACCCTGGCTCCCGGCGAGCGGGCGCTGGTGCGGACGGGGATCGCGTTGGCGTTGCCGGTCGGGACGGTGGGCCTGGTGCATCCGCGGTCCGGCCTCGCGGCGCGCGCGGGTCTGGGCATCGTGAATGCGCCCGGGACGATCGACGCGGGATATCGCGGCGAGGTCAAGGTGTGCCTCATCAACCTCGATCCGCGCGAACCGATCGTCATCGAACGGGGCGATCGGATCGCGCAGCTGGTGGTCCAGCGCGTCGAGCTCCCCGTGTTCGTAGCGGTCGATACGCTCGACGAGACGAGTCGCGGCGCCGGGGGGTACGGCTCGAGTGGCGGCCATGCGGCCGTCGGCGGGTAGCGCAGGGGAGCCGTCCGCAGGGTCTTACGCCGAGGCCGGTGTGCCGCTCGCGTCGAGCGTGCGCCCGGGGACGTCCCGTTCGGGGCAGAAGGGATCACCATGATCTTCGGTCGCAGGAAGCGACGCACCGCCGTGGCACCGACGCCCGCAGCAGCGCCGCCGGCCGACGCGGACGAGTCCGGCGACGACGGCGAGTACGCCCGGATCGGCTACAACGAGGGTCCGCACGACATCGACGATCTCGCGCCCGGCACGGACATCACCAGTTCGCACCTCGACCTCGGTTCCGTGCTCGTCCCCGTCATCGAGGGCGGGCAGGTGACCGTCGAGATGGCCGAGGACCATCAGCCGATCGCCGTCCACCTCGTCTCGCCGCTCGGTCGGATCACGGTGCAGGCGTTCGCGGCGCCCAAATCGCCGGGGCAGTGGCGCGGCGTCGTCACCGAGCTCGCCGATTCGCTGCGTGAGGACGGGGCGGACATCGCCATCGAGTCCGGGCACTGGGGCCGGGAGGTCGTCGCGCGCGCCGAGGGCGGTGTGCACCGGTTCGTCGGAGTCGACGGCTATCGCTGGATGATTCGCGCCGTCGCATCGGCACCGGAGGAGTTCGGCGAGAGCATGGCCGAGATGGTGCGGGCCGTCATCGCCGAGACCGTCGTGCGGCGTGGCGACGAGCCGCATCCCGCGCGTGCCCCGCTGCCCATCTCCCTGCCGCCGGTGCTCGCCGAGCAGGTGGCCGCGGCGCAGCAGCAGATGTACGACGCGCCGGAGGACGGGGCGTCCGGCCCGGTCTCGGCGGGGCAGGTGTCGGTCGAGCGGGACGGCGACGATCCGCTGGTCATTCAGGACTACGACGTGTCGTCGGCCCAGGAGCAGCCGGAGCCGCGATCCGCGGGCTCGGCGATGCAGCAGTTGCGCAACCGCGACGAGTGAACGCCGGCCGCGCCGGTGAGATGGTCGATTCCCGGACGTGGTCGCCGGGCCTGTGGGTTCCGACCGTCCGGCGACTAGGACGGCGAGCGCCAGGCCCGCAGGCAGGCGAGACCGAGGGCCGCCGGGTCGCGTCCGATGTCCGCGAGTGTGAGTTCGGCGACGGCGCCCCGCGGCGCGGCGGCGGCCCAGGCGTGGCCGACGGCGGCGGGGTGGACGGGGTCGTCGACGGCGACGGCGACCGCCAGCGGCACGTCAAGCGTCGCCAGGTCTTCGGGAGTGGGGCACCGGTACGCGGCCGCCTCCGTCAGCGACGCGGCCAGTGAGGTGCCGAGCACGCGCCAGGAGCGGGACAGTTCCGCGCCGAGCCAGGCCGGGCTGCCCGCGACCATCGTGGCGATGGTCGCGTCGAGTCCGTCGGCCGCGAGCGCCGCGGCGGTGATGCGGGCGCTGAGCGCGGCCGGTGCGTCGTCGGATGCGCCGGACCACGGCGGCAGCGCCGCGAGGACGGCCACCACCGGGGTGTCGCCGGCGGGCGTCCGCAATGCGCGGGACGCCGCGATCGCCGCGCCGAGCGAGACGCCGGCGAGGATCACCGGGCCGGTGACGGCGTCGATCGTCGCGAGGTGACCGGCGACCAGTCCGGGTGCGCGGGGCGGCGAGGCGACGAGCGGGATCCCGAGCTCGTCGGCGACGGGACCGAAGGCGCGACGGGCGAAATCGGCGTCGCTGCCGGTGCCGGGCATGGCGACGAGCGTCGTCGCCGAGATCGGGAGGTGCATCCGCACATCATCGCGGTCGCTCGATACTGCTCCTCTTCCAGATGCGTCTACCCTGTTGTCGCGGACGGTGAATGAGACGTCTGCGGAGAAGGTCAAGGAGTCATGATGCCCGCAGCGGGTTATCTCAAACGGTTGGGTCGTCGGCTGACGGAGGATCTCGAGCAGCGCGACGCGGAGGAGTTCGCGGCGCGCTCGCGGCTCGCCGGCGCCCAGTGCGTCAAGGACTGTACGGCCGGGCAGGAGGTCGCCGTGCGCGGTGAACTCCGCGCCGTACAGACGTGTTCGAGGGCGTCGCGCACCGGCGTCGTCGCCGAACTCTACGACGGCACCGACACGGTGCTGCTCAAGTGGGTCGGCCGTAACCGCATCCCCGGCGTCGAACCGGGCCGCCAGGTGTCCGTGCGGGGCAGGCTGGGTGTGGCCGACGGCGTCAAGGTCATCTACAACCCGCACTACGAGCTCATCGACGAAGGCGACGAATGACGGCTTCGTCGCCGTCCGACGAACCACGCGTGACCGAATCGGACGTCGCGGTACCGGACGACGGCGAGGAGATCGCCGCCCGGGAACAGACGCTGCTGGAGCAGATGGGTGGCATCTCGGGTGTCGTCTACAGCACGCTGCCGACGCTCGCCTTCGTCCCGGCGAACTCGTTCTGGGGTCTCGACGTCGCCATCGCCGTCGCGCTCGGTGTCGCGGCGCTCGTCCTGGGCATCCAGCTGCTGCGCCGCGAGCCCGTCGGCCCGGCGTTCTCCGGGCTCATCGGTGTCGGGGTCTGCGCGCTCATCGCGTATCTCACCGGCAGCGCCAAGGGCTTCTTCCTGGCCGGCATCTGGCAGACGGCCGCCTACGCGGTCGTCTTCGGCGCGTCGGTGCTCGTGCGCTGGCCGCTGGTCGGCGTCATCTGGAACGGCATCAACGGCCGCGGCATGGCGTGGCGCCGCGACCGGCGGATGCTGCTCGCCTACGACGCCGCGACGATCGTCTGGACGCTCGTCTACGGCTTCCGCTGGTTCGTGCAGAGCAGCCTGTACGACTCCGATCAGACCCTGTGGCTGGCGGTGAGCCGGATCGCGATGGGCTGGCCGCTGACGATCGCGGCCTTCGCGATCACGGCCGGGCTGGTCGGCTGGGCCGGCCGCGGGCGCGCACACGACTGACCGGCGTCATATCGGTAGCCGTTGGGCACCGTCGAGGAGATAGTCGTCGCGACGACGCGTATCGGCTACCGATATGACGCCGTCGATCGCCCTCAGCGCTGCAGGACGGCGTCCTGCAGCGCCTGCTCGACCTCCTCGGGAGCGATGAAGACGAGTTCGTCGCGTCCCTCCAGCGCGTCGTCGCGGTCCGGCACGATGACCCGGCCCCCGCGCAGGATCGCCACGAGCACGGCGTCGCGCGGCAGGATCAGCCGATGCACCGGCTTGCCGGCCCACGGCGTCGTGTCCGGCAGGGTCATCTCGACGAGGTTGGCCTGGCCGCGGCGGAACGTCAGGAGCCGGACGAGGTCGCCCACGGAGACCGCCTCCTCCACCAGTGAGGCGAGCAGCCGCGGCGTCGAGACCGCGACGTCGACGCCCCAGGAATCGTCGAAGAGCCACTCGTTGCGGGGATCGTTGACGCGGGCGACGACGCGGGCGACGGCGAACTCGGTCTTGGCCAGCAGGCTGACCACGAGGTTCGCCTTGTCGTCGCCGGTGGCGGCGATGACGACGTCGTACTCCTGCAGTGCGGCGTCCCGCAGGTGGGTCAGCTCGCACGCGTCGCCGAGCCGCCACGTCGCGCCTTCGACGCTGTCGGGCTCCATGTGTTTGACGTCGCGCTCCAGGAGCAGGACCTCGTGGCTGTTGGAGACGAGCTCGCGCGCGATGGAGCGGCCGACGGCTCCGGCTCCGGCGATGGCGACCTTCATGGATGTCGTCTCTCTCTAGATGATCGATGCCCGGTGGTGGTCGGCTGCGTGGCAGGCTCCGACCATCCGGCCACTAGTCGACGGCCGCGGGCGACGCGGCCACGGATTCGGCGTAGGCGCGGTTGGCGGAGAGGGTGATCGCGAAGACGCGATCCTCCTGTTGCAGCACCGTCGAGGGGCCGGGAAGCAGGGGAGCGCCGAAGCGGGTGAGGTAGGCGACCCGCGCCCCCGTGGCCTCCTGCACCTTGGCGACCTTGCGGCCCACCCAGGACTCGTGCAGCGGCAGCGGCGTGAGAACGACGTTGCCGGTGGGATCGTGCCAGAGCGACGAGTCGACGGTGACGTCGATCGCGCGCAGGAACTCGTTGGTCGTCCAGGGGACGGTGGCGATCGTCGGGATGCCGAGGCGTTCGTAGACGGCGGCGCGGCCCTCGTCGTAGATGCGGGCCACGACGTGCTCGACACCGAACATCTCCCGCGCCACCCGCGCTGCGATGATGTTCGAGTTGTCGCCGGAGGACACGGCCGCGAACGCGTCGGTCTCCTCGATCCCGGCCTTGATGAGGATGTCGCGGTCGAAGCCCTCGCCGAGCACCGTTCTTCCGGAGAAGTCCGAGCCCAACCGCGTGAACGCCGGCGAGCTGCGGTCGACGACGGTGATCTCGTGACCGGTCTCGGAAAGGGCCCTGGCCAGCCCGGACCCGACTCGGCCGCAGCCCATGACGACGATCTTCACGCGCCTGACCCTACCCCCAGGCGTCTAGGCTGACCTGATGTCAAGATTGACGAAGACGACCGTCGCGGCCAAGCGGCTGCTCGTCGGACGTCCGTTCCGGAGCGACAGACTCGGTCACACGCTGCTTCCCAAGCGGATCGCGCTTCCGGTCTTCGCGTCCGACGCGATGTCGTCGGTGGCATATGCGCCACAGGAGATCTTCCTGGTCCTGTCGGTCGCCGGTCTTTCGACGTATGCGTACACGCCGTGGATCGGTCTGGCGGTCGCCGCCGTCATGATCGTCGTCGTCGCCAGCTATCGGCAGAACGTGCACGCCTATCCGTCGGGCGGCGGCGACTTCGAGGTCGCCACGGTCAATCTCGGCCCGAGCGCCGGGCTCGTCGTCGGCAGCGCGCTGCTCGTCGACTACGTCCTCACCGTCGCGGTCTCCGTCGCGTCGGCCGCGGAGAACATCGGCTCCGCGTCGCCCTGGGTGCACGACAACCGCGTGCTCTTCACCGTCATCTGCATCGTCGTGTTGGCGGCGCTGAACCTGCGTGGCATCCGGGAGTCCGGGATGGCCTTCGCCATCCCGACCTACGCCTTCATCGTCGGCGTGTTCGGCATGCTGGTCTGGGGGCTCGTCGACACCTTCCTGCTCGGTGCCGAGATCCACGCCGAGTCGTCCGCGTACGAACTCAAGGACGGGTCCACCGGCTTCGTCGGCATCGCGTTCGTCTTCCTGCTGGCACGGGCCTTCTCCTCGGGCTGTGCGGCGCTGACCGGCGTCGAGGCGATCTCCAACGGGGTGCCGGCGTTCCAGAAGCCGAAGTCGCGCAACGCGTCGACGACGTTGCTGATGCTCGGCGCCATCGCCATCACGTTGCTTCTGGGCATCATCGTGCTGGCCAAGAAGATCGGTGTCGTCTACGTCGCGGACCCGGCGACCGAGCTCATCGGACCGCCGGCCGGCTACCAGCAGAAGTCGCTCCTCGCGCAGATCGCGCACGCCGTGTTCTCGGGGTTCCCACTCGGCTTCATCGCGATCACGGTCGTCACCGCGCTGATCCTCGTGCTCGCCGCCAACACCGCGTTCAACGGCTTCCCGGTGCTGGCCTCGGTGCTGGCGCAGAGCCGGTTCCTGCCCCGGCAGTTCCACACCCGCGGCGACCGGCTGGCCTTCTCCAACGGCATCATCTTCCTCACCGTCGCCGCGGTCGTCTTCGTCATCGCCTTCGACGCCGAGGTCACCACTCTCATCCAGCTGTACATCGTCGGCGTGTTCGTCTCCTTCGTCCTCAGCCAGACGGGCATGGTGCGGCACTGGACGCGGCTGCTGCGGGTGGAGAGCGACCCGGTGGCGCGCCGGCGGATGGTGCGCTCGCGCATCATCAACGCGATCGGTCTCGTCATGACGGCCGCCGTGCTCGTCGTGGTGCTGCTCACCAAGTTCCTCGCCGGCGCCTGGATCGCCATCGCACTCATGGCGTTCCTCTTCCTCGTCATGCGGCTCATCAAGGCCCACTACGACGTCATCAGCCGCGAACTCGACACCGCGGAATGGGACGGCACGCTGCCGAGTCGCACCCACTCGATCGTCCTGGTCTCCACGGTCCACCTGCCCACCAAGCGCGCGCTCGCGTTCGCCCGTGCCACCCGGCCGGACACGCTGGAGGCCGTCACCGTGAACGTCGACGAGGCCGACACGCGGGCGCTCGTGCGGCAGTGGGAGGCGAGCGACATCACCGTCCCGCTCAAGGTGATCGCGTCGCCGTACCGCGAGATCACGCGTCCGGTGCTCGAGTACGTCCGCCGCGTGCGGCGGGAGAACCCGCGAGAGGTGGTCACCGTCTTCATCCCCGAATACGTCGTCGGGCACTGGTGGGAGCAGTTGCTGCACAACCAGTCGGCGCTGCGGCTCAAGGGCAGGCTGCTGTACGAGCCCGGCGTCATGGTGACGTCGGTGCCGTGGCAGCTCAACTCGTCCGAGCGGCGCAAGAAGGACGTCGATTATCAGGCGCCCGGCGGGCTGCGCCGCGGCGTCGGGCAAGAGGCGTCGGCGCCGGGATCGCGGCCCACGTCGACGACGAGGCGTCCCCGGTGACCCGGCTCGTCACGGTCGACGTCACCTCGCCGGGGCATCTCGGTGTGGGCGTCGGCCGGATCGACGGTCGTGCGGTGCTCGTGTCCGGGGCGTTGCCGGGTGAGACCGTGCGCGCCGAGGTGACCGAGGAGCGCGAGCGGTTCTGGCGGGCGCGCGTCGTCGACGTCCTGACGCCGGCACCCGAGCGGGTGTCGCCGCGCTGCCCGGCCGCCGCCGGCGACGCCGGGCACGAGCCGACCGGCTGCTGCGACCTCTCCTTCGTCACCGCCGAGGGTGCGCGGGCGCTCAAGACCCGCGTGCTCGCCGATCTGCTCGAACGGATGGCGGGGATCACGTGGGGCGGCGCGGTCCGATCGCTGCCCGGCGGTGACGTCGGCTGGCGGACGCGAGCCGTCCTGGCCTGCTCCGACGGTGTCGTCGGACTGCGACCGGCCCGCTCGCACGAGGTGGTGCCGCGGGTCGATTGCGCACAGCTCGCACCGGAGATCGTGGCCGCCGCCCCGTCGCTGACGCCGCCGTCCGACGTCACCGAGGTGGCGATCGTCGTGGACGCGGCGGGGGACGTCCACGCCGTCGGGCTGCGGGAGACGACGCGACCCCGTTCCCGCGGCCACCGGACGGATGCGCGCCGCACACCCGGCCGGCACGCGTCCGGACGGGAGGCTCGGGCTCGGGCGCAACGTCGTCGTGCGACGCCGCCTGGGCACCCCGTACCGCTGCTCGGCGAGCCGATCGCCGTGCGGACGGCCGCCGGACGGCCGTTCGCGGCTCCGGTCGACGGCTTCTGGCAGGCCCATCGCGCCGCCGCCGACGTCTATGCGGCGACGGTCGCCGAGTTCGCCGGCGACGTCGGCGGTGCCGGCGTGTGGGATCTCTACGGCGGCGTCGGGGCGCTCTCGGCGGGGCTCGCCGGAGCGGCCCGCATCGACATCGTCGAATGGGCCACCGGCGCCGTCGCCGCAGGTGAGGACGCCTACGCGGACCGGCCCGAGGTGCGGTTGCACGCCGGACGCGTCGAGGCCGTGGCGCCGACGCTGGCGGCGCCGGACGTCGTCATCGCCGATCCGCCGCGGGCGGGAGCCGGACGTCCCGGCGTCGCCGCGGCCGTCGCGGGCGAGCCGTCGCGGATCGTCCACGTCGGCTGCGACCCGGCTGCCCTCGCCCGCGATCTGGCCCTCTACGCGGGCCACGGCTATCGCCTGCAGCGACTCGAAGCGTTCGACGCCTTTCCGCTGACCCATCACGTCGAGGCGCTGGCGCTGTTGACGCGCTCCGTAGATGAAGCTCGCGGAATCGGCCGTCCGTCAGATGGAGCTCGCGGAATCGGCCGTCCGTCAGATGGAGCTCGCGGAATCGGCCATCCGTAGAATGACCGCCATGAGTCTGCTGGGGTCCGTGAACTCGCCGGAGGATCTGCGCGCACTGGATCCGCGGCAGCGGATCGAACTGGCGGCCGAGGTCCGCGAGTTCCTCATCGAGAAGGTCGCCGTCACCGGCGGCCACCTGGGGCCCAATCTCGGCGTCGTCGAGCTCACGCTCGCGCTGCACACGGTCTTCGACTCGCCCCGCGACGCGATCATCTTCGACACCGGGCATCAGTGTTACGTCCACAAGATCGTCACCGGCCGGCGTGACGGCTTCGACGGGCTGCGGCAGAAGGGCGGGCTCACCGGCTATCAGGAGCGGGCCGAGTCCGAGCACGACTGGGTGGAGTCCTCGCACGCGTCGGCGGCCCTGTCCTACGCGGACGGTCTGGCGAAGGCGTTTGCGCTCGACGGCGCCGACCGGCACGTCGTGGCCGTCGTCGGCGACGGGGCGTTGACGGGCGGGATGTGCTGGGAGGCGCTCAACAACATCGCCGACGCCGACCGCCCGCTCGTCATCGTCGTCAACGACAACGGGCGCTCCTACGCGCCGACCATCGGCGGCCTCGCCCGGCATCTGCGCGGGCTGCGGCTGCGCCCGTCGTACGAGCGGGCGATGCGGCGGATCCGCGGCGGCGTCGAGGGCGTGCCGGTGGTCGGGGAGCCGTTGTACAAGGCGATGCACGGCATGAAGGCCGGGATCAAGGACCTGCTCTCGCCGCAGGTGATGTTCTCGGATCTCGGGCTCAAGTACGTCGGGCCCATCGACGGCCATGATCTCGACGCGATGACCGAGGCGCTGGAGCAGGCCAAGGAGTTCGGCGGCTCCGTCATCGTGCACGCCGTCACCCGCAAGGGGATGGGCTACGCGCACGCGGAGAACGACGACGAAGACCAGATGCACTCGACGGGCGCCATCGACCCCGTGACGGGCAAGCCGCGCGCGGCCGCGTCGCAGCCGGATTGGACGTCGGTGTTCTCGGCGGCGATCGTGGAGCACGGCGCGCGCAGGCGGGACGTCGTCGCCATCACCGCGGCGATGCCCGGCCCGACGGGACTGCTGCCGTTCGCCGAGCGCTTCCCGGACCGGCTGTTCGACGTCGGCATCGCCGAGCAGCACGCGATGACGTCGGCGGCCGGCCTCGCGCTGGGCGGCAAGCACCCGGTCGTCGCGATCTACGCCACCTTTCTCAACCGCGCCTTCGACCAGCTCCTCATGGATGTCGCGCTGCTGCGGCAGCCGGTGACGATCGTGCTCGACAGGGCCGGTGTGACCGGCAGCGACGGGCCGTCCCACAACGGGATGTGGGATCTGTCGCTCGCCGGCATCGTCCCGGGGCTCCGCGTGGCCGCCCCGCGCGACGCCGCGCGGCTGCGCGAGGAGCTCGCCGAGGCGCTCGATGTCTCCGACGGCCCGACGCTGCTGCGCTTCCCGAAGGGCCCGGTTCCCGAGGATCTGTGTGCCGTCGAGCGGCTCGCCGACGGCGTCGACGTGTTGCGCCGGCCCGGATCGGACGAGAGCCGGGACGTCCTGATCGTCGCCGTCGGCGCGTTCGGGTCGCTCGCGATCGCGACGGCCGAGCGGCTGGGCCGGCAGGGCATCGGAGCCACCGTCGTCGATCCGCGCTGGGTGCTGCCGGTGCCGGATTCGATCGTCGGGCTCGCCCGGACGCACCGGATGGTCGTGACGCTCGAGGACAACGGCCTCGCCGGCGGCGTCGGCGCGGCGGTCTCGACGCGGCTGCGCGCCGAGGGCGTCGACGTCCCGCAGCGCGACCGCGGCATCGCGCAGCGTTTCCTGGCACACGCCTCGCGTGGCGAGGTGCTCGCCGAGCTCGGACTGACGCCGCAGGACCTCGCGCGGGGCATCACCGCCGAGGTGGCCGGCATGTCCGGGGAGCTCCGCGACGTCGTCGCGGACGCCGACGAGTCGCGCTGAGCGAGCCGATACCTTCTGGTGCGGCTCGGCTCCGACCCCGAGCATCCATCAGTAGCCACGACCTGCGCCGCGACGGTCCGGGCATCAGCCCATGATATTCAGGACAAGCCGGTCGCGCTGGTCAGGCCCTCATTGTGCGCCAGCCTGTTGCGGAACCTCACTACTCGGGCCACCAGATCATGCACCCTTGCTCGCCCGGTGCCCTTGGGGAACGCTCGGTGCAGCATCGGGTTCCAGAGCGTCGGCGTCCGCTCGCCGACAGTCAGGTTCGACCAGAACCCGAACGTCAGAGCCGCCACGACCTCCGCGTGGGTCGGGGCCGAACTCAGCCCCCGTTTGGCATCCGTGATCCGGGCCAGACTCACCTGGTTGCGGCGACGCTGCTGCGCACGGGCACGCTGGACGCCCTGCTCCAGATGGAACAGTGGCGACTGCGGGTCGACGGCCCAATCCGGAACCGCCGCGTCAGCTCGCGGTCGTAGGCATTACGCACGGCGACTTCCAGGTGCCCGACATCCACGATCCCGGCGGCAGCCACCCGCGAGTTCCACAGGTAGGTCTGCATCGCCAGAGCGTGATTCTCACCCGCGATACCGAGGTAGCGCCGATACCGTGGGCCACTCAACCACTGCATCGCCTGCATGACGTCAAGCGCGGGTACGACGTCTGTCGTACCTGCTATCCTAGAAAAATCGCCCCGCGGGTAACCGTCCTCTGTCTGGCTCAGCCAGTTAGGCACCGCGGGGCTTTGTCGTACCTGATGCCGCGCGTCGTTCTCGTCGATGTACTCGAACCTAGGACGTGGTCACACATCGTCATCGTCCCGCGCTTCGTCGCCGCCGCACGGAATGAGTGGCGGACGTCAGTCGGCGCGAAGCGCGTCCGCCAGCGGCCCCGCGGTCAGCTCGATCTGCCAGGGACGCGCGGCCGTCGACGTCAGTGCGGCCGTCACCGTCTCCGGCGACGGATCGGCGACGCCGTCCCACGCCAGCCGGCGCTGGACGTCGGGCGGCAGGAGGTTCTCGACGGGCACGGTGAGCTCGTCGCTCAGGCCGGCGAGGG
>JBGANR010000035.1:0-29600 GCA_044222225.1 Mycobacteriaceae bacterium
AACACGCACGGATTGACATCGTCCGCTACATCGAGTCACGCTACAATCAGATTCGACTTCATTCCGCGCTCGATTGTCGGACGCCGAACGAGGTCGAAGCGAAATGGTTGAGTAGTCAGCGGGCGGCGTAACGAGAAAACACAAGACTCCCTGTCTGGAAAACACCGGGCACCTCAGTATGGACCGTGGGGAGCGGAGCGCCACGGCCCGACGGCACCCTACGAGGCGGATTCCCCCGCATCTGACTCGTTCTCGGATTCCCCTGTCTCCTCACTCACGGGCTCTGCCTCAGGAACGTTCGCGGCCTCATGGATGTTCAGTACGTCCGAGAGTGAATAGACCTCTGACGGCGCGTTCTCCGAGCGGCGGCCGTCGTCGCCAATCTCAAAGCGCGCGATGGTGTCACCGGAGAAGTCCACTTGAAAGAGGTCTGTTTGGACTTGGTTTGCCTCTGTCCCGACATCTTCCGGCTCAGCTTCAACCCCGATTCGCCCGAGGCGGTCGGCTACCCAGCGGGAATCCATTTGTCGGCCATCGACAGTCGAAGCGGTCGACGGTTGATGCCAATCTCCGATGATGCTCTTCACCTCGGCGACGTGGAGCTCGCCGTCGTCAAGGTAGGAAAGGTCAATTCCCTGCGGAGATTCTCCAGGTGCGTGCTGATAGATCAGGTCGCCGCCAAGAACGTCGGAGACAAGTGAGGCAGTTGCCGCCTCTCCCTTCTCCCCTCCATCGCGACTTCCTGACGGGTTACTCATTGAAGACATCTGGTACTCCTGTGGACTTTGGCTCAAACGGTTAGTGTGTTGCCAGCGTCGATGTGCACTACTGCCGCGCCGTCGAGAAGCCGATTGATGGCTACAATCCATGCGCCGAGTGCCAGCTCGACATCAGCGTGAGGATCACGTGGACCGGCCTCGACACGGGTCAGAGCGATCCTACCGGGGTTGTGGCTGACGATGCGGGCACCTACTTGGACGCCGCACCAAGTTGCTGCCGCTGAAAGTGCCCGCATAGCCACATCAATGGGATCGGGGTCGTTGCCAATCATCAATCGGTCAGGGCCAGCGGAGTCGATTGCCCCGACAATGCGATCAGGTCTTCCTTCAATGAGCTGAACCTCAAGCGGGCCAGTGGGGCCAATCGTGGACGCGCGGCGAAGGAGCCGGATCGGGCCTTCACCAGCTGGGGCACTTGGAAGACCCCTAGGAACGGCCCCGGCCCCGGCCCCGGCCGGGAAATTAGGTCTAGAAGTCTGGGCTGAGGCGTGTCCAGGTGTGGGGAACAGACCCGAGATGAGGCCCGTTAGTCCCTCCGTGGCACCACGGTAAGCAGGGTCAGCGAGCAACGGCAACAGGTCCATGTTGTTCTCAAGTACCCCACGGACCGTCCGGTACTGTGCTTGAAGGCGCGCATCGCGTTGGTTGGGGTAAGCAACATCAACCGCAGGTATGCCAAGGAGCTTGGCGACAGTCGCGTTGATCTCCAATTCAGCAGCCGCGGTCTCCATCCTGCCTACGAGTTGGCCCCGTCGCTGGATGGTTTCTACCTCGTTGCGGTTGGTTGCGCGTAGGCGCGCAAGTCCCGCCTCTAGCGCTTCGCGGAGCTGGTTCAGCCTTCCGTCGCGCATGGCGGCCAGAGACGCCTCTTCGTGCGGGTCACGGCTGATCGAGCAGGACACGAGACGGCCGACAGTGAGGAGCCCCGTCGGCGCGGGAAGCTTCATCAGTGTTCGGGCGTCTGCGCGGCCGTGGACCTGTGCGTGTGTCAGCGTGCTCAGTGACTCCTTCGCCATAACGCGCAAGGACTCCTCCAGTTCAAGTTGCGCCATCTCCTGGATGTGAGCCGGCTGCACGCCGTATCGGCGAACAACATCCTTGACCGCTGCGGGATCCTTCTGCCACAAGGGGACGATGGCGGCCTGCATCTCCACCTTCACGGTGGCACCATCGATGAGACGGGCAGATGTTCTAACTGTTTGGGAGACTGCCGGGGCTCGCTCGAAAGCGAGCACTGTTAGCGATCCTGAAACGGGAAGCCGCCGCTCTTCATCGAGGAGACGGATCAAACCGCCATGTCGACCAGGCCCGCGCACGTCGTACACTTCACCATTGCGGAGAATCACGCAGATGGTGCCTTCAAACACGTCGATAGTCCGCTCCGTAAGCGGCGAGGGTCCTTTCACCCAGTCGTTCATGAAGTCTCCGTTCTCCTGTGTCGTTCTGATGTCGAGTCATCTAGGACCAGATTGCGGACATGGGCAACCGCTGTGCGCGCCGCCGCATCGGTAGCGCGCCGGACCCCCATCGCCACCGTCAGGCCGCGCGCAGAGGCGCAATACACGCCCGCCTTGTTCTCTATCGGCGCGCCGGCAGCCAGCGTGGACGCTGCGCGGGTCGCCCGCACTGCGGCAGTTGCTGCGGCACGCAGGTCGGCTGATCCAGCCAAGGCAGCGTCCGCTGCCTCGGCTGCTCTAGGTGCAAGGCTGAGCCACGTACGTCCTCCGCACGGTCGCGGACATGCCGAGCACCATCCGCGAATGTAAGGGCCGGGCACTGCGAACTCATCCGCACGGTGGGACCCGAGTGGAAGCATTGGATTGCTGGACCCTACGTCGCCCGTTCGAGCCGTGACTCGACCTCGGACTCCCGAGGTTTCACGAAACAGAGCGATAACCTCACCGTCATCAAGGTCTTGGACTTCGGCAGACGCGATGCCCAGGGCGTGGAGCATTTCCAGTCCTTCGGTGTGGCGGATGCGATGGGCCACCAGGTTCTGGAAGAGGCGCTGTGTCTGTTCATCGAGCTGGTGGGGTGTCTGTGTGACCGCAAGGTAGCCTTGCCCAGACGAGCGCATCGTCGCAAGCAGGGAGTCGAGCACGGCTGCGGCCATGGGGTTCGAACGCCCATATACCTGATGCACCTCCTCCAGGACGATGAGGTGACGGCCGGAGGTTGGGTTCGCCAGTCGCCAGCTCCAGTGCGAGGCGACGAGTAGTGCGTAGATGACGGCTTTTTCCTGCTGGCCAATGCCTGCCGGGAATGTGATGACGGTTGGAAAGCTGCTCAGGGCGTGCCAGTCGATGCCCGCGCGCGGGCCACCGGCGAACACGTCGCCAGCAGCACCGGATGTGATGGCTCGGAGTCGTCCAAGCAACGAGGTTCTGATGTTGTTGGCTGTCTCACCCGTCATGCCGTCCTGGTGGCTTGCCGCCATCAACGCGGCTTCGAGGTCGGCGAACGTTGGAGAGTGATCTGTTGCTTGGCGATTGGCGTACAACTCATTGAACGCGGCTCGTGCGATCTGGTCACCCAGGGGAAATGCTTCTCCCAGCGCGGAAGTGGATGAGAACGCCTGGGCCATCGCCGAGGCGAAGGCCAACGGGTTGACACCGTCTGGGACAGCTAGTGGGTTGATGGGGGTCTCACCCAGGCGCAGGTGCCGGACAGGGGTTGTCTGCCGCTGATCGTCAGGAGCAGGGGCTACGCGCAACCGCGCGTATTCGTACTTGAGCGGATCGATGACAAGCCAAGGGATGCCGTGGTTGTCCCACAGGTCGGTGAGCATCGACATCGTCGTAGTCGACTTACCTGTGCCGATGTCACCGACCACTAGCAGGTTTCTGTTCACGGATTCGGCGTCGAAACCGACGGCCGCACCTGCGTCGGTGCGTGCGACAACGACCGCGCTTTCGTCCACAAGCGGCAGCGTGACCGGGGTTGAACGCGGGCGGAAGCGGCGGACGGGGACAGTCGAGTGTGCGCTGAGAACCGGGAAGGGAAACCAACGTGCCGCTACTGGCGCGGTCACGAGCGAGACCATCTGCCTGCTGACCGTGGGCATCGGCACTTCAATGGCACGCCGGATCGAGTAGCCAGTCTCGGCGCGCCACGCGCTAGCGATCGCTGCGAAGTCCCCCACGACCCCAACCGACATTACGTAGTCTCCGACCGGATTGGGCCCTGTGGAAGGGGCTGGCCCGGTTGGTGCATTATCACGTCGGCGTTGCCTCTGCTCGGTTCGCTGCCGCGACCTGGACTCCAACCCGCGGATGAGCATCTCCTGGGACAACGTCGGAAGGTCGACGCGGACTACCTCTACGACGACTGCTACCTGGTGCGGACTGTACGTGAGCCGGTCAACCAAGCGTGTCCAGATTCCAGGGGTCGGAGTCCCATCAGTTCCTGTCGCCGAGTCAAATCTGCCCCACGGTACCGGCATGCCAGATGCGTCTGTCGGGACCACTCCGACAACTAGGTTTCCCCCGATGGCAGGTAGAGGCGTCGCGGCGCGCTCCCACGCACCGATCCCGACGACACTGCCCAGTTGGGTTGACGGAGCAGTTGGCAGGATCCCTGTGCGATAGACGGCAGCCTCGCACTTGTTGGCGCCAAAAGCCGTTACCACGCGCATACCCTCGCCAATGCGCAAGCTAGCCAACTCGATGGTGAGCGCTTCGTGGACGCGTTGCTGCACTTCTAGCACTTGCACGGCCACGCCATCTGATCCCGAGACACTCGCTGGCAGCGCTAGGACCGGGCTCTCCCACGCGTCGATTCGGATACGTCGCGGATCGTCGGCGGGGTCAACAAGCTGCGAGCCAGTCATCGTGGTTCCTCGGGGACCGTTGGATCGGCACTGGTCTCGGCGCTCGTCTCCCGCTCCTTCATCAGTCGCGCCTGAACGAGCCTCGTAATTTCTGCGAGGTCAATGCGTCGGTGCACGACTCCAGCAACGCCCTCACCGCCTAAGGCGCGGACCTCATCACCAGCATCACCAGCATCACCTTCGGCGCCCAAGGCGCGGAGCTCATCACCAGCATCACGCCAGTAGCGCCAATTGCCCCAGAGGTTGCCGAGAATTCTCGCGTCATTTTGGCTGACGCGAACGGCAATTTCTCGAAAAAGCGCGAGCGCAATGGCCATATGGGCGGGCTCCGTTGGAACAACCTCCCTGTCCAGGACCGCGGTGCCTTCATGTGGTTCCATTCTCTGGAAGGCCTCGATGAGGTCATAACTTGACCAGTTACCTAGAGGCTCATAGTTCTCTAGCCTGTCAATAGTGGGACGGTAGGGTCGGGCGATCCTGCAACAGCTGAGCGCACTGGAGACGGGCTCTTCGAGTTGAGATTCATCCGCGATATCTTCGCAATCTCCTATTGCCACATTACCCTCTGAAACAAAGAGTAAGTGTGAGCTCATCATCGCGGCGGGGCGCCGGACTAGATGCATCACGAATCCGCCCGAAGGCCCATCCAATATCTCGATCCAGCGATGATCCAACTCCCCGACCTCATACCCCCATATGGCATACCGCCGACACCTTTCTGAGCTCATAATCAGCTCAGGATTCGCGTGGTATCGCGCAAGGATCTCCCGAAATAGATTCAGCCATGTCCGGTCGGAGTCGTCAGGGACGACAACAAAGCGATCTGACTCCGAGTTCAGAACTTGCTGCATCTGCTGATTCTGCTGCTCCGCCTTGGTAACCGTTTCACGAAACCGCGGCTGTGATATCCCGCCGTCATCCCTTTCTATTCCAGCAGGCTCAAACATCTCTGCAGCAACGATCAGATCGCGGTTTGAAAGTGATCGGACTTGTTCCGAACTTGGACTCCAAGCGGTCAGGCACCATGGAAGACTTGAACGCTCGCCGTCACTCTCGTCCTCGTCTCCTGAAGGAGCACTGGAGCCGGGTCCGAAGTAGAAGGTATCGCCGATCACGGTGGACTGGCGCGTCATGTGGTGCCGCCTCTGGGCGGGAATGGTCGTTGTGTGGCGGATAATCACTACTGCTCCAAGGTCTCTTCGGTGACAACAACGGTGTCGAGCGAGTTGGCGATATTGCTTGCGCTCTCTTGGCTATCAACACGAGCGAGCATTGCGATGTTAACCGGTACGTCGACGGCGTCGGACGTCGGATGCTCACCGCAGGTAGGGCAATCAGGAGCCGATCTGGTCTCTAGCCAGACGGACTGATAGGCATGCTGTCCCCGGACTCCCTCGAACACGCGAGGGAAGTAGTCGTAGTCCGGGATCATCGACATCTGGAGATAGTTGCGCCCGGATCCGGCCGCAGTTGCCACCATCGACGCTGCACTGTTCTGGTGAGCTGCCGGGTCTGAGAGTTCGATAAGGCCTAAAATCACCTTCGCCGATGCCGATACGACGTGGGTGATGTCAGCCCCGAGCGCAGGCTCCGCGACGAGTTTCCCCGTTCCATAGTTGAGGGCCGCCATTCCTCGCCGGCCACCGCGTCGCCCGGCCGTCGCACACCGGAAGCAGGAGGTGACGCCAGGGATCGTATAGATGATCTCACCCGCCGCTCCCCGCTCGTACACGCCGGCGAACACCGCCGGTCGGCCGCGTTCCCATGCGACGTGGTTGAGGCGATACTGCGCGTCTGGATCGTCGGTAGCAGCGACCACATACTCGACGCTATCCACCAGTGCTGCGAGGGCGTCAGGGTCGAAGTCATCGAGAGTGTTCTGGTGGGTTACCACGGTGGCGCCGGGGTTGATCGCCTGCACCCGGCGAGCAATCGCCGCGCACTTGGCGGAACCGATGTCCTCAGCATCGTAGGTCGACCGCGACAGGTTGGCGGCCTCGACGGAATCCGGATCGACCACCACGAACTTTTCAACTGACGAGCGGGCAAGGGCCTCCACTGTCTGTGAGCCACCAGAGCCGAGCCCCACAACGAGCACCGTAGTGTCTCGGACAGAGGATGAGATAGACCCGTCGAGCCGGGCGCGCAAGCCCGCGCGTACGGCGTCGGAAGATGCGCCGACCGCTGTAGGAGTGGCCAGTTCTACGCGTGACGCGGAGCGAGATTGCCTCGGTGAAGTTTCCCGTCCCCGGCGCATGCGATGCGCACCATCCCGGCTGGATAGCCCTTCGAGGGCCCGGCTGAGGCGCTGCCCTTCGGGGATGTTCATGTCCCACGTCAAGGGCAAAGCGGCGGTCTCTTCCGGAGTCCGGCCGAATCGACTACGTTTTCCAGCGGGCGCCAGAATCAACGGTGGCTGGACGGGATAAGTGTAGGGCACCAGCAGCGAGATCGGACGGCCGTCGGGAGCAGTCAACGTAGTGCTTGCGTACGGGTGACCGTCTACAGGTACATAGGCGATGGGAGAATGGCTTGGTTGCGCGTTGTAGAAGGTACGGACTTCCGCAACGACCTGTGCCAGCGGCAAAACTCGAGGGATTGCTTCGATCAGGGCGATCTGGTTGTTGATACGCTTCTCTGCGATAAATACCGAGATTTCACCGTTGGCAAGCGCCAACTTGTGGCGCGCGCCAGGGCGACTCTGGGGACCGACCGTCACGATTGGTGCGACCAGGAACGGCATCCAGGGCATCCGTTGCATCCAGTTCCCAAAAGAGCACCGATCGCCACTCGATGGGTGGTCCATCGAGCCAGGATGGCTGTGGATGATCCCCTTGACTTCAATGTTCCCCTTGGTGGCTTCGGTCACCTTCGTTCCAACCTGACGTGAAGGTGAGTAGGTAGTGCCCGTGGTGGCTGCATCCGGGTCAGGGATAAACTCGGAGACTACAGGTATCCCGATGGGCCCGAGCAAGATGCCGCCGCGCTCAGGCTGGAATGCGGCGATCTCATCGCCGATCAACTCGATGACACTGTCGTGGAAGATGGCCTCACGCACGGCTAGCGCCGTCCTGACCGATATTGAACTGGAAGCCGTAGCCTCTGCGATAGAGACTCGCCCCCAGCGTCCAGAGAGCAGACTTGGCGTACGTCTCCTCCATCGACGGGTAACCCGAGCCATGCCGCTTTGTAAGGCAAAGCGTGCCGTCGGAGTATAGGTGGCCGCCGTGGACGTCCAATTCGCCTCCGAGCCTGGGCGATACGAGCGCGACCCTGTACACGCTGTAGGTCGGGTGGTAATAGATGAACAGGTCGTACTTGTCCCCGAAGCGGTTGGTGATCGAGTAGGAGTAGCCCTCGTAGGTGCCGTCGCTGACCTTCACGCTGGGTGGCATCTTGGCAATGGCCCGCGCTTCGGCCAAGAGGTCGCGCGCGAAGAATATGTCCCCAACTACCTCGGCGGCGCGCGAGGGGTCGCCCACGTCGCTTCCGAGCATGACCTCGCCGTTCTGATCGACGTAGACCCTGTCCTTGTCCGCCGCCTGGCCGCCGTTCCTCTGCGCCGCCAGTGTTGCCTGCTGGATGGCGTTGAGATCCAGCATGTAGAAGGTGTCGCCAACCACGGTCGAGAGACGCGCGGAGGCCCCCGGCGCCTGCCCCTGGGTAGCGACATCCCCGTTCGGTGCGACGTAGACACCCAGATCCGATGTGCCGCGCTGCGCCTCTTCCACGGCGTGCCGGATGACACTCAGGTCCATGGTGGCCGGGAGTACTGGAGCGCTGGAGGCAGGGACGGCGGAGCCGCTGTAGACCTTGATCTCGGCGCCAACCTCGTCCACGCGGCGGGCTGGCCACGGTGCGAGGGGCTCATCGATCTCGATGGCTTCGACGGTGATGATGGGGAGGTCGGCGTCTTGGCCGACCGAGGAATGGTGCGGATGCTGCTTGGCTGGGAGAGTATGAGTTGTCACGCTCCAAGTCTGGTGGCGCTCGCGGCTACGTGCTATGTCGCTCAACGACACAACTCCGTCGCTGCCGAAGCCTTGCGCCTAGGGCTCGTTGTAGCTCAGGAACCAACGGTATTGAGCAACCACCCGCCCCACGACCTCCGGCGAACGCCGCCCGTTGCCATCCTGGCCTATACTATTCGCGATGCCCAGGATCGCACGTTGGGCGGTGACCAGCTGTACAGACAGCGCCTCCGCGACCTCCTCGGCGATCACGCTGATCTCGCCGGTCGCGGCGAAGTAGAGCAACCCCCTCTGGGTTGGGTTGAACCGAGGCCCACCGCGCCGGGGGTACACGTACGACTCAACGAGCAGCTGAGCCTGATCGGGTACCGGCTCTCCTGCTCCGTTGTTAGCCGCCGCGGCGTCAAGAGCCCGTTGCCAGTCGACCTTGGGACCGAGATCGACGTCTTGAGTCCGCCTATCACTCCTCGTGATCTTCTTTGCCGAGCCATTGTTGCTACCGGGGCGACCCGGGACTGCGACTCGATGCACCTCAGGTGGAACGCCGAGGATGTGCCCGACCTGCGATGCGAACGCGCACTGTGCTTCGTACGGCTCCGGGGCTGGATGGCTGACGAACGCGACCACGCGGCACGGACCCGACGCGCTCACTGCACTCAAGCGGCGGGCCATCTCAACGGGGTCGTAGTCGTTTATCTGTGAATGGGGTGTCGGCTCGAAAAAGAACGAGAACGGCGCTGACGCGAAGCCAGCAAGTTCCTCATCGCTCATGGAGGGAAGTAAGTCGATGACCTCGACCTTCTCAGCCGAAGGGCTGAACCATCTGCTTAGCGAGTACCACAAGATGCGCATCAGTCACCCCATTTCCACTGGATGCCGACGGCAACGGAGCCCTGATCAGCGGGTGCGAGCTCATCGAGTGGGTCTCCTTCATGATTCCGGATGCGGTGATGGGTTGAGGTCTGGGGCTGGCCGTGCTAAACGAACTCATGCCAGTCGGACCATGTCCCGTCCGTGAGCCACTTGTGGATTACAGTTCCGCCTCTTCGGAGCCAAAGCTCATTGTGTCCCTCACCTCCGCTGGCAACTGCAATCGGCCCGGTGAAGCCACCACCCCAGTCGCTCCACGCGCTCCAGCCAACAGATTCCCCCCACCACCGGTGAAAGAGTTGCCCACTTGAAGTGACTAGGAATAGGTCGACGTAGCGACCATGCGCGGCGGCCCCGACGTGCGCTGCCTGAGTGCCGTGTGGCACTGGCATCTTCGTCCAAGCGCTCCAATGACCGTCGTGCCAACGGTGCCGCAACTCTCCGGCGAACGTCACACCGAATACTTCCAGGTGGTCACCCACCACACCAATGCTGGTGAGAGAAATGAACGCCTGCGCGGAGGTAGCCGCGATTCGATCCAAGTCCAGGTCGCGGTCTGGCATGATCAAAATCCGACGAGCTTGGTGATCTGGTCGGCACCCCACACGAACTCGCGCTGAATCGCCGGCATCAGGTACTCGCGCCGGTGAATAGCGGTCAGCATCTCCTCGATGCTGCGCGGGGTCTGAAAGGACATGTGGACTCTCTCTCGGTCAGGTGGACAGATGCTCAGGCGATGGCGTCATCATCAACGGCGACCACGGTGTCGTAGAGGCCGTAGTGCCGCAGACCCTTGTAGGACTCAATGCCGGTGTAGGACAGGGACGAGTCTTCGTAGCGGCGGAAGGCGAAGACGGCTTGGTTCATGTGGGTCGCGTTGAAGACGCCGAGGTTCACGAGCAGATGGAAGTCCTCGACGGTCAGCCCGGTCACGGTACGGAACAGGCCCGGTTCGAGTTTGGTGATGACGTCCTGAAGGGTGTTCTCGCGGAAGTCAGTCAGGTACATGAACGCTGGAATGCGGATGGCGAACTTGACCAGCTTCGGCAACGCGCTGCTTGGACTTCACCAATCGATGGGCTTCACTCAGCGTCATCGTCTCCCCTTCCCGTGCTCGTCGTCATGATCGTAGGGCGACCGCTGACATTTGCGTGGGCCGCTGAGCGGTCTGTCGTCGCTGGCCGCTGCGCCCGCGCGCACCCAGTCGTCGATCTCGCTGGCCTGGAACTTCCAGAGGCGTCCGACCTTGTGGGCGGGCAGGCCTTCTCGGCAATCCAGGTGTAGACGGCGTCTTTGGTGACCCCGAGGTGGGCGGCGATGTCGTCTGCGGACAGCCACGGCTCAGCCACGTTGGTCCTCCCTCGCTCAATGGCCCAGGCAGGCCAACACTCACGATAATACCGGCGGAGGTACGGCTTGAACTGGGTTTCTCCGGGCGTGGCCGAACGAGATGGGTGCCGAGAGCCGCGACTCTGGCCGTTCGATCAACGCCGGACGTGCGTCTTGAGCCACGTGGTAACTGTCTTCCGCCACCGGTCGTGGTCGGCGTTCCAGCACAGGGTGTGGCCGGCGTCGAAGGTCCCCAACTCGACGAGGTCCGGGCGTGCTTCTCGGAGTGCTTGTGAGAGCCGGAGGGGCACGGAGTCGTCTCGAGTGCCGTGGAGGATCAGGGTCGGCGTGGTGAGGTCTGCGGCTCGGGATGTCCAGTCGAAGGAGCGAATCGGGATGTCCAGTCGAAGGAGCGAAATGGGATACGGCCCAGCAACCCGACGGCGCGAGCCAGTGGCGTGAGGGTGGGCCACGGGGCCGCGAGGTGGCCGGCCACTGGGGGCAATCCGCCTCGGGCGCAGTTGGACTTGATAACTTCGGTCCAGTCGAGGACTGGTGAGTCGAGTACGAGCGCAACGATCATGCCCTAAGGTGCCCGGTGTTTTCCGGACAGGGAATCTTGCGTTTTCTCGTTACGCCGCCCGCTGACTACTCAACCATTTCGCTTCGACCTCGTTCGGCGTCCGACAATCGAGCGCGGAATGAAGTCGAATCTGATTGTAGCGTGACTCGATGTAGCGGACGATGTCAATCCGTGCGTGTTCCCGCGTCGGGTACACGGTTCGATTCACCCGCTCATTCTTCAGCGTCCCGTTGAACGATTCAGCCCACGCGTTGTCGTAACACACACCGGCCCGGCCGACCGACCGCGTGATCCCTTTATCCCAGGTGAAGTCAGCGAACACCTGCGACGTATGCTGACAACCGCGATCAGAACGGAAGATCGTGACACCAGCAATTATCGCCTCGTTACGCACGCCATCTCCAACCCATCCGTGATCAACTCTGTACGTAGATGATCCGCCATCGCATACCCGACCACCTTCTTCGAGAAACAATCCAGCACCGTCGCCAGATACAACCAGCCTTCACCGGTACGGATATATGTGATGTCACCGACCAGCTTATGCCCCGGGGCATCAGAAGTGAAGTCACGTCGGAGCAGGTCGACAAGCCCGTCTGCGTCGCCGGCCACCGTCGTGACCGGCCGCCACGGGCGTGGCTGACACGGCTGCAGCCCCAGTTCACACATGGTCTGACGAACCGTCTCGTCATCGACGACATGCCCCCACCCCACCAACTGCGCATGCACCCGTCGATAGCCGTACGTGCCGTTGGAAAAAGAGAACACGAACCCGATCAACGCTTCGAGTCGACTCCGCCACTCGTCCCGCTTCGACGGCCGCCGGCTCACCCACTCGTAATATCCGGACCGGGACACCTTCATCCACCGACACATCAACACCACCGGATAACGGCCTTCTTCGCTCGCGATGAACTCGTATCTCCGAGTCACCGGGACTTCCGGGCCAAGAAGGCCGTCGCTTTTCCCAGGAACTCATTCTCCATCCGCAGTTCCCGGACCTCACGCTCCAACTCTTTCAACCGCGCCCGTTCCGAGATCGTGAACTCCGGCTCCACCACCGGATGCACCGAACGGAACGCTTTCACCCAGTTCCCCAGAGTCTGCTCAACCACCCCAACTCCCGCGCGACATCAGCAATCGACCGCGAACGATCGACCACCTCCCGAACCGCCGCTTCCCGAAACTCGGGAGAATACTTTCCACGCCGTGCAACCATCCACTTCTCCGATCAGGTCCAACCCCAGTCTATTGGGGCCCCTGTCCGGAAAACGTGGGGCACCTCACCGGGTGCTGGTGCTCACCTGCCCGCAGGAGCGGAGGCGAGCATGACAGTTTCGATGCGCGTGATGTCAGCGGGTGACGGCTACGAGTACCTGCTCAAGACGGTCGCGGCGGCCGACGGGGATTAGGCCCCTCTCGACGCCGCTCACTCGCTACTACATGGAAGAAGGCACGCCGCCTGGCCGCTGGCACGGCGCGGGCGTAGCGGCCCTCGGAAAGGACGAGATTCAGGTGGGCGACCGAGTATCGGAACACCAACTCCAGCTACTGATGGGGACTGGCCATGATCCGATCAACGACCAACCGTTCGGTCGAGCGTTCCCGACCTACAAGAGCCAGGACGAGCGCATCGAGGCGAGGATCGCCGACCTCGAACCGACGATGACACCTGGCGCCAAGGGCGAGGCTGTCGCACAGATCGCTGCCGAGGAGACTGCCCGCAGCACACGGCGTGCGGTGGCAGGCTTCGACTTCACCTTCTCGATCCCGAAGTCCGCGAGCGTGTCGTGGGCCGTTGCGGATGCCGGCGTGCAGGCGCTGATCGGGGAGGCGCACCATCGAGCGGTTGCGGAGGTGGTTGCGTTCATGGAACGTGACCGCAGAACATCAAGGAGGCCAACATCGTCCGGACCCTGGCGGAAGCAGCCGGGTACGCGGCCGAGGTCGACCATGACTCCATCGGGGTCGCGGTCGACTTCTACCACCTCGACGAGGAGCGGGCGCCGCTTGCGGAGATCGGCACCTACGGCGACTGGATCGTTCACGTGCAAGTGGCCGACTCCGGCCGGCAGCGCCCCGGCGCCGGCTCCTACGACTACCCGGAGTTCGCCAGACAGCTGGCCGCCATCGGCTACGACGACACCCTCTCGGTCGAGGTCATGCAGCACCTGAGCGACTTCGACATCGCCGCGAGCGCCGATTTCCTGCGCCGAGTCTGGCCCGCAGTTCGGGCATGATCAAATCGATGTTCGACGCCGACGATGGGAGCCAGCCCCGGTGACCGACCCCGTGTGGGCGCGCCTCGACGCCCTGCTTCATCTCGCGCTCGGGCAGATCGAGGCCGGGCGCTCCACCGCCGAGACGATCGCGATCGTCCATGACGCCGCGATCGGGTTCGGGCTGCACGACGTGACCGTCGTATGCATCGGGCAGACGGTGACCATCGAATGCGTCCGCGACGACGGCGTCGAGGCCGCGAGCCGGACCGGCACCGTCGAGGTGATCGACGCGATCGACTGCGAGGCGATGAAACGCCTCGACGCGGCGGCACGCACGATCGCCACCGGTTCGGTCGAGCCCGCCGATGCGCGACGTCTGGTCGACACGGCCACGCATGCGACCCACCGATGGTGGTGGCCGATGCTCGGCATGACCATCCTCGCCTTCTGCATCGCGATCCAGGTCGGCGGACGACCGGTCATCGCCGGCGTCGCGGCAGCCGCGCAGCTCGGCGTCTCGATCACGGGCCTGCTCAGCGCTCGATTCGCGATCCCGAAGCTCTACCTGACGGCCCTGCAGGCCGTCGTCGCTAGCGTCGTGACCTGGGCGGCGCACGGCATGGGGATCGTCGACTGGCCCGGATCGGCCGCGGCCGCCGCGGTCGCCTGGATGCTGCTGATCCCGCTGCCGATCCTCGTCTCGACCGTCGTGGACGCGGTGACCGGGCATCGGCTCGCGGCCGTCGCACGGGGGATGCAACTCGCGCTCGGCCTCGTCGGGCTGGCCGTCGGCGTCGCCGTGGTGATGTCGCTGAGCCGCGGGATCGACCTCGGGATGCCGATCGGCGTCGACCTGCCGAATCTGGCAGTGCCTCTGGGAGTCATGTTCTCGATGATCGGCGCCATCGCCAACGCGATGGCCAACGGCGGCGGCCGGGCCCTGTTGCTTCCGGCCGCGGTCATTGGCGGACTCACCGCCATCTGCAATCAGACGCTGCTGCACGTCATCGGCATGGACTCGGGCTGGGCCGCCACGACGTCGTCGGTCGTCCTCGGCCTCGGCGCCGGACTCTGGGCGCCGCGGCTCTCCTATCCCGCACCGGCCCTCGCCCTGCTCGGCATCACGGGCGCGTTGCTGCCGGGTCTGACCGTCTACCAAGGGGTCGTCGTCGAGCTGTACCACAGCTCCGGGTGGCCGTACTTCCTGCAGGCGGCCGTCATCTGCGTGGGTCTGGGCATCGGAACCACCCTCGGCGTACTCCTGTCCGCCGGTCATCGACGGCCGACGTCCGGACGAACGTCCCGATACGACGAAGCGCGGTGACCGATGCCCACGGCCGACGAACTGCTGGGCCCGCGGGTCGCGGGTGACCTCGTCGCGGAGCTGTCCGCGGCAGACCCGGGCAACACCTTCGCCGCGACGCGCAGCGCCGCGGCCGCGCTCGACACGCTGTCGCTGGGCGCACGAGCGCGGGCGCTCGCGGCGGGGATCGTCACCGACCTCGACGGCGACCACCGGCGGCTGGCCGAGGTGATCCGGCGGGCGAACGATCGTCCTGAATTCCGGGGCTGGCTCATCTGGCCGGCGGGTCTGGCCGTCACGACGACGGCACTCGAGGACGGCACGACCCACGCCTTCGACGACGCCATGCGTCTGCACAAGGAACTGACGCCGGGGCTGACCTCGGAGTTCGCCATCCGGCCGATGCTGCATCGTGACCTGCACCGGGCGTTGGCCGTCATGACGGAGTGGACGACCGATCCCGACGCGCACGTCCGCCGCCTCGCCTCCGAGGGCAGCCGGCCGTTCCTGCCCTGGGCCGAGCGGCTGCCCGCCGTCGCGGCCGACCCGCGGACGACCGCGCCGATCCTCGACGCCCTCCACGACGATCCGGAGGACTACGTCGCCCGATCCGTCGCCAACCACCTCAACGACCACAGCCGCAACCATCCCGAATTCGCCGTGGAGACGGTCCGGAGCTGGTTCGGGGACGAAGCGCACTCGGCGAGCACCGCGCGGCACGCGCTGCGGACGCTCGTCAAACGTGGGCATCCCGGCGCTCTGGAACTGCTCGGATTTCCGCCCGCGGACGTCATCGCGACTCCCCTGCTGATCTCGCCTGCCCTCGTGAGACTCGGCGAACGGGCGGCCTTCGAGGCGACGATCGAGAACCGCGGTGCGGCGGACACCGACCTCGTCATCGACTACGTCCTGTTCTTCCCGGACGCCCGCGGCGTCGACCGGACGAAGGTCTTCAAGCTGACCCGTCGTCGGCTCGCGGCGGGCGAGCGGGCCGTCGTCACCGGCGCGCATCCCTTCCGTGAGATCTCGACGCGGCGGTACTACGGCGGCCGGCACGGCATCGCGCTGCAGATCAACGGCGTCGTGCACGAACGGGCCGACGTCGAGTTGCGCGTCTGAACCGGCTGCTCACGGGGTGGCCTGACAGGTCCTGTTCCGGCGCGTCGGGGGGCGCCTAGCGTCAAAGGCCGGTGATCCGCGAGTTCGCCGAACCGACCGACCACGAGGAGAGCGACATGGAACACGTCCGGCTGGGACGAACCGGAATGAAGGTGAGCCGGCTTGCCCTGGGTTGCATGAGCTATGGCGATCCCACCGCACCGAACGCCCATTCCTGGGCGTTTCCCGAGGAGCAGGCCGCACCGTTCTTCCGTCAGGCCGTCGAACTCGGAATCACCTTCTGGGACACCGCGAACGCCTATCAAGCCGGCACGTCGGAAGAGATCGTGGGACGCGCGATCACCCGATTCTCCCGCCGTGAGGACATCGTGCTCGCGACGAAGGTCTGGGGCCGGATGCATGACGGCCCGGGCGGCGCAGGCCTGTCGCGCAAGGCGATTCTCGAGCAGATCGACGCATCGCTGACACGACTCGGCACCGACTACATCGATCTGTATCAGATCCACCGCTTCGATCCCGACGTCCCCGTGGAAGAGACGATGGAGGTGCTGCACGACGTCATCAAAGCCGGAAAGGTGCGGTACATCGGCGCGTCGTCGATGTACGCCTGGCAGTTCGCCAAGCTGCAACATGCGGCCGACCTCGGCGGATGGACGCGTTTCGTCTCGATGCAGAATCAATACAATCTGCTGCGCCGCCAGGACGAGCGGGAACTCATGGCGATGTGCGGCGACATGGGAGTCGGCCTCGTCCCCTATTCGCCGAACGGAAAGGGACGGCTGGCGCGCCCCGCGGGCGAACAGAGCCCGCGCTCGGCCACCGACCATGTGGTGCAGGCTTTCGACAGTCCCGCCGACAAGCCGGTCATCGACGCCGTTCAGCGAGTCGCCGAGGCACGCGGGGTCGGCATGGCGCAGATCGCCCTGGCCTGGGTACTGCGCAATCCACTCGTCTCGGCACCCATCGTCGGCGCGACGAAACCGCACCATCTGGAACAGGCCGTCGAGGCGATCGGAATCCGGTTGTCGGACGAGGAGGTCGCCGACCTGGAATCCGGCTACACGGATGCCGGACCGTCCTGGTACTGACGTCTCATGGATTCCCGGGCGGCGATCAGCGACTTCCTCACCTCCAGGCGCGCGAGACTCAGCCCGGAGGAGGCGGGAGTCCCGACGCATGGCGGCGCCCGACGCGTCCCCGGTCTGCGGCGTGAGGAGGTCGCCGACCTGGCCGGCGTCAGCGCCGACTACTACGGCCGCCTTGAGCGGGGCAAGGTCGCCGGGGCGTCCCGCGAGGTTCTCGAGGCCATCGCTCGCGCATTGCAGCTCGACGACGACGAGCGCGACCACCTGTTCGATCTCGTCCGGATCACACAGCGTCGCGCGCCGCGTCGGCGATCGGTGGATCGTGCGACGGTCCGGCCCGGAACCCAGCGGGTTCTCGATTCCATCACGTCGCCCGCGTTCGTTCAGAACGCGCGCCTCGACCGGCTCGCGTCGAACCGGATCGGGCGCGCGCTGTATTCACTCCCCCAGGACGGATCGCGCGACCGCTACAATTACGCCCATTACCTCTTTCTCGACGCGCGCGCCCGGCGATTCCATCGCGACTTCACCACCGCCAAACGCAATGTCGTCGCCCTGCTGCACGCCGCGAGCGCGCAGGATCCGTACGACAAGGCCCTGATCGAGGTCATCGGAACCCTGTCGACGCAATGCGAGGAGTTCCGCGGACTGTGGGCCGCGCACGACGTGTTCCGGTACCGATCCGGAGCAAAACTCCTGACGCATTCCGTGGTCGGCGACCTCGAATTCGGCTATGAGTCGTTCGAGCTCTCCACCGATCCCGGCCTGGTGATGCTCGTCTACACCGTCGAGCCCGGATCGGCGACGGATGAGGCCATGCGCGTCCTCGCCGGCTGGGCGATGCCGGCGTACGACACGACGGCGTCGAGACCGACCGCTGACGCCTGATCGGTTGACCCGGACCGTCGACATCCGGCAGAGTCCTGATCCGTGGATTTCGCGTCGACGCCGGAGTTGCGTCATGACCAGGTGGTGCTGGAGGCGCTGAGCACGCGTCATCATGACGACCTCGCCGAGGCGGCCTCGGCCGGCGAGCTGTGGCGGACCTGGTACACGGCCATCCCGTCGCCCGAAGGCACGGCCGCGGAGATCGAGCGCCGGTTGTCTCTGCAGGCCGCCGGCCTGATGGCGCCGTGGGCGATCGTCGACCCGGCGACCGGCCGCGCCGTCGGGATGACGACCTACATGAACATCGATGCCGCCAACCGGCGGCTCGAGATCGGGTCGACGTGGCTGGCCCGCGCGGCACAGGGACGGGGGATCAACCCGGCGGCCAAGCTCCTGCTGCTCACCCGCGCGTTCGAGGAGCTGAACTGCATCGCCGTCGAGTTCCGGACGCACTGGCACAACCACCAGTCGCGCACCGCCATCGCACGCCTCGGCGCCAAGCAGGACGGCGTCCTGCGCAGCCACTCGGTCTCCGACGACGGGATGCTGCGCGACACCGTCGTCTTCTCGATCATCGCGGCGGAGTGGCCGACGGTGCGGCGGGGACTGCAGGCGCGGCTCGGATCCTGACGCCCGACCCGGCCGGCGTGCCGCCACTCGAGAACGACAGGGATCGCCGATACCGACGATGTACTGTCGCGGCGTGGATCCACGCTACGTCGACTTGCTGCGGGAACTCGCCGAGCGCGGCAGCATCACCGGGGTCGCCAACGCCACGCACCTCACGCCGTCGGCCGTCTCCCAGCAACTCCGAGCGGCGCAGCGAGAGTTCGGCGCCGCGCTGTTCGAGCCCGTGGAACGCGGCCTGCGGCTCACCGAGGCCGGGCGGCTGCTGGCCGACAGCGGCGCGGCGATGGTCGCGGCCCTCGAACGCGTCCAGGCGGGCTGGGACGATCTTGTCGCCGGGCCCACCGGAACGGTGTCGATCACCGCGCCGCCGAGCGCGGCGACGTTCCTGTTCGCCGGCATCCTGGGCGACCTCGCCGACACCGCGATCGAACTGGTGTTGCGCGACGACGATCCCGCGGAGGCAGAGCTCGCCGAGGTCATGGCCGACATCGTCATCGTGCACGGCCTCGCCGACGAGACCGACGGATTCGTTGCGACCCGGCTGGCGGACGAGCCCCTCGACATCGCCATGACCGCCGATCACGAGCTCGCCGACCAAAAAACCGTGACGTCCGAGGACGTCATCGCCTATGAGTGGATCGGTCACCCCTTCGACGCCGTCCTCGAATCGATCGAGCAGGCCACGTCGACGACACCTGTCGTCGTACAACGATTCCGGGATGATCGGCTCATCGAATCGATCGTGGCGTCGGGTCGGCGCCTCGCCGTGCTGCCGAGATTCACCACCCCGACCGACACCGGCCTGGTGCTCCGCCCACTCAGCGACATCCCGTCCACAAGGACCGTCTCGGCACTCGTGTCATCGGACATGGCCGATCGACCGGCCGTCCAGCGCGTTCTCCGGGCGCTGCGACGCATCGGCGCCGACGTGGAGCGCCGCCACCGGAGCTGAGCGGCGTCACGCCCGGTGACGCCGGCTCGACGCCGGCGAAACCTGTCAGCGAGCGAGGCGACGCGACGATATACGTCGCGAACGGCCTCATATCGACAGACTCCAGAACGGTCCCGACCGGCCGCCTTGCCCCCTTGGCGAAAACTGTCGCTCAGCAGGTCGACGCGACTTATGTCGTCGCGTCGCTTCGCTCAGCGACAGTTTTCGCCGTTCCGCGGCGACGAGCACCGGCCGACGCCACGCGATCCCTCACCGCGCTCCCACCATCGCGGCGCGGGTTGGTTGACGTCGTCGTAACAACCGTCCGCCGGACGCGAAACACGGACTGTCGACCATGGGCGCAACCGGGTGGCCGGTGCCCGCACACATGGGCGACCAGCCCCGCGGATCAACTGGTCGAGAGGAGCGCGATGACCGCCGTGGCGACGGTGTGCGGGTACTGCGGAGTCGGATGCGGCATGGACCTGCACGTCACCGATGGAAAGGTGACGAAGTCGACCGGGCGGCACGAGCATCCGTCGAACCGGGGACGGCTGTGCACCAAGGGCTCGACGACGGCGGACATGCTGGCGGCGGGCGGACGGCAGATCACCGCGACGGTCCGTCCCGATCCGGCCGCCGAGCCGGTGCCCGTATCCCTCGACGACGCCGTCGCCCTCGCCGCCGAGCGCTTCGCCGCGATCGCCGCCGAACACGGACCCGACGCCGTCGCGCTCTACGTCTCCGGACAGATGTCCATCGAGGCCCAGTACCTCGCGAACAAGCTGGCCAAGGGCTACCTGCGGACGATCAACATCGAGTCGAACTCCCGGTTGTGCATGGCCAGCGCGGGCACCGGATACAAGCAGTCGCTCGGCGCCGACGGCCCGCCCGGCAGCTACGACGACATCGACGCCGCGGATCTGTTCCTGGTCATCGGGGCGAACATGGCCGACTGCCACCCGATCCTGTTCCTGCGCATGATGGATCGCGTCAAAGCCGGCGCGCGGCTCGTCGTCGTCGATCCGCGCCGCACCGCGACCGCGGCGAAAGCCGATCTCCACCTGCCGATCCGCCCGGGCACCGACCTCGCGCTGCTCAACGGCCTGCTGCGGCTCGTCGCCGACGCCGGCGGGGTCGACGACGAGTTCGTCGACGCGCACACCGAAGGCTGGGCGGCGATGGCACCGCTGCTCGCCGACTACTCGGCTGATCGGGTAGCCGAGATCACCGGGCTCCCGGAAGCGGACATCCGGACCGTCGCCGATCTCATCGTCGGCGCGCAGAACTGGATGAGTCTGTGGACGATGGGCCTCAACCAGAGCACCCACGGCACCTGGCACACCAACGCCCTGTGCAACCTGCATCTGGCGACGGGCGCGATCTGCCGTACCGGTTCGGGGCCGTTCTCGCTGACCGGCCAGCCGAACGCGATGGGCGGCCGCGAGATGGGCTATATGGGCCCGGGGCTGCCGGGCCAGCGCACGGCGCTCGACGCCGTCGACCGCGCGGAGACCGAGCAGCTCTGGGAGCTGCCGCCCGGCACCATCCGCGGCGAGACCGGCGCCGGAACCGTCGACATGTTCGCGCGGATGGCCGCGGGCGACATCAAGGCGGCGTGGATCATCTGCACGAATCCGGTGGCATCCGTCGCCAACCGCGGGACCGTCACGGCGGGGCTTCGGGCCGCCGAGTTCGTCGTCGTGCAGGACGCGTTCGCCGGCGTCGAGACGGCGGACTACGCCGACGTCGTACTGCCGGCCGCGCTGTGGGCGGAGGCCGAGGGCGTCATGGTCAACTCCGAGCGCACGCTCACCTACTGCGCCCCGGCGATGACGCCGCCCGGTGATGCGACGCCCGATTGGCGGCTGATCTGCCGGATCGCGACGGCCTTGGGACACGGCGACGCGTTTGCGTTCGGCTCGGCCGCCGAGGTCTTCGACGAGCTCGCGCGCTTCCACAATCCGCGGACGGGCTGGGACGTGCGCGGCGTCGACCACGAGCGGCTGCGGCGCGGACCCGTGCAGTGGCCGGCCGCGCCGGGTGCCGCCGATCGCAACCCGATCCGCTACGTCAACGACGGCGTCAGCCAGACACGGTACGTCGCCGCGGACGGGACGGCGCCGCGTCTGGCGTTCCCGACGCCGTCGCGCCGCGCACGGTTCCTGCCGCGGCCCCACCTGCCGCCCGCAGAGCTGCCGGACGACGAGTTTCCACTGCTCCTCACCACGGGCCGCGTCGCGCACCAGTGGCACACGATGACGAAGACGGGCCGCGTCGCCAAGCTGACCAGGCTCGCACCGGCGCCGTTCCTGCAGTTGCATCCCGACGACGCGGAACGCCTCGGCGTCACGGCCGGCGGCAGCGTCGAGGTCCGTTCCCGGCGCGGCCGCGCGGTCCTGCCCGCGGCCGTCGACGCCGCGGTCCGCCCGGGCGTCTGCTTCGCTCCGATGCACTGGAACGACGCCTTCGGCGCCGACCTGGCCGTCAATGCCGTGACGAACGACGCCGTCGACCCCGAATCGCTGCAGCCCGAGTTCAAGGCGTGCGCGGTCGCCGTGACGCCGATGCCGAGCCCGGCCGTCGGCGCCCTCGCGACGGTGACGCCGGACGTCAGGCCGGCTCCCACGCCGTCCGGCCCCGCCGTCACCGTGGTGTGGGCGTCGCAGACGGGCACCGCCGAGGAGTACGCGCAGCGCTGCGCCGAGGAACTCGCCGCGGCCGGCGTCGCGGTCCGGCTGCGCGGGGCCGACGAGCCGGCGCTCGCCGACCTCGCCGGCACGGTCCTCTTCGTCGTCGCCACCACCGGCGACGGCGACGCCCCGGACAACGGCATCGCGCTCTGGGACGCCCTCGCGGCCGCCGAACCCGGGGACGTCGACGGGCTCCGTTACACGGTGCTGGGGTTCGGCGACCCGGCCTACGGCGACTTCTGCGGCTTCGCTCGCAAGCTCGACGCCCGGCTCGATCACCTCGGCGCCCGGCGGATCGCGCCGCGGGCGTCGTGCGAGCCGGACTACGAGGCGACGGCGGCGTCCTGGCTGGAACGGGTGACGAGCGTCGTCACCGGCAAGACCCGCCGCACGACCGACTCCCCGCCGACGGCCGGCGCGTCGGCGCCGTCGAACGCGCCGGGTCGCAACGCCCCGCTACGGGCGACGATCGCGCGGAACGTCCGACTCTGCGGTCCCGACTCGGACAAGGACGTCCGCGGCATCGCGATCCGGATCCCCGACGGCGCCCTCGACTACGCCGCCGGCGACGCACTCGGCGTATGGCCCCGCAACCGCGGGGACGTCGTGGCGGAATGGCTGGCGCGCACCGGGCTCGACGGCGAGGCGATCGTCGACCTGGCGAACGCCGAGCCGGTGCCATTGGTAGACGCACTGACCACGCGACTCGACATCACGCGCATCACACCCGACCTCGTCCGCTTCGTCCACAGCCACGCTCCGTCCGACGAGCTGGCGGCCGTCATCGCGGCACCGAGCGGATTCGCGAAGTGGACCTGGGGCCGGCAGGCCCTCGATCTCCTCGCCGAGCATCCCGTCCGCGCTGCCCTGGACGACTGGCTCACGGTGCTGCGGCCGCTCACACCGCGGTGCTACTCGATCTCGTCGAGCCCCCGCGAGAACCCGGGCGAAGTGTGCATCACGACGTCGGTCGTCCGTTTCGACGTCGCCGGCCGCGCCCGGCACGGCGTCTGCTCCGGCCATCTCGCCGCCCTGGATGAGGGTGCCGAGATCGACGTGTTCCTGCAGCGTGCGCGACACTTCCGGCCGCCCGCGGATCCGACGGCCGCGGCGATCATGATCGGGCCCGGCACCGGCGTCGCCCCGTTCCGCGCCTTTCTCGCCGACCGCGCGGCGAGCGGCGCGCCGGGCGCCAACTGGCTGTTCTTCGGCGAACGCCACGAGGCGAGCGAGTTCTACTACCGCGACGAGCTCGAGACGTTTGCGACCGACGGCGTCCTCACGACGCTGACCACGGCTTTCTCCCGGGACGGCGACACGAAGGTCTACGTGCAGGACCGGATGCGCGAGCACGCCGCCGAGCTGTGGCGCTGGCTCTCCGGCGGCGCCCACGTCTACGTCTGCGGCGACGCCGCCCGGATGGCGCGCGACGTCGACGAGGCACTGCGCGGCATCGTCGCCGAGCACGGCGGTCTGGCGCCGAAGAGCGCCGCCAGGCGCTACGTGCGGGACGTCTACTGATGCCGGGCGGTCATACTGTGGCGGTGACGACTCCCGTGGACGCGTTCGACGCCATCGTCCTGGCCGGTGGCCGCGCCCGCCGCTTGAACGGCCGTGACAAGCCGGCCGAGACCGTCGGCGGGCGCCGGCTGCTCGACGTCGCCCTCGGCGCCGTCGCCGACGCACGCCGAGTCGTCGTCGTCGGGCCGCCGCGAGACGTCCCGGACGGCGTCGTCACAACCCGCGAGGACCCGCCCGGCTCCGGCCCCGTGGCGGCGTTGGCCGCCGGACTCGAGATGCTTGCGGGCACCGATGCCGGCGCCGTGGTCGTCCTGGCCGCGGACCTGCCCTTTCTGACGCCGCGCGCCGTCGCCGACCTCGCCGCCCGGCGCACCGCGGATGCGGCCCCGGCCGCGTTCGCGGTCGACTCCGGCGGGCGTCTGCAATACCTCATCGGCGTGTGGGACCGCGCCACGCTGGCCGCGGCGATCGCCGAGGCCCCCGGCCCGGCGATGCGGGATCTGGTGCCGCCCGGCGCGATCGGCGTGGTGGTGGCCGACACGACCGACGTCGACACCCCCGCCGACCTCGAGAACGCCCGGTCGCGGGCCCGCCGCTCGCCGGACGGCGCGCGAGCCGCCATCGCCGAGACCGTCACCGCGCTGCAGGCCGGGCGACTGCCCGCCGTTCGCGCGATCGGCGGCGCCCTGGCCGAGCCCCTATTGGCGGCCGCCGACTTCCCCGCCGCCGACATCTCCGCGATGGACGGCTACGCGGTCGCCGGACCCGGACCGTGGCGCGTCCGGCCGGGTGCCGTGCTCGCCGGGGGCACGCCCGGTGATCCCCTGACCGCTTCTGAGGCGGTACGCATCGCGACCGGCGCGCGGGTGCCGGACGGTGGGCACCGCATCATCCGGGACGAGGAGGTCGAGCGGGACGGCGATCTGCTGCGGGAGACGTCGACCGGCCGGGACGACACGCGCCGCGCCGGCTCCGAGTGGCACCGGGGCGCTGAACTCGCCGCGGCCGGGACGCTCGTCGACGACGCCCTCTCGTCGCTGGCCGGATCGGCCCGCGTCGACGCGCTGACCGTGCGCGGTCCGGTCCGCGCGCGGCTCGTCACGACCGGCGACGAGATCGGCCCGGGCGGCATCCCGGACACGGCCTCCGGTCCCGTCGCCGCCGCCCTACGGGGGCTCGGCTGCAGCGTCGGCGCCACCCGGCACGCGCGCGACACCCCCTCCGCCTTCGACGCGGCGCTCGCCGGCGCGGCCGACCTCGTCGTCGTCATCGGCGCCACCGGACGCGGCGCGGCCGATCAGCTCCGCGGCGCCCTCGACCGCGCCGGCGCGACCTACGCCACCGAGGGCATCGACGTCCGGCCCGGTGGATCCGCGCTGGTCGCGGTGCTGCCGGACCGCCGCGTCGTGCTCGGTCTCGGCGGCAATCCGCTCGCCGCGGTCGCCGGCGTGGCACTGCTCGGCCGACCCGTCGTCGCCGCCCTCATCGGCGCCGCACCGACCCCGCCGGAGCTCATCCGCGTGGCCGACGCCTCGGCCCTCGCCCGCCCCGACGGCTGGCGGATCGTGCCGGTCGCCCCCGGCGCGGACGGCCGCTGGATCGCGCCGAGGGCGGTGCCGACGGGTCATCTCGCCGCCGTCGTCGGTCGCCGCTCGCTCGCGCTGCTGCCCCCCGGTGCCCGCGACGACGAGTTGGTGGAACGGTTGCGCTGAACCGTTCCGATACGGTCACCCCATGATCGAACGGTTGGCCTGGGTGACGACCCGAGCGGCACGAGGCAGAGATGAGGACGAGCCGTCGGCCGTGGCCGCACTGCGGCGACGGGTGCCGGTCGAGGTGCTCGACTGGGACGACCCGGAGGTCGACTGGTCACGTTTCAGCCGGGTCATCCTGCGATCCGCCTGGGACTATCCGGACCGGCTGCCCGAGTTCCTGTCCTGGATCGACCGCGTCGGGGCCACCGGCGATCTGGTGAACCCGCCGGCGACCGTCCGCTGGAACCTCGACAAGCGATACCTCGCCGAACTGGCCGACGCCGGCGTGCCGATCACCCCGACCGTGTTCGTTCCGCCCGGTTCGGCACCGGTCTTTCCCGCCGGAGACTTCGTCGTCAAGCCGGCCGTCGGGGCCGGCTGCCGGAACGCGGCGTCGTACGGCGCAGACCAGCACGAAGCCGCCGTGGCGCACGTCACGAGGCTGCACACGTCCGGACAGGTCGTGCTGGTCCAGCCCTTCCTGACGTCCGTCGCGACGGAAGGCGAATGGCCGCTGGTGTTCTTCGACGGTCGATTCAGCCATGCCGCCGGCAAGCGGGTCGCCTTACCTCGGGCGAGATCTGTCGACGACCTCTTCGCCGAGGAGATCAACACCGCGCACGTCGCGACGGCCGATCAGATCGACGTGGCCCAAGCCGCCGTCGATCTGGTGTCCGAGCGGCTCGGCACGCCGACCTACGCGCGGGTCGACCTCGTTCGCGATGACGCCAGGCGGTTCTGTGTGCTCGAGATGGAGTTGATCGAGCCGTCGTTGTTCCTGCCGTATGCCGATTCCGCAGCGATGGACCGCTTCGTGGCGGCGGTGGTCGCGGATCGATCCGCACAGCGTTCACGCTGACCACACACCTCACCACACCGGCCCCGACGCCGTGAGGAAGCCGTGACCGAGCGGCAACCGGAGGCGATCGGCGCGCAACACCGCTCTCCTACCGTCTGTCACAGACGAATCAGCCGGCCGCACGAGACGGCCGCCCGCCGACCGGGCGACCGCGCCTCGAGCGTCTGACCGCCGGCATGGGACGTCGCGCAGAGGAGGAGATCCAGCATGGACGCACCATCCGCACCGGGCCGACGCACGGTCGTCGTCGTGGGGCACGGCATGGTCGGGCACCGCTTCGTCGAGGCGCTGCGAGCCCGCGACGCGGACGGCGCCTGGCGGATCGTCGTCCTCGGTGAGGAGTCCGACGCCGCATACGACCGCGTCGGACTGTCGGCCTATGTCGGCACCTGGGACCGCTCGGCGCTGGCGCTGGCCGGCAACGACTACGCGGGCGACCCGCTGGTCGAGCTCCGGCTCGGCACGACGGTCGCGGAGATCGATCGGCACGGCCGCCGCGTCGTGACGGCCGCCGGCGACTTCGTCGACTACGACGCGCTCGTCCTCGCCACCGGTTCCGCGCCGTTCGTGCCGCCGGTTCCCGGACACGACAGCCCGAGCTGCCACGTCTACCGCACCCTCGACGACCTCGACGCGATCCGCGCCGACGCCGAGGCCGCGCTGGCTCGTGACCCCGGTGCGGTCGGCGTCGTCGTCGGGGGCGGCCTGCTCGGCCTCGAAGCCGCGAACGCGCTGCGGATGCTCGGATTGCGGCCGCACGTCGTCGAGTTCGCGCCACGGCTCATGCCGTTGCAGATCGACGAGGCCGGTGGCGAGCATCTCGCCCGGCGCATCCGCAGCCTCGGAATCGACGTCACCGTCGGCGCCGGGACGTCGGCGATCGAGGCCGCCGGCGAAAGGCTGCGGGTCACCCTCAGCAACGACGCCGTCATCGATGCCGCGGTGCTCGTGTTCTCGGCCGGCGTGCGACCGCGGGATCAGCTCGCTCGTGCGGCGGGTCTCGACGTCGGCGAGCGCGGCGGCGTCGTCACCGACGCAGGCGGCCGGGCGAGCGATCCCGCGGTCTTCGCGATCGGCGAGGTCGCCGCCGTCGAGGGCCGGTGCTACGGCCTCGTCGGCCCGGGCTACGCGACGGCCGAGGTCGTCGCCGACCGGCTGCTCGGCGGCGACGCCCGCTTCCCCGGCGCCGACCTCTCGACCAAGCTCAAGCTCCTCGGCGTCGACGTCGCGAGCTTCGGTGACGCCCACGGCACGACACCCGGCGCGCTCGATGTCGTCGTCTCCGATCCGATCGGCGGCACCTACGCCAAGCTCGTCCTCTCTGACGACGCGTCGACGCTGCTCGGCGGCGTCCTCGTCGGCGACGCCTCGAACTACGGCGTGCTGCGCCCGCTCGTCGGCTCGACGCTGCCGGGTGACCCCGTCGGCCTCATCGCGCCGGCGACGTCCGGCGCGCCGACGATCGGCGTCGGCGCCCTGCCCGACGCGGCCCAGGTCTGCTCCTGCAACGACGTCTCCAAAGGCGCTCTCTGCGCGGCCATCAAGAACGGCGCCTGCGATGTGGCCGCGCTCAAGGGTTGCACCGGCGCGGGGACGTCGTGCGGCTCATGCGTTCCGCTGCTCTCTCAGTTGCTCGTCGCCGAGGGCGTCGAGGTGTCCAAGGCGCTGTGCGAGCACTTCGGCCAGTCGCGCGCCGAGCTCTTCGAGCTCGTCCAGGCCAGCGGGATCCGGACCTTCTCCGGCCTCATCGAGCGGTTCGGCACCGGAACGGGCTGCGATCTCTGCAAGCCGACCGTCGCGTCCGTCCTGGCGTCGACGTCGTCCGATCACATCCTCGACGGCGAGCAGGCGTCGCTGCAGGACAGCAACGACCACTTCCTCGCGAACATCCAGCGCAACGGCACGTATTCCGTGGTGCCGCGCGTGCCGGGCGGCGACATCCGGCCCGAACACCTCATTCTCATCGGTGAGATCGCCCGCGATTTCGGGCTGTACACGAAGATCACGGGTGGCCAGCGGATCGACATGTTCGGCGCGACCGTCGACCAGTTGCCGCTCATCTGGCGCCGGCTCGTCGACGCCGGAATGGAGTCCGGGCACGCCTACGGCAAGTCGCTGCGGACGGTGAAGAGTTGCGTCGGCACGGACTGGTGCCGCTACGGCCAGCAGGATTCGGTGCAGCTGGCCATCGACCTCGAGCTGCGGTACCGCGGGCTGCGGTCGCCGCACAAGATCAAGATGGGCGTCTCCGGCTGCGCCCGTGAGTGCGCCGAGGCCCGCGGCAAGGACGTCGGCGTCATCGCCACCGAATCCGGCTGGAACCTCTACGTCGGCGGCAACGGCGGAATGACGCCGCGGCACGCGCAACTGCTCGCGTCCGACCTCGACGGCGAGACGCTCGTCCGCTACATCGACCGATTCCTCATGTACTACATCCGCACCGCCGACCGGCTACAGCGCACCGCCGCCTGGGTGGAGGGGCTCGACGGCGGCCTCGACCGGCTGCGGTCCGTCGTCGTCGACGACAGCCTCGGGCTCGCGGCCGACTTCGAGACGGCGATGGAGCGGCACGTCGCCGGCTACGCCTGCGAGTGGAAGGGCGTGCTCGACGATCCGGACAAGCTCTCGCGCTTCGTCTCGTTCGTCAACGCGCCGGGCGCGCCCGACCCGACCGTCTCGTTCGGCGAGAAGCACGGCCGCAAGATCCCCGTCCTCATGGGGACACCGACGGTCCCGGCCCGCTGACCTCGTCGGCCGTGCCGGTCACCGACGCCCGGCACGGTCGACGAACCACACCGACACATGACCCGCGGACATCTCAGGAGTGAGCAATGACGACGTCGTTCGACCTGCACCGTTGGACCCGTGACTGGACCGCGGCCTGCCCGCTGACGCGGCTGGAGCGGCTGCGCGGCGTCGCCGTCCTGCTGCCCGACGGCGCGCAGGTGGCGCTGTTCCGACTGGCCGACGACAGCCTCCGGGCCGTCGGGAACATCGACCCGATCGGACGCGCCGCGGTCCTGTCCCGGGGCATCGTCGGCGACCGCGGCGGCTACCCGGTGGTCCAGTCGCCGCTCAAGAAGCAGGCGTTCAGCCTGCTCGACGGCCGCTGCCTCGACGCGCCGGGCGTCTCGATCCCGGTCTACGACACCCGGATCACGCTGGACGGCACGGTGTTCGTGGCGAACTCGCCGGAGATCCGCTTCGGCTATCGGCCGCGGCCGGTCTCGGTGT
>JBGANR010000036.1:0-27178 GCA_044222225.1 Mycobacteriaceae bacterium
GGCCGGTGGTAGACTGGTATCGCATCGGTCACCTTTGGGTAGAGCTTGAGTGTGGTAACCCAATTCTCCCACGAGGTGGCCGATGCTTCAGTTAGCGACACGTCTATGGCCAAGTATCATCACCCGTGAATAACTCCCTTAGTTCATGCACAGGCCTTCTGCTTCGCAAGGAGCGAAGCGACCGACTTCCTCAGCACCGCGGCGCCGTCGATACTCAGCACCGACTCCGGGTGAAACTGCAAGCCGATGATGCCATCGGACCTCACCGCATGAACCTCGCCGGTCGCCGCGTCTCGGGCGATCTCCACACCGGGATCGACGTCTTCGTCCGCGTAGGCGCTGAACGAATTGTAGAAGCCCACTCGGACATCATCGCCGAAGAACGAGATATCACGCTGACTTCCTTGATTCGGACGGGGCAGCCGCTTGACCTCCAGGCCGAGCTCTCGGCAGACGAGTTGGTGGGAGAGACACACCGCGAGAGTCGGGACCCGTCGCTCGTCGACCACCCAACGGACCAATTCGCGAGCAGCCGCTATCCGCGTGTCCGACTCGTCGTTCGGATCGCCTGGCCCCGGCCCTAGGACGAGAAGATCGACGTCGACGAGTTGTTCCGGCGTCGGCCTCTCGGCGACCACCGACACGTTGAGCGACAGGGACTTGAGGTGCGCGGCGAGCATTCCTGTGAAGCGATCCTCGTGATCGACGACCAGCGCATTGAGCTTCTTCGGACTCAGGCTGAGACACTCATCGCGATCGCCCTGCACCCAGAACGGAGCGACGTCGTCCACCCTCCGCTCCAACAGCTCATTCGCCAACGCATGAAGTGCGCTCTCATTCCGATGAGAGAACGCAGCCAGCATTCCGGAGGCCTTCGCCACGGTTTCCGCCGTTTCGAGCGCCGGATCAGAGTCCCTGACGATCGTGGATCCGACCGGGATCGAGACTTCGCCGGACGTATCGATACAGGCCGTGCGAATAAGGATGGCCGAGTCGAAGCTTCGGTCGGCATCGCCGGCCGCAGGTATGTGCGCCAGCACTCCACCCAGATAGTTTCGCGGGCTCAAGTCGTTCCGTTGAGCCATCCGAAATGCAGATTCAAGCGGGCTGCCGAGCACGGTGGGTGCGATGAGCGAACAACGGAGCGCAGCCGCCCACGAGATCGAACTGTAGCCATGAATGAAGTACTCGGTATGAGCCAGGTTGGACATGAAACGTAGCAGCGGCTCGGAGATCCAGGGCCTTTCCTCGCAAAGCTCAGACATGATCTTCAACTCTTCATCGACCACCATATAGAGCTCGTCCCGCTCTTTGGGATCTTGGAGGAACGCCCTGAGAGAACGTTCGTCTGGTCGACCGTTCGGATATCGGTAGGTTCCAGAAATTGGATTCATGGTCGTCAGCCCATCGACATCTCGCCGCAGGTGCATCTCTGGACTGGCACCTATCAGACTGTGGTCTGGAAAACGAATCAGGAACGTCCAGTACGCGCCTGATTCCATACGCAGCAAGGACCGAAAGATCGACATCTCCGTATCCACGTCCCGAGAGGCGATCCGGCCCCGAAATATCCGATGCAGCACGAAGTTGGATCCGTGACCAGCCCTGATCTCGTTGTCCACGACGTTTCGAACCCGCTGCGCATACCTTTCGTCGTCGACGTCGAAATGTCCGTTCATCAGCCGGACCGACGTCGACTCACTCGCCTGAAGAAACTCTTCCAGAGTCGACTCCCGATGGCTATGTACACGAATCGCCGACACGTGCCGCCGCGCCGCGCGTTCTGGAGCCGAGATCGGCCGATTTCCCGACAACGCCTGGCGGTACGGGATCGCCAGGATCAACTCCTCTGATTCGGACTGCGCTTCTTCGATATCACCGAAGAGTACAGCCCGACCAGAGTAGCGATGCACGACGCCGTCCTTCATGATCAACGCTGTCGAATCATTCTGACTGGGCTTCATCATCGTGTCTCCCATTCACTGAGGACCGTTTCGGTCGGGACTACCCGCGCCGAAGTGCGGGCCATATGGTCAAGCGCGTTGAGATGCTGCACACGGTCGAAATCCGCGACGCCGTCCGCGAGAACGAATGTTTCGAAGTCCTTCGTGTAAGAGTCCAGTGCCGTGGCGAGCACTCCGACATGCGCATAGACGCCACAGATGATGAGCTGATCTCGCCTCAGATTGCGGAGGTACTCCTCCAGACGGGTCCGCACGAATGCCGAGTACCGCCACTTGTCGAGTATCAGATCCGTCCCGTGCGGCGCCAGTCGTTCGACGACACGACGGTGATCCGGGGACATCGCCATGCCTGGGCCCCAGAAATCCTTCAGGAGTCCGCGCTGTTCAGACGTCATGCTCCCGGGCTGAGCCGTATACACGATCGGAACCTCGAGTCGGCGAGCCGCCGCTATCATTCGCTCGATGTTCTCGACCAGATCGGCGGCCGGCTGGCTCTGCGCATCGAAACGCCTCAGGAAGTAGCTTTGCATGTCGTGGACGAGCAGCGCCGACCGCCGTGGCTCGGCGCGCCACGCAACCACCGGTTCAGGATATTCATCTGCTCGCGGGAAGGCGTACCGGATGGCCTTCGCGCGGTTCCAGAAGATGTTGGTCATGGTCATGCTCCTATCACGATCACGGCTCCATCACGACTCCGACGCCTGATACCGCCCCACGGACGGGCGAGGTATCCACCTGATGGCGAGCGCTCCCAGTCCGACACAGACCACCGCCGCGACGACCGCGACGGAATGATAGCCGGTGAGGAATGCCGACTGCGCCTGTTCAACGGCACCGGACCCCGCCCCCGTACCGTCCACGACTTCACCGATACCCGTCTCGTCCCCGACATATGTGACCCGGAACACGACCGTCAGAAGAGAGCCGAGCAACGCTATGCCGAGCGCATTGCCGATCTCATTGCTCGTCTCGGCGATCGCGCCGGCCGCTCCGGCGCGCGACTCCGGCACGGCCCCGACGGCGATATCGGCGACGAGACTGAAGGATATGCCGAACCCGACGCCGGAGATCACGGTGGAAAGCAGATAGAAGGACACTCCTGTCGAATGACCCGTGAAAATGAGGCACGACATACCCAGTGCCATCGAGAAATGGCAGACGATCAGGGCCGTCCGCGCACCGACTCGTTCGACGAGACGCGGGGTCAGAACACTCGAGAGCGTCAGAACGATCGCGCCGGGGATCGCCAGCACCGCGGCACTGAGCACTGAATGATCGAGAACGGACTGCAGATAGACCATGCTTGAGTACGCCGCGGCCGACCACACGAAGAGCGACAGGAAGCCGGTCAGAATCGCCACGGAGAAGACACGCTCCTTGAAAAGAGCAACATCCAGCAGCGGCGACGTCAGGCGCCTCTGCCGAAGAATGAACACGATGATCACGAGCACACCCGCGAAGATCAGCGAACCGCCGAACCAATCGAGGCTATGGGTCGTGGCGTGCTTGACCCCGTAGATCGCGAGAAGGATCCCCACGGCCGACAGCACGACACTGGGCAGATCGATCTTTCCCGGCCGTGAGCCGTGCACCTCCTTGAGGAGAATCGGCGCCAAGCACAGGAAAAGGACGACGACCGGGATGTTGATGAGAAAGACGGAGCCCCACCAGAAATGATTCAGCAAGGCACCTCCGACGATCGGCCCGATCACGAACCCGGCCGCGAAAGTGGCTGCGAAGATTCCGATGGCCCGGGCCCGCTGAACAGGGTTCCCGAACAATTCACTGATGACGGCGAGACACGACGGCAGCAGCGTCGCACCGCCGAGGCCCATCAGCGCGCGGGAAGCGATGAGCAGTTCGGGTGTAGGAGAGAACGCTCCGCACAGTGATCCGACACCGAAGACGACGGCACCGAGCAGGAGCAGCCTCTTCCTGCCGAATCGATCGCCCAGGTTTCCGAAGGTGATGAGTAACGAGCCGACCACGAATCCATAGATGTCCAGAATCCAGAGGCCCTGGTCTGTGGTGGGCTGGATCGCTTCATTGATACTGGGAGTCGCCAGGAAGAGAATCGATCCGTCCATCGCCACCACGAGAACGGGACCGAGCGTCGCGCACAGCCCCCACCACGACCTCGGTGAGGCGGAGACGATCTGGTCTCGACCGGCTTGTCTGTCCACATCCATGACCCCATGCTCGGGGGTGGGAGGCGACGCGACAAGACATCGATCTCGGATACTCCCAGCAGTGGGTACGACGCGCGCGGGTATCCGAGAGAGACGTACCGACGCTGTCACCAGCCCCGACGGTCGCACCAGGACAATCGCAGTTCGGTTCCCCTGCCGAGTATCCCTGACAGGGATACCTTCGGTCGTGCGGCGATCACGCGCCCCGGTCTAGCCTGGAACACGTGAAAGGCGAAACTCTAGGCGGTTTTCTGAAAACACGCCGAGACAGAACTGATCCAGCATCGATCGGCTTGGACCCCGGTAGTGCGCCCCGCCGTGTACCCGGCCTGCGACGCGAAGAACTGGCGCGCCTGGCCGGAGTCAGCGTCGGTTACTACACCAGAATCGAGCAAGACCAGACGGGGACCGCGTCGATACAGGTGCTCGACGCGCTCGCATCGGTCATGAGACTCGACAGCACCGAGCGGGCGCATCTGTACAATCTGACCAATGCGCATTCTCGGCCGCGGATGACTCGGGATGCGCCCGAAGAACCTCATCGGCGCGTCCTTTCCTTATTCGAATCATTGCGTGAGACCATACCGGCGGTCGTACTGGGACGTCGCGGTGATGTCCTCGCATGGAACCGGTCCGGACACGAGCTGCTGTTCGAACACCTTCCGTTCGACGCTCCGATGAATATTCACCGACGTCCGTCCGTGCCCTGGTGCTTCTTCCTCGATTCGCTCACGCGCGACCTCTACAGCAATTGGGACGAACTTGCCCGCACCCACGTGGCCTATCTACGTCTGACATCCGGTCGTTATCCTACCGACGCGCGATTGGCCGAGCTGATCGGCGAACTCTCCATGAAGAGCAATGAGTTCGCCGGCCTGTGGGCGGAAGGCGACGTCGCGGACTGTGCAGTCGGCAACATGGTCCTGTCCCATCCGACGTTGGGAGCCCTTGACGTCGACTATCAGGTATGGCTGCAGCCGGAGTCCCCGGATCACCGACTCGAAGTCTATACGCCGAACGATGATGCCACCCGAGACGCGCTCAGCCTCATCCCGAATCAGTTCCGGGCGACAGACCCTTCGCCCCATAGTCGGCGACCAGCGTTTCCGAATACCGACGGATCCGCATCGACGCCGCTTCCCAAGGAGCAACGATCATGCGCCTCAATGCAATGATGACGTCCGCGTTCGACCGTTTCTCCGAGCGTGCGGCGTTGGCGGAGCGACGCTCCGTGCCGGCCACGAACGATCATATCGAACAGGCGGGAAATCATGTCCTCGACTCATATGTGACACTGACCTACGGAGCGCTCGGAAGACGCGTGATCTCGGTCGCCGCCCAACTCGGAGGCCGTACCGATGAATCTAAGACTGTCACACCGATAAGACTCGGCGACCGTGTCGTGCTCCTCGGATTCGCCGGGATCGATTTCACGACCGCCGATCTCGCCTGCAATATGGCCGGAATCACGACTGTTCCACTACAGACCAGTGGAACGTTCCAACAGCAGGCGGCCATCATCGCCGAGACCGCGCCGCGCGCGATCATCGCGACGGTGACATTGTTGGAACGTGCGGTCCATTTAGTTGCGGACAGTCCGACCGTTGAACGCCTCATCGTCCTCGACTATCGCGGCGGCGACCTGGCGCATCGCAAGGCCGTCGAGGCCGCCGCTCTGGCGTTGTCGATCTCTCCGGAGACGCTCGACATCGAGGGCGGCGAGTACATGTCGGCACCGGACCTCGACGCCACCGACGATGATCTGGCGCTGCTCTTGTACACCTCCGGAAGCACGGGCACGCCCAAAGGTGCCATGTATACCCGACGACTCGTGGCCGAGATGTGGGGCGGAGCGGGATGGTCCGAGTTCTTCGCTGAAGAGATCGCCATCGCAAACTTTCACTACATGCCCATGAGTCACGTGGCCGGCCACTCGTCGATCCGGAACACGCTGGCGCGCGGTGGCGTGACCTACTTCGCGTCGTCGACGAACCTGTCGAGTTTCTTCGAAGATCTCAAACTCGCGCAGCCGACTGAACTGTCTTTGGTGCCGAGAGTATGCGAACTCCTCCACGAGGAGTACCAGCGCAGGCGCGGCGATACGCTGTCACCGACCGAAGGCGTCACCGAGGACGCCACCGTGAACCCGACGCTTGCAGAAATGCGCGATGAGATCCTGGGCGGCGGGGTACGATGGGCGAGTTGTACGTCCGCACCGGTCTCGGTGGAACTCAAACGCTTCATGGAATCCCTGCTGGGTATCGAGTTGCATGAGCTATACGGGACGACGGAGATCGGCGGAGTGCTCGTCGACGGGCGGTTCCTCAGTCCTCCGGTGATCGACTACAGGCTCGAGGACATTCCGGAACTCGGGTATCTCGCGTCCGATCGTCCGGACGCAAGGGGCGAACTGCTCGTCAAAAGCACCTCCACAGTGCCGGGCTACTTCAATCGTCCCGAACTCGACCGCGAGGTCTTCACAGCCGATGGATATTACCGGACCGGTGACGTGGCGGCCGTGGACGGCGGCGGCCGGGTCCGGATCATCGACCGCAAGAACGCCGTGATCAAGCTCTCACAGGGCGAGTTCGTCGCTCTACCTTCTCTGGAGGCCGCATACCTCGCCGGAAGCAAAAGCATCCATCAGATATTCCTATACGGCCGAGGTGATCAATCGTCGATCGTCGGGGTCGCCGTACCCTCCGACCGGTTGCGTACCGAACTCGACGACGAGGTCGCAGCCATCCGGTCCCGGATACTTCACGAGCTCCGGAAAACGGCTACAGACAAGGATCTGAATTCTTATGAGATCCCCAGCGCGATCGTCGTCGATTTCGACCCGTTCAGCGAATCCAACGGTCTGCTCTCCGACCATGGCAAGCTGGTTCGCCCCCGTTTGATGGAGAAGTACGGAACGTTGCTGGCCGGGTTGTACGAGCGGCGCCGATCAGGTCGCGACGAGTTGCTCGACCGGCTGCATGTCGGCGGTGCCGGCGAGGAGACCCTTTCGACCCTCCTCCGCGCCGTCGCCGTCTCTCTTCAGAGCGACGCCGAGGACATCACGGAGACCGCGACGTTCCGAGACCTCGGCGGCGACTCGCTCACGGCGGTCTCCCTGTCCCGGCTGCTCGAGCAGATCTACCGCTTCCGTGTGCCCGTCGACACCGTGGCCAGCGCGTCGTACACGATCCGAGATCTGGCTCGATACATCGATGCAAAACGAGCGTCCGCGCACGATTCGGCGTCGTTCGAGGAGATTCACGGTGCCGACTCCCAGACGCTTCGCGCCACCGATCTGACGCTCTCGCGGTTCATCAAGAACGACGTCCCCGAACCGGGGGCGTCCGCTGTGCCACGCGGCGCGAAGTCGGTTCTTCTCACAGGAGCGAGCGGCTATCTCGGGCGGTTCCTGTGCCTCGAATTACTTCGCGAGTTCACCGGGACAGACCATCGGCTTACCTGCCTGGTTCGCGCGAGCGACGACACGGCCGCGCGAGATCGCCTGCGTCGGACGTTCTCGACATCGGATTCGCTACTCGCCGAGTTCGACGAGTTGAGCTCACGGCTCGACGTGATCGCAGGCGACCTCTCCGAAGCTCGGCTGGGGCTCGGGGATCAGACCTGGGCGCGCCTGACCGACGGTCTCACGGATATCGTGCACGCCGGGGCCATGGTCAATCATGCACTGCCCTATCGCGAGCTCTTCGCCGCGAACGTCAACGGCACCGCCGAAGTCATCCGGTTGGCCGTGACGGGAGTTCTCAAACCGGTGACATTCATGTCGAGCATCGCCACGGCGCTGCTCGCCGGTGCGTCGTCGCCGCTCGACGAGACCTCGGACATACGTGACGTTCTCCCTCAGATCATCGCGACCGGCAAGATCGTTGACGGCTATGCCGCGACGAAATGGGCCGGCGAGGCTCTCCTCCGTGACGCTCACGATCGTTACGGTCTACCCGTCACCGTCTTCCGGGCGAGCATGATTCTGGCTCACACACACCACCGAGGACAGATCAACATCCCCGACACCTTCACGCGCCTTCTCCACAGTGTGGTGCGGACGGGTCTGGCCCCGTCCTCTTTCTATCGTCACGACGGCGATCTCGCCCACTACGACGGATTGCCTGTCGACGTCGTCGCGCGGTCCATCATCGCGGTGAACTCGGGAAGCCGCCGAGACGCGTACGCCACATATCACCTCGTCAATCCGTTCGACGACGGTGTGTCCCTGGACCGGATGATCGACTGGCTCGTGGAGTCGGGCATCCCGCTGACGCGGATCGAGTCCTATGACGACTGGATGGGTCGATTCGCGGCTGCGCTGACCGCCCTCGATGAACATGACAAGCGCGCCTCGGTACTACCTTTGCTCGATGCGTTCGAACAGCCGGAGACACCGATCTTCGGGTCATCCATAACCTCGACGCGATTCGCGTCCGCCCTGTCCACCACCGGGGCCGACATCGCAGTCTCCAGTCTGACGTCGGACTTCCTCAGGAAGTGCGTCGAGGACCTGGAGTACGTCTTCGGTCGGCCGATACGTCAGAGCTCGCCGGCGGCGGCCCGGTGAGCACCGCAAACACAGACGTCTCGCCGCCCCGTCCGCCAGGACGGTCGCTCAGAACCGTCGCGTCAGCTCGAACACCCTGATATGCCGCCCACCCGCGCGATTGCGATAGTCCGAGTACGCGGGCCACATCGCGATCAGGTCGTCGTAGGCGCGGTCGTGTTCCTCTTCGTCCTCGAGGAGTCGCGCCGTCACCGGGACGTCGTGGCCACGGTCGAGCACGACGGCGTGCGGATCGGCCAGCAGGTTGGCCGTCCATGCCGGGTGACTCTTCTGGCCCCAATTGCTGCCCGCCACGAGATAGCGGTCGCCCCGCCGCAGCGTGAGCAGCGGCGTCCGCCGCTCCTCCCCGCTCTTCGCCCCGACCGTCACGAGCACGATCGTCGGCCGCGTGACCCCGACCGCCGTCGCCCGGCCGCGCGAGATCCGGCACACCGCGCGGTCGAGCGTCGGCAGAACCTTCCGCCCCACCAGCGCAAACGCCCGCGTTCTACCCAACTGTTCGAACAGACTCATCCGCCGCCGCTTCCCCACACATCCGTCCGACTGCCGTACGACAGTTTACGTTTCCATGACGCGTCCACGCCTCGCCTCCGCGAAACCAGCCGCAGCAGAGCCCGTCAGGGGACGGCGTATGAGATGATTCCGGCATGCGCCGGTCGACAGCGGTTCTTGCGCTCGCCCTCGTGTTGACGGGCTGCAGTGCGCCCGACGACACCGATCCGACGCCGAGCGGGGTCGCCGGCGAGACGTCGATCGTAACCGGCCTCGACGCTCCCTGGGAGGTCGTCTTCGTCGACCGCGCCCCGCTCGTCAGCGAACGCGACTCGGGCAGCATCCTCGAGATCGTCGACGGCCGCACCCGCGAGGCGGGTCGGATCGCCGGCGTGCGGCACGGTGGCGAGGGCGGACTGCTCGGGCTCGCCGCCACCGGCCGCCACCTGTTCGTCTACTCGACCGGCCCCAACGGCAATCGCATCGAACGCTACGAGGTCACCGGCGAGCCTGGATCCCTCGGCCTCGGCCTGCGGGTGACGCTGCTCGACGGCATCCCGTCGGCGAGCACGCACAACGGCGGACGCCTCGCCGTCGGCCCGGACGGCATGCTCTACGCGGGCACCGGCGACGCGGGCGACCGGACGAGCGCACAGAACCGCGCCGCGCTCTCCGGCAAGATCCTCCGGATGACGCCGGACGGCGGCGTCCCGGACGACAACCCGATCCCGGGCTCGCTCGTCTACAGCTACGGCCACCGCAACGTGCAGGGCCTCGCATGGGCGGCCGACGGCCGGATGTTCGCCACCGAGTTCGGCCAGAACACCTGGGACGAACTCAACCTCATCGAGCCCGGCAAGAACTACGGCTGGCCACGCGTCGAGGGCCGGGCGGGCGACGCCGCCTACGTCGACCCGCTGCAGCAGTGGGCGACGGACGAGGCCAGCCCGAGCGGGGCCGCCGTGCTCGGCGACCGGCTGTACATCGCCAACCTGCGCGGACGCGTGCTGCGCGCCGTCCCGCTCGCGGATCCGTCGACGTCGACGGAGCTGCTCGACGGTTCACTCGGTCGGCTGCGGACGGTCGTCCCCGGCCCCGACGGCGCGCTGTGGGTGGTCACGAACAACACCGACGGCCGCGGAACGCCGCGCGACCCTACTTCTTAGCGCGCTTCTCCCTGATCCGCACGTTGATGCGCACCGGCGAGCCGTCGAATCCGAAGGACTCGCGCAGCTTGCGCTCCAGGAAGCGGCGGTAGCCGGCCTCGAGGAAACCGGTGGTGAACAGCACGAACGTCGGCGGACGGTTCGCCGCCTGAGTGGCGAACAGCACCCGCGGCAGCCGGCCGCCGCGCATCGGCGGGGGCGTCGCGGCGACGATGTCGCGCAGCCACGTGTTGAGCTGGCCGGTGGTGATCCGCTTGTCCCACGACTCGAGGGCCGCCTCCATCGCCGGCACGAGCTTCTGCACCGACCGCCCGGTCTTCGCCGAGATGTTGACGCGTCGCGCCCACGGCACCCGATCGAGCTGGCGGTCGATCTCCTTGTCGAGCATGTAGCGGCGATCCTCGTCGACGAGGTCCCACTTGTTGAACGCGATGACAAGCGCCCGCCCGGACTCCGCCACCATCGACAGCACCCGCAGGTCCTGTTCGGTGATCGGCTCGGAGCCATCGATGAGCAGCACCGCGACCTCAGCGGCCTCGATCGCCGCCTTCGTCCGCAGCGACGCGTAGTACTCGTGGCCGCTGGCCGTCCGCACCTTGCGCCGCAGGCCGGCCGTGTCGACGAAGGTCCACAGCCTGCCGCCGAGGTCGACGAGCGAGTCGACCGGATCGACAGTCGTGCCGGCCACGGCGTCGACGACCGAGCGATCCTCCCCCGACAGCTTGTTGAGCAGCGAGGACTTGCCGACGTTCGGCTTGCCGACGAGCGCGACGCGCCGCGGACCGGCGACGGCCCCCAGCCTCTCCCGCGGCATCTCGGGAAGTGCCGCGAGGATCTTGTCGAGCAGATCACCCGAACCGCGGCCGTGGGTCGCCGAGACACAGTTCGGTTCGCCGAGACCGAGGCTCCACAACGCCGCGGCCTCCGCCTCGATGCGCTCGTCGTCCACCTTGTTCGCGACGAGCAGGACCGGCGTCTTCGACCGGCGCAGCACCCGCGCGACGGCCTCGTCGGTGGCCGTCGCGCCGACGGTCGCGTCGACGACGACGACGATCGCGTCGGCGTCGTTCATCGCCCGCTCCGCCTGCCGCGCCACGGCCTGCTGCAGGCCCTTCGCATCGGGCTCCCAGCCGCCGGTGTCCTGCACCATGAACCGCCGGCCGGCCCAGGTCGCGTCATAGGAGACGCGGTCGCGGGTGACGCCGGGGATGTCCTCGACCACCGCCTCGCGGCGGCCGAGGATGCGGTTGACGAGGGTCGACTTGCCGACGTTCGGCCGGCCGACGATCGCGACGACGGGGACCGCCAGGTCCTCCTCGCCGTCTTCGCCGCCGACGAAACCGACCTCGTTCCAATCAGCTTCATCGCTCCAGATGCCGTCTCCGGCCTCGATTCCGTCCGGGGATCCGGCGAAGGTCGCGTTATCGGTCATCGGTCAGCTCCGATCTCTGCTCGAGCGAGCACGACGAGCGCCTCGACGACCTCGTCGAACGTCAGGTCCGACGTGTCGATGATCGTCGCGTCCGCAGCGGGACGCAGGGGCGACGCCGCACGCGTCGAATCCAGGTGGTCGCGCCGCTCGACGGCGGCGAGGACGGCGGCGTAGTCGACGGCGCGGCCGGCGGCGACGTCCTGCGCGTGCCGTCGGGTCGCGCGGGCGTCTGCCGTCGCGGTGAGGAAGATCTTGAGGTCGGCGTCGGGGAACACGACGGTCCCGATGTCACGGCCTTCGAGGACGGCGAGCGAGGCGGCGGCACCGAGCTCACGTTGCCGACGCACCATCCGGGTGCGTACCGCCGGGACGGCGGACACCGCCGAGACGGCGCCGGTCACCTCGGCGCCGCGGATCTCGGCCGTGACGTCTTCGCCGCCGAGCGTGACGGTCGGATCGACCGCGTCATAGGAGAGGCCGACGACGACGCCCTCGGTGGCGGCCGCGATGGCCGCGGGGTCGGCGAGGTCGACACCGGCGCGCAGGACGGCGAGCGTCGCGGCCCGGTACATGGCACCGGTGTCGACGTACGACGCGCCCAGCTCCGCCGCGAGCCGCCGCGAGACGCTCGACTTGCCGGTTCCCGACGGCCCGTCGATGGCGATGATCGTCACAAACCGACCGCCTTGTACAGCGCACCGACGACGTCGCGGCCGAGAACGCGCAGCGAACCCTGCCGCTGCTCGCCGAGCGAGACCGGGCCGATGTCCGTGCGCAGCAGCATCTCGACGGGGTAGCCGAGCTCGCCGAGCAACCGGCGCACGATGTGCTTGCGGCCCTCGTGCAGCGTCAGACGCAGCAGCGAGCGGCCCTCGTTGACGTCCATGACGACGGCGCGGTCGACCGCGACGTGCCCGTCCTCGAGGTCGACGCCGTCCTTGAGCTGACGGACGATCGTCCGCGGCACCTCGCCGCGCACCGCGGCGATGTACGTCTTGGGCACCTCGAACGACGGGTGCATGAGGCGGTGCGCCAGTTCGCCGTCGTTGGTCAGCAGCAGCAGTCCCTCGGTGTCGGCGTCGAGCCGTCCGACGTGGAAGAGCCTTTGGCCGGCCATGACGCGTTCGGCGACCACGTCACCGACGCACGGGCGCCCCTGGTCGTCGGACATCGTCGACTGCCAGCCGCGGGGCTTGTTGAACGCGATGTACGTCATCGTCTCGTCGACGACGACGCGGGCGCCGTCGACCCTCACGATCGACTTATCGGGATCGATCCGCATGCCCTGCTCGGTCACGATCGCCCCGTCGACGTCGACGCGGCCGGCGGCGATGAGCTCCTCCGCACCGCGCCGGGACGCGACACCGGCCTGCGCCAGCATCTTCTGCAGACGCACGCCCCCCGGATCGTAGGTGGGCCCCTCACCGGTGGGTGCGACGTTCTGCCTGCGGGCGGGCTTGGCGTTGTTGAGGCGGGCGAGCGTGGAGGCCTTCGGCGGCTTCGGCGAGCCGGAGCCTCGAGCACCCGGCTTCTTCGAGCCGGCGGCGGCGCCGCGGGCCGCATTCGCGGCGCCCTTGCGGTGTTGCTTCTTCTGTGGTCTTTCCGGTCTGCCGTCTCGGCTAGCGGGAGTCATTGCTCGATTGTGACGGCGGGACGACGTGTTTGGCGAATCCCGCCTCGGCCGCCACCTCGTCGATGACGTCGATGTCCGGCAGCAACGGGGCGAGATCGGGCAGCTCGGCGAGCGAGGTGAGGCCGAGCCGGTCGAGGAACAGCTCGGTGGTCCGGTACAGGGTGCCGCCCGTCTCGCGGTCGGTGCCGACGTCCGCGATGAGCCCCCGCGTCGTCAGCGTGCGCACGACGCCGTCGACGTTGACGCCCCGCACCGCGCCGATCTTCGCCCGCGTCACGGGCTGCCGGTAGGCGATGACGGCGAGGGTCTCCATCGCGGCGCGCGTCAGCTTGGAGCGCGCGCCGCCGAGCAGCAGCCGCTCGAGGTACGGCGCGTACTCGCGACGCGTGTAGAGCCGCCAACCGTCGAAGGCGTGCCGCAGATCCATGCCGGAGCCCGACGCCGTCAGCTCCGCCGACCAGCGGCGCAGCTCGGCCTCGACGGTGCCGGCGGGCGTCGCGAGAGCGTCCGCCAGCTGCGTGGCCGGTGCCGGGGTGTCGACCACGAGCAACACCGCTTCGAGCGCCGCGCGCAATTCGGCGCCGGCCAACGGCCCGGGCGCGCCATCGGCGGCCGACGGCTCACCGGGCACGTCGTGATCAGCCATAGTCGACCTCCAATTCCATCGATTCGGCGTCCCGCTCGCCCACCCACCGCACCCGCAGCTCCCCCAGCGGATGCTCCTGGTCGAACACCACGGCGCGCGCCCGGTACAGCTCCAACAGCGCGAGGAAGCGCGCGACGATGCCGAGCGGCCCGTCCGCCCCCGCGCAGAGCGCCGCGAACGTCAGATACTCGTCGGTCCCCGCGGCCGCGAGCATGGCGGCGATGATCTTCGCCTGCTCGGGCACCGAGATCAACGGCGCGTGCAGGTGCCCGAGCCCGACCGTGGGTTTCGGCACGGGAGTGAACGCGCGGACGGCGATCCGGACGAACTCCTCCGGCGTGACGCCCAGTTCGACATCCGGGACGAGCGCCGTGTATCTGTCCTCCAGCGAGACCTCCCGGGGGAACCGCTGCAGAGCACTCGCCTCGAGCTCGGTGAAGAGCTCGGCGACCTGCTTGTACGCGCGGTACTGCAGCAGCCGCGCGAACAGCAGATCGCGAGCCTCCAGCAGCGCCAGGTCCTCGGCGTCCTCCACCTCACCGGACGGCAGCAGCCGCGCCGCCTTGAGGTCGAGCAGCGTAGCGGCGACGACGAGGAACTCCGTCACCTGATCGAGATCGGCGCCGTCGCCGAGCGCCCGCGTGTACGCGATGAACTCGTCGGTGACGACGCTGAGCGCCACTTCGGTGACGTCGAGGCGATGACTGCTGATCAGTTGCAGCAGCAGGTCGAACGGCCCCTCGAAATTGTCGAGCTTGAGCGCGAAACCGGACGACGCACCGGCGTCGCCGCCGGCGTGGGGATCGGCCGCAACCGTCACCCGACGCCTGTGCGCGCGATGACCTCCCGGGCGAGGGCCCGATAAGCGATCGCGCCGTTCGACTTCGGCGCCCACGTCGTGATCGGCTCGCCGGCGACCGAGGTCTCCGGGAACCGCACGGTGCGGGAGATGACGGTGTCGTAGACGAGATCGCCGAACACCTCGACGACCCGCGTCATCACCTCGCGCGAATGCAGCGTCCGGGAGTCGAACATCGTCACGACGATGCCGGCGATCTGCAGCCGCGGGTTGAGCCGGTCGCGCACCTTGTCGATCGTGTCGGTGAGCAGCGCGAGCCCGCGCAGCGAGAAGTACTCGCACTCCATCGGGATCAAGACGTATTCGGCACAGGCCAGCGCGTTGACCGTCAGCAGCCCGAGCGACGGCTGGCAGTCGATGAGGACGTAGTCGTAGCGATCGAGCAGCGGATAGAGGGCGCGGTTCAGCGTCTGCTCGCGGCCCACCTCGTTGACCAGCTGGATCTCGGCGGCCGAGAGGTCGATGTTGCTCGGCAACAGGTCCAGACCGTCGACCCGGGTGCTCATGAGCACCTCCTCGGCCGAGATCTGCGGCGAGACGAGGACGTTGTAGACCGTGCTGTCGAGCTCGTGGTGCGCCACGCCGAGCCCGGCGGACAGCGCGCCCTGCGGATCGAGGTCGACGAGCAGCACCCGTCGTCCGCACGCGGCGAGCGACGCGCCGAGGTTGATCGTGGTCGTCGTCTTGCCGACACCGCCCTTCTGATTGCACACGGCGATGACCTGGGCCGGCCCGTGGCCTGCGAGAGGCGTGGGTTCCGGAACCGGCCGGACGGGCCGCCCGGTGGGTCCGAGGACGCCGGCGGAATCGTCCACGTCGCTGCGGGTCGTGGTCACCGTCCCACCCTAGATGATTGATTCCTGGTGATACTCACCTGAGCGCATCGGCTCCGACCATCCGGCGGCTAGCGAGCGCGCGGATGGGCGAGGGCATACACCTCGCGCAGCGCCGACACCGTGACGAGCGTGTAGATCTGCGTCGTCGTCACCGACGCGTGGCCCAGCAGCTCCTGGACGACGCGGATGTCGGCACCGCCTTCGAGCAGGTGGGTCGCGAAGCTGTGCCGCATCGTGTGCGGCGATACCTCGGCGGTCACGCCGGCCCGCTCGGCGGCGTCCCGCAGCACGAGCCAGGCGCTCTGCCGCGACAGCCGGCCGCCACGGGCCCCGAGGAAGAGCGCGGGCTGCCCCCTCGAATTGAGCACGGGTCTGCCGCGCACCAGGTACGCGTCGAGCGCGTCGAGGGCCGGGCCGCCGACCGGCACGAGCCGCTCCTTGCCGCCCTTGCCCCGCAGCACGACGCTGCGCTGGGTCGCATCGACGTCGTCGACGTCGAGATCGATGGCCTCGCTGATCCGCGCCCCGCAGGAGTAGAGCAGCTCGACCAGCGCGCGGTTGCGCAACCCCTGCGGATCATCGGAGCCGGCCGTCCCGCCGGACGCCTCGAGGATCGCGAGCACGTCGTCGACGGGCAGCGCCTTGGGCAGCCGCTTCGGCGGCGTCGGCGGGCTCACGGCGTGCGCGACGTCGTCGGCGGCCAGCCCCTCCGCCGCGGCGAAGCGGTGCAGGCCGCGAGTCGCCACGAGCGTCCGCGCGATCGACGATTCGGCGAGCGGCGGACGCCCCTCGTCGCCGGCCCGCAGCGAGACGAGGAACTCGCGCACGTCGGACGTCGTCGCCTCCCCGATCCGCCCCCTGCCCCGCCGGTCCAGGAAGTCGGCGTATCGCCGCAGGTCACGACCGTAGGCGGTGAGGGTGTGCCGGGACGATCCCTTCTCCACCGCGAGATGGTCGAGGAAGCGGCCGACGTCGTCGGAGACGGGCACGGCGCGACTCAGTCGGTGGCGGAACGCCGGGCGTGGCGCCGGGGCAGCGCCGTCGCCTCGTCGCGCCACGGCGCGTCGGCCGGGCGCAGCGTCCGGCCGGCGGCACCGGCCGCCGCGAGCAGCCCGGCGACGGCGGTCGCGTTGACCACCTCGCCGGCGTAGATCGCGTCGACGGCGTCGGCGAGCGGCCACCATTCGACGGCGAGATCGGCCTCCTCGTCCTCGGGATCGGGCCGGTCGACGGCCGTCAGCCCCGTGGCGAGGAAGATCCGCAGCGTCTCGTCGCAGAAACCGGGCGAGAGCGCGACGTCGGCGAGCACCGCCCAGTGCTCGGCCGCCATGCCGATCTCCTCGGCCAGCTCTCGCGCCGCCGCCGGCTGCGCGGGCTCCCCCGGCACGTCCATGAGGCCGGCGGGCAGCTCGAGCAGCCGCTCGCCGATCGGGTGCCGGTACTGCCGGATCAGGCCGACGCGACCGTCGGCGTCGAGCGCGACGACGGCGACCGCCGAATGATGTTCGACGACCTCGCGCCGGCCGATCCCCCCGCCCGGCATGACGACGTCATCGACGCGCAGGGCGAGGATCGCCCCGTCGTAGACGAGCTCGCTGGCCGCGACCTCGAAGCGGTGTTCGCCCGGGCGCGTCATTCGCCGACGACCGCCGGCTCGGCCTCGACACGTGCGCCGACCGGCATCGGCAGCCGCTCATCGGCGCTGTACCGCAGCGACGCCGCGACGAAGGCCGCGAACAGCGGATGCGGCCGCGTCGGCCGGCTCTTGAGCTCCGGGTGCGCCTGCGTTCCCACGAGGAACGGGTGGCGATCGGCCGGATACTCGACGAACTCGACGAGGTGCCCGTCCGGCGACGTCCCCGAGAAGACGAGTCCGCTCTCGGCGATCGCCTCACGGAACGCGTTGTTCACCTCGTACCGGTGCCGGTGACGTTCCGAGATCTCGTGAGCGCCGTAGGCGCCCGCGACGACCGAGCCGCGCTGCAGCACGGCCGGGTAGGCGCCGAGCCGCATCGTGCCGCCCAGATCGGCCTCGCCCGAGACGACGTCCTCCTGATCGGCCATCGTCGAGATGACCGGCTGCGGCGAATCGGGATCGAACTCCGACGAGCTGGCCTCGGTGAGCCCGGCCGTGCGCGCCGCCTCGATGACGATGCACTGCAGGCCCAGGCACAGCCCGAGCAGCGGGACGCCGCGCGTGCGGGCGTAGCGGATGGCGCCGACCTTGCCCTCGATGCCGCGGATGCCGAAGCCGCCGGGCACGATGATGCCGTCGACGTCCCCGAGCGCCGCGCGGGCGCCCTCCTCCGTCGCGCAGTCGTCCGAGGGCACCCAGACGATCTGCGTCCGCGCGCGATGCGCGAAACCGCCGGCGCGAATGGCCTCGGTGACCGACAGGTAAGCGTCCGGCAGGTCGACGTACTTGCCGACGACCGCGATCCGCACCGTCTCGCGCGGCTCGTGGACCCGGTGCAGCAAGTCCCCCCACACCGTCCAGTCGACGTCGCGGAAGGGCAGCCCGAGCTTGCGGACGACGTACGCGTCGAGCTGCTCGCGATGCAGCACCTTGGGGATGTCGTAGATGCTCGGCGCGTCCGGGCAGGAGATGACGCCGTCGATCTCGACGTCGCACATCAGCGCGATCTTGCTCTTGAGCGCCTCGGGCACGTCCCTGTCGCAGCGCAGGATGAGCGCGTCGGGCTGGATGCCGATGTTGCGCAGCGACGCCACGGAGTGCTGCGTCGGCTTCGTCTTGAGCTCGCCCGACGGCGCCAGATACGGCACGAGCGAGACGTGCAGGAAGAAGACGTTGTCGCGGCCGATCTCATGGCGCACCTGACGCGCGGCCTCGATGAACGGCTGCGATTCGATGTCGCCGACCGTGCCGCCGATCTCGGTGATGACGACGTCCGGGGTCACCCCACGGGAGTCGGCCGCGTGCATGGCGAGGATCCGCGACTTGATCTCGTCGGTGATGTGCGGGATGACCTGCACCGTGTCACCGAGATACTCCCCGCGCCGCTCCTTGGCGATGACACTCGAGTAGACCTGCCCCGTCGTGACGTTCGCCGAGCCGGACAGGTCGCGATCGAGAAAGCGCTCGTAGTGCCCGATGTCGAGATCGGTCTCGGACCCGTCCTCCGTCACGAAGACCTCGCCGTGCTGGAACGGATTCATCGTTCCGGGATCGACGTTGAGATAGGGATCGAGCTTCTGCATCGTCACCCGCAAGCCGCGGGACGTCAGCAGCTGGCCGAGGCTGGACGCCGTCAGACCCTTTCCGAGGCTGGAGACCACACCTCCCGTGACGAAGATGTGCTTGGTGTCCTCCGTCGGACGAACCTGGCGATGAACCGTCAACGCGTCTCCCGTATCGGCTGGCCACGGGCGTTCTCCAACCCGGGCTTGGGCTGGACGCCGCGCGACGACCTACGGGATTCTAGGCTAACACCCCGCCGTCAGGCCGGGACGGTCGCACTCGTCGCCCCCGGACCCGTGCCGTAGGCGCCGTGCCTGCCGTCCTTCTCGGCGATCGCGGCGAGCGCCGCCGTCAGCCGGCCCGACGCGGTGTCGACGCCGTCGACCGTCGAGAGCTTCCCGCCGAGCGCCGCGTCCGAACGCAGCGTCGCCACCGCCGACGCGCCGCGCGCGGAGCCGGTGGCCCCGGCCACGACGACGCCCGCAGAGCGGGGCGCGTAGGCCGCGGCGAGCCGGGCGACGGTCCGTCCGCCGACGCCCGCCGACGCCGCGATCTCGCCGCCCGTGACGAGGAGCGTCGTCTCCGCGGGGACCGGCGCCGCACCGGTGAAGGTGAGGTAGCCCGCGTCGCGCAGTGCGGTGAGCGCGCCGGTCCGTTCGGCGGCGGTGGCCTGCTCGCGGCCGGTCTTGGGGTCGCCGGCCAGCAACAGCCCGAGCAGATCGCCGGTGCGGGCGCCGATGTCGACGAGCTCCGGCCGCAGCGTCTTGCCCGCCGGGATCGACTGATCGATGATGCTGCGCAGCCGCTCCCCGTCGGAACCGCCCGTCAGCTTGTCGGTGATGCCGACAAACGTCACCGACTTCGCGCCGGCCGTCGTCAGATGGCCGCGCAGCCCCTCGACGTCCGCCGAGTTCGCGTCACTCGTCGTGATGATCGTGACGGTCCGGCCCGTCAGCTGCCCCTTGAGCACGCGCGGCGCGAGCGCCTCGTCGAAGGCCCCGGCCGCCCGCAACTGCTCCTCGAGCGTCCGCTTGTCCTGCTCCAAGGTCTCGACGCGGCCCGAATCGGCCCCGGAATGCACCCGCTCGGCCACGAATCCCGAGCCGACGACGATCCCGACCGCGAGGGCCAGGAAGACGGCGACGAGCGAGATCGCGTGTTGGCGCAGCGAGATCACCGACTCACCGTGTCCTTGACCCACTCGTAGCCGCGGTCCCACTGCGCGACGATCCAGTCCAGCGCTGCGCCGCCGTCGGCGAGCAGCACGACGGCGATGACCGCGATGAGCGCCGCCAGGACGAGCAGCGCGATCGCCGTGGCGGGTACCCGGCTGCGGTACAGCGTCGCCACCGCACCGGCGTCGACGAGCTTCGGGCCGACGCGCAGCCGGGTGAGGAACGTCGACGGATTGCTGTGGCCGCGGCTGCGATCGAAGAACTCCTCGATCGACGCCGCCTGCCCGACCGTGACGATGAGCGCGGCGCCGTGATGATCGGCGAGCAGCAACGCGAGATCGGCCGACGATCCGGACGCCGGGAACGTCGTGGCGCCGATGCCGAGATCCTGGATGCGCTCGAGGCCGACGGCGTGGCCGTCGGGATCGGCGGGCAGCACCAGCGGCGCACCCGACTTGAGCGTGGTGTCCGAGATGAGCTCGGGATCGCCGAGCACGATGTCGGGCCGGTATCCGGCGGCCACGATGGAATCGGCACCGCCGTCGACGCCGATGAGCACCGGGCGGTACTCCTTGATGAACGGCCGGATGTCCTTGAGCTGCTCCTTGTGCCCGGCGCCGTCCGTCACCACCACGACATGCCGGTCGGCGAGCCGCACGTCGACGTCCGGGACGCCGACACCGTCGATGAGCAGCGGCGACTCGCTCCGGATGAACTCGATCGTGTTGCCGGCGAACGCCTCCAGGTGGACGGCGAGTCCGGTCCGGGCATCCTTCATCAGCTCGACGACGTGCCGCGACGTGAGCTCGACGCCCGTCGCGACCCGCTTGTCGCCGGCGTAGACGACGCCCTCGTCGATCCGGACCTTCGCGCCGTCGCGGATCGCCCGCATCGCCGCCGATCCGGCGTCGTCGACGAGCGCGACGCCCGCCGCGACGAGCACCTCCGGCCCGAGATTCGGATAGCGCCCCGAGATGGACGGCGAGGCGTTGACGACGGCGACGACGCCCGCGGCGACGAGCGCGTCGGCGGTGTGCCGATCGAGGTCGAGCTCGTCGAGGACGGCGACGTCCCCGGCGCCGACCCGGGTGAGCAACCGGGCGGTGTTCCGGTCGACCCGTGCGGTTCCGACCGTTCCCGGCAACGTGTCAGACGTGCGATTGAGCAGTGCGGGGAGCCTCATGGGACGCCATGATGGTCCTCGGAGCGGCGCCGGGGGTGGAGGCGCGCCGACACTTCAGCCACTTTTGTCCCACGCGACACAGCGCTACCCGGCTTTGACGGCCTCCGCCGCCGCGAGCAACTCCTCCGCGTGGGCCCGGCCGGTGTCCGAGTCGCCCAGCCCGGCGAGCATGCGGGCGAGTTCGGCGATGCGGTCGTCGCGGCGCAGGGCGGTGAGGGTGCTGGTCGGGCCCTTGCCGCGGGTGGTGCGTTTGCCGATGTGCAGGTGGTGGTCGGCGAAGGCCGCGACCTGCGGCAGGTGGGTGACGACGATGACCTGGTGGGTGCGGGAGAGCTTGGCCAGGCGTTCGCCGATGCGGACGGCGGCTTGGCCGCCGACGCCGGCGTCGACCTCGTCGAAGACCATCGTGGACGCGGCGTCGTCGGCCGCGAGGACCACTTCGAGGGCGAGCATGACGCGGGAGAGCTCGCCGCCGGATGCGCTCTTGGCGATCGGGAGCGCCGGGGCGCCGGAGTGGGCGGTGAGCGCGAACTCGACGATGTCGACGCCGTCGGGGCCCGCGGCCACCGTCCGGCCGCCGATCTGGAGGGCCGCGTCGTGTGTGGTGACGTCGGGCCGGACGTCGACGGCCAGCGCCGCCCCGCCCATCGCGAGCCCCTTGAGTTCGGCCGAGACCTCGCGGGCCAGCCGTTTCGCCGCGCCGACACGGGCCGTCGTCAACGCCGTGGCGTACTTGACGACGCGCTCGCGCGCCTCGTCGGCGCGTCGTTCGAGGTCGGCGATCGCCTCGGCGCTCGTGTCGAGGCCGGCGAGCCGTTCGCGCGCGGCCGCCGCCCATGCCAGGGTGCCGTCGACGTCGGCGGCGTACTTCCGCGTCACCGCTCTGACCTCGCCCTGCCGCTCCAGCAACCGCTGCAGATCGTCGGCGTCGACGGGAAGCCCGGACAGATACGAACCGACCTCGGCGGTGACGTCGGCGACGATCGCGAGCGCCTCCCCGACGCGCGGTCCGAGCGCCCGCAGCTGCTCGTCCTCCGCGCGTTCGAGAGCCGCCCGCGCGTGGCCGAGCGCATCGGAGGCGGCGCCGTCCCCGTCTCCGTCCACGCCGACGAGCGCCGCCTGCGCCGTCACGGCCGCCTCCCGGATCGACTCCAGGTCGCCGAGCCGCCGGATCGTGGCCGTCAGCTCGACGTCCTCGCCTTCGGTCAGTCCCAGCCCGTCGATCTCGCCCAGCGCGTACGTCAGACGGTCGGCCTCCTGCGCGAGGGCACGCTCGTTGTCGCGCCGCTCAGTGAGCGTCGCCGACAGCGCGAGCCATTCCTTGCGGGCCTTGCGGTAGGCGGTCAGCGGCCGTTCCGCCGCCCCTCCGGCGTAGCGATCGAGCGCCGCCCGCTGCCGATCGGCGCGCATGAGGCCGAGCTGATCGTTCTGACCGTGGATGGCCAGCGTCGACGAGGTGAACTGGCCGAGGGTGCCGACGGGAACCGACCGGGCGCCGAGGCTGGCCCGGGACCTGCCCTGCGCCGTCACCGACCGGACGGCGATGACCGTGCCGTCCTCATCGCGTTCCGCCCCGGCGGCTTCGAGCAGCTCGTCGACGTCCGAACCCGCGGTGAACCTGCCTTCGACGACGGCCCGCTCGGCCCCGACGCGCACCCGGGACGCGTCCGCCCGCGCACCGGAGAGCAGGTGCAGGCTGGTGACGATCATCGTCTTGCCCGCGCCGGTCTCGCCGGTGAGCACGGTGAACCCCGATGAGAACTCCGCCTCGGCCGATTCCACGACGCCGAGCCCGGAGATCCGCAACTCCTCAAGCATCAGGACCGTCGCCCCCGCCAGCCCGAGATCGGCAGTTCGAACTTGCGTACGACACGATCGGCGAACGGCGCGGAGTCGATCTTCACCCAGCGCACCGGCGAATCACCACGTACCACCTCGACCCGCGCGCCCGGCGGCACCGCGAGTTCGCGACGTCCGTCGCAGAACGCGACCGCGTGCCGTCCACCCTCCACCTCGACGGCGACGATCGACTCCGGACTCGTCACGAGCGGCCGGCTGAAGATGGCGTGCGCATTGCTCGGCACCACGAGCATCGCCTCGAGCTGCGGCCAGATGACCGGGCCGCCGGCGGAGAACGCATAGGCCGTCGAACCCGTCGGCGTGGCGACGAGGATGCCGTCGGCCCCGAAAGCCGACACCGGACGGCCGTCCACCTCGAGCACGAGCTCGAGGACGCCGTGCCGCGACGCGTTCTGGATGCTCACCTCGTTGAGCGCCCACGTCCGGTCGACGACGCCGTCGTCGCCGCGGGCCTCGACCTGCAGCGTCATCCGCTCCTCGACGCGGTAGTCGCGGGCGATGATCTGATCGACGACGCCGTCGAGCGCGGACGCCTCGGCCTCCGCGAGGAAGCCGATGTGCCCCATGTTGATGCCCAGCACCGGCACCGACGCCGGATGGGCCGCCTCGGCGGCGCGCAGGAACGTGCCGTCGCCGCCGAGCGCGACGACCATCTCGCAGCCCCTGGCCGCCGATGGCCCCAGCGGTACGACCGACACCTCGGCGCCGGCGGCGCGCATCGCGGCGACGTCCACCGGATGCTCCCCGGACGGCGAGAAGGCGTGCACCTCCTGGTCGAGCACGCGCAGGGCGATCTGTTCGGCGCCGAACCGCGCCGCGATGCCGTGCAGCGTCGTCGCGACCTCCGGACGCCCGGTGTGGGCGACGACCAGTACCTCCCGGCGGGTCGACGTCATCGCCGGCACCTCGACGCCCGGCGGACCTCACGGCTCCCTGTTGTCACTGTGGCCCCCTCTGCACCGCGTCGACGATCGCCGCATCGAACGCGTCATCGTATGCCTCCGGGTGCGGGGCCCGTTCCCCGGCCATCGACGCGTCGCGTCGCAGCCACAGGAAGTACTCGACGTTGCCCGCCGGCCCCGGCAACGGGCTCGCGGTGACGCCGCGGGGCGTCAGGCCCCTCGCGGCGGCCGCCCGCGCGACCGTCCCGACGGCCTCGGCGCGCAGCTCCGCGCTGCGCACCACACCACCCGAGCCGAGCCGTTCCCTGCCCACCTCGAACTGCGGCTTGACCATCGGCAGCAGGTCGGCGCCCGGCGCGGCGCACGCAGCGAACGCGCCGAGCACCACGGTGAGCGAGATGAAGGAGAGGTCGGCGACGACGAGGTCGACGACGCCCCCGATGTCGCCGGGCGTCAGTGCGCGGACGTTCGTGCGGTCGTGGACGGCGACCCGCGCATCGTTCTGCAGGCGCCACACCAGCTGTCCGTACCCGACGTCGACCGCGACGACCTCGCGCGCATCGCGGTCGAGGAGGACATCCGTGAAACCGCCGGTCGACGCCCCGGCGTCGAGACACCGCCGTCCGGCGACGGTCACCTCGGCGAAGGCGTCCAGAGCGCCGAGCAGCTTGTGCGCACCCCGCGACGCCCACTCACGCGTCGTCGATTCGGCGACGACGATCGGATCGGCCTTCTCGATGTTGGTGGCAGGTTTCGTCGCGACGACGCCGCGGGCGGTGACGCGGCCCTCGGCGATGAGCGCCTGGGCCTGTTCACGCGACCGGGCGAGGCCGCGGCGGACGAGCTCGGCGTCGAGCCGAACGCGGGCGGCCACGTCAGGCCCGGTCCACGCGTTCGAGCGCCTCGGCCAGCGAGGTGTGGGCACGTTCCAGGAGGTCCGCACGCCGGCCGAGCGCCGCCAGCCCGCCTTCGGCCACCGGGTCGAACGTCGCCGCGATGCCGTCGGCCTCCGCCAGGAGGTCCGTGACGAGGGAGTCGACGTCGGCCGTGTCCATCAGCGCATCACCGGCAGTCGCCACGCCCGGCAGGCCGCGGCGGCGACGCCGTCGGCCGCGACGACCCCCGACGGCGCAGAACCCGACCAGGCCACAGCGGACAGCGCCGAGAACAGACCCGCCTCCCGGGCTCCCGGGCCGGTCGCGACGACGAGTTCGTCCCCGCGACGCTCGACGTCCCATCCGGCGCCGTCGGCGACAGGCGCCAGCAGGTCGGCGAGCGAGCGGACGACGTACGTGGGCCGCTCCTCCTCGCGAGCGCGAAGAGCGTCGAACGCGGTCATGATGCCGGTGAGGACGAGCGCACTGTCGAGTCCCGCCGCCACGGCGCCGGCGACATCGGTATCGAGCCGGTCGCCGATGACAAGCGCCCGGCCGCCGCCCGCCTTGATGACGGACTCGTCCATGATCCGGCGCCCCGGCTTGCCGGCCACGGCCGGTTCCCTACCGGTCGCGTACCGCAGCGCGGCCACCATCGAACCGTTGCCGGGCAACTGGCCGCGCTCCGTCGGCAGGGTCGGGTCGAGATTGCACGCGACCCACCTCGCGCCACCGCGGATGGCGATGCACGCCTCGGCGAGATCAGCCCAGGCGGTGAGCGGCGAATGCCCCTGCACGACGGCCACGGGAGCGTCGGTGACCCGACGCGTCACGCGCAGCCCGCGCGCCTCGCATTCCGCGGCGAGGGCGTCGGTGCCGACGACCAGCACCATCGCTCCGGCCGGCACGAGATCCGCCACGAGCGCGGCGCCCGCCTGCGCGCTGGTGACGACGTCGGCCACCGTCGCCGGGAAGCCGAGATCGGTGAGGTGCTCCGCAACGTCGGCCGGGGTTCGGCTGGCGTTGTTCGTCACGTACAGCGGACGCAGGCCCGAGGCGGCTACGGCGTCGACGGCTCCGGGGATCTCGGCGGGCCCGGCGTACAGCGTTCCGTCGAGATCGAACAGACCGACGTCATAGCCGGACGCCACCGACGTCGACGCACGTCCTCGCGCAGGCTCAGCGGCCGGACGTTCGAGTGATTCCACGCGTTCCATCACCGGTCACGACCCCGCGATGTCGGCGACGCGTTCCTCCGCGTCCGTGATGTCTTCGACATCCGCGGCGGCGGCGTTCATGAACCACGTCGACGCATCGGCGAGACGTCCATCGGCGAGCAGCGCCTCGGCGTAGGCATAGAAATAACGGGCGGCGGCGGTACCGGTGCGCGCGGGATCGAGATCACCGGCGCGAAGCGTGACGACGGCCTTCGCCGGCTCCCCCATGTCGATCCGGGCACCGGATTCGACCATGCGCAGCTCCTCGGCGGCCTCACCCGTGAGCGACGCGGCCTCGGGACTGCGGGCCAGCTCGATCGCCCGCGCCGGACGTCCCAGCCCGCGCTCGCAATCGGCCATCATCGCCAGCAGATCGGTACTGCCGGACATCCGCTTAGCGGCCCGCAACTCGGAGAGGGCCTCGGCCCATTCCCCCACGTGATAGGCGGCGATGCCCGCGGTCTCCCGGACGACGGCCAGCCGGCCCGCGCGCTTGCGCGCGAAACGCGCATGCTCCAGCGCCGCGACGGGATCGACGTCGAGCAGTTCCGTCACCATGACGAGATGCTTGGCGACGAGATCGGCGTTGTTCCTGTCGAGTGAACGAAGGTCACGTCGCACGTCACCGGCGAGCGCCGAGGCCTCGATCTCCGGCGGCAAAGCCGGCTCGTCATCGTGCTCGCGGCGTCCACGGTCGCTCATAGATCGTCCTTCCGACGGGCTGTCACCTCGAAGCCTCGACCAGTATAAAGTTCGAGGCCCACCGCAGCGCGGCAGGCCTCGAAGCAGAAGATTTGATGCCGTCACCCTCGGAAGGGTGACGGCATCAAACTGAAAAGGAGTGCGGCGGTGTCCTACTCTCCCACACCGACTAAAGTGCAGTACCATCGGCGCAGTGGGCCTTAGCTTCCGGGTTCGGAATGGGACCGGGCGTCTCCCCCACGCTATCGCCGCCGCAACAACCAACCAGACAACACACA
>JBGANR010000016.1:0-126261 GCA_044222225.1 Mycobacteriaceae bacterium
CACCGCGTCATCGCGACGATTATCGTCGCGATGACGCCGTATCGCGTACGAAACGACGTCCATCGTCAGCGCGTGTAGGTGATCAGCTCGACGCCCGCCGGCAACGGCAGGCGGTCACGCACGGTGAGCCCGACAGGCGGGACGGCCCGACCGAGCAGTGGGATGCCTGCGCCGATGAGCACCGGGTTGACCTTCACGTGGAACTCGTCGATCTCGTCGATGAGTTGCGCGGCCAGCACACCGCCGCCGCACAGCCAGATGTCGAGCCCGGACTCCTGCTTGAGCGTCCGGACCGTCGCCGCCGGGTCATCGGCGACGACGGTCAGACTCGGATCGGAGGGCAGGTCGGTTCGATGCGTGACGACGAACTGTCGCAGGTGCGGATAGGCGCTGGTCAGCCCGGCGTCGAGGGCCGGCTGGTGGGTGTTGGCGCCCAGCAGGACGGTGTCGAAATGCCGCGGCGGACCGGTGACGCCGAAGGCCTCGCGCAGATGCGTCGGGCACGTCTCCGGATACTCGGTCCACAGTGCCGAGTACAGCTCCGGATCAGCCACGAAGGCGTCGACCTCACCGTCCGGGCCGGCGATGAAACCGTCGGCGGTCACCGCGACGTAGTAGACGAGCTTGCGCATGGGACCTCCGATATCGGGCTTCGACGACGTCGTGAGCCTAATGTCGAGTGCGGCGGCGGTGCCAGCGCTTTTCTCGCATCCGCAGGTCCATGCCGTCAGCGCAGGACGGCGCGCACGATCCGCTCGGCGTCGGCGCGTGGGTCGAAGTCGGCACGAGGCATGCACAGCTGATGTAGGACGACGCCGTCGGCCCAGTCGGTGACCAGCTCCGCGGCGGCGCCGGGATCGTCGACGAAAGGCGTCAGCATCCCGGCGGCCCAGGACAGAAGCCCGTCCCGAGCCGAGCGGAGCGGAGCCTGCAGCCGTTCATCGCTCGCCGATTCGAGGAACAGCGAGTACCGCGCCGCTGTTCGGACACGGTCGGGGCCGATGGAGTACCGGAGCCAGGCGACGGCGAGACCGACGAGTTCGTCGACGGTCGCCGGGGGATCGGCGGCGCCGAGTCGGGCGGAATCGGCCAGGTCGCGCTCGACGAGCCGCGCCGCGATTCCTTCCAGAAGCGCCTGCCGAGTGCGGAAGTGGTTCGACGTCGTTCCCGCCGGCGCGCCCGCCGCGGCGTCGACGGCCCGATGGGTCAGTGTCCGCGCACCGCCTTCGCCGAGCACGGTGATCGCCGCGTCGAGGACGGCGTCTCGTCGTGATGACATGACCCGAACACTACAGCTGTAGACGGATCACTACAGAAGTAGTAGCGTCCGTGTCATGACACGAACAGCAGCGATCATCGGTGGTGGAATCGGCGGACTGGCGGTGGCGAACGCCCTGGTCCGCAACGGGTGGGAGGTCACGGTCCACGAGCGCGCCGACGCCCTTCCGCAGGCGGGCACCGCCCTGGGGATGTGGCCGGAGGCGCTGGCGGCGCTCGACATGATCGGCCTGGGAGGCCGGGTACGTGAGACCGGCAGCCGTCAGGAAGGCGGTCAGATCCGGACGCACGACGGCGCCGCGCTTGCGACGATCCGTCCGGGCGGCGAGAAGGCGGTGCTCATCTCGCGCGCACCGCTGCTGTCGATCCTGGCCTCGGGCCTGCCCGAGGGCGTCGTGCGCTTCAGTGCGGCCGTCAACGACGTCGCCGAGCTGACAAGGCATGACCTCGTCGTCGGGGCCGACGGCGTCGGCAGTCGGGTGCGTGCCGCGGTCCTCGGCCGGCGCGTGGACCCGGTCATGCTCGGGTGGAGCGCACTCATCGGCCGGGCCGCGGGCACGACCGACGTCGTCTGCGAGACCTGGGGCGAAGGACGGTTGTTCGGCATCACGCCCCGTGACGGCGGCGTGACCAATTGGTTCGCCTCCTACCGCGACGCGCCGGACGGCCCGATGCCCGCCGACCCGATGGCCTTCCTGCGACAGCACTACGGACACTGGCACAGCGACATCCGCGACGTGCTCGGCCGCATCGACGAAGAGTCGATCATCCACTATCGCGCCAAGCAGATGCCGAAGCTGCCGACATACGTGCGGGGCGGTATCGCGCTCGTCGGCGACGCCGCCCACGCGATGGCACCGAACCTCGGGCGCGGCGCATGCGAGACGATCATCGACGCCGTCACGCTCGCTGAGGAACTCGAGACCGGGTCCGTCGAAGACGCACTACGGCGGTACGACGCGCAGCGACGGCCCGCGACGCAGCGGCTGGTCGCCGGCTCGCGGATGGTCGGACGACTCGCGTTGAGCCGCAGGCTCCCGGCTGTCCGCAACGGTGTCGTCCGGACGCTGGCACGCGTCGCCTGATCTTCGGCGCGTCGGCCGGCGACTTGACCTTGTCGCAGCGTCAAGGTCGACGATGGACGCATGCTCATCGGAGAAGCGGCGGCGATAGCCGGCACCACGGCCCGAGCGGTCCGTCACTACCACCGCCTCGGGCTGCTCGCGGAACCCGCGCGCAGAGCCAACGGGTATCGCCACTACGAACTCGCCGACATCGTCAGGCTGCTGCGCATCCGCTGGCTGGCGACGTCGGGGCTGCCGCTCGGCGCGGTGCGCGCGGTCCTCGACCGGGCCGACGATGACGACGTCGCCGCGGACCTCGACGATCTCATCGGCGGAATCGACGCGCAGCTCGCCGACCTGGCCGATCGTCGACAGCGGTTGACGGACATGCGCGAGTCGCACCGGCACGGCATGCGCCTCACACCGCTGCCGTCGACGCTCGCGGCCGTGCTCGACGAGATCGCGGCGGGGGAGGACGACCCTGCGGTACGAGACCTCATCGAACGGGAGCGGGCAGCGTGGGAACTGCTCGCACTCACCGGTCGTGCGCCGGCCGGAACGTTCGACGTCGCCGAGGCAGCGCTGAAGAATCCGGAATCTCGTGCGCGAGTGGTCGGCCTCTACCGCCGGTTCGCCGCATTGGCGGCTCCAGGCGTCACGCCCGACGAGATCGGCGTGGTCGGCGACGAACTCGCGGCGCTCCTCGCGGAGACGCCGCCACCGCATGATGATCGGGACGGCGACCCGTCGTCGATGTCGGCGGACACGCGAGAGCGGCCGGCCGGACCGCGGCCGTGGCCGACCGCGGATGCGGCCCATACGGAGCCGCTGCTGTACGAACTCGTACCCGATTCCGCGCAACGAGCCGCCGTCGTTCACGCCTTGGCGGTGCTGCGACCCGCCGGCGACGGTGACGCATGACGGGGCCGATCACGGCGGTCCGCCGGGCCGTCAGCGCGGAACGCCACGGGTACCGATCCTTGTGGTTGCTCGTTCGTCGTCGTCAGGACGGGGTCGGCGACGGCGTCCGCGGCTTCGGCTACATGTCGGGTGCCTACGCGTTGCCTGCCGTGCTCGTCATCAGCGGACTCGTCGAGGCGGTCGCCGTGCACGTGCTGTTGCCGTGGCCGACGGCGCGGGCCGTCGCCCTCGCGGTGACGCTGATCTCCCTCGTCTCGATGGCGGGCTGGATCGCCGGCCGGGTCGTCCATCCGCATCTCGTCGACGCCGAGCGGCTCGTCCTCAGATCGGGCCGGCACGTCGTGGCCACCATCGATCTCGCCGAGATCGTCCGCATCACCCGTGCGCGCCGATACAGCCCGACCGAGGCGATGCTCGCCGACGGCGAGCTGGTGTTGCCCGGCCCGGACGGGTGCGACGTGCGGATCGTGCTCGCCGCGCCCGTCCGGGTGCATCTGCCCAGGCTGGTCGGTGCCCTCGACGGCGAGGCGTCCGTCGTCTGTCTGCACGTCGACGACCCGGCCGGCCTGGTCGATGCGGCCGCGCTCCGGCGGTGATGCCGGCCGATGCGCGGCCGGGGCGGTCAAAGCACCTGAGACAGGAACTGTTTGAGGCGCTCGCTCTCGGGGGCGCCGAACAGTTTGCCCGGCGGCCCCGTCTCGACGACCCGGCCGTGATCGAGGAAGACGACGTTGTCCGAGACCGTCCGCGCGTAGTTCATCTCGTGCGTCACGACGACCAGCGACTGCCCGCGCTTCGAGAGGTCTGCCATGAGCGCGAGGATGCCCTTGACCAGCTCGGGGTCGAGCGCTGAGGTGGCCTCGTCGAAGAAGATGATCTCCGGCTCCATGGCGAGCGTCCGGGCGATGGCCACCCGTTGCTGCTGACCGCCCGACAACCGGGACGGACGGACGTCGGCCTTCTCCCGTAGACCGACGGCCTCCAGGTGCGTGAGCGCGAGCTCGCGCGCGGCTTCCTTACTCAGTCCGCGGAGCTTCCACGGTCCGAGGGCGATGTTCTCGGCGACCGTCTTGTGCGGAAACAGGTTGAACTGCTGGAAGACCATGCCGATGCGCTGCCGGAGCTTGTCCGGATCGTCGTTGAGTACCGACCTGCCGTCGAGCAGGATGTCACCCTGCTGTGGCTCGTACAGGCGGTTGAGCACGCGCAGCAGGGTGGACTTGCCTGATCCCGAGGGGCCGATGACGGTCGTCGTCGTGCCCGCCTCGACGTGGATGTCGATGCCGTTGATGATCGCGTTGCGGCCGAGCGTGAGGTGCAGGTCGCGGCCCGTCAGCGAGACGGCGCGGGGAGTCGTGGTGGTGGTCATCTACTGGGCCTTCCCGGTACGGAGCCGTCGATCGATGTGGTTGACGACGTGGGTCAGCGGGATCGTCAGTACGAGGTAGACCATGCCCGCCGCGACGAGCGGTGACAGGTTGCCGGTCTGGGCGTTGAGATCGCGCCCGACGGCGAACAGTTCGCGCTGCGTCGCCAACAGCCCGAGGAAATAGATGAGCGACGAGTCCTTGATGAGCACGATGAACTGGTTGACGAGGGCGGGCAGCACACGCCGGACGCCCTGCGGGATGACGACGAGCGCCATCGCCTGTCGGTGGCTGAATCCGATCGCCCGTGCGGCCTCGAGCTGTCCCGCCTCGACGCTCTGGATACCTGATCGGAAGATCTCGCCGATGTACGCCGCTGCGAGCAGCGCGAGCGCGAGCGCACCGAGCCAGTACGGATTGTTGCCCGTGATGTCCTTGACCACCGGCCCGACGCCGAGGCCGATGACGAGGATGATGACGACGGCGGGCAGCCCGCGGAAGACGTCGGTGTAGATGCGTGCCGGCCACCGCAGCCAGCGCGTCCGCGAGATGCCCGATACGGCGAGGACGAGCCCGATGACGGTACCGAGGAGCCCCGACACGAGCGCCAGGATGAGAGTGTTCGGCAGGCCCGTCTTGAGGAGATCAGGCAGCGCCCGCCGATACAGCTCCCAGTCAAAGAAGGTCGATGACAGCTGTTCCCACGTCGACCTGGGCGCGTTCACCGCGTCGTCGTCGGACGCGCGGCCCTGGCGCTCCGCGGCGATCGCCGCGAAGTCCGGCAGTGTCGGCGCAGGCGCGGCCTTCGATCCGGGCTTCCATCCGGCCGGAAGCTGCCGCGGCACCCAGTCGGAGTAGAGCTTGGCGTAGGTGCCGTCGGCGATGACGGCGTCGAGCCCGGCGTTGAGGGCGTCGATGAGCGGCTGATTATCCTTGCCGACCGCCCAGCCGATATAGTTGTTGAGGCTGAACGTGTTCTGCGCGATCGTCGTCCGGTCACCGGGCTTGACCGCGCCCTCGGCCTGCTGCGACGGGGCCACCCAGGCGTCGATCTGCCCGCTCTTGAGGTTGGCGTACGCCGTGGCGTAGTCGGGGAACTTGACCGGCGGCAGCTTGAGACTCGTCGAGACGTAGTCGTCCTGCACCGTGCCCTGCACGACGCCGATGCGCACCCCCGGTTTGAGATCGCCGAAGGTCTTCACCGCACCACCGTTCGGCACGACGAGTGAGAAATAGCCGAAGTCGTATCCGTTGGTGAAGCCCACCGTCTTGCGACGTTCGTCGGTGGTGGTGATCGACGACGAGCCGACGTCGAAGCGTCGGTTGGCCACCTGGGAGAGCAGCCCGGCGAACTCGGTGCCCGAGAACTCCACCTCGAGTCCGAGCTTCGCACCGACGGCTTTGAGCAGTTCGTTGTCGAAACCCGTGAACGCACCCGACGAGTCGACGCAGATGCTCGGTGGCGCGTCCGAGAGCGTGCCGACGGAGATCTTGCCGGCCACGAGCAGGCCCAGACGGTTCTTGTCGATCCGGTCGAGTGGAGTGGTCGTCGCCGTCGTGTAGCGATCCTCGGAGCCGGCGGCCGCCGCTGCGTCGAGATTGGTGGGGACGGCGGTGGCGGCGCCCGATCCGGGCGGTGCGCAGAGATCTGCGGCGGGTTTCGTCTCAGCCGAATCTGAGCCGCCGCACGCGACGACGGTCATCGCGAGCAGCGCCGCGACCACGGCGAGGAGGAGTCGGCGAACCGACCTGGTTATCGACATGCGCGGATCGTATCGGCGACCACCGACAGACCCGGACTTGCGCGCAGCGCGACGCGATGGGGCCGAAAGGCATGGCAGGCTTGACGCCGTCGTCCCTGTCCTCTGACTCTGAAACGAGCCGCTGGTGTCCTTCTTCGTTCGTCTCCTGGTCGGAGGGCTTCTCCTCGGTCTCATCACCTTCTGGTTCCATCGGCGGCTCGTCCGCGCCACGGGCATCTCCGGACGCTGGGCCGTCGTGGCCGACATCACGCTGGTACTGCTGGCGGCCGCCAGCGCCGTCGGCTTCCAGACCGGTGGACTGTTCGACCCGGCCTGGGCGCGGCCGATCGCGTACGTCGGCATGACGTGGCTCGCCGTCGGCATGTATCTCATCTTCGGAATCACGGCGATCGGCGTCTGCTGCCTCGTCGCACGTCTTGTCCGACGGCTCCGGGGGCGGCCGTCGGCCCCGCCGGACCCGTCCCGACGGCGGGTTCTGCAGGCGGCCACCGGGGCCGTCACCCTGGCCGCGCTCGGCACGGTCGGCGCGGGCATCGCGTCGGCGGCCAGGCCGGGCGTCACCCACACCACGATTCCGCTGCGTCGCCTTCCCGCGGGCTTCGACGGCGTACGCGTGGCGCTCGTCACCGACCTGCATGTCGGGCCGACCCGCGGGCGCGCTTTCACCCAGCGCGTCGCCGATCTGGTCGCCGCCGAGAAACCCGATCTCATCGTCTTCGGCGGCGACCTCATCGACGGCACCGTCGCCCATGTCGGCCGTGACCTCGAACCCCTCGCCGATCTGCACGCCCCACTCGGCGTCTTCGGTGTCAGCGGCAACCACGAGTACTACGCCGACAACGCGCTGACCTGGCTCGATCATTGGGAGACGCTGGGCATCCGCACCCTGCGCAACCAGCGCGTCGAACTGCGCCGCGGCGGTGACGTCATCGACCTCGCCGGGGTCTACGACGCGACCGGCGACCCGCCGCCGGACATCTCCGCGGCGCTCGCAGGACGCGACCCGAACCGCTTCGTCGTCCTCGCCGCCCATCAGCCGAAGCAGGTGGACGAAGGTGCCCGTCAACACGGCGTCGACCTGCAGCTTTCCGGCCATACGCACGGCGGACAGCTCTGGCCCTTCGGCTACGTCGTCACGCTGCAGCAGCCGATGCTCGAGGGTCTCGCCCGGTTCGACGACACCCTCGTCTACACCTCCCGCGGCGTGGGCGCCTGGGGTCCGCCCGTCCGCGTCGGCGCGGCGCCGGAGGTCTCGATGCTCGAGCTGCGCCGGGAGGCCTGAACGGCCACCGCCAGTTCGCAGACGGTCGGAGTCGACACGCCGATGAGACGCACGTCGGCTGCGCCACCGGGCCCGATGACGCTCACGCCTGTCGTACATTCTCCGATGTGACCTCTGTGCACCAGGCCCCGCCTTTCGACATCGTCATCGTCGGCTCCGGCAGCGGCAATTCCATTCCGGACGACCGCTTCGACGATCTCTCGATCGCGATCATCGACGAGGGCGTCTACGGCGGCGCGTACGGCGGGACCTGCCTCAACGTCGGGTGCATCCCGACGAAGATGTTCGTCTATCCGTCCGACGTCGCCGAAGACGCACGGCACGCGCCGGCGCTCGGCGTCGATACCGCTGTGACCGGCACGCGCTGGACGGACATCCGCGATCGCGTCTTCGGCCGGATCGATCCGATCGCGGCGGGCGGGCTCCGCTACCGCGTCGAGGACTGCCCCAACATCACCGTCTTCCGGCAGCGGGCCCGCTTCCTGCCGCCGGTGGACGACGGCGAGGGCACCGTTCACCGACTGGAGCTCACCGACGGGACGGTCGTCGCGGGACGTCGTGTCGTCATCGCCGCCGGTTCTCAGCCGGTGATCCCGCCCACGATCGCTGACAGCGGCGTCGACTTCCTGACCAATGACGACGTCATGCGGTTGCCTGAGTTGCCCGAGCGCATCGTCATCGTCGGCAGCGGCTTCATCGCTGCGGAGTTCGCGCACGTCTTCAGCGGTCTCGGTTCCGCGGTCACCGTCGTCGTCCGCGGCCCGCGGCTGTTGCGTGCGCAGGACGAGACGATCTCGCAGCGCTTCACCGAGATCGCGTCCCGACGCTGGGACGTGCGTCTGCGCACCGAGGTCGCGGCGGCCCGGAACGTCGACGGCGGCGTCGAGGTCGAGTTGTCGGACGGGTCGACGCTCACCGCCGACGCCCTGCTCGTGGCCACCGGCCGGGCACCCAACGGCGACCGGCTGAACGTCGAGGCCGCCGGATTCGCCCTCGACGACGCCGGTCGAGTCCCCGTCGACGCTCATCAGCGGACGCCGGTGCGTGGCATCTACGCCCTCGGGGACGTCAGCTCGCGCTACCTGCTCAAGCACGTCGCGAACCACGAGGCGCGCGTCGTGCAGGCGAACCTGCTCGCGGACTGGGACGAGCCGGTCGCCGCGAGCGACCACCGCTACGTGCCGGGCGCGGTGTTCACCCGGCCGCAGGTCGCATCCGTCGGGCTGACCGAGTCGCAGGCACGGGAGAAGGGCCTCGACGTCGCGGTGAAGGTTCAGGCCTACGGCGACATCGCGTACGGCTGGGCGATGGAGGACGGCGAGGGGCTGTGCAAACTCATCGCCGACAAGACGACGGGACTGCTCGTCGGCGCCCACATCGTGGGCTACCAGGCATCGGCGCTCATCCAGTCGGCGATCACGGCGATGAGTTTCGGCATCCCGGCCAAGGAGATGGCGCGCGGCCAGTACTGGATCCACCCGGCGCTGCCTGAACTCATCGAAAACGCCCTGCTGGGCCTCGATCTCTGAACGGGACGGGCCCCGCAGCCGGTGGCTGCGGGGCCCGTCGAAGCGGTCTGTTCAGACCATCAGACCAGGTCGAACCGGTCCAGCTCCATCACCTTGGTCCACGCGGCGACGAAGTCCGTGACGAACTTGTCCCGCGCGTCGTCGGTGGCGTAGACCTCGGCGAGCGCTCGGAGCACCGAGTTCGAGCCGAAGACCAGATCCACCCGGCTCGCGGTCCACTTCGCCTGGCCGGTGACGCGGTCGGAACCCTCGTAGAGGTTCTCGTCCGTCGCCGACGGCGTCCACTTGGTGGTCATGTCGAGCAGATTGACGAAGAAGTCCGCCGTCAGCGCACCCGCGCTCTCGGTGAGGACGCCGACCGAGGAACCGCCGTGGTTGGCGCCGATCGCCCGGAGGCCGCCGACGAGCACCGTCATCTCGGGAGCGGTGAGGGTCAGCAGGTTCGCGCGGTCGACGAGCAGGTACTCCGCGGGAAGCGGGCTCGCCTTGCCGACGAAGTTGCGGAAACCGTCGGCCGACGGCTCGAGCGCCGAGAAGGACTCGACGTCGGTCGACTCCTGCGTGGCATCGGTGCGGCCCGGCGTGAACGGGACCGTGACGTCGTGGCCGGCGGCCTTGGCCGCCTGCTCGACGCCCACGACACCGCCGAGGACGACGATGTCGGCGAACGACACGCGCACGTCACCGGTCTGCGCCGCGTTGAACGAGTCCGCGATGCCCTCGAGGACCTCGATGACGCCGGCCAGCTGCTCCGGCTCGTTGGACTCCCAGTCGCGCTGCGGCTGCAGACGCAGGCGTCCGCCGTTGGCGCCGCCGCGCTTGTCGCTGCCGCGGAACGACGCGGCAGCCGACCACGCCGTCCCGACGAGCTGCTGAACCGTCAGCCCCGACGCGAGGATCTGCGCCTTGAGGGTCGCGACATCCGCGTCGCCGATCGTCGCGTGGTCGGCGGCCGGGATCGGGTCCTGCCAGAGCAGCGGCTCCGCCGGAACGAGCGGGCCGAGGTAGCGCGACAGCGGCCCCATGTCACGGTGGGTCAGCTTGTACCAGGCCTTGGCGAAGGCGGCCTCGAACTCCTTGGGCTTCTCGAGGAAGCGGCGCGAGATCTTCTCGTAGGCCGGATCCGTACGCAGCGCGAGGTCCGTGGTCAGCATGACCGGCTGGTGACGCTTCGTGACGTCGTGCGCGTCGGGCACGCTCGTCGAGCCCGCGCCGCTCTGCGGCACCCACTGATGTGCGCCGGCGGGGCTCTTCGTCAGCTCCCACTCGTAACCGAAGAGCGTCCAGAAGAAGTTGTTGTCCCACGTGGTGGGGGTGCTGTTCCAGGCGCCTTCGAGGCCACTGGTGATGGCGTCCTTGCCGACGCCGGTGCCGTAGGTGCTGCTCCAGCCGAGGCCCAGCTCTTCGAGCGGGGCCGCCTCGGGCTCGGGGCCGACGTTGTCGGCCGGGCCGGCACCGTGGGTCTTGCCGAAGGTGTGGCCGCCGGCGATCAGCGCGACGGTCTCCTCGTCGTTCATCGCCATCCGGCGGAACGTCTCACGGATGTCGACGGCCGCGGCGAGCGGATCCGGGTTGCCGTTGGGGCCCTCCGGGTTGACGTAGATGAGACCCATCTGGACGGCCGCGAGCGGGTTCTCGAGATCGCGCCGGCCGCTGTAGCGCTTGTCACCGAGCCACGTCTGCTCCGGGCCCCAGTAGACGTCCTCGTCCGGCTCCCAGACGTCGGCGCGGCCACCACCGAAGCCGTACGTCGGGAAGCCCATCGACTCGAGCGCGACGTTGCCCGCGTAGACGATGAGGTCGGCCCAGGAGAGCTTCTTGCCGTACTTCTTCTTGACCGGCCACAGCAGACGACGCGCCTTGTCGAGGCTGGCGTTGTCCGGCCAGCTGTTGAGCGGGGCGAAACGCTGCATGCCGGCGCCCGCGCCGCCGCGACCGTCCTGGATGCGGTAGGTGCCCGCGGCGTGCCACGCCATGCGGATGAAGAACGGCCCGTAGTGACCGAAGTCGGCGGGCCACCAGTCCTGTGAGGTGGTCATGACGGCCTCGATGTCCGCCTTCACGGCGGCCAGATCGAGGGTCGCGAACTCCGCCGAGTAATCGAAGTCGGCGCCCATCGGGTTGCCTTCGGCGGGGTTCTTCTGCAACAGCTTGAGGTTGATCTGGTTGGGCCACCAGTCACGGTTGCTGCCGCCCTCGACCGGGGGCTTCATCCCGCCGGCGTGGACGGGGCAACCGGTGGCCTCGGGCCGGTCCTCGGTGATGATGGGCTGGTCCGCGGTGGCGGTGGTTCGGTCCTCAGACACGGCACTCCTTCGGGTCAGGCTGATCGGACTTCTGGGCGTAAGACGAGCGCCGTGGCGTCTAGCGATAGGCCGCGTCGACGCCGGCGCCACCGCGTCGACGATACGCCACATCGGACCGTTTCTGGAATCATTCAAGTCTTTGCTGGTCGCGATGATTCCGGCGACGCCGACACGCCACAGGCAGACGAAACGCTTAGATCGCGCGAGCCGCCGCAGCGGCGAGTGTGGCCGCGCGCATGACCGGGTCGCGGATCGCCGCCTCCGGCGTCGCCCCGCCGAACGCGTCCGAGGGCGTCCGTAGCCACAACACCTTCGACCAGCCGTCTAGTTCGCCGAGCGTGCGCCACAGCTCGACGACCCTCGGATCCACCCGGGAGCCGACGAACTGCCAGGTGGGATAGACCCAGGTCCGGCGGCCGTCGGCCAGCCGAACGGCCACGACGCCGCCGCTCGCACGACGCTTGGCGACGCCTTGTTTCGTGATCCCCAGCAGTTCCTGCACACGCGTCGAGTCGTAGAACGGCCCGGCCTCGTCGTCGAGTCGGTCGAGCCGCGGTATCGCGCCGAGCAGGGCGTCGACGACGACGTCGACGTCGCGATCCGTCAACTCGGCGCGACGGACCCGCTCTCGAAGCCCGGCCTCGACGCGCCGGGCGATCTCGGCGATCCGATCGACGTCTGCATGCCGGCCAACGCTCACGAGACCGCCCTTCATCGAGGTCAACCAGGTCAGCGCTCATCCTCCGCCAGGAGGGCAACCGAGTCAACCATAGTCGGCCGGAATGCGGGACTGATAGCAACCGCCTTACGGGATCACGACGGCCGAAGATTCCTCCGGAATGACGCCCGAATCACCGACGTGGAGTTCCGGTCGCCGGTAATGTCGACCGCAATGCCGAGTCGGACGTCGATGATTCAGGTCGTTGAAAACGAAATGCGAACAGGAAAGTAGGAGAAGTTCACATGCCGAACGTTCGCATTGTGAACAAGGGCCTTGATATTCATCGGCCGACTCGAAGCAGAAGAACGCCGCCCGAGTCGATGAACGCGGGAGGCCGGATCCACACGAAGATAGAAGAGAAGAGGACGGCATGAGCATCGTGGTCGCGTACATCCCGACGCCCAGGGGAACGGCGGCTCTCACCGCCGCGGTCGAGGAGGCTCGCCGCCGTGGCGAACGACTTCTCGTCGTCAATCACAGCTCGGGACGCCCCGGTATCAGCCGCAAAGTCGCGACAGAGGAGCAGCTCGAGGCTTTGCGCGTCGACCTTGAGAGCCAGGGGCTCGAGGTCGAGACCGTTCGCACCGTGGGGCTCGACCCCGCCGAACGGATCCTGGCCGTGACCGTGAACGCGGACGCCAGTCTGCTCGTCATCGGTATGCGACGGCGGACGCCGGTCGGCAAACTCCTCATCGGCAGCGTCGCTCAGCGCATCCTGCTCGACGCCGAATGCCCCGTCATGACGGTGAAGTCGACGCCAAAGGCGTGACCTCGCGAGCGAGGCGACGCCGGTGAAGCGGACCGGCGGCGCGTCGCCGCCGGTTCCGTCTGTCAGCATGAGCGGTATGACCGACGAACGTCTCGTCTCACGGACGAAGAGAACACGGTGGTACCGCTCGGTCGCCGAGCGATCGGGTGGACCGCTGCCGGCGCAACGCGCCGCCGCCCGGCTCTCGGCATACGTCTACGGCAACATCATGGCGCTCGCGTCGATCGCGATCGTGTCGAGTGAGGACATCGAGGACGGCCGCGCCGTCGCCGTCGTGGCCGGTACCGGATTCATGACGTTCATCGCGCACATCTTCTCCGATCTCGTCGCGCACAGCGCCGCGACCACGGGCGACGCCGGGCGCGCCCACATCCTCGAGGAGTTCCGCGACGCACTGCCGATCGCGTCCTCGGCTCTGGTCCCATCGGTCATCCTGGCGCTCGGCTGGTTCGGGGTGCTCCCGCCGCACGGCGCGCTGCTCGGCACGGGCGGCGTCATCGTCGCGCGCATCGCGTCGGTGCAGATCGTCACGGAGCGCGTCCGCGGCAATCCGCTGAGCTTCCGGGTCGTGGTGGCCGGCCTCATCACGGCCGCGGTCGCGGCCGGCATCGTCTTCCTCAAGATCGCCGTCGGGCACTGACGGGCTCGCCGCGTCGCCGATCGAGGCCGCACGCCGCGGCGGCGACGGCCGTCAGCACCGTCACGAGCGCGACGGGTAACCACGTGGCATGGCCGATCGTCGCGCCGGCCGCGGCCGTCCCCGCGGAGCCGGCCGCGATCTTGAGCGCGCCCACCCAGATGAAGACCTGCCCGCGTGACGCGACGGGTGCGTACTCGCTTCGCGCCGCCAGCGTCGCGGCGAAGAACAGGGCGTTGGCGACGCCGGCGAGAACGAAGGCGACGAGCGCGGCGGCCAGCGTCGGTGCGGCCAGGACCAGCGCCGTCATCGCCGCGACGACGACGGCGAGGACCGCGACGAGTCGATCGGCGTCGCCGCGGAGCGGCCGGAGCATGAGCATGGCCGAGCCGACGAGATTGCCGACGCCGTACGCGGCCACGAGGGAGCCCGCGACCGCCGTTCCACCGAGCGCGGGCGCGACGGCGACGGCGTAGATGGGCAGCGCCGCGACCGCGAAGGCGACGGTGACCGTCAGGCTCAACGTCCGGCGCAGCGGTCCCCGTCGCCAGATGGTGTGCAGCGTCTTGATGGGGGACGGCACCGTCACGTCGTCGTCGAGCGGCGGCTGCTTCGGAAGGGCGAGAACCGCCCCGGCCCCGACCACGGCGGACGCGGCGAGCGCCAGCGTCGCCACGAGCGGGTGCGCGACCGCCGCGATCCATGCGACGGCGGCCGGGCCGAGGGTGCCGCTGATCCCGTAGCTCGCGACATCCCAGCTCTGCGCTCGCCGCTGACTGCGCTGCGCGGGACCGGCGATCGACGGCAGTCGACTGCTGACTCCGCCGGTGAGCATCGGCCCGAACAGGCCCGAGACGAATAACAGCAGGGCGGGCCAGATCGCCCAGGTCACCGGCAGGAGCACCCCCGCCGCGCCCAGCAGCACACCGTGGACGACGGCGGACGCCGCGATGACGCGGCGCCCGTCGCGGGCGGTGTCGAGACGTCGGGCGACGAGCGGGCCCAACAGGTGCGGTGCGGTGATCGACGCGCCGAGCAGTCCGGCAGCCCATCCCGGCAGGTCGCAGGCCTGTGCGAGCAGCACGATCGCGACGACGGCACCGCCGTCGGCACTGCGCACGAGAGTCGCCGCGAAGACGTATCGTGCCAGCGCCGACGCGCTTCCGCCGCCGGTGCTACTCGTCAAGCCCGAGCTCGTCGACGACGGCTGCCACACGCGCCCGCTGCTGCTCGTTCAGGCCCCTGATCGGCAGGGGCAGGCTCTTCGGCGGGACGAGGCCGAGATGTTCGGCGACCGCGGCGATCACTCGGAAGCTGCCGCCGAAATCGGTGTTCAAACGCCATAGCGGTGCGAGCCGGTCGGATTCCGCCGATGCATCCCCGGCCTGAGCGGCCCGGGCGATCCGTAATGCGGGCGCGGGCAGGGTGCCTGCGATCACCGAATACCAGGCGTCGCACCCGGCGATCAATCCGGCGGCCGCCGTCGCGTCGCCGGAGACACCGATGGTGACGCGCTCCGGGATCACCGCGCGAATCTCGTCGACTCGATCCCGAGCCCGCTCGGGATCGAGCGGGACGCCGGGAATCTTGATCGACGCGATACCGGGCAACTCGGCGATGCGGCCGTAGAGCTCGGTCGAGAACGTGACATGGGTGGTACCGGGATTGTCGTAGACGGCGACCGGCAGTGAGGTGTGTTCGGTGACCGTGCGATACAACTCGAACACATCATCGTCGGTGAGTGGCTGGTACGTCACCGGTGCGAGCAGAACGCCGGCGGCTCCGGCCTTCTCGGCGCTCGTCACATTGGCGAGTACCCAGGATGTGCGCAGAGCGCCGACGCCGATGACGACCGGGATATCACGGGCGTGCTCGACGGCGATCCGCGCGACCCGGGCACGTTCTTCGCCGCCGAGATACATGTACGAGCCCGTCGAACCGAGCGCGGTGATGGAATCGACGCGCGCGTCGGCGAGCCGTTCCACCAGTCGGGCGAATGTTCGTTCGTCGACGGCGTCGTCCACGAACGGGGTGAGGGGGAATGCGCCGAGTCCGGTGAACATGTGTCTGTCACTCCTTCATTTCAGGTCCGTCGAGTAATCCGGCCGGAGCCGTCCTGCGTCAATTCCGTCGGCTCGGCCCGACACCGGGCTCGAACACCGCCAATGAGAACCGGGCGGGCAGCTCGCCCGGGTTCGCATAGGAATGCGCGGCGTCACCGGCGAAGGTCAAGGCGTCGCCGACGTCCAACGCGAACGACTGACCGGCGACTGTGACCGTGATGGCGCCCTGCAATACCTGCAGAAGTTCTTTCGTGCCCTGCGAATGGGCTTCGCTCTCGTGTCGTTCGCCCGGTTGCAGGGTCCAATCCCAGAGTTCGACGACGTCGGGCGGCTCCGTGCCCGCCACCAACACTCCGCGGCCCCCGGATTCTCCGGTCCAGAGCACCGCGCCCTCTCCGAAGCGCGTCACCGCCGCCGACCGTGACGTCGGACGTTCCACGAGGGCGGGCAGGCCGACGCCGAGCGCATCGCTCAACCTGAGCAGCGTGCCGACACTCGGGTTCACCGCCCCCTGTTCGACGTTGACCACCATGCGGCGACTGACGCCCGCGGCTTCAGCGAGCCGGTCGAGCGTCCAGTGCCTAGAATGTCGCTCTTGTCTTACTCGGGTGCCGATCGCCAGAGCCAGCGTCGCGGTGTCCGCATCCATGAGTGCATGATACTGCATCGACTGTGCAGTCCGACGGGAATTGTCGCGTCGCACGGACCACGATCCGGCCGACCGCCCACACGACGCCGCGGTCGCCGCAATAATGTATCCCGTCGCGAGATGCATAGTCAGAACCTGACGAAAACCAGTTGGAGGCCCGAAGAACCCATGAGTGCGCAGAAACAGACCATCGTCTACACGCTGACCGACGAAGCCCCCTTCCTTGCGACCGCCGCCTTCCTGCCGGTGGTGCAGACGTTCACCGAGGCCGCCGGCGTCGAGGTGGAGACGAGCGACATCTCCCTGGCGGCGCGCATCCTCGCGGTGTTCCCCGACCGGTTGTCCGACGAGCAGCGCGTGCCCGACAACCTGGCCGAGCTCGGGCGTCTCACCCAGGATCCCGACGCCAACATCATCAAGCTGCCCAACATCAGCGCGTCGATGCCGCAGCTCGTCGCGGCGATCCGCGAGCTGCAGGAGAAGGGCTACGACCTCCCGGATTTCCCCGAGGACCCCAAGACTCCCGAGGAGGAGGACGTCCGCAAGCGCTACTCGGGATGTCTCGGCAGCGCGGTGAATCCCGTCCTGCGTGAGGGTAACTCGGATCGCCGCGCGCCCAATGCCGTCAAGGAGTACGCGCGCAAGAACCCGCACAGCATGGGCGAGTGGTCGATGGCCTCACGAACCCACGTGGCGCACATGCGGCACGGCGATTTCTACCACGGCGAGAAGTCGATGACTCTCGATCGCGCTCGCGACGTCCGGATGGAGCTCATCACCGCGGGCGGCGAGACCATCGTGCTCAAGCCGAAGGTGTCACTTCTCGAGGGCACCGTCGTCGACAGCATGTTCATGAGCAAGAAGGCGCTGCTCGCCTTCTACGAGGAGCAGATCGAAGACGCGCACAAGACCGGCGTCCTGTTCTCGTTGCACGTCAAGGCGACGATGATGCGGGTGTCGCATCCGATCGTCTTCGGGCATGCCATCAAGATCTTCTACAAGGACGCCTTCGCCAAGCATCAGGAGCTCTTCGACGAGCTCGGCGTCAACGTCAACAACGGCATGGTCGACCTCTATAACAAGATCGAGACGCTGCCGGCCTCCAAGCGTGACGAGATCATCCAGGATCTGCATGCGTGCCACGAGCACCGTCCGGAGCTGGCGATGGTCGATTCGGCGCGGGGCATCACGAACTTCCATTCGCCCAGCGATGTCATCGTCGACGCCTCGATGCCGGCGATGATCCGCGTCGGCGGCAAGATGTATGGCGCCGACGGCCGTCCCAAGGACACGAAGGCCGTCATGCCGGAGTCGACGTTCGCGCGGATCTACCAGGAGATCATCAACTTCTGCAAGACCAACGGCGCCTTCGATCCGCGGACCATGGGCACCGTGCCCAATATCGGCCTCATGGCGCAGAAGGCCGAGGAATACGGCTCGCACGACAAGACGTTCGAGATCGCCGAGGACGGCGTCGCCAACATCGTCGACGCCGACACCGGCGAGGTGCTGCTCTCGCAGAACGTCGAGGCCGGCGACATCTGGCGGATGTGCACGGTCAACGACGCGCCGATCCGCGACTGGGTCAAGCTCGCCGTCACCCGCGCGCGTAACTCGGGTATGCCGGTGCTCTTCTGGCTCGACCCGTACCGCCCGCACGAGAACGAGCTGATCACGAAGGTCAAGACGTACCTCAAGGACCACGACACCGAGGGTCTCGACATCCAGATCATGTCCCAGGTGCGGTCGATGCGGTACACGCTGGAACGGCTCATGCGCGGCCTCGACACGATCGCCGCGACGGGCAACATCCTGCGCGACTACCTCACCGATCTGTTCCCGATCCTCGAGCTGGGCACCAGCGCCAAGATGCTGTCGATCGTCCCGCTGATGGCGGGCGGCGGGCTTTACGAGACGGGTGCCGGCGGCTCGGCGCCGAAGCACGTCAAGCAGCTGGTGGAGGAGAACCACCTGCGCTGGGATTCGCTCGGCGAATTCCTCGCATTGGCCGTCAGCCTCGAAGAACTCGGCATCAAGGCGGGCAACAAGCACGCCACGACGCTGTCCAGGACGCTCGACGCGGCCACCGGCAAGCTGCTCGACAACAGGAAGGGCCCGTCGCGCGCCGCCGGCGAGCTCGACAACCGCGGCAGCCAGTTCTATCTCGCGATGTACTGGGCCCAGGAGCTCGCCGCGCAGACCGAGGATCCGGAGCTTGCGGAGCGTTTTGCGCCGCTCGCTAAGGCGCTGACCGAGCAGGAGGCGACCATCGTCGAGGAGCTCGGCGCCGTGCAGGGTGGGCCGGCGGACATCGGCGGCTACTACGCGGCGGACCCGGAGAAGCTCGTCGCGGTGATGCGTCCGAGCAAGACGTTCAACGCCGCACTGGAAGCCGTCCGCGGCTGATCCTTTTTTTTCTGACGCGCGGGGCGCTGGCCGGATGGGCCGGCGCCCCGCGTCGTCGTTCAGCGGCGGCCTGCCCGCCGCTCACGAAGTACCGGCGGAGAAGGAGGATCGTGGAGCATCGATTCGACAAGACGTACTGGGAACGGCACTGGAAGGAGGGCGATGCCGACGGCCCCGGTGCCATGAGTGTGAGCCCGCCGAACCCGCATCTGGTTCGCGAGATCGGTGAGCTGACACCCGGCACGGCGCTGGACGCCGGCTGCGGCGCCGGAGCCGAGGCGCTCTGGCTCGCCTCGCACGGTTGGCAGGTCACGGCCGTGGACGTGTCGGCCGAAGCCCTCGCTCAGGCGGCCGAGCGCGCGACCGCGATCGAGTCGGCTGAGAACATCCGATGGGTCGAGGCAGATCTCGACGTCTGGGATCCGGAAGGCGTGTTCGGCCTCGTCACGACCCACTACGCCCACTCGTCGTTGCCGCAACTGGAGCTCTACGACCGTCTCGCGTCCTGGGTGGCGCCCGGCGGCACGCTGCTGATCGTCGGACACCTGCACACCCATGACATGGGCGAAGGGCACGATCACCATCCGCCCGCCGAGGCGTCGGTGACGCTCGCGGCCATCACCGCGCGTCTCGACGGCGGCACGTGGCAGATCGTGACCGCCGAAGAGCGACAGCGCACCGTCAGCAGACCCGGCGGTCGCGAGATCCACCTCGACGATGTGGTCGTCCGCGCCGTCCGGCGCGGTTAGAACCGTCGTCGCGGTATCGGCGTTTCGACCGTCGGGCGTGCTGCAAGGGTAACCTGACGGGCATGAACTTCTCGGAGTGGTGGCGCGACGGCGATCGTGCGTGGCGTCGCATGAGCGCGCACACGTCGGGACCGGTGTCGGGGGACGACGCGCTGGGCATCCTGGCCGACATCGGCGCCCTTCGGCGTGTGCTCGATCAGGTCGAGCTGTCCGCCGTCCGCACGGCCAGGCAGCAGTCGAAATCGTGGACGGAGATCGCCACCGGCCTCGGAGTCACCCGGCAGTCCGCCTGGGAGCGGTGGCGCGAGATCGACCAGACGCCGGCCGAAGAATCGGCCGCCGAGCGTGCGATGACATACGTCGTCGAGCGGGGGAGTCGTGTGCGGAAGCGGCGGGCACGAGTCCGCGTTCCCGACGTCGTCGGATCACGGTGGCCGGCCGCGTACTTCCGGCTCATCGGGGAGGATCTGGCACCCGTCAGCGCGACGGCCGACCCGCCGACACCGGAGCCCACCGACGAGGGCTGGATCGTCTACGGGCAGGCCCCGGAGTCCGGCGCCCGCGTGCAGGCCGGGTCCGTCGTCCGGCTTTGGCTCCGGCGCGACGGCGATTCCGGCGTCCGCGAGCCGCGCCATCCGCGCCCGACGCCGCGCCGGATTCCGGAGACGACCCCGGAAGCGATGGGGGAGCCGGCGGTGTGATCAGACCGTCGCCGGGCAGGAACGCCACGGCCACGAGCGCGAATGGTGACGCACCCGGCCCGGTGTCATCAACGAGCGAGGTGGGTATTGATTCGCGCGGCCTGCCTCGTGAGATGGTCGCGCTCGGGCAGGTTCGGCGCTCGCCGGGCCGCCTCGGCGTACAGCCCGGCGGCGACCGCCAGGTCGCCGGCACGTTCGTGGAGGTACGCGGCCGCCGCGGTGTGACGCGGCAGGGCGGGGTCGAGCTCGGCGAGCGCGGCCAACCCCGTCCGAGCACCGTCGGCCTCGCCGACGGCAACCGCCCGGTTGAGCCGCACGATCGGACTGTCGGTCAAACGCACCAGCTCGTCGTACCACTCGACGATCTGCACCCAGTCCGTCTCGGCCGCTGAGGGAGCGTCCGCGTGGAGCGCTGCCACGGCGGCTTGGGCCTGGAACTCGCCGAGCCGGTCTCGTGCCAGGGCCGTCTGCAGGATCTCGACGCCGTCGGCGATCAGGGCGGTATCCCAGAGGTCGCGCCGCTGCTGGGCGAGTGGTACGAGACTCCCGTCCGGAGTCGTCCGCGCCGCACGCCGGGCGTGATGCAACAGCATGAGCGCGAGCAACCCCCGGACCTCGGGGTGGTCGAACGCGGCGGAGAGCTGCCGGGTGAGCCGGATGGCCTCCGCGGCGAGATCGACGTCGCCGGAGTAGCCCTCGTTGAACACCAGGTAGAGCACGCGCAACACGGTCGCGATATCGCCGGGCGTGTCGAGGCGGACGCCCGAAACCGTCCGCTTGGCCCGGCTGATGCGTTGCGCCATCGTCGCCTCGGGCACGAGGTACGCCTGCGCGATCTGCCGCGTCGTCAGGCCGCCGACGGCGCGCAGCGTCAGCGCGACCGCCGACGCCGGAGTGAGCGACGGATGCGCGCAGAGAAAGTAGAGCTGCAACGTGTCGTCGACGCCCGGCGCAGGCCCGGGCGGCGGCTCGACGTCGACGACGTCTTCACGTCGTCGGCGAGCGACGTCCGCCCGGGTCGCGTCGAGGAACTTGCGCCAGGCCACGGTGACCAGCCAGCCCTTCGGTTCGCGCGGTGGCGTCGACGGCCAGACGCGCACCGCCTCGACCAGCGCGTCCTGCACGGCGTCCTCGGCCGCCGCGAAATCTGCTCCGCGACGGACGAGGATGCCGAGGACGCCGGGTGTGAGATCCCGGAGGAGCTCCTCGTTCACCGGAGTGTCAGTCCGTGATCGTCGGCGGCGCCGTGAGGAACGGCCGCAGCTCGAGCCACTCGTGGATCGGCCGGCCGCCGGCACCGGGCGCCGCCGAGAGTTCGCCGGCCAGCTCGACCGCGCGCTCGTAGCTGTCGACGTCGATCACCATCCACCCCGCGATGAGGTCCTTGGTCTCGGCGAACGGGCCGTCGGTGACGGGCGGCCGGCCTTCGCCGTCGTACCGGACGAACGTCCCCTCCGGCGCGAGAGCCTGGCCGTCGATGAACTCGCCGGTCTTCTCGAGCCGGTCGGCGAAGTCCTGCATGTACTGCATGTGCGCCGTGATCTCCTCGGGCGTCCACCGATCCATCGGCACGTCGTTGACGGCCGCCGGGGCGCCGCGGTAGTGCTTGAGCAACAGGTACTTGGCCATGATGTCTCCCTCGGTTCGGCACGATCCATTGTCGTCGTGCTCGTAGGGGAGACGGAGCGGGCCGGCGGTTCTCGACATCGGCCCGCGGAGAATTTCGACGGCTGGTCGGCGGACGCGCGACGAAGACCCGGACGGGCCACCGTTGACGAACTTCTCCTAGACGCCTACAGCTACACTCTAAGTGTATACAGCTAGGAGGAACATGGAGATCACAGAGCTGAACCCCGCCTTCACTCTTCGCGGCGCCCTGGCTACCGGCCTCCGCAAGGACCAGGTCTACGACATGCTCGCCGCCGGGACGATCGAGCGCATCGGCCATGGCGTGTACATACGTCCCAAGGCGATCGATCCGGCCTTTGCTTCGCTGGCGGCCGCGGCCATCGCACAGCCGACGGCGACGATGTGCCTGACAAGCGCACTCGCATACCACGATCTGACCGATGCGATCCCGTTCGGCACCGATATCGCGTTGCCGCGCGGCACCCGGTTCCCGGCCGGATTCGATCACGTCACCTGGCACAGCTTCGATCCCGCTACATTCGCGGTCGGGCGCGACATCGTCGAAGTCGACCGCGGCATCGCCGTGGCGATCTACTCTGCGCCGCGCACCATCGTCGATTGCTTCCGCCTCATGTACCAAGAGGGGAGCGATGTCGCGTACGAGGCTCTGCGCCGATGGATACGGTACAAGGGAAACTCGCCTGCATCGCTGATGAGAGTCGCCTCTTCGTTCCCTAGGGTTCGGTCGCGTCTCTACCAAGCGCTCGAGGTGCTGCTGTGAGCCCGTCGCCGAGCCGGAATACTCCCGCGGGTAAGGCCTACAATGATCTCCGCAACCTTGCCCGTGAGGATGGAAGAGATTCCGCTGAGTATTTCTCGCTCTATGCCTTGGAAGGATTCCTGAGAAGGCTCGCCGTTTCCGAACAGGCAGAAGACTTCATCCTCAAGGGCGGTGTGCTCATGGCCGCGTATGCGGCGCGTCGCCCCACGCGCGACGTCGACTTGGCCGCCATCGGAATTTCAAATGACATTCCGGAGGTGAAACATCGCGTCCGGACCATCATCGAGCGCGACCTGAACGATGGGCTCGTCTTCGAAGCAGCGGATGTGCGCGCCGACTCTATTCGCGACGACGCCGATTATTCGGGCGTGCGCGTGCAGATCACTGCGAGATTGGCGACCGCCAGGATCTCGATGCACATCGACGTGAATTTTGGGGACCCGATCTGGCCGGCCCCGACCGAGGCGACGGTTCCACTCCTACTCGGTGGGACGGTCATCCTGCGCGGCTATCCCGATCACATGGTCCTCGCCGAGAAGATCGTGACGGCGATCGAACGCGGCGAACAGAATACGCGTTGGCGGGATTTCGTTGACATCGTCGCGATCAGTAGGGCGCGTCGGATACGGTACGCAGACCAGCGCACCGCGATCGATACGGTCGCCGAGTACCGAAAGATCGCACTCGAATCCTTCTTGTCCCTCCTGGAGATCATGCCCGACCTTGCGCAGCGCAAGTGGGCGACCTGGCGGCGCAAACAGCGCCTCGAGACCACTACGCCCGAATTGTTTCGCGACCTACTCGAAAGCTGCGCCGCCTTTGCCGAACCAGTCCTTGACGGCTCGGCTGATGGTGCTACCTGGGATCCGACGAGACGGGCGTGGAGCACTCTCATCACCGAGGAGGAAGTCGATGCGCGTCATCAAGGTCATTGCTGATATTTTCGGTACCTGACATCAGCGGCGCCCGGGAGTTCTATGCGAGCTACCTCGGGATGAGCACCGAAGAATTCAACATGGGGTGGGTGGTTCGCTATACGTCACCGGATACCGGAGCGAACATCCAGCTCGTGACTCGCGATGCGACCGCCCCGGAGAACCCGGTGGTCTCGGTCAAGGTCGACGACATCGACGCGGCGCTCGATGAGGCTCGGCGGCGCGGCTACGAGATCGTGCATCCCTTGACGACTGAGCCATGGGGTGTCACCAGGTTCTTCGTTCGAGCTCCTGACGGGAACGTCATCAACATCGTGCAGCATCGGGAGGAGCACTGAGTGACCCGACACGCACTAAGGTGCGATCGAGTCGGTCAACGGGCCGACGATCAGCCGTAGATCAGCGACAGGAAGGTACTGCGATGATCTCATGCCGGCAATCTATCTGTCCGTCCCGTCACGCACTATGTGGATACTGGGCGGCCGAACTGCCGACCGGGTCCACGACCGGAGCTTCGAGGTGGATCCGTTGTCTAGCCGGTAGTACGGGTCAGCACGTCCAGGGTTCGTTGGAGGATGTGTTCGGTGTCGGTCAGCTGCCGTGACGACGCGGCGGACAGATTCTTGTGAAGATCTTCGATGAGTGACCCGAATGCCGTCCATCCCGCAGTTCGTCCCTGAGTGGTGACGACGAGCCCGACTTTTCGTCGGTCGCCGGGCACGGGGATGCGTTCGACCAGTTCTCGGTTGACAAGACGGTCGACCACGGCCGTCACCGACGGCTGGTTGATGGGCAGCTGCGCACCCAGGCTCCCGGCGGTCAACACATCGCCGGCCCGCGTCGCGTCCAGGATCAGGGCGAGGGCGCGGAGGTCGGTGGGATGTAGACCTAGTTGCGCCGCAGCGAGAGCAACGCGATCGGAGTAGGCGAATGCGATGCGCCGTAGCAGATGGATGATCTGGCCGGCTGGATCGTCGGGCGCGGTGTCGGCCCAGGTCGCACCGTCGAGATAGTTCACTCGCTGATATTATCACTGAATGAATGAAAAGAGGTGTGGCCAGTCCGCCGACTTCGACCTTGCGCTTGCTCGGTTGACGAGCCGGTGGCCCAGTCGGACGGGATCGATCACCGTGGACACGGCTCGAACGCGGACTCATATCCTCGACCGCCCTGGTGATGGCGGCGTTCCGGTGGTGCTGCTACCCGGCGGCGGCGCCACAGCCGCGTCGTGGGCGACCGTCGCTCGCCGCGTCCACTTGCGCCGGCTCGTGGCGCCAGACATCCCCGGTGACGCAGGCAGAACCACTCTCGCCAATGGAAAGCTGAGTAGCGCGCAGGTGCATGAGTGGCTCGATGAGATTCTCAGCCGGCTCGGTATCGATCAGCTGGATCTAGCCGGTCATTCCTACGGCGGCTGGCTCGCGTTGAGCTACGCGCTCGCGCGCCCGGGACGCGTGCGCCGCCTGTCGCTCATCGCGCCGTCGATGTGCTTTGCTCCGCTGTCGCCGCGCTACATCGCCCACGCGCTGCCCGTCCTCGTACGCCCATCGGCACGTTCGGCGCGTCGGCTCATCACGTGGGAAACGGCGGACTGTCGGCCGGATCCACTGCTTGTCGACGTATATGCCGCCGCGGCTGATCGCCGCTGGGGCGGCGTGCCGCGTCCGACCCGACCGCGTCCAGCCGATCTGGCCGACCTTGACGTCACCGCTGTGAACCTCATCTTGGCGAGCGATGATCGGAGCCACGATAACGCCTCCTGCGCCGCAAACGCTCGTAGACATCTGCGTCATGTCACAGTGACGACGGTTGACGAAGCCTCGCACCACAGCATCGTCGAACGCGGTGCGGACGTCATCGCGTCGCTGCTGAACTGACCCGTGGACGTGGGAGACGGCGGACCACACGACGGCGGCTTCTATCGGAAGATCCCTCTGTCACGCGCCATAGCGACGGCAGCGGTTCGGGAGGAGACGCCCAACTTCGTGTAGATGTGCACGAGATGCGACTTCACGGTGGCGTCACTGATGTGAAGCCGGGCGGCGACGTCGCTGTTCGTAGCGCCCTCGGCGACCAGTCTCAGCACGTCGATCTCGCGGGCACTGAGGCTCGGCTGAGGGGAGCGCATCCTGGCGAGCAGACGACCGGCGATGGCGGGAGCGAGTGCGGTCTCGCCTGCCGTCGCGGCACGGATCGCGGCGATGAGTTCGTCGGGAGGCGCGTCTTTGAGGAGGTAGCCGCTGGCGCCGGCCTCGACCGCACCGAGGATGTCGGCGTCGGTGTCGTAGTTGGTGAGCACCAATACGGCGGGCGGGTTCGCGAGTGCTCGAATATGTCGAGTCGCGTCGGCCCCGTTCTGACCGGTGCCGAACTGAAGGTCCATGAGCACGATGTCCGGCGTCAGATCGACCGCCAGGGTGACTGCTTCCTCAGGTGTCGCAGCCTCGCCTACGACGTGGAGATCAGAATCACCCGCGAGGATTGCGCGCAGGCCCGCGCGCACGACGGGGTGGTCGTCAGCGAGCACGATGCGGATCATGGCTGCCTTTCTTGATGCGGCGGAAGGGGCAGATGCGCGGCGATCGTCGTGCCCAGGCCCGGGGCCGAATCGACCGTGAGCGCGCCGTCGAGCTGTTCGACACGTTCTCTCATCGCCTGCAGTCCGAACGAGTTCGCCTCGTGCGAGTCCGCGACAGCGGTAGACACGTCGAATCCTTGTCCGTCATCACGCACCGTCAGCGTCGCCGTACCTTCGCAGGTAATGAGGGCGACGTCGATTCTCGAACCTTGCGCGTGCCGGATCGCGTTGGATAACGCGCCCTGTGCGATACGCAGGAACGCGATCTGAACGCTCATGGGCAGATCGACATCGTCGACCACGACATCGACCGCGATCGCTCCGCGGCTGGCTTGCTCTCGTCCGAGCCGCTGCAACGCGGCCGCGAGGCCACCGTCGAGCCGGGCCGGGCTCAGCTCGCTGATGATCTGCCGAGTCTCGACGAGACTGTCGGCAGCGGTCTCGCGGGCGAGCCGCAGGTACTCGTCGCCGGGGCTGACGACGTGACGTTCGGCGGCCCGGAGCAACAGCTGAATGCTGGAGAGTCCCTGCGCGACTGTGTCGTGGATCTCGCGGGCCAGCCGGGCGCGCTCCGCCAGCGCGCCCTGTTCGCGTTCGGTGTCCGCGAGTTGCCGCCGGGTGCGAATGAGTTCGCTGAGCAGTTGCTCGCGTTCCTCGGCCTCGCGTCGGAGGGCTCGATGAGCCAGACCGATGAGAAGCGCGACGCCGGCACCGATGACGGGCCCGACCACTCCGCCGATGCTGAAGCCGAGATGCAGGCCGAGCGCGAGGATCGCGAACGCGGTCGTCACGATGATCGCCGCCACCCCGCCCGTCCGGGGCAGGACGTAGAGGTAGAGGAAGAACAACGGAAAAACGAGGTACGCGCCCTCTGGGGTGAGCCAAACCATCACCGCCCACAGGACGGTGAGCGTGGCCGCCCACGTCAGGGAGAGCCTGAGCCTCGAGGTATCCGCCACACGATGTGTGCGGGCTGTCCATGCACCGCCGAGATAGACGGCGATGAACGCGAGGCCGACGAGCAGCGTCCAGAACGCGGTCGGGGCGGGACCGATGAACGCCCGTACGACGGCGAATGCCGTGAGCCCGATCAGAAGTGCGTGCAGGCCGAGACGGAGACCGCTGAACACGGGGGTGAGTGTCGAGTGCGGCATGGTGTCCCACCGTAGGCGACGCGGTGATCCCGGCCGTCAACCGAAAGTTCGACCGAGAGTCCGACGGTTTCGACGATGCCACCGCCGACCGACGCGGCGAGGGTTGAGAGCGACTCCCGCACAGTGCCGGGGCGGAAAGGGGATGACGTGTTCGTCGCGTGGAGAGAGTTGCGGTTCGCCCGCGGCCGATTCCTGCTCATCGGGGCGGTCGTCGCCCTGATCACCCTGCTCGTCGGTTTCCTCGCAGGCCTCACCGGAGGTCTCGCCGCACAGAACATCTCGTCGCTGCTTGAGGTGCCCGGAGACCGACTGGTCCTTCAGAAGCCTGAAAACGGCGCGCCCGGCTTTGCGACCTCGTCTCTGGATCAAGGCACCGTCGATGCCTGGGAGCACGCGCGGGGCGTCGAGTCGGTGATCCCGATCGGGATCGTCCAGGCACGTGCTTCGGCCGGCAGAACCGCCGATCCCAGGGGAGTGGCGCTGTACGGACTGCCGCACGATGCACCCGGAACCGATTCCAATCCGCTGTTCTCGCTCGCCCCTGCTCTCGACCGCCAGGTCGGCCTCTCCCAGAATGCGGCCGACGAACTCGGAGTCGACGTCGGCGGTACGATCTCGATCACGGGGACCGACTTCACCGTCGCGTCGATCAGCGGCGATCTCTGGTACAGCCATACGCCCGTCATCGTCATGACGCCGACGTCGTGGAGCGAGGCGAGTAGACGGGTCGGGGGGACCGGGAAAATCACCGCACTCGCCGTCAGTGGAGATGCCGACTGGGCGGTGATCGCCGCAGAGACCGGCACCGTCGCGCAGACGAAACTGGCGAGCCTGACCGCGCTCGAGGCTTTCCGATCCGAGATCGGATCCCTCGGGCTGATGATCGCGATGCTCTTCGGCATCTCCGCTCTTGTCGTCGGCGCGTTCTTCACCGCGTGGACCATGCAGCGCGCAGGCGACATCGCGGTCCTCAAAGCACTCGGTGCGACGACGGGGGCGCTCGTGCGCGACTCCCTCGGGCAGGCGCTCGTCGTTCTCAGCGCAGGAATCGGCGTCGGTCTTCTCGCCGTCGTCGGGCTCGGTGCGATTGCGGGGCAGGCATTGCCGTTTGTCCTCAGCCCGTTGACGACGCTCGCCCCCGCCGCCGTGATGGCCGTGCTCGGTCTCGCCGGTGCCGCATTTGCGCTGCGGTCCGTCACCAAGGCCGACCCCCTCACCGCACTCGGGAGCAACCGATGATCGAATTGCAGAACATCACCCTCACCTTTCCGGACGGAGAGAACCGCATCACCGCCGTCGACGACGTCACTTTGCGCGGCGAGAACGGCACCGTCACCGGTATCACCGGCCCTTCGGGCTCTGGTAAATCCAGCATCTTGGCTGTCGCCGCCACGCTCATTCGGCCCGACTCCGGCGGAGTACTCATCGGCGATGGAGCCGAAGTGATCGATGCCGCTCAGCTGTCGAGGAAGGACGCCACCGCCTTACGACGCGAACGCATCGGCATCGTGTTCCAGCAATCGAACCTGCTCCCGGCCCTTACCGCCCGCGAACAACTGCAAGTGATGGCACGACTCGGCGGAAAGCGCAGCCGGACCGGCCGATCGACGATGGACGCCCGCGTCGAAGAGCTGCTCGACTCTGTCGGTCTCACCGACCATGCCGGCAAACGACCTCATCAGCTCTCCGGCGGACAGCGCCAAAGGGTGGCGATCGCGCGCGGTCTCGTCCACGAACCCGACGTGCTTCTCGTCGACGAACCGACCAGCGCACTGGATCAGGAACGTGGCGCCGAGGTCATGCGACTCATCGCCCGCCTCACTCGTGAACGCGGCACGGCGACTCTGCTTGTCACTCACGATCTGATCCACCGTGACTGCCTCGACAGGCTCGTCACCGTTATCGACGGCCGGGCCTCGATGCCTGTCGCCGCCTCCGTGATTCGCTGACCCGGAGGCGGACAGCCAGGGAGAGCGTCCGCCCACTCTTTGCGACATAATGTATATTATCGGCTCGTGCTGAGCGGGCTGCCGCTGCACGCTGCACGTGACCGCACCGCCACGGGATCACAGGCAGCAGTTCGGGTCGAGTACCACCGACAACGCCGCAAGCGCCTCGCGTCGCGCACGGTGATGAACGTTCATGCCGCTGCGCTCGGATGACACCAGTCCGGCCGCGCGGAGTTGGCCGAGATGATGGCTGATCGTCGACTCCCGCAGACCGACGGCGTCGGCCAGCGATCCGGTGGTCACGGCCGTCGCGCCGGCGGCCAGCAACATCGACATCAGCCGCACCCGCACCGGGTCGGCGAGCGCCTTCAGTCGTAGCGCCACTTCGAGGGCGGCAGCCTCACCAACCGGCCCGGCGGCCACCGGCGCGCAGCACACCGGAGCGGACATGTCGATGACGGGAAGCGCCTTGGGCATGCCGAGAGTCTACCCACCTTGTTGACATATGTCGAAGCAGTGGCGTAGAACTGCGGCTGTCGAGGTTTTCGACATACGTCTCACAGCACCGGAGGTTCCCGTGTCTCGCATCCAGCTCGCCCTCAACGTCGACGACCTGCAGTCGTCGATCGCCTTCTACAGCACGCTTTTCGGCGTCAAGCCGGCCAAGGTCAAGCCCGGCTACGCGAACTTCGCCGTCGCCGAGCCGCCGCTCAAGCTCGTCCTGCTCGAGAACCCCGGCCAGGGTGGCTCGATCAACCATCTCGGCGTCGAGGTCGATTCCAGCGAGAAGGTCCACGCAGAGATCGCGCGACTTGCGCAGGCCGGACAGTTCACCGAGGAAGAGATCAATACGACCTGCTGCTTCGCCACCCAAGACAAGGTCTGGGTCACCGCGCCCGACGCCGAGCGTTGGGAGGTATATACCGTGCTCGCCGATTCGGACACCTTCGGTGCTTCCGTCAGCCCTGACACGGGCTCCGTGGACGAGGCGTCCGAACGAGCGGCGAACGTCGAAGGGGGCGTGTGCGCCTGCTGATACCCCGGTCGCCGACCGCCCAGATTCGTCACGAGTATTGAGCGGATGCGGTCGGCGACCGCCTGGCGGAGCGGTCGCACGTCGTGTCGACGAGATCCGAAGCCGGCCACACCCATCGACCCAACTCCCCCACCTGCGCTAACAATGCGGACGACTACCTGGACTGCCGCCCCACTCCAGAGGGTCGAGGCGCGGTCCCATTGTGATCACTTGATGCGAGCATGAGCCGCACCGCGGCGTCGGGAACATATAGATCAACAACGTTCTCGCAGCCTTGCGAGGCCAGCAGTCCCGTGGCCAGCACCTCGCGCGGAGCTGTGAGAAAGCCCGCGCACCATACCGGGTTTGTCTCGACGACAACGGTCCTTCCGGATCGAAGCTTCGCCACATCGACCGCCAGCGCACCTGATACGCGCTGTGCCACGTCGCCGGCCCGGGCGAGAACGTCACTCGGCGCAAGGCCCTGGTTCAGCCTCCTGCGGCAGGTGCCACCAAATGGCGTCTTGGAATCCCCAGCCATCGGTCGACTGTGCCCAGTGCAAACTGGCGTGGCTGGCCGGCATCCAGGCGGCGTCTTCGCCCTCGATAAATCGGGCGGTGTCGAGGGCGTCAGATCCAGCGTGAAGTCGGGCTCCGAGCCGCTCAGCCTTCCACGGTCGCGTCGTGACGATGTGCAGCATGTCCCGTCTCTTATCTGTTGACGTCCAAAACGACCCGCGGGGCGCGTCAGTGCCCGGAACTGTAGATGAACAGATGCGAGCCACGCTTGTCGTGATTCAGAAAGACCGTCACGGTGTCGAGGCCTCCTGTTGGTGGGTACTGCGTCGTCAGTGTTCCCGGCGCGCATATGTACCCGAGAGCAGCCTGGCCACCCGTCGTCTCTGAATCGCACTGCTCGGGACGCATCATCGGGTAGGTCGGATTGGCGGCGGCTACCGCCCGACCGTCTCCGAGCTCCGGCGGCCCATCGAACCGCGCCGATCGTGCGGGCTCCCCCACGAACTCCGAGTACTGATAGGCCTGACCGAACGCGAAACCCTCTGGCACGGTGAAGCCCACGTCGCGCAAGACCTTGTTGATCGCGTCCTCGTCGAGAGAACTGCGCTTGCCCACCTCGGACGATCCGCAGGAAACCGCGGCCGCGGCCACGAGGCCCAACGCGAAACCCCTCGCCCAGCGGTTTCCGGTCGAGATCACAACGTCACCCTACGGGCGGCCGAGCGGATCAAGCACGACAAGCTGCCACCGAAGCAGGCCGTCAGCGACTGTTCAGGCGCCCTCGAACGCCCGATGGACAGCCTTGCCGACGAAGGTGCCGAGCTCGTCCGGGCTCCACCGGTTCCGCTCATCGAGGAGCGATCGCACCGCCGACTCGCAAGACGACATGAACAACTCGATGAGCACAGGGAGCTTCACCTCTAGATCAGCCGTCTGCCACCAGCGCTTCATGGCGGGCGCGATCCACCGGGTGGCCTCCTCTCGCAGGTGCGCCCGGGCTGCGCGGAAGCGTTCGGCGACGGCGGGATCGGGGTCGCCGGTGAACAGGAACCGCCACGTGTCCGGAGCGTCGGCCGCCGCCGCCAGGAGCGCCTGGAAGCCGCTGACGAAGGCCAGTTCGGAGTCCTCGACGCCGCCCGTGCTGTGCAAGGCGGAGACGAGCGACTCGAGCAGCGCGGCCGTCTCGCGGTCGAGAAGCGCCTCGACCATCTCGACGCGGTCGGAGAAACACGCGTAGACGACGGGGCGGGTCACCCGCATCTCGGCGGCGACCGCGCCGATGGTCACCGCACCGATGCCGTCGCGCACCGCGATCGCAAACGCCGCGTCGAGCACCTGCGGGCGACGGCGTTCGGGCCCCAGATGGGGTGCGCGTTCGCGCGGTCGGCGCTGGGTGCTGGCAGGCATGGGCAGATCCTAGATCGACGGCATTTCCTTCATCAATGTAGCAACTTCCTACATTCGTGTATTAATGTTGACCTGTCCCTTCCAGACGGAGAGTGCTATGACGCTGTTCAACCCTCACAAGCCAGACTTCGCCGAGTTCGATGCCGAGACGCGCCGGATCTTCGAGGCGACCATCGCCTTCTTCGAAGGCAAAGGCAAGGGCTGGCTGCTCCAGCAGGACCGAGACCGCGTCTGGTTCGACGACTTCCTCGACTTCCAGAAGCAGGAGAAGGTCTTCGCGACGCTGCTGACCCCGTCCTCGCAGGCCGACGGCGATCCGAACAAGCGATGGGACGAGGCCCGCGTCACCAAGTACAGCCAGATCCTCGGCTTCTACGGCATGTCGTACTGGTACGTCTGGCAGGTCACGATCCTCGGCCTCGGGCCCATCTGGCAGACCGGCAACGAGGCCGTCAAGCGCAGGGCCGCGCAGTTGCTCGACGACGGCGGGATCTTCGCCTTCGGCCTGTCGGAGCGGGACCACGGCGCCGACGTCTACACCTCCGACATGGTGCTGACCCCGGACGGCAAGGGCGGCTACAGGGCCAACGGCGGCAAGTACTACATCGGCAACGGCAACCTCGCCGGCATGGTGTCGGTCTTCGGTCGCATCGAGGGGTTGCCGACCGGTCCGAAGACTCAGGACGGCTACGTCTTCTTCGTCGTGGACAGCCGACACGAGGCCTACAAGCTGCGCAAGAACGTCGTCAACTCGCAGATCTACGTCGCCGCCTTCGACCTCGAGGACTATCCCGTCCGCGAGGAGGACATCATCCACGTCGGCTCCGAGGCGTTCGACGCGGCGATCAACACCGTCAACGTCGGCAAGTTCAACATCGGCTTCGGTGCGGTCGGTGCCACGCAGCACATCTGGCACGAGGGCCTCACCCACGCCGACAACCGGGTGCTGTTCGACACCAAGGTCACCGACTTCGCGCAGGTGCGCGCGAACTTCCTCGAGAGTTGGGTCCGGCTGCAGGCGATGGACCTCTACTCCGAGCGCGCCGTCGACTACATGCGTTCCGGCACCGCCGACGACCGTCGCTACCTGCTGTTCGACGCCATCGAGAAGATGACCGTCAGCCGCCAGGGCGCCGAGGTCTACGAGCTGATCGCCGACTGCATCGCGGCTCGAGGTTTCGAGAACGACATGTACTACCCCATCGGTGCGGTGGCCATGATGGGTCTGCCGCGACTCGAGGGCACGGTCCACCTGAACATGGCGCTGTCGCTCAAGTTCCTGCAGAGCTACATCTTCAGCCCGACCGACCCGAGTCTGGCCCTGCTCGCCGCCCGAAAGCCCGGCAAGCCGAGCCGGGTGCCGGATGCGGCGTTCGCCCCCGCCTTCAAGGCGTCGCGCGCGGCCATCCGGGCCGCCCGGCCGTTCATCGGGTCGAAGCTCCCGACCGCCGCCTCACCGGCCCTGCCCCCGCGGCGGCGCGACAGCGTCGACGACACCTTCCTCTTCAGCCAGGGCCCGGCCCAGGGGCTGGGCAAAGTCGTCTTCCACGACTGGCGCGCGGTGTACGCCGAGTGGGCGCACCTGCCGAACGTGAAGCTGCTGCTCGAGCAGGTCGACGCGTTCCAGGCGCTGCTCGGCACGACGCCGCTGGACAAGAAGCAGATGCGCGACCTGGACCTTCTGCTGGTCGTCGGTGACATCTTCACCACCGTCGCGTACGGCGATCTGATCCTGCAGCAGTCGAAGATCTGGAGCGTCGACGACGACCTCGTCGACAGCATCTTCGAGGTACTGGTCGGGGACGTCTCCGCGCATGCGCTGACGCTCACCCGTAAGCCTTCGCTGACCAACGCGCAGGCGAAGGGAGCCGACGCGATCCAGCGTCGCCCGGTCTTCGACGTCGAGCGCTCCGCCCGGGTCTGGGCCGAGGCTCGCTCCACCGCCGGCACCTACTCGATGAACCCGTGAACTGGAGTAAGTGATGAAGAAGACGAACCGCGAGATCACGCCGCACGAGGACTACGGGTTCTTCGGACCGGACTCCGTCACCCACAAGGTGTGGGGCCATCCCACGACGCCGCTCATCGGCATCGTCCGGGCGGTGACGATCGAGGAACTCGATCCCCACCTTCTTGCCGCGGTACACAACACCGGCGCGAACTACGACCGGCTCAACACTCGGTACGCCCGAACCGTCCAGTACTTCGCCGCCGTCGCGTTCGCCGACAGCCGGAGCGTCTCGAAGATGGCGGACGTCCTGGTCAAGATCCACTCCAAGGCGATCGGCATCGAGCCCGTCAGCGGCAACCGGTACGACGCCAACGACCCGGACTCTCAACTCTGGATTCTCATCACCGGCTGGCATTCGGTGCTCACGGCCTACGAGACCTTCGGCCCGGGCAAGCTCAGCGATGCCGAGGTCGGCCGGTTCTGGGCCGAGTGCGCGATCGCCGCGGAGTTCCAGACCTGCGACCCGGCCGCGGTGCCGCGCACGCGCGAGGAGGTGCGGGCCTACTTCGAGGGGTGGCGTCCGAAACTCGCCGCGAGTGAGGCCACGCAGCGGATGATGCACCACCTGCTGAACGGTGCCGGCGAGATCATGCCCCGCAAGGGGCTGCTGGGTCTGACCCGTCCGATCGCGAACTGGTTGATCTGCAAAGGCACGACCGCCACCTTGCCGCGACACATGCGCAAGCTCGCCGATGTTCGGCAGTCGCGCGTCACGGACGTCGTCGTCACGGCGATTCTGCGGGGGCTGATGGCAGTCCTCCACCGCAATGTCCCGCTGCAGCGGAGGCTGCTGGCCGTCCTCGCGCCGACGACACTGCCGATCATCGAGCCGATCTGGCGGGGAATGTCGCCGGTGAACCCGGTGGTGCTCACTCCGGCCGAAGCCCGGGAGCGCTACGGGTACGTCAAACCTGCGCAGGCGCATCTGGAACTGCGCGCTCGTCAATATGCGCGCGTCTTCGTCGACCACACGGCGCCCAGTGACGAGGGGCTCATCGAGTCACAGACAGTACTTGGAGCGTTCGGCGCCGCCGGCGAATGAGGCGTCGGCAGTACGTCGTCAGGGCAGGCTCAACTTCGACATCCGACCGCCGTCCACCGTGTAGACGTTCCCCGTGATGAAGCCGGCCTCTTCGGCCGCGAGGAAAGCCACGAGCGCGGCGACCTCCTCCGGCCTGCCCGTACGGACGACCGGATGAATGCGTCCGATCCCCCGGCGGAAGGCGTCCGGATCCGGCATGTTCTCGATGAACTGGAGATTCAGATCGGTATCGATCCAGCCCGGCGCAACAGCGTTGCAGCGAATGCCTTCATGTCCGTGATCGACCGCAACCGCGCGGGTCAACCCGTGCAGCCCGGCCTTGGTGGCGCAGTACGCCGCGTGGTGCGGGTTCGAGCCGAGCCCCTCGATCGAGCCGACGTTGACGATGCTGCCTCGCGTCTGGCGCAGATGCGGGAGCGCCGCCCGGATCATGAGGAACGGGGCCGTCAGATTCACGGCGAGATTGCGCTGCCAATCCTCCAGTGACATGGCCTCGACCGTGGACTCCTGCATCATGCCGGCGTTGTTGACCAGGACGTCGAGCTTGCCCGCGCGCTCGATCACATCGGCGACGACCCGGTCCGGACTCCCCGGGTCGGAGAAGTCGGCCGGGATTCCGATGAACTCGTCATCGGTACCACGCTGTGCGGTGAAGACCGTTGCGCCCTCGTCACGCAGCCGCCGGGCGACGGCCTGGCCGATACCCGAGCGCCCACCGGAGACGAGGGCGACTTTATTCTCGAATCGCATCACGCCACCGGCTTTCCGCCGTTGACCTCGACCAGCGTGCCGCACATGTAACGGGCGGCATCCGAGGCGAGGAACAACACGACGTCGGCGATGTCCGCCGGCTCGGCGATCCGGCCGAGCGGCACCGTCGCGCCCAGCTCGGCGACCGCGGTGTCCGGATCGAGCCCACGTTTGACGAAACCGGTCCGCAGCATCGGAGTGTTGACCTCGTTCGGGCACACGGCGTTGATCCGGATCCCCTGATGCGCGTGGTCCATCCCCATGCATTGGGTCAGCGAGGCGATGGCGGCCTTGGTCATGCAGTAGAGCGCGTGATTCGGCCCCGGAGCCTTGCCGCCCCAGCACGACGCGGTGTTGACGATGACGCCGCCACCCCGCTCTGCCATCAACGGGATCGCGGACCGGCAGATCCGGAACGGCGCCTCGACGTTCACGCCGAGCGATAGCGCCCAATCGGCGTCCGAGGTCTCCGTGACCGGTCCGCGGGTGATCACGCCCGCGTTGTTGACGACGATGTCGAGCCCGCCCAGCGCGTCCAGTGCCGTCTTCGCAAGGCCGTCGGCATAGGTCGGTTCCAGCAGGTCGCCGGGCAGGTGTGCGTCGGCGTCGATGCCGCTCACGTCGCGGTCGGCGACCGCAACGCGAGCGCCTTCAGCGCGCAGTCCCGCAACGATGGCGGCGCCGATACCGCCGGCCGCACCCGTAACGAGGGCGGTCTTTCCGGAAAATCTCATGATTCCCTCTTTCAAAGTCAGAGCCGTATAACGGGCCAAGCGCAGCACGGTCCGTCGTTCAACCCGTCCGGGGCTTCTGGTCAGTGGATGTCTTCGGCCGCGAGCGCCGCGCGGGCGGCGCGCATCGCCGCTTCGGTCGCCCTTTCCCGCCCCTGGAATCGAGCGGCCTGCGTCATCCCCTCATGCAGGAGGAACAAGGTCTCCGCCAGGCATCGCGTATCCCGATCAGGAGCGATTCGTTCCAGTCGAACCTTGAACTCGTCCGCCAACCTGGCCTTGTGGGCTCTGACGGTTATCGCGATCGCCGCACTGTCGGGATACTCGGCAAGGGCGTTCATAAAGAGGCAACCGGTGTTCGCCACCTCGGCCAGCCAGTCACCGAGCCGAACGAGCGGGTGAAGCACATGGTCGACACCTTGCTCGGGGCCGCCGGCGAGCCAGTCGAAATAGGCGTGATCGCGATGTTCCAGCGATCCCACGATCATCGCTTCACGGCTGGGGAAGTACTTGTAGAGCGTCCGAAGGGACACGTCCGCCGCGGCACGCAGCGCCTCGACACCCTGCTCGGCAAAGCCCTGCGCAGCGAAGCTTCGCTCCAGGTCGCTTGCGATTCGCTGCTTCGTGCCGGTCACATACAGCAGGGTAGAGCAATCGCTCTACCCTGTAAAGAACCCGCCCGGCGGGGCGCCGGTCGCCCCACGGTCGGATGGTTCCGACAAGCGAGGCCGGACTATACGGGATCGATCACGAGCAGCCCGAGGTGCTCGGCGACGGACGCCATCGCCGTGTCGTGTGTCGCCACGGTGCCGTCGGCATGGTCAGTGATCCCCGCGCATCTCGTCCAGCACCACATCGACCTCGGTGCTGGCGTACATGGGTCCACCCGGGCGCGCGGGCCACGGGGACGGCGTCGACGCCGGCGGGGTGTACCGCCCCTCTCGCGCCAGCCGCTCCAACGCCGTGTCCCGATCCCGGACCCTGCTGACCCGCCAACGCGGCCTTCCCTGCTCGGTCACCACGACATCGTCTGTGTCGGTGACCTGATCGAGAACCGCCGCGGTGCGCTGACCGTCTGCATCCCGCTAATGCACTACTTAAGTCAGACATCTGTCGACGGAGCCGGCACCGGCGGATATGACGGGCCGCGGATGGCGTCACTGCTCCTCGATGCGATATGTTTACGTTGCTCACATGAGCGCTGGAGAGGATATGGGCAGTGTCGACTTCGACGAAGGGTACTTACCACCACGGCGACCTGAGGGCGTCGTTGCTGGCGGTCGCGATGCACATGCTCGAGGCGGGTGAGGCGTTCTCGTTGCGCGCGGTCGCTCGCGAGGCGGGCGTCTCGCCGACCGCACCCTACCGGCATTTCACCGACCGCGACGCACTGGAGTCGGCGCTCGCCGCGCAGGGCTTCCGGGATCTGAAGACCGATCTCATCGAGGGCCGGGAACTGCCTACATCAGCGGCCGACGTCGGCGAGTTCGCGGTCGCGTACGTCGAGTTCGCGCTGCGGCGGCCGGCTTTGTTCCGTCTCATGTTCGGCAACGCCTGCGATGAGGGCAATGAGGAGCGGGTCCGGGCGGCCGGCGAGATCCACGACCTGCTGCGGTTCGGGATGACCCGGGTCTTCCCCACTGCCGACGCCGAGGCGCTGGCCTCGGCAGGGTGGGCCCTTGCGCACGGGCTGGCCTACCTGCACATGGACGGCAAGCTGCCCGCGGCGTCGAATCGCGAGGTGGCCGATCGGGTGCGCGCCGCGTTCGCGGCGACTCTGTCGGCACGCACGTCGTAGGGTGCGACAAAGGTGTTGACAGCGCTTACATCCAGACCTAGCATCATCGATGTAAGCAACGTAAACATCCAGGAGGACCCCCTGACGCCGACCACGCGACAGACGGTCACCGTCGATCTGGGCGGCCGCTCGGTCGAGGTTCCGGAGGACGGACTGTACAACCGCTACCGGATGGCCACCGATCTCGACGTCGTGGCCGGTGATCCGCGTGTGAGCGGCGTCGACTTCTTCCGCAGACTCCCCAAGACGAAGGTCGACTCCCGGATCGGTCCGACGTGGACACCGAACTTCTACTACCGCATCTCGACGGCGAGACTGACGATGATCGCGCCGTCCCGCGCGATCCGGAACCGGCTGCCCGAGGAACTGTCACCGTTGGAGATCGCGCCCGGACTCGGCCTGGTCTCGGCGATGTTCTTCCGCTACGACGTCTGCGACATCGACTTCTATACCGAGGCCGCCGTCGGAATCGCAGTCCAGCCCGCGCGGCACGGCAGATTCGGATCGATCGACCTCGTCGCGGGATTGAAGAATGATCACCTCCACTCCTACGTGCTGTCGCTTCCCGTCAATACCGAGATCGCCCGGGTGCGTGGTCGCGACGGTTACGGCTTCCCGAAATGGGTCACGGACATCGACGTGGACATCGACAGCGAGCACGCAACGGCGCGGGTCGCGAACGCGTCCGGCGGCGTGGACGTGGCGTTTCATGCGCGGACACCGCGGCAGACCGAGTACGCCTCGGGCGACAACGTGTCGAGCCTCACCTCGTACACGACCATCGACGGCGCCTGGCATTCGACGCCGAGCCAGACGAACGTCCTCTCCTTCGGTACCGCTCGACTGCCTCGCGGCATCGAACTCGATCTCGGCGAGGGGCGCGTCTCCGACGACATCCGCACGCTCGCCCCGTACAAGATCATTCAGCTCGACGTCATGACCGAGGGCCAGAACGCCCTGCACATGCCGATCCCCACGTCCGTCCCGGGCCTGGACTAGAAACCGCCGCACAAGGAGTTCGACATGACCAAGCGCATTCTCAACGTCGTCACGAATGTCAGCCATTACGACGACCCGTCTCATCAGACCGGCCTGTGGTTGTCCGAGCTCACCCACGCCTGGCACGTCTTCGAAGAGCACGGATTCACGCAGACGATCGTCAGTCCCGCCGGCGGTCCGTCGCCCCTGGAACCGCGGTCGCTCAAATTTCCCAACTACGATAAGAGCGCAAAAGCTTGGCGGGCCGACCCCGCGCGAATGGCGCTGCTGGAGAACACCGCCTCTCCGGACCAGATCGATTCGGCCGACTACGACGCGATCTTCTTCACCGGTGGACATGCGGTGATGTACGACTTCCCTGACAGTGAGGGCCTGCAGCGGATCTCCCGGGAGGTCTTCGAACGCGGCGGCATCGTCTCCTCGGTGTGCCACGGCTATTGCGGGCTGCTCAACACCACGCTGTCCGACGGCACCTATCTCGTCGCCGGGCGTAAGGTCACCGGCTTCGCCTGGCAGGAGGAGGTTCTCGCCCGAGTGGACAAGCTGGTGCCCTATAACGCAGAGGACGAGATGAAGAAGCGCGGCGCGCGCTACGAGAAGGCGAAGCTGCCGTTCGTCTCATACGCCGTGGTCGATGGCAATCTCGTCACCGGACAGAACCCCGGATCAGCTAAGGAGACGGCGAAGAAGATCGCCGCACTGCTGAACGCCGCCCCGTAAGACGGAATCATCACGTCACCGAATGCGTCGTTCGTCGTCGGCGGCTATCGGAGTGAATCGAGTGCGCCGATGACGTCCCGGACGACATCGGCGGTGTCTTCGATTCCGCAGGACAATCGTGTGAAGCCCGGCGGCACCGGGTCGCCCCAGCGGGCGCGACGGTCGGCCGTCGTGTGCAGGCCGCCGAAGCTCGTCGCATTGCTCACCAGCGTCGAGGCTCCGATGAACCGGTGGAACGCCTCGGCCGACGGCAACTCGAAGCAGATCAGCCCGCCGAAGCGACGCATCTGACGGCTCGCCACGGCGTACGAGGGATCGCTCGACAGCCCCGGGTAACGGACGTTCCTCGCCAGCGGATGCTCGTGCAGCGCCCGTGCCAGCGCGAGCGCCGTGCCGCACTGCCGCTCGAACCGAAGACCGGCGCTGGCCAGGCTACGACGGGCGAGCCACGTCTCGAACGGTCCGAGAACGGCGCCCGAGAACAAGCGTTCCCGACGCATCCGGTCGGCCAGCTCCGTGGAGTTCGTCGCGATGTAGCCCATGAGCAGATCGCTGTGTCCGGTGAGCGCCTTCGTCCCGCTGGCGACCACGACGTCGGCACCGAGTGCCAGTGGCCGCTGTCCGAGCGGCGTCGCGGTCGTGTTGTCGACGACGAGCAACGCCGACTCCTGCCGGCACGTCGCCGCGAGCGCGCGCAGATCGACCACGTCGAGAGTCGGATTCGCGGGTGTCTCGGCGACGACGACCGACGCCCCCTCGTCCTCGACCGCGTCGATCATCTCGGCGACCGACGCCTCGGCGACGCTGACGCCCAGCCGTGCCAGCGTCTCGTTGGCATATGCCCTGACCTGGTAATATCCGTCCGACGGAACGACGACGACGTCCTCGGCCGAGGCGAGCGTCCGCAGCGCCACGGTGGCCGCCGACATCCCCGAGCCGACGACGACGGCCTCGGTCGCACCTTCGAGTTCGGCGATCGTCCGCTCCAACTTCCGCCAACCGGGATTCGACGCCCGGCCGTACGAGTCGATCTCGTCCTCGTCGGCACCGAGCTGATAGGGCGCGGCGAACACCGGTCCGGCCAACATCGGAGTACCGGGAACGTGATCGTCGGCGGCGGCCAGCACCGTTCGGGTGGAATCCGACCAGCGCGCATCATTCGGCCGGCTCCGGCCGCCCGTCACGCCGGCACCGTCAACAGAACGATCCATCGCCATGGCGATCATCCTTGCAGGCGGGCGCCGTCGACGACGGCTGATCAACTCGCGAGCGGCTGGTGCATCAGTTCCTCGTCGAGTGTCTGCAACGCCCGCCGGATCGCGTGGATGGCATCGACGCCGTGGATGGTGATATCGAAGGGATGCGGCGCGTCACCGGACCAGACGCGGCAGAACCAGCACGTGCCTTCCCGGTACGGGGCGTCGATCTGAACCGTGAAATCACCCGTGTCGAGTTCGTAGGACCTGAGACCGAGCATGATCCACCTCTTTCGCAGCACCGATACGGCCGTGCGACGACCTGTCCGAGAAACGCGAGAAGGCGTCGCGAGTGCGACATTACGGCGATGGCGGTACCCCTCACAGGGCCGTAAGCCCCTGATCCGGCGCCTCTCGACACCCGTTTCCGCATCGGACGTCACACGTCCGCCGAACAACGGACCGCCGCGGGATGATCACATCCCGCGGCGGCCCGCGACGTACGGCTGCTGCGACTACGGCGTCGACACGATCTCGATCGCCTTGTCGGTGTAGACGAGGAAGCCCTGATCCGGCTCGTACCCGTGGATCTCGAGGGTGTCCAGGTTCCGGATGAACGACAGGAGGTTCAGGCTGAACAACTGGCCCGGCACGAGCACCGGGAAGCCCGGCGGATACGGCGTGACATAGGTCGCCGAGACGACCTCGCCGCCGGCCTGCAACTTCTCGACGACGTCCTCGTCCGAGAGGTACTCACACATTCCGTCGCCGCGATACGACAGGTAGAACGCCCGGCGGACATCGCCCTCCGGCGTCGGCTCCGAACCGCTCATATCGCGGAACGCGGGGTGGAAACCGCTGAAGTCCGGCTGGTGCGTGTCCCGCACGGTCAGCCGATGCACCTTGCGCTCGAACCGAGCGCGCTCCCCCAGGCTCATCTCTTCGACGCGGGTGTCGACCTCACGCGCGATCTTCACGAGCACCTCGACGAGGAAGGCGACCGAACTCCGCGTGGTGCCGATGTTCGTCATGAACAGCACGGTGTTGCGGGACGTCTTGTTGATCTGGACGCCGTAGCCGTCCATCAACTGCTGACGCTTGAAGGTGTCGCCGTCGTATCCGGTGTCGCCGATCGACAACGTGATCCGGGACGGGTCGAGAACGAATTCGTCCTCCTCCCACGCCCTGATCATGTTCTGCAGACCGGACCGAAGCGGCTGCTCGATATGCGAAGGCCGGAACTCGTCGGGGATGAGATCCGAGGTCCGCAGGCAGCGCATGTAACGCTGCAACAGCGGATTGTCGTCGATCGCGTCCCGCAGCTGCATCGCGTTCTCGACCTGACGTACGACGAGCTCACAACCCTCCAGCGCCACCTGCCGGCGTCCCAGATCGAGGGAGGCGAGGATCTGGTAGTTCGGCGAGGTGGACGTGTGCGCCATGTAGGACTCATGGAACGACTCGGAGTTCTTCTGCCCGAAGTCCTGGTCGTAGACGTGGATCATCGAACCCTGCCGCAACGCCGTCAACGTCTTGTGCGTCGACTGCGTGGCATAGACGCGCACCCGCGCCTGCGCGGGATCGGGATACAGCCGCGTGTTCAGCAACTCCTCGTCGGACGGCGGATTCGCGGCCTCGGCGACGAGACGCCGGCCGTACTCGGCGATGTATTCCGGATCCTGCAGCTTCGCACGCAGTGCGGCCGCCGCGGCCATGCCGGTCCGGCTGCGGAAATCCGGATGAAAACGAGCGAAGGCGAACCACGCCTCGTCCCAGAGGAACACCATGTCGGGCTTGATCGCGAGACATTCCTCCATGACTCGCAGCGGATCGTAGACGACGCCGTCGAACGTGCAGTTGGTCAGCGACATCATGCGGACCCGGTCGAGCTTGCCCTCCCGCTTGAGCGCCAGCAGCTTCGACTTGATCTCCCGCAACGGCACCGCGCCGTACATCGAGTACTCCGGCAACGCGTACGCCTCGAGGTAGATCACCTGGGCGCCGGCCATCATCATTCCGTAGTGATGCGACTGATGGCAGTTGCGATCGAGGAGCACGATGTCGCCGGGCCCCACCAGCGACTGCACGACGATCTTATTCGCCGTCGACGTGCCGTTGGTGACGAAATAGGTCTGCCGTGCGCCGTAAGCACGCGCGGCGAGCTTCTGGGATTCCCGGAGCGGTCCGGTCGGCTCGAGCAGCGAATCGAGTCCGCCGCAGGTCGCCGACGTCTCGGCCATGAACACGTCGAGGCCGTAGAAGCCGACCATGTCCTTGATCCAGTGCGAGTTGACGATCGACTTGCCCTGCGAGATGGGCAACGCGTGGAAGACACCGGTCGGCCGCTGGCTGTATTCCTTGAGGGCGCTGAAGAACGGCGTGCGGTATCGCTCGGCGACGCCCTGCAGGATGCTCAGGTGCAGCTCCAGCAGCCCTTCGCGAGCGTGGAAGACGCGTCGGAAACGCTCCCCCAGACTTCCCGCCACGCTCTCGACGTCGATCTCCGTCATCAGATAGAGGTCGAGTTCGGGCCGGAAGTTCGTCAGCGCGTCGGACAGGATCATCGCCCGCTCGTCGGGTGCGGAGCGGCCGTTCATCTCACTCGCGACGTGGGTGTCGACGAATTGCTGCAGTGCCGACAGATCGCGCGTCGAGCGCGGCGTGAAATGCCGGCGGATGACGACGGCCTGCAGGTTCATGTTGAGGCGCGCGGCGATCATCGCCTCCTCGGCGCTGGAGACGATCACCAATTCGTAGACGAATTCCGCGTCGGATCGCCGCCAGCTCCGGGTCTCCTGACGGAGGAGGTATTCCTGCTCCTCTGTCATCATGTCGACGACGAGCACCTCGAAATAGAGCTGTTCCCGGGACTGCGCCTGGTTCTGTTCCTGCGCACGCGGCTCCACCGCGTGCATCGCGAACTCGTCCTCCTGCACGCCCTCGCTGTCGCCCGTCCGATACGACTCGGACGTGAGGGCCCGGTTGACCCGGGAGACGGCGCGAGCGAACTTGCCGTAGTCGCCCGCCGTGAAGAGCCGCTGCAATCGGCTGAACGACTGTGGGCCGGGGTAGGCCCAATACGGCTCGACGGGCGCGAGCTCGGCCAGCAGTTCTGCGACGACCTTGACGTACTCGTCTTTGAATTCGGGGCTTTCAGGTAGATCAAGTCCGGTGGCGGCCTCTTCGAGGCGACACCACGCGTCTGCTCGCATCTGCCAGACCGTGTTGTACGCGTTTCCATGGGTGGTGCTCATAGCCGTGCTCCTCTGTGACGTCGGCGGCGTCAACGCTAGCCGCGAGACACACGCCCCGAAGCGGATACCGGAAGGTCGGCGGCCTGAACCGAAAGTTCAACCGACGCCGCGGCTCTCGTACATCCAGCGAACACGTCATACGTGTTGATTCTCGGTGAATCGGTCGTCCGCCGACGCTCGGCGAGACCGGCGACGGACGCTCATCACCGCCTCGCGCCGCTGCCGCCGACGTCCGCGAGCAGCCTGCTGAACTCCTCGGCGTAGCCGAGCTGAGTACGCAATTCGGCACAACGCCGATCGGCGACCGCCGAATATTCGGCGATGAAGGCCCGGGCGGCCGCGTGGCGGTCAGCGCTCGCATGCGGATCGTCGAGGTCGGCGAGAGCCGCCAACAGCTCACGCATCTGCTCGAGCGTGAAACCGAGGGGCTTCATCCGCCGGACGACGAGGAGCCGGTCGACGTCGGCGGGCGTGTACAGACGGAATCCGCCGCGACTGCGCTCCGACGGCACCACGAGACCTGTCTCGTCGTAATGACGAATCGTCTTGAGGGACAAGCCGGTGCGCTCGGCGACCTGCCCGATCTGCAGCAGATTCGACACCCTTGTCACCTTCCGATCAGTGTCCGGCCCCGAGATGCCCGCTGAGCCGGCCGAGCCGCTCGGCCGAGGCGTCATCGAGCCCGATGATCTCGACCGTCTTGCCTTTTGCACGGTACTTCGTCTCGATCGCGTCGATGGCGGCGACGGTGGACGCGTCCCAGACATGCGTTTCGGACATGTCGATGACGACGCGATCGGGGTCGCCGGCGTAGTCGAACTGGTAGACGAGGTCGTTGCTGGAGGCGAAGAAGAGCTCGCCGCGGACGCGATACCGCTTGACGCCGGGCTCGTCGCCGACCACCGGGATGACGTCGGTGAAGTGGGCGACGCGCCGGACGAACAGGAGCGTCGCCGTCACGACGCCGCCGATCACGCCGTAGGCGAGGTTGTGGGTGGCGACCGTGATCGCCACCGTGACGAGCATGACGGCCGTCTCACTGCGCGGCATCCGGCGCAGTGTGGCGGGAGTGATCGAATGCCAGTCGAACGTCCCCACCGAGACCATGATCATCACAGCGACGAGCGCGGCCATCGGGATCTGCGCGACGACGTCGCCGAGGCCGACCACCAGGAAGAGCAGAAACACGCCGGCGAGGAACGTCGAGATCCGGGTGCGTGCCCCGGAGCTCTTCACGTTGATCATCGTCTGCCCGATCATCGCGCAGCCGCCCATGCCCCCGGTGAAGCCGGTGACGATGTTGGCGACGCCCTGACCCCAGCCTTCACGCGTCTTGTCCGAGTGGGTGTCGGTGATGTCATCGACGAGCTTGGCCGTGAGCAGCGATTCGAGGAGGCCGACGAGCGCCATCGCCAAGGCGTACGGCGCGATGATCCGAAGCGTGTCGACGGACAACGGCACGTCCGGGATGAGGAATGACGGCAAGGTGTCGGGCAGGTCGCCCTCGTCGCCGACGTTCGGCACCGCGACGGCGAAGGCCATCGTCACTCCGGTGAGCACGACGATCGCGACGAGCGGCGCCGGGACCGCGGTGGTGACCCGCGGCAGCCCGATGATGATCGCCAGCGCGGCGGCCAGCATCGGATAGACCAGCCACGGCACGTCGATGAGATGCGGCAACTGCGCCAGAAAGACGAGGATCGCCAGCGCGTTGACGAAACCGACCATGACGCTGCGGGGGATGAAACGCAGGAGTTTCGCGACGCCGAGCAGGCTGAGCACGATCTGGAACACGCCGGCGAGAATCACGGCGGCGATGAGGTGGTCGAGACCGTGGACGCTGACCAGCGGCGCCACGACGAGCGCGACCGCACCGGTGGCTGCCGAGATCATCGCCCTGCGTCCGCCGACGATCGAGATGGTGACGGCCATGGTGAACGACGCGAACAGGCCGACCCGCGGATCGACGCCGGCGATGATCGAGAACGAGATCGCCTCCGGGATGAGGGCGAGCGCGACGACAAGACCCGCCAGGACCTCGGTTCGAAGTCGCTTGGGACTGCGCAGCGCGCCGAGCACAGAGTCGGTGTCGGCGCCCGCGGCCGCCTTGGTGGACAGCACGACAGGACGTCCTTTCGGAGAGGGTGCCCGACACGCGGCCGATCGCCGGCTCGGGAGGAGGAGGGCGCGTCATCGCGCCGACGAGCCGATGCACGGCTCGAAATCTCTCTGCACCCTACTCTCCCGTGAGGGGAGAGTTATCCGCCGTCGACGCCCAACTCTGCCAACAGGCCGCGCACCCTGGCCTCGATCACGTCGCGGATCGGCCGCACCTCATCCAGCGGACGGCCGGCGGGATCGTCGAGCGGCCAGTCGACGTACCGGACCTCCGGGAGGTACGGGCAGGTGTCGCCGCAGCCCATCGTCACGACGACGTCGCACGAGCGGACGGTGGCCTCGTCCCAGCGTTTCGGCTGCTCACCGGTGATGTCGACGCCGATCTCGGCCATCGCCGCGACGGCCGTCGGATTGAGCCGGTCGGCCGGCTCGGAGCCGCCGGAGAACGCCACGGCCCGGTCGCCCGCGAGCGCGGTGAAGTAGCCGAGCGCCATCTGGGAGCGGCCGGCGTTGTGGACGCAGAGGAACAGCACCGCGGGCTTGCCGTCGACGCTCATGGAAGTCTCCTATCGATCGGATGTGGTGGACGTCATCGCCGGCGGGCGGCGAACCGCGTCCGGAGTGAGAGGGATACGTAGACGAGGCCGACGAGCACCGGCACCTCGATGAGCGGCCCGACGACCCCGGCCAGCGCCTCACCGGACGCGGCACCGTAGGTACCGATCGCCACGGCGATCGCGAGCTCGAAATTGTTGCCGGCGGCCGTGAACGCGAGCGTTGTGGTGCGCTCGTACCCGAGCCTCAGGATGGCGCCAAGCAGGTAGCCGCCGCCCCACATGATCGCGAAGTAGGCCAGCAACGGCAGCGCGATCCGCGCCACATCCAACGGGCGCGACGTGATCTGCTCCCCCTGCAGTGCGAACAACACGACGATGGTGAACAGCAGCCCGTACAGGGCCCAGGGGCCGATACGCGGCAGCAGTGTCGTCTCGTACCAGACGCGGCCTTTCGCCTTCTCCCCCACACGGCGCGTCAGATACCCCGCGACCAGCGGCACGCCGAGGAATACGAGTACCGATACAGCGATCTCCCACGGCGACGCGTCGATCGCGGCCCGCGGCAGGCCCAGCCAACCGGGTAGGACGGACAGGTAGAACCAGCCGAGGACGGCGAACATGAACACCTGGAACACCGAGTTCAACGCCACCAGTACCGCGGCGGCCTCCCGATCGCCGCAGGCCAGGTCGTTCCAGATGATGACCATGGCGATGCAGCGCGCGAGGCCGACGATGATCAGCCCGGTGCGATACTCGGGCAGGTCCGGCAACAGCAGCCAGGCGAGCGCGAACATGAGCGCGGGGCCGACCAACCAGTTGAGCACCAGCGATCCCACCAGCAGCCGGCGATCGCTCGTCACGGCATCGAGACGGTCGTAGCGCACCTTCGCGAGAACCGGATACATCATCATGAGCAACCCGAGCGCGATCGGCAACGACACCCCGTCGATCTGGACTCTCTCCAGCGCGGTGTTCAAGCCCGGAATCATCCGGCCGAGCAGCAGTCCGGCCACCATCGCGGCCCCGATCCAGACCGGCAGGAGCCGATCGAGGATGGACAGGCCACCGGCGACGGTGTGGTGATCGGCGGCTCGGTGCTCGGCGTCGGCCCGGGCGTTCCTCGTCACGGCGCACCGGCGCCGGCGCAGTCGCTCCCCGGAATGCTCGGGACTCCGTCGGTGACGAGCACCGCCGACAGCCGTCGCAACACCGATGGATTCACGCGGTAGTAGACCCAGCTGCCACGTCGCTCGCAGTCGACGAGCCCCGCCTCGCGCAGCACCTTGAGATGGTGCGAGATCGTCGGCTGCGACAGGTCGAACGACCCGGAGATGTCGCAGACGCACGCCTCACCGCCGGTGTGACTCGCGACCAGCGACAGCAGCCGCAGCCGGACGGGATCCCCCAGCGCCTTGAACATCGGGGCGAGTCCGCTCGCTCGGTCCTCGGTGAGGGGTTCCCATGCAAGCGGCGGGCAGCACTGGCCCACCCCGACCTGATTCGACATCCATCGATATTGACAGATGTCGAACCAGTCGACAAGCGTGGTGGTCAGCCGCCCACGTAGGCCGCCAGATGTTCGCCGGTCAGCGTCGAGCGGTCCGCGATGAGATCCGCCGGCGTGCCCTCGAAGACGACTCGGCCGCCGTCGTGTCCGGCGCCCGGGCCGAGATCGATGATCCAGTCGGCGTGCGCCATGACGGCCTGGTGGTGCTCGATGACGATCACCGACTTGCCGTCGTCGACGAGTCGGTCGAGCAATCCGAGCAGTTGCTCGACGTCGGCGAGATGGAGACCCGTCGTCGGCTCGTCGAGGACGTAGACGCCGCCCTGCCCGGCCATCTGCGTCGCCAGCTTGAGCCGCTGACGTTCGCCGCCCGAGAGCGTCGTCAACGGCTGGCCGAGGCTGATGTAGCCGAGACCGACGTCGGCGAGCCGCTGCAGGATCTTGTGGGCCGCCGGGATCCGGGCCTCGCCGGCGCTGAAGAACGTCTCGGCCTCGGCCACCGACATCGCGAGCACCTCGCTGATGTCACGTCCGCCGAGGTGGTATTCGAGAACGGACGCCTGGAAGCGCTTGCCCTCGCACTCCTCGCACAGACTGGCGACGCCCGCCATCATCGCCAGATCGGTGTAGACGACGCCCGCGCCGTTGCACGTCGGGCAGGCGCCCTCCGAGTTGGCGCTGAACAACGCCGGCTTGACGCCGTTGACCTTGGCGAACGCCTTGCGGATCGGCTCCAGCAGCCCGGTGTACGTCGCCGGGTTGCTCCGCCGCGAACCCCGGATGGCCGACTGGTCGACCGCCACCACGCCGTCGCGCTTGGACACCGACCCGTGGATGAGCGAGCTCTTACCCGAACCCGCGACGCCCGTGACGACCACGAGCACGCCGAGCGGGATGTCGACGTCGACGTCCCGCAGATTGTGAGAGGTGGCGCCGCGCACCTCCAGCACGCTCGACGCCGTCCGCACCGCGGGCTTGAGCGACGCCCGGTCGTCCAGATGCCGTCCGGTGAGGGTGCCGCTGGCCCGCAGATCCTCGACCGTGCCCTGGAAGCAGATGGTGCCGCCGGCGGTGCCGGCTCCGGGCCCGAGGTCGACGACGTGGTCGGCGATCGCGATCGCCTCCGGCTTGTGCTCGACGACGAGCACCGTGTTGCCCTTGTCCCGCAGTTGCAGCAGCAGGGTGTTCATCCGCTGGATGTCGTGCGGGTGCAGGCCGATGGTCGGCTCGTCGAAGACATAGGTGACGTCGGTGAGCGACGACCCGAGATGGCGGATCATCTTGACGCGCTGCGCCTCACCGCCGGACAGCGTGCCCGACGGGCGGTCGAGCGAGAGGTAGCCCAGCCCGATCTCGACGAACGAGTCGAGCGTCTCGCGCAGCGCGGTCAGCAACGGCGCCACGGACGGCTCGTCGAGCGTCCGAACCCATGCGGCCAGGTCGCTGATCTGCATCTTGCAGGCGTCGGCGATGCTGATACCCGCGATCTTCGACGACCGCGCGCCCTCGTTGAGCCGCGTGCCGTCGCATTCGGGGCACGTGCCGAAGGTGATCGCCCGGTCGACGAACGCCCGGATGTGCGGCTGCATCGCCTCGCGGTCCTTGGCGAGGAACGACTTCTGGATCTTCGGGATCAGCCCCTCGTAGGTGACGTTGATGCCTTCGACCTTGACCTTCGTCGGCTCCTTGTAGAGGAGAGCGTCGAGCTCGCGCTTGGTGAAGCTCTTGATCGGCTTGTCGGCGTTGAAGAATCCGCAGCCGCGGAAGATCCGGCCGTACCAGCCCTCCATGCTGTACCCGGGGATCGTGAGCGCGCCCTCGTTGAGCGACTTGTCCGCGTCGTAGAGCGCCGAGAGATCGAAGTCGCTGACCCGGCCCGTGCCCTCGCACCGGGGACACATGCCGCCGGTGACGCTGAACTCGCGCCGCTCCTTGGTGGTGGTGCCGGCGCGTTCGACGGTCACCGCTCCCGCGCCGCTCACCGACGCGACGTTGAAGGAGAACGCCTGCGACGAACCGATATGCGGCTGCCCCAGCCGGCTGAACAGAATGCGCAGCATCGCGTTCGCGTCGGTGACGGTGCCGACGGTCGAGCGGACGTTCGCGCCCATCCGCTCCTGATCGACGATGATCGCCGTGGTCAGTCCGTCGAGCACGTCGACGTCCGGCCGCGCGAGCGTCGGCATGAATCCCTGGACGAAGGCGCTGTAGGTCTCGTTGATCATGCGCTGCGATTCGGCCGCGATCGTGCCGAAGACCAGCGAACTCTTGCCCGAACCGGAGACGCCGGTGAACGCCGTCAGCCGACGCTTGGGGAGTTCGATGCTGACGTCCTTGAGGTTGTTCTCCCGTGCGCCCTGTACCCGGATCAGATCGTGGCCGTCGGCGACGTGCTGCGCCGACGGCTGCGTGTCCGTATTCGTGGCCGTGCTCATCGTGTCTCCATCCGTCGTTCTGCCGGGCCGTTCGTGGGCCACCGGCGTCGGGCTTGATCTAACCAGCGAGCACCGACAGAAATCGGTCCGCGCGCGACACCGGCGGCGGCCGGGCGGCCGCCGCCGGTGTCATCGGCTCGGTTCAGCTCACCTCGAAGATGCGGATCACGTTGCCGGCCGGATCGCGAAGAGCGCAGTCGCGGATCCCCCAGGGCTGATCGGTCGGCTCCTGGATCACGTCGGCGTCGCCCGCCTGAAGCTTCTCGAAGGTGCCGTCGAGGTCGGCCGTCGACAGATTGACGCCGGCGTAGGTGCCCTTGGCCATCATCTCCTCGACCACGCGACGCTCATCGCTCGTGATTCCGGGATCGATGGCGGGAGGCGTCAGGACGAGTGAGGTGTCGGGCTGCCCGACCGGCCCGACGGTGAGCCAGTGCATCCCGCCGTATTCGACGTCGTTGCGCACTTCGAAGCCAAGGGTGTCCCGATAGAAGGCCAGCGAGGCGTTCACATCGTTGTGCGGGAGGAAGGTCTGATGAATCTTGATGTCCATGTGGATCAGGCTAGATCCGGTCTCGCGATCCGGGCTTCTCGATTCCTGATCGGTCTGGTGACCTGTTTCGCGACGCACGGCGGGATTCCGGCGGCGTCGTCGCCCGATTCGCGTCGATAGACGCTCGGCGGCACGCCCACCAGCTCGCTGAACCGGGTGCTGAAGGTGCCGAGCGAGGAGCAGCCGACCTCGAAACAGACCTCGGTGACACTGAGATCGCCGCGCCGGAGCAGCGCCATCGCACGCTCGATGCGGCGCGTCATGAGATAGGAGTACGGCGATTCGCCGTAGGCCAGTCGAAACTGACGGCTGAGGTGCCCGGCCGACATGTGCACGCCGCGGGCCAGCGCTTCGACGTCGAGGGGTTGCGCGTACTCCCGATCGATCCGATCGCGGACCCGGCGCAACAGCACGAGATCACGTAGCCGCTGATCGTCGGCCGAACTGCTCGTCACCTCCGCGATGCTGCCACGTCCGTCCGGTGATGCGGCGTACGAAGATCGGGGTGGAGACCGGGGTGTTCACGGATGTACCCGAACCGGCTCGCGGAGGACGCTCGGAACATGTTGATACCCATGGTCGTCCTCGGCTCCGGCTGGGTGCTCGCGGCCGCCGGCCACGCCGGCGCGCTCGCCACGTCGGCATGGACGATGTCCCGGCTTCCCCGTCCTCTCGACCGCGCAGCCAACGACGGCTACGCCCTGCAGAGCGCTGCCCGTCGGCGGCCGTGATCGACGACGTCAGGGAGGTCCGTCACGACGATCGACACACGTGCGGGCTTCACAACGCCTCCCCCGCCAGCCGTCGCAGCACGTCGGCGTCGATCTCCAGCGGATCATCGGGCGCCGTCTGCTCGCGTCGTCCCGGGAGCCGCACACCGTGGTCGTTCCGTAGCGATTCGAGCCGATCCGTCAGCCGCGTCACGGCATCACCGAAGATCGCCGGGTCGATGCCCAGGACGAAGACCCCGACCCGCGGCGACGCGTCGCCGTCGTCGAAAGGCGCCGCGTCGAGAGAGAACGACGCGCCGGAGAGCGTCGCGAGGATCTCGACCAGCAGCGCGATGTTGCCGCCGCGATAACCGCCGAACGGCAGCAACGTCCCCTGCAGAGCCGCGCCGGCGTCACGCGTCGGTTCGCCGTCCGGTCCGAGCGCCCAACCTTCCGGAATCGCCTCGCCCTGTTCAGCCGCTCGCCGGATGTTCACGAACGCCGTCGCCGATGACGCCTGATCGACGACGAGCGGCGACCGACCGGACCGGGGAACGGCGTAGGCCAGCGGATTCGTGCCGAGGATCGACGCCGTCGCCCCGCCCACGGACATCAGCGCCGGGCTGTTGGCCATCGCGACCCCGATGACGCCTCGACCGGCCAGGCGACGCACGTAGTATCCGAGCTCGCCGCTGGTATAGGAGTTCCGGATCCACAGCGCGGCGATCCCGGAGTCGCCGGTGACGCTGAGGAAGTCGTCGTACGCCGCGGCGAAGGCGGTCTGCGCCAACCCGTCACGCGCATCGACGTCGACCACCGACGTGGCGGGCCGACTCACGAGAGGTGTCGAGTTCGCGATCCGTCCACCTCGATAGCCGTCGAGATAGTCGAACAGATGACGCACCCCGACGGCGCTCTTACCCGCCTGCTCCGCCTGCACCGTGGCGTCCGCCAGCACTCGCGCGTCGCGCGACATCGCACCGGCCCGCAACAGTGCTGCGACGCAGAGTTCGGCGAGTGCGTCGGGAGCGATGGCGACCATGCCTACACCCTGTCAGACCGTCCGATCTCAGACGTCTTCCCACGGGAAGCCGTCGAGACGCTGCGGGCCGTCGGCCGTGATGAGCACCTGCGTCTCGAGTTTGATGCTCTCGGACCCCTTCTCGGCGATGAGGCTCTCGACGTTGACGACCATGTTCTCTTCGAAGCCGCCGCCGTATCCCGGATCGAAATCAGGATGCAGATAGACCATCGGCCATTCGTCGGCCATCCCGGTGCCGTGTACGGCGAGCGAATAGCGATATGGAATGTGTCTATCGGGGATGCGCCACGAGCGCTCGTTGAACTCGGTGAACTCGACGCCCGGCCGCAGCAGCTCGATGTTGTGCTCGATCTGGTCGAGAGCCGTGCGATAGAGGTCCCGCTGCTCGCGCGTCATGGCGACGTGGCCGCAGGTCCATGACCGCGAGAGATCGGCGCAATAGCCGTAGGGTCCGACCATGTCGGTGTCGAAGGCGATCATGTCGCCGAGTTCGATGACATGATCTGAGCATTCCTGATACCAGGGATTGGTCCGCGCGCCGGCCGTCAGCAGCTTGGTCTCCAACCATTCGCCGCCGGAACGCGCGTTCTCGAAATGCAGCTCCGCCCAGATCTCGCGTTCCGTCCGGCCGGGCTCGGAGACCTCGTACATCCGTGCCATGCCGGCCTCGCAGACGCGGATCGTCCAGCGCATCAACTCCAGCTCGTCGGCGCTCTTGATCGAACGGGCGCGTTCGGTGAGCCGTTGACCGTCGACGATCCGGACGCCCCGCCGTTCGAGCGCCGCCACACCGAGGGGCTCCAGCCTGTCGACGGCGAGGCGACGATCTCCGCCGACGGCCGCCAGCGCCTCGGCGATCTCGTCGGCCCACGACTCGACGCGGACCTCCACCAGATCGCCGTCCGTGACATAGATCCAGCTCGTGGCGATCCGTACCTCGTCGATGCCGGGCAGCCCGTCGTTGACGTGCTCCGCGTCCGCGAACTCGAACATGATCGCGGGGCCGTCGGCGAGGATGAGGGCGTACCGCGTCGCATTGTGCATCGTCCAGATGGACATGTTCGACGAGTCGAAGGCGTAACGGATGTTGACGGGGTCGTACAACAGAAGCCCGGCGCAATCCTGCCGAGCGATCTCCTGCCGCAACCGGCCCAATCGATAGTTCCTGGCGCGATCGACGACGTCCGAGCCGATCGAGCTGATGAGCGGCTTGTCAGCACCCGCGGGGTTGAGGAACGTCCGCTTCCGCTCGTCTTTGAACACCGGCCGCGTCACGGACCCGCCGGGATGATCGATCGCCTCAGACATCGGCGTCAGTGATCGATCCGGAGATCGCCGAGCGGCTTGGAGCAACAGATGAGGATCTTCCCATTGGTGATCTCGCGAGGCCTGATGCCACCGTTGTGCACCATGTCGACGTCGCCCGACAGGAGCGACACCTTGCACGTGCCGCACATGCCCTGGCCGCACGCCGACGAGAGCCGAACGCCGGCGGTGAGCGCGGCTTCCAGTACGTGCTGGTCCGGCCGGCAGACGATGGTGCGACCGCTCTTGACGAACTCCACCGAGTAGCCGGCGGCCGCTGCGCCCGCAGGGGGTTCGTCGACGGTGGGATCGATCACCGCATCGGCGAGCACCTCCGCCGGCGGCGTCGCCAGGTCGAACGAGAAGCTCTCCTCGTGGTAGCCGGCCATGTCGTAGCCGAGTTCGCCGAGGATGCGGCGGACCGAATCCATGTAGGGCGCCGGACCGCAGGTGAACGTCGCCCGTTCATGCAGATCGGAGACGACGGCGGTCAGCATGTCGGCCGAGAGCCGGCCGCGCAGCCCCGTCCAGGGTTCCGACGGGTAGTCGCTCTCGCAGACGTGCGTCACCCGGATGCCGGGCATGACGGCCTCCATCGCCGCCAGCTCGCCGCGGAACACGATGTCCACGGGACTGCGTGCACTGTGCACGAACACGATGTCGGCGTCCGAACCGAGGTCGTAGAGGGTGCGCGTCATCGACATCAGCGGTGTGATGCCGCTGCCGGCCGAGAGGAACAGGTACTTGCCGGCGGTGCGGCCGGTGAGGGTGAACGCGCCGCCGGGCGCGGCCACCTCGACCACATCGCCGGGCCGGAGGTTGTCGTGCAGCCAGTTCGAGACGAGCCCCCCGGGCACCCGCTTGACGGTGATCGACAGTCGGTGCGGACGCGTCGGCGGCGACGAGATGGTGTAGCAGCGGCTCACCGGCCGGCCGTCGATCTCGAGCAGCAGGGTGAGGAACTGTCCCGGCTCGAAGGTGAAGACGCGGCGGTCCAGGGGCTCGAACACGAAGGTCTTGATGTCGTGTGTCGTCTCGGAGACCATGCGGCACCGGAGAGACACGCGATCGCTGTCCTCCCAGCAGTCGGGCGAGTTCAGCGGCGGGAGGAACGAACCCTGCTCTGTCGACGCCGCATCGGTCGAGGTCGAGACCCGTCCGGAGGTGATCGTCATGTCGCGTGCCTTGTCTGACTCGGAGTGGCATGTTTCGCATTGCGGGATAGACGCGATGCGCGGAACAAGGGTAGCGCGGTGACGGCGTCGGCTGTCAAGAGTCGCCCGGCCGGGCCTGCGACCCGCCCGGCCGACTCGGTCGGGTCTGGACGCCGGTGAGTCCGCTTGTAAGGTTGTCCTTCGTGAGTGAGAGCGGTGGGCGGCGGCGAGACAACTCGGTGCAGTCCGTCGACCGCGCGATCTCCGTCCTCCAAGTCCTCGCTCGGCGTCGCGTCGCGGGCGTCATCGAGATCGCCGACGAACTCTCCATCCACAAGTCGACGGTCTCTCGGTTGCTGGGAACACTCGAGGCTCGCGGTCTGATCGAGCAGACGTCCCCCCGGGGCCCCTACCGGTTGGCTTACGGGGTCGTCCAGCTCGCCGAGCGGGCCGGCCAGAAGCACGACATCACCGTGACCAGCCGGTCGATCTGCAGGGAACTCGCGGAGGACCTCGGCGAGACGGTCAACGTCGTCGTGCACGAGGGCCGGTCCATCGTGACGGTCGACCAGGCCATCGGCGCGTCATCGCTCAAGACGGTCAACTGGGTCGGCATGCGCAGCCCGCTGCACGCGACGTCCGCCGGGAAGATCTTTCTCGCCGCGATGTCGCGCGACGAGCTGCGGGACTACCTGACCGCCGAGCTCGAGCGCTTCACCGAACACACCATCGTCGACCCGGTCCGCATGGAGGCCGAGCTCGCGTCGGTACGCGAGAACGGCTACGCCGTGCTCCGCGAAGAGCAGGAGGTCGGCGTCTCCGCCGTCGCCGCACCGATCCGCGCACTCGACGGCCGCGTGATCGGCGCGTTGACCGTCTCGGGCCCCGCGCTGCGGTTCGACGAAGCCGCCATCCCCGGCATCGTCGAACACCTCCTGGACGCGGCGGCGCGTATCTCCGAACGAAACGGCTACCCCCGCAGGGGCTGAGCGGCCATCGCTTGACAGTGCCCTGCATCACCATTAGCTTGTCTCGCGAGACGCATAAATCTCGAATCATGAAACAGCCCGGGGTGTTCTGTCTGTGTCCGAGGAGGACCCATGAACGTTATGAGCGGTACTGCCGCATCGACCGTCGAGATCACCGCGATGGTCGCCCGCCGCACGGTCGGCTACAGCCTCGACGCGGCCTTCTACACCAGCCGCGAGGTCTACGACCTCGACATCGACGCGATCTTCAAGCAGCACTGGCTGTTCGTCGGCACCGAGGCCGAGATCCCCGAGCCGGGTGACTTCGTGACCGTCGACGTCGGCACCGCGTCGGTCATCCTCGTCCGCGACGACGACGAGGAGGTCCGCGCGCTGCACAACGTGTGCCGGCACCGCGGTTCGCGCATCCTCGACGATCCGTGCGGCAGCGTCGGCAACCTCGTCTGCCCCTATCATCAGTGGACGTATCGCGCCGACGGCACCCTGATCTTCGCCGAATCGCAGCCGAAGGACTTCGATCGCTCGCGGTTCGGACTCAAACCCGTCCACGTGCGCACGGTCGAGGGCCTGATCTTCATCTGCCTCGCGGACGAGCCGCCGACCGATTTCGACGAGGTCGCCGACACCGCCCGGTCGTTCATCGCGCCGTACAAGATCGGCGAGACCAAGGTCGCCCACCAGGAGGACCTCATCGAGAGCGGCAACTGGAAGCTCACGATGGAGAACAACCGGGAGTGCTATCACTGCGATGCAGGTCATCCCGAGCTGACCGACGCCTACTTCCCGTTCCACGGCTACAACGAGTCCGACGTCAGCCCGCAGCGGCGCCCGCAGTACGAGCGTTTCGTCACCGCCAGGGCGCACCTGGAGACCGCCTGCGCCCGAATCGGGATTCCGCGCGAGTGGCATCGTGACCTGGTCGACCGGCCCACCGGGTACATGATCGGGCATCTGCCGCTCGACGGCGAAGGCAAGTCGTACAGTTCCGGCGGCAAGCAGGTGTGCGCGAAGCTGCTGGGCGACATCACCGAGGCGCGTCTCGGCGATCTTCACCTGCACCTGCAGCCGAACGCGTGGTTCCACTTCCTCGGCGATCACGCCGTCGTGTTCTGGGTCATGCCCATCGCACCCGACAAGACCCTCGTCCGCACCACCTGGCTGGTCCACCCCGACGCCGTCGAGGGGGTCGATTACAACATCCCCGACCTGACCGCCGTCTGGCACGCCACCAACTCGCAGGACGGCGCGTTCGTCTCGCGGGCACAACGAGGTGTCACCGACCCCGGCTACGTGCCCGGCCCCTACTCGCTCGTCGAGGAGGACGTCGACGCGTTCGTCAGCTGGTACATCGGACGCCTGCGCGCCTACCTCTCCCCGCATCACGATCCGCTCGGGCTCCTCGCATCCACCTCCGACCGATCACCCGTCCCGGCCCCCTGACCGAGGAGCCGCGTGTGACAGTCGCCGCGTCCGAATCCGACCGCCGTCGAAGGGAGCAGAGGACGATCCGGCCGGCGACCACAGACGACGTGCCGGCGCTGTCGGCGACCGAACGCGACGCACTACTGCGGATCGCCCGGTCGCGGCAGACGCCGCACGGCGTGGCGACCAGGGCTCGATTGGTGGTCGACTGCGCGGACGCCGGTGTCACGGAGGCCGCGCGACGGGCGTCGGTCAGCCGGACGACGGCCGTCAAATGGTGGCAGCGTTATCTCGAAGCCGGCGCCGACGGGCTGACCGATGTGCCGAATCCGGGCAGGCCGGCCACTCCCGACTACACGGTGCGCCGCATTCTGGGCTGTGCGCTCGACGCCCCGCCCGACGGCGCCGAGCGATGGACGACTCGCTCGGTGGCCGATGCGGTGGGGACCAGTCAGGCGACGGTGAGTCGGATCCGTCGCCGTCTCTTCCCCCGCGACACGCCGCTCACGACGTTTCTCGCCGAACTTCCGACGTCGATCCTCGTATATGTCGACATCGGCTCGTCCGGGTGCGCCCTGGGATTGCGGCCCGTGAACTCACAGTCGATCCGGCGTTCGGCGGCGTCGCCCGATCACCTCGACACCATCGAGACGATCATGTGTGCGCCGCTGCTCCTGGAACCACGACGAGGGCGGATCCCGCATCCGGGTGGCGATGCGACGGCGCTCCTGCGGCGAGCGGTCGCCGCGCTGCCCGCCACGGAGATCACGCTCGTCCTGGGCGTCGACCTCGATCCGGAGGCCCGGCGTCGGCTTTCCCGGCACCCGATCACCGTGCATCCACTGCCGGGAGACGCCTGGTTCGGCATGCTGCACTCGATCGGGGCGGTCGTCGATCCGCGGCAGATATCCGAACTGCGGGACGTCCAGCAGCAGATCCGTGCAGCGCGCCGGCGTCAGGCCGGAGAGTTCGCCTGGGTACGGCCACTCGACGCCGCCCCACTCACCCCGAACATCACGCCGCCGGCCGAACCTGATGCGACGACAAACGACCTCGCACAGGTCGTCAACGAGATCTGTGCCGCGATCGACGCCGGCGAGCTGGGCTCGGGCGAAGTCGTCTCCGCGCGTCACCTCGCCGCCCGGTCGGGGATGCCGCCCGCGCGTGTCGCCGACGCGCTGGCACAGCTCGCCGCCGACGCTCTCATCGAATGGCGATCAGGCCGATACCGGTTGCCGGCGCCCGGCCGCCGGGACATCATCGAGACCTATACGGCGCGTGGGCTCCTGGGCACCGCCATCGTCCGGCGGTTGGCGTCGTCCACGGCCGACCTGCCACAAGCCGTCGACGAGCACTACGCGGCGATCCACCGCTGCGACAAGCGGGGCCTGGTCTTCGAATGCGGTCAGCTGGACATGCGACTGCAGGACGAACTCGCACGCGCGGCGTCCTCGCCGCGGATCGGTTCGATGTTCACCCGTCTCACGATGCAGCTGCGGATGTTCATCGCGATCTTCGGGCTGAGCTATCGGTACCCGACGGACGAGATCGTCGCCGACGACGGTCGGATCCTCGCCGCGATCCGTCGTCGCGATCCGGAAGCGGCCGTCGACGCTTGGCGCGAGAAGATCGACCACTGCACGCACTACATGCTCGACCACCTTCGATCGATGCACTGACGGCGGCTCGTCAGCCGACGTCGTCCGCGACCGGCTCGCCGATCAGCGCGAGCTGCGAAACGGTAAAAGGTACGTCCTTCTCCAGTGGGGCAGGCAGGATTACTACGTGCCACCCCACCTCGATCGCATGATCTACATCGATGACTCCGGCCATCCACAGTCCGGGCTGGCCGTGTACGGCTGGATCGAGTTCCCGCCCGACCGATGGCGATCAGTCCTCCGCTCCTGGTTGGACACCCGAAAACTACTGTGGCGGGAGTACGGCATCGCGGTGACGAAAGAGCTGCATACGACCGCCTACGTCAACGGCCGCGGCAGAATCTCCGCCCGCGTCCCCGAAAGGCATGTTCACCAGGGTATCGAATATTGGAAGGACTTCGGGAGAGAGGTGGCCGTCGAATGTCTCGACACACTGCGCTCCACCGAGGGCTGTCGGTGTCGGCGGTCTACCGCCGAGGCAGCCCGTCTGATTTCGCCGGCACGAAGCGCCTGCTGTACGGCGACCTGATCACAAGATTCGAATCGGAACTGACCGAGAAAGATTCCTTGGGATTGGTGATCATGGACGGCGACGGGAGCGATACCGCCTACCGCACGACGCACCGCCGGCTCCCCCTGTCACACAGACGCGTCATCGAGGATGCGATACACGTGGACTCGAGAACATCGCAACTCGTCCAGATGGCCGACCTCGTCGCGTGGTGCGCGAACGTCACCGTCGATCGCCATGAGAACAACCAGTTCGCCTGGGATTGGTACGCGACATATCTCTCGGAGAGGGATCCGCTACGCGAACCGCAACGACTATCGCCAGAATAAACAGCTAGACCCCCTTATCCACAGGAGTGGGGGGGTCTGCGTTAATGATAGTACGCCCGAAGGGCGCTCGGGTCAACGCTGCGAGAACGGTTCGGCCGGGGCCCGGGTGCGGGTGAAGTCGTTGAGCGCGTAGATCGAGAGGTCGCGGCCATAGCCGGAGCCCTTGAAGCCGCCCCAGGGCACTTCGGAGGCGATGACGAGGTGACTGTTGACCCAGACGGTGCCGAAGTCGAGCTTGCGGGGGACGTCCATGCTGCGCGCGGCGTCGGTGGTCCACACGGAGGCGGCCAGACCGTACGGGGTCTCGTTGGCGCGGGTGACGGCCTCGTCCTCGTCGGCGAAGGTCTCGACCGTGACGACCGGACCGAAGATCTCCTGCTGGGAGGCCGTGCTGCCCGGGGCGATATCGGTGAGGACCGTGGGGGCGACGAAGTAGCCGGGGCCGTCGAGGGCGGCGCCGCCGATCGCGGCCGTGGCGCCCTCGTCGAGCGCCTGCGCCAGCAGGGCGGTGACGCGTCCGAAATGGGCCTCGGAGACCAGCGGTCCGAGTTCGACGTGCTCCCCTGCCCGCGGATCGCCCACGACGAACGTGCTGACCTGCTCGACCAGCAACTCGGTGAACCGCTCCGCTACGGACTCGTGCACCAGCACCCGGGTACCGGCGCCGCATTCCTGACCGGAGTTCCAGTAGCCGGCGGCGCGGACGCCTTCGGCGACGGCGGCGAGGTCGGCGTCCGCGAACACCATCACGGGCGCCTTGCCGCCGAGCTCGAGGTGCACGCGCTTAAGGGTGCTCGCGGCGCCGGCGGCCACCGCCTTGCCACTGCCGACGCTGCCGGTGAGCGCGACGAGATCGATGTCCGGATGACCGGACAGCCGGGCCCCGACCTCGGGCCCCAGGCCGGTGACGATGTTGAGCAATCCGGCGGGCAGCAGGTCCGCGATGAGTTCGGCGAGCTTGAGCGCGGTCAGCGGCGTCTGCTCGGAGGGCTTGAGCACCATCGTGTTGCCGACGCCGAGGATCGGGGCGATCTTCCACGCGGCCATGAGCAGCGGATAGTTCCACGGCACGACGACACCGACGACGCCGACCGGCTCACGCAGCACGATCGAGGTGTGTCCTTCCACGTAGTCACCGGATCCCATCTCGGTGAACGCGCGGGCGGCACCGGCGGCGAACCGGAACACGTCGACGGCGCTGGCGATGTCGTCGTCCACGACGTCGCGCGGCTTGCCCGCGTTGAGCGACTCCAGCCGCTTGAACTCCTCGGCGTGCTCCGCGATGCGATCGGCGATCTGCAGCAGGACGTCGGCGCGGGTCTTGGGGGTGGTGGCGGCCCAGCCGGGCTGGGCGGCGCGAGCGGCGGCGACGGCGAGGTCGACGTCGGCGGCCGTGCCCTCGGCGACCTCGGCGATGACGGTGCCGTCGCAGGGATTGACGACGGCGGTGGTGGCCGTCGGTGCGGTGGTGACGAAGGCGCCGCCGATGAAGTGGTTCAGCGGCGGCAGGTCGCCGGCGGCGGACGGCGGCGTGTCGGGACGGACGACGGAGGCTGTGTGGGTCATGGGTGGGTTCCTTTCGATCAGACGGCGGTCGGTGCGAGGAGGCCGGTGAGGGCGGCCCGGATGCCGTCGACCTGCGCTTCGGTGATGTCGGCGGTGGGGCGTCGCGGCGAGCCGACCGGCTCGCCCTGCAAGCGCAGCCCGGCCTTGACGGCGGAGATGAACGGGATCGAGAGCATGGCGTCGATCACCGGGTACAGCCGCTTCCACAGGGCGAGGGCACCGTTCAGGTCACCGGCCTCGATGGCCCGCGCCACCGCGACGATCTCCGCCGGCACCACGTTGGCGGTGCCGGCCATGACGCCTGCGGCGCCCTCGGCCAGCGCGCTGTAGATGTAGCTGTCCCAGCCGATGAAGGTGCCGATCACATCGCCGTGGTGATGGATGAGCTGCAGCGCCTGCTCCCAGTTCGCGCTGGAATCCTTCACATAAAGGATGTTGTCGACCTCGCGAGCCAGACCGCCGATGGTGGCCGCATCGAGATTGACGCCGGTGGCCGCCGGGATGTTGTAGAGCATGATCGGCAGCTCGACGGCCGCGGCGACGTCCTTGATGTAGGCGACGGTCTCGTCCAGGGAGAGCGCCTCGTAGTACGGGGTGACCAGCATGAGCACGTCCGCGCCGGACGCCTGCGCGGCCCGCGAGAGCCGGATCGCCTCGGCCGTCGTGGTCGCGCCGGTCTGCGCGATCACCGGCACCCGGCCGGCGGCCTGCCCGACGACGGTGTCCACCAGGGCGATTCGCTCGTCGCCCGACATGGCGGCGAACTCACCGGTGGACCCGCAGGCCACGACGCCGTCGACGCCGCCGGCGATGGAGCGTTCCACGACCCGGCGAAGCAGCGCGTGGTCGATCTGCTCGTCGGCGTCGAACGGGGTGGACAGAGCGGTCAGTACGCCCTTGAGATCTGTGATCACTGGTGGATCCCTTCGTGGTCGAGGTGGTGGTGCTGCGCCGCGGTCAGCCGGCGAGCCTCGCGCGGCGTTGACGTTCGGTCGCGAGCAGGCTCGCGGCCTCCTGCGCCGCCGTGAAACCGGAGCTGACCGCGGTATCCGTGTAGAACGTGCCGAGATAGTCGCCGGCCAGGAAGACACGCTCGGACGGCCTGGTGAGTTCGGGCTGGAGCTTGCGGCGTCCGGGGAAGCAATACGGCGAGCCGTATTCGAACCGCTCCACCCGCGCCTCCGTCACGATGTCGGCGAATCCGGGGAAGACGTCGTCGAGATCGCTCACATAGGTCTCGACGATCTCCTGCTCGGGCAGGTCCCACAGTCGGCGGCCGAGGCTCGCGGGCGAGAAGACCATCATGCTGCCGCCCGGTCGCCGGTCGGTCTCCCGGCCACGGACGAGGTTGCCCTGATTCAGTGCCACGGTGAACGACCGCTTGGGGGTCGCGATGCCGTAGGTGTCGTCGTACGGCATCGCATGCTGCTCGTCGGTGAGGAACGCGCCGGAGACGTGCGGCCCGTAGACGATGCGGGACAGCGCCTCGCGCAGCTCGGGGCGCAGATTCACCGCCATCGTGTGCGTGATGGGCGCCGGGGTGGCGATCACCGCGGTCCGCGCCGCGATCTCGTGATCGCGCCCGTCCCGGGTGTAGCGGACCACGACGTGGTCGCTGTTCTGCACCACCTCGTCGACCACCGCACCGAGTTCGACGTCGTCGCGGATCGTCTGGGCGATGCCCTCGGTGAGGGTCGAAGCGCCCCCGACGATGTAGTTGCCCAGGCCCTGCCCGATGTTCCAGATCAGGTTGAAGTAGCCGATACCCGCGCCGGCGGACAGCTGATCGGGGTCGGCCGTCGACCGCGTCACCACCGGGTAGTAGAAGTCCTTCGCCTCCTCGGAGATCGCGCCGAGGTAGTCGGCGAAGGTCCGGTCGTTCTCGAAGTCGAAGATGCGCTGCTGACGCACCTCGGGGGTCTCGTCGCTCCGGCTCTGCGCGGCGCGTGCGTACCGCAGCACGTCGAGGCCGACGCGCGCACCGGCCTTGAGGATCGAGTACCGCGCCCGCGGCGACATCGGGATCCGGAACGGATAGGTCTGTACCGCACCGGTGTGCAGGAACCTGCCGTTCATGGCCATCCCCTGCAGCGACCCCGGAATCCCCGCCCAACGGGTGCCCGTCTCGGCGATCAGTTGTGCCGTCGCGCTGCCGGCGCCCGCATACATGTGCCCGCCCCAGTTCAGCACGTACGAACCGCGTCGCTCCGACTGCACCCGCCCGCCGATCCGGCCCGCATCCGCTTCGAGGAGCTTGATGTCCCAATGCCGAAGCCGCCACGCGGCCGACAGCCCCGCCAGCCCGCCACCGACGATCACGACGTCTTTCAACGGTATTCCCCTCATGATTCATCGGCGCAAAAGACACCGGATTCGTTGTGTAGACGGGCCGTGATCAGGCCGGGGATCCACCCCTGTCGACGACCGGTTCATACGGTCGTTCGTCGCCGGCCGGGTCGCGACCGGTCACGCACATAGAGTGCGGGAGGATTTCGTTTCCCGCCAGAGCCCGCGATTCACGGACTCTCTTGAGTCAAAACAATCCGGTTGGCGCGTCAGCAGTACCGGCGAGTTTTTCGCACACGCTCCGAAATGCCGTAGGGCCGTTTCTGCATGGCATGCAGAAACGATGCCCATCGACACAGCCATGCCGAAGGTGCTGATGCACCACGGCAGACCCCAGGTGCCCAAGGCCGCACCGACCCGGCTGACGGCGGCGGCGAACCCGGTGCCCACACCGCGGACCTCCGCCGGGAACACCTCACCCGGGTAGACGCTGGTGATCATGCCGCCGACGCCGTTCATCGCCGAGAAGACGAGGAACAACCCGACGACGACCAGGGCGGGCGCACCGCTCCAGAGGGCGATGATCGCCAGCACGACGACGCACACCCACTGCGGCCAGATGCACAGCGGACGACGGCCGACCTTGTCGACCATCAGCACCGAGATGCCGACCGCCGCGGCCGTCACCGCGGACATGCCGACACCGCCGGCCAGGCCGTCCGAGAGGCCGTACTGTTCGAGCACCGTACCGGCGAACGTCGCGATCGCGAAGTACGGAGCGACGTTGCAGAACCAGAACAACGAGACGAAGAACGTGCCCCGCCAGTACTGGTGGTTGAACAGCATGCCGAACGTGCCGCCGTGGCCACCGGCCTTGGCCTGCTCCATCTCCGATACGTACGTGGTGGACATGTACTTGGTCGCGATGCCGCGGGCGTCGTCGACCTTGCCCTTGTTCCACAGCCACTGAGGCGACTCCGGCATCCCCAACCGGCCGATCAGCAGCGCGAGCGCGAGGAAGGTGCTGGTGCCGAGGATGAACTGCCAGCTCAGGTCGGTGTACTCGTGGAGCACGTAGCCGATGGCGAAGGCGACCATGAAGCCGACGTACCACATGAAGACCGTCAGGCCCATGAGACGGCCGCGCAGCTTGGACGGGGAGAACTCTGCCATCATCGGCCAGCCGACGGAGTACTCCATACCGATCGCGACGCCCATGAGCAGCCGGACGATCAGGAGCAGGGTCGCGTCATGGGTGAAGAACTGCATCGCCGAGGCGATCGTGAACAGGCTGATGTCGACCATGAACAACGGCTTGCGGCCGAACTTGTCCGACAGATAACCGCCGAGCGGCGAACCGACGAGGATGCCGATCAGCGCCGCCGCGGCGATCGCACCCTCCATGAACGTGCCGATCCCGAGATCAGCGCTGTAGGCGGCGGTCACCGGGCCGACGATGCCGAGGATGTACCCGTCGAGGAACATGCCGCCGGTGAGCACGACGATGAGCTTCCCCATGAACCGCTTCTTGAACGACTCCGAGGTCCCCTCGGATCCGATCGCCGCGTCTTTCATCGATGACACCGAATACTCCTCGGGTTGAAGGGCGATGACATGGTGTTCTCCTTATTTCGGGGGATTCTTCGAAAGGGGCCGTTGCTTTCGAAGCGGGGGCGGCGCCGCGGATTCAGATCGCGCCGCATAGTCGGTAGGAGTCGAGGATCGCCGCGTGGATGTTGCGGCTGGCAACGGCGTCACCGACGCGATAGAGGGCGAACTCTCCGTCCGGGTTGTGGACGGTGGTCTGGGGGCGGCGAGCGAGCAGATCAGGCACGTCGATCTCGCCGAGATTGGTCGATCTGGCCACGAGGGCGTCGGCCAGTTCCAGGTCGGGGACGGTGCCGTGCTCGATGACGATGCGATCGACGACACGCTCGACGACACGCTTGGACCCGTCGACCTGCAGCCGGACGACGAGTCGCCCGTCCCGCTTCTCGACGCCGACCAGGCGGTGCAGCACCGTCGTGCGCACGTCGTTCTCCGACATCATGTCGAAATAGCCGACCGCCGGCGAAGCGCCCACGTCCGGAGCGACGGACCGCTCGGGGGTCACGTACTCGATGCTGCGCGCCGACCGCGTGAGAGCCTCGAGGGCGTCGAGCGCCTGGTGCCCACCGTGGTCGTCGTAGACCAGGACGTCCCCGGTCGGCCGCGCGGCTCCGGCGATGACGTCCCAGCCGTCGATCGCCAGCTGATCGCCGGCGACGCCCACCTCCGTGTTCGGCACGCCTCCGGTGGCCACGACGACGACGTCGACGTCGACGATCTCGTCCGGGTCGACGTAGTGGTTGAGCTTCAGCGTCACACCGAGTCGCTTGCATTCGGACACGCGCCAGTCGACGATCCCGATGAGATCGCGCCGTCGTTCCGACTTCGCCGCCAGCGCGATCTGCCCGCCGAACGAGGCGTTGGCCTCGTACAACGTCACGCTGTGTCCGCGCTCGGCCAGCACCCGCGCCGCTTCCAGACCGGCCGGGCCGCCGCCGATCACGGCGCACCGCTTGCTTTCGGACGCGCGGGTGACGCGCTGCGGCAGCTGCAGCTCCCGACCGGTGGCCGGGTTGTGGACGCAGAACGCCGCGCCGTGCGTGTAGATGCCGTCGATGCACATGCTCGCCCCGACGCATGGCCGGATCTGATCGGCCCGGCCCTCTTTCGCCTTGATGGGCAGGTCCGGATCGGCCATCAGCCCGCGAACGATTCCCACGAGGTCGAGCAGCCCTTCGGAGATCGCGTACCGGGCGGTGGCCACGTCGGCGATCTTTCCCGCATGCATCACCGGAACGTCGAGCTGCTTCTTCACCTCGCCGGCGAACTCCAGCGCCGGATTCGCCGGCGTGTACATCGGCGGGATCATCTTGACCAGATCCGCGTCACGATCGACGTTGCCGCGGATCGCGGAGAAGAAGTCGATCCCGGCCTTCTGGAACTCCCACGCCATCTTGAGTGACTCGTCCGGCGAGACACCGCCCGGCCGCAGTTCGTCGAACGAGAATCGCATGCCGACGACGAAGTCGTCACCGACCGCCGCGCGCACCGCGGCGACCACCTCGAGCGGGTACCGCATCCGGTTCTCGAAGCTGCCCCCGTACTCGTCCTGCCGATGATTGAGAATCGGCGTCAGGAACTCGTCGAGGAAGTGACCGCTGTACGCAGAGAGCTCGACGCCGTCGAGGCCGCTCTCCTTGCACCGCAGCGCCGTCTCGGCGAAATCCCGGGCGATCCGCGCGAGATCTCGCGCGTCCGCCACTCGGGTGAACGCCTTGTGCGCCGGTTCCCGCGTTCCGGACGCCGACAGTGCCGGAATCCAATCGTGCGAGTAGTTGTCGGTGCGGTGGCCCATGTGCGTCAACTGGGTCATCACGTACGCGCCCTGCTCGTGGACATCGTCGGAGAGCGCTCGCAGGTACGGCACGGCCTCGTCCCGGAAGAGCTGCAGATTGCCGAACGGTGGGGTCGAGTCGGGACTGACCAATGCGCTGCCGCCGATCATCGTCAAAGCGACGCCGCCGCGCGCCTTCTCACGGTGATAGGCGCGGTACCGATCCTTCGGCAGGCCGTCCTCACTGTACGCCGGTTCGTGCGATGTACTGACGATCCGATTACGCAAAGTGAGGTTTTTCAGCGTGAACGGGGTGAATAAGGGATCACTCATTCGTGGCGCTCTCCTCTCGTCGAGCCGGCGCGCTCCCGGGTCGGGGACGTCGGCGATCGCGGGTGAACCGGGGTGACATCCGGGCTGATATCGCGTATGACGATGCGTGACACCGATCACCAGCCGCCAGACAACGAGCACTACCCGCCCAGTTGAGTCAAAAGAAAGTACCGTCAAGTCGTGGCCGATGAACGCCCTCAGCTCTCCCCGGACGACCGAGCGTCGCTGCTGCGAACGGCTCGATCGCGGCAGGTTCCGCACGGCATCGCGACCCGCGCCCAGCTCGTGGTCGACTGCGCTGACCTGGGCACGGCCGAGGCCGCGCGGCGGTCGGCCGTCAGTCCGACGACCGCCGCCAAATGGTGGCGGCGCTACCTCGACGTCGGGATCGACGGCCTGCACGACGTGCAGCGCACGGGTCGCCCACCGGCGTCGGACGACGCGGTTCGCCGGGTGCTGCTCTGCGCGCTCGAGGAACCTCCCGCCGGTGCCGAGCGTTGGACGACTCGCTCCGTCGCCGACGTCGCGGGCGTGAGTCAGGCGACGGTGAGCCGCATCCGGCGCCGCTACTTTCCCCAGCCGGAGCTGGAAGCGTCGCTGCTGCGGGATCTCGCGACGTCGATCCTCACCTACATCGACGTCCATCCGTCCGGATGCGCCCTCGGGTTTCACGCCGCGAGCGGTGCGTCGACACACTCACCGCTGACGCCTCGCCGCATCGACGTCATCGAGACGGTGGTCTGCGCGGCGTTGCTGTGCCGCCCGCTCGGCCGCCGTGACGACGAGGCAGCGCCCGATCCGCCGGACGCCCTCGCCGTACTCCGCCGCGCGGCCGGCCGGCTGCCCGCAACGCCGGCCGTCACGCTGATCGTCGACGTCGAACTCGACGCGGCCGCGCGTCAGTGGTTGTCGCGGCACCCGGAGATCACCGCGCATTCGGTGACCGGCGACGCGTGGCTCGGCATGCTGCACGCCGTGGCCGCGGCCGTCGACCCGCGACAGGTGGCCGATCTTCGCGAGGTCCAACGGCGGATCCGCCAGGCGCACAACTCGGGCGCGACGGAGTTCGTCTGGGTCGAAGGTGCGGACGCGCCGCCGCACACCCCCGGTGGAGCACAGCACACGGAGTCCGAACACCCCGCCGGCGACCTCCATGACATCGTCCGGGGTCTGTGCGCGGCGATCGCCGACGGAGAACTGAACGCCGGTGACCCCATCTCCGCACGTCACATCGCCCGCCGCGCGGGAGTCTCACCCGGGCGCGTCGCCGCGGCCCTCGCCCAACTGGCGGAGGAGGCGCTCATCGACAAGCGGGCCGGCAGCTACCGGCTCCCCGAGCCGACCCCGCGGGACATCGTCGAGACGTACACCGCTCGGGGCCTGCTCGGCACGGCGATCGCGCGGCGACTGGCGTCGTTGCCCGACGAACTGCCGCCGGTGGTCGACGACCACTACTCCGGGATCCTGCGTTGCGATGAACTCGGCCTGATCCCGGACTGCGGGTCCGCCGACCTGGATCTGCAGGACGAGTTGGCGCGCGCCGCGGACATGCCCCGGATCGGCTCGATGTTCGTCCGCCTCACGCTGCAACTGCGACTGTTCGTCACGATCTTCGGCCTGCGCTACCGGTATCCGACCGGCGAGATCGTGTCCGACGACGGCCGCATCCTCGTCGAAATCCGGCGAAAGGACCCGGAGGCCGCCGTCCGGGCGTGGCGCAGCAAGATCGACAACTGCGCCCGGTACATGCTGACCCATCTGGAAGCTCCGGGTCGGGACGGCGCTCGGCGCGAAGGTCCCCGCCGAGGCGGCGTCGAGCCGGAATGATCAAGCGCCGTGATATTGCACGGATCAGGCGCCGTGATATTGCGTCAAGATCTCGTCCACCCAGACCGGCACCAGAGAGCCCGCCGTACCGTAACGGTATTCCCGGAAATACCGGCTCCCTTCCGACGGCACCAGATTGATCTCGATCGTGCGCGCACGCCAGGCTGACGCGGTGCGAACGAATCCGGCCGCCGGATAGACGGCGCCACTCGTTCCGATCGAGACGAAGACGTCGACGCCGCGCAAGAACCGGTCGATGGCCGAGAGCCGGTACGGCACCTCGCCGAACCAGACGACGTCGGGCCGCAACCGGTTCTTGCCGCACCCAGGGCAGGGCGGACGATGGCCGAGGTCCTCGTCCCAGGGGAACCGTCGTTCGCACCACCAGCAGAGCGCCGACCGGAGTTCGCCGTGCATGTGGAGAACGCGCCGGGCGCCGCCGCGCTCATGCAGATCGTCGATGTTCTGTGTGACGATGAGCAGGTCGTCGCCGAGGAGGTTCTCGAGCCGGCCGAGGGCCAGGTGTGCGGCGTTGGGCTGAACGTCCCGCAGACGGCGGCGGCGTTCGTCGTAGAAGCGATGGACGAGCTCCGGATCCCGCTCGTAGCCCTCCGGGGTTGCGACGTCCGTGACGCGGTGGCCCTCCCACAGACCACCCGCGTCACGGAAAGTCGGCACACCGCTCTCGGCCGAGATGCCGGCGCCGGTCAGAACGAGAATCCGCACCGTGTCAGCATATGGTCATCGAATCTCTCGACATACAGCCGAAAGGGCAATCATGTCCGATCCGACGGCGAACGGCGCCGATAAGAGCGCTCTCCGTCCCCGCGTGATCACTCCGCGGAATCTCGCTCTCACGCTCTACACGCGACCGGAACGCCCCGGCCCGACCGATCGCTATGAGCCCGGTGACGCGCTGGTGCGGACCTGTATCGACAACGACCGATTCCACGTCGGCATCTGGGAGGCGCTGCCCGGCGATTCCTTCTGGACGGACCTGCATCCGGAAGACGAATTCCTCTATGTCATCGAGGGCGTCGCCACCATTCTCGTTCCGCCGGCCCGTGAGGCCGTCGAGGCCCATGCCGGCGACGTCGTCCACATGCCCGCGGGCACCGCGCACCAGACGATGAACCGCGGCGACGGGCCGCTGCGACTGCTCTTCTGCACGCCGCCCGGCTCCATCTCGACCTGACGACTCGACGCCGAGACACGCCGGGGATCATGGACGGCGACAACGTCGACGAGGGGCAGGCATGCGGGACAGGTTCGTCAAGGTCTGCGGGCTGACGCAGGAGGAGCAGATCGACTGGGCGATCGAGCTCGGGTACGACGCGATCGGCGTCCTGCTCGTCCCGTGGTCGAAGCGATACCGCCCGCCGGCCCGCGCCGTCGAACTCGCGGCGCATGCCCGTGGCCGAATCCGGACGTTCGCCGTCGGAATGACGTACGCGGAGGTCGCCGACGTGGCCGACGCCTTCGACACGCTGCAGCTCTACGAACCGGCCGACGTGCCGAGCCTCGCGCTCGCGACGGCGACTCCCCCGCCGGCGTCGCTGAAGGCGGACTACGTGTTCTACGACGCGAGTGTCGGCAGCGGCGTCTTCCATGACATCCCCGACTGGGTCGCCGACGTTCCCGGCCGCCTCGTCCTCGCGGGCGGTCTCGACGCGTCGAACGTCGCCGAGGTCATCGAACGGTTCGATCCGTACGGCGTCGACGTGTCGAGCGGCGTCGAGAACGGGCCCGGCGACAAGAACTACGACAAGATGGCGGCCTTCCTCGCCGCGGTGCGGAACGCCTGACCATGCGATGCGATGACCTGCGTACCGGCCGCGTCCGCCGGGCCACGGCTCTGGTGGTCGCGGCGATGCTGCTCGCGATCGTGCCCGGCTGTGCACGACAGTCCGACGCCGCCCGCAGCAGCAGGGCGCCGACCACGACGACCGCCGCCGGGACGTCGAAGGCGACGTCGACGGCGAAACCCGGGCCACGATCGACCGCGAGACCCGGAACCCGGTCGTCGGCGTCGCCCGGCCGCGGCGACTGCGCGCTCACGACGCTCCCCCGGGAGGCGACGACGACCGCGAAGCTGATCCGCTCGGGTGGGCCGTTCCCGCACCCGGATCGCGACGGCGTCGTCTTCGGCAACTACGAAGGCCGCCTGCCTGCGCAGAACCGCGGTTTCTATCACGAGTACACGGTGCCGACGCCGGGCTCACCGACCAGAGGCGCACGCCGGATCGTCACCGGCGGCACACCGCTGACGGCTCCACCGAACTGGTACTACACGGGCGATCACTACGAGACCTTCTGCCGGATCGGCGACGCATGACAACCGGCGGCCACGACGGTACGGAGCTCGAACCGACGACTCAGGACTCGACGATGACGACATACACGGTGGCCGGCGCGCGCGTCGGGAGCAGGGCCGACTGGTGGGCCGAGCTGGGCCGCGCCGTCAACGGCCCGGGGGGCTACTTCGGACGCAACCTCGACGCGCTCGCCGACTGCCTGCGCGGTGATTTCGGCACTCCGGCCGGTGAGCCGTTCACCGTCCGCGTCACAGATGCCGCGCGCGTGGCGGCGGTCCTCGGCGACGACTACTGGCGACGCGTCCGCGTCGTCTTCCGGCACGCCGGCGTGCCGCTGCTGCTCGACGACGCGAGTTGACGAAACCGCGGGAACAGCCCCGGGCGACGCGGCGTTGCAGCACCGGGCGGGCATCGGCCCGCGCGATACCGGAAAGGCCACCTCGATGACGCTCACCGTCGACATCTGGACCGACGTCAACTGCCCCTTCTGCTATCTCGGCAAGAAGCGCTTCGAGACGGCGCTCGCCGAGTTCCCCGGACGCGGTGACGTGCGCGTCGTCCATCGATCGTTCGAGCTCGACCCCACGCTGTCGCCGCACGACAGCGGCCCCGTCGTCGAGATGCTCGCCCGCAAGTACGGAATGAGCATGGAGCAGGCCGCGGCCGGCGAGCGCGGCATCGGCGCCCAGGCGGCGACGCTCGGCCTTCCCTATCAGACGTCCGGCCGCGACTACGGCAGCAGCTTCGACATGCACCGGCTGCTGCACCTCGCGCTCGCGCAGGGGCGTCAGGAAGCGCTGCTCGACGCCCTGTACGCGGCGAACTTCGCCGATGCCGAGCCGCTCTTCGGTGACGCCGAGCGCCTCGTCGCGGTGGCCGTCGGCGCCGGGCTGGACGAGCAGGCCGTCCGGCGGACGCTCGCCGATCCGGACGCCTACGCCGCCGACGTGCGGCGCGACGAGGCCCAGGCCACCGAGCTCGGCATCACCGGCGTGCCGTTCTTCGTCGTCGACGGTCGCTACGCCGTCTCCGGCGCGCAGCCGCCGGAGGTCTTCGCCGAGGCGCTCCGTCGAGCGGCGGCCGACCGGCCCGCCGTGGTCACCCTGGCCGAAGGCGACGCGTGCGGGCCGGACGGCTGCGCGTTGCCGGAGCGCTGACGGCGAGATCCGGTCGCGCTCAACGCAACAGCCGGCCGACACCCGACCCGACGATGAGCGAGACCGCGCAGCCGATGACCGTGAAGACGAGCCGTTCCCGCAGCAGCTCGACCGACGGCTGTGTGCCGAGCCCGGTGAGCAGCACGACCAGCGGCGTCATCACCATCGCGTACACCGTGTAGTTGGCGAGCTTGACGTACGGCCGCAGAGCGCCGATGACGCCGACGGCGACGAGCGTGGCCCACAACGGCAACGCGCCGAGCAGGAACCAGGACAGCGCGACTCCCAGGAGCGTGCCGAGTCCCCGCTCGATGGTGCGCTGGACGGCCAGGCCGGTGTCGCGCTGCACGACGAGCGCGACCGTCAACGCCAGCCACGTCGAATGTTCGGCCGGCCACAGATGCGCGATGATCTCGGCCGTCGCCATGCATGTGCCGAGCCGGATCGCGTAGCGCCAGCCGGCGATCCCGCGCAGTCCGGCGACCCATCGCCGCAGGTCGGCGCGCAGCGCCTCGGACCGCCGCCGAGCGGCATCGGAATCGCGGACGACGTGCCCGCCGAGCCCATAGCCCCACGAGACGGACCGATGGCTGTCCGGTTCGCGAAGGAAGTGTCCCCGCAACGCGTAACCCGACAGCGTCAGGCAGCCCGCTCCGATCCCGCCGAGCACGAAGAAGCCGCTCGATTCGACCGTCGGCAGACCGAGGATCGCGAGGCTGACGCCGAGGATCACGAAGACGGTCACCTGGGCGGCCACCTTCGCGAAGCTCGCCCGCACGCCGCCGAGCAAGCCGGCGACGACGGCGACCGCCACGATGACGACCGCCGATCCCACCGTGGACGACGACGTCGCCATGCCTAGCGCAAACGCCGCGGAACCGGTGACGATCGTCGCCACGACGTCGACGATCCGCTGCCGCAAGCCGCCGTCGTGCCCGCTGCCACTGGCCAGCAGCGCACCGATGCCCGCCGCCATGCCGATGTCCAGCCGGCCCATCGCGACGGCGATGACCAGTGGCAGCACGAGTCCGAGGCCGGACGTGACGACCCGTACCGCGCCGATCTCCACCTGCCGCCATGCCACGATCTCGGCCGCGACGTCGTGCCCCGCCTCCGCGGACATGTCGAATCGGGTGCGCCACAGGATGCGCTGCAGACGCAACCACCGGCGATGCTCGTCGGCGCCCCGCAGTCGCGCGGACATCACCGTCCGTGACGCTCGTCGTAGCGCCGACGATCGGCCGCCCGCGCCGCGGTCCGGTACGGAAGGTCTTCTGGCAGACCGTGTTTCATGAGGCGACGGCGTCGGTTCGGCACTCGGTACATGATCGTGTACTGCGTGCTGACGAGGAAGCCGAGCAGCATGCTCAGCAGCCGCAGCCAGAGCGGTCCCGGCAACAGCACCACGATGCCGACGTAGATCGGCAGGTAGACGAACCAGTTGCGCGCCAGATGCCGGAAGAACGCGCCGCGGCCGCACAGATCCCGTGCGACCCAGTCCCGCATCGACGCCGGCAACACCCGGCCGTAGGCGTATCCGGCCCACTGGAGTGGGTTCGGTCGGTCCTTCATCCGTCGAGACGTCCCGTCGCGTGCGGTGGCGGGTTGCGTCGCGGCCGCAGCGACAGCCCGGGCAGCGTCGGCACGGGCAGCCGCGTCACCGGCCCGGTGTAGCCCTCGACGGCGCCGAACCGCGCGGCCTCGGCCTGCCACTGCTCCCGGTAGCCGGCGATCTCGTCGTGGCTGCGCCCGACGAAGTTCCACCACATGAGGATCTCCTCGCCGAACGGCTCGCCGCCGAGCAGCACGACACGTGCCGATCCGTCGCCGCGGTTGACGATCTCGAGCGCGTCGTGGCCGATGCCCTGGTAGGCGAGATCGCCCCGGTCGAGTACGGCGCCGCAGACGGCGACGTCGCCCACGTCGAGAAGGACGCCGTGCTCGAACGCCGGATCCACCGGAAGCAGGAGCGATGCGCCGGGAGCGAGGACGAGTTCGGCGCCGAGGAGCGGGCTGTGGGTCGGGACCGGGGAACCTGCACCGGCCAGCGTGCCGAGGAACACGCGCGCGACGGCGCCGTCGAGCTCCAGCGGCTCGGGCCGATGATGGTGGAACTCCCGCGGGCCGTCGCGCGTCGCGTCCGGCAGGGCGAGCCAGAGCTGGACGCCGTGCAGCACCGTCGCCGCGGGCGTCGACACCTCGGAGTGGCAGATCCCGGCGCCGGCGACCATGAGGTTGAGCTCGCCCGGCCGGACCAGGGCGTGCACGCCGCCGCTGTCCCGATGTTCGATCTCACCGGAGAACAGCCAACTCACGGTGGCGAGCCCGGTGTGCGGATGCGGTGGAACGTCCATCGGGCTGCCGCCGGCGGCCAGATCCTCCGGGCCGTAATGGTCGGCGAAGCACCACGCGCCGATGAGGGAGCGCCGCCGCTGCGGCAGCGTCCGCCGGACGCCGATGGCGCGCGGCCCGCCGAGCGGGACGTCGCGCGCATGAAGCACCTCGATCGCGGTCGCGGCGTCGATGGCCCGGCATTCCTGCGGCGACGGATGCATGTCCAGATTGCTCATCGGGGCCTCCCTCGGCTCGCCGATCACGGCCCGCCCGGAGGCCGCGTCGTCGCCGTTCACGGTAGACCCGGTTCCGGGCGGGCGAAACGCGACGGTCACCGGGCCGGCGTCGCCGCGCGCCCGGCGCCGCGGACGGGCAGAATCAGCACAGCCGCCGACCGAGAGGAGCCTGTCGATGAGGTCCGTTCCAGCCGACCTGCGTCGGGTCGCCGTCGTCGTCCTGGCGTTGCACATCGTCGGATTCGGACTTCTCGCCGTGATCATCCCGCAGCAGATACCCGTCGGTCACCAGGCATTCGGCATCGGGCTCGCGTTGACCGCGTACGGGCTCGGCGCCCGTCACGCGCTCGACCCGGACCACCTGGCAGCATGCGACGCGACGGTCCGCAAGCTGACCGCCGAGGGACGACCCGGGCGGACGGTCGGCTTCTACTTCTCCCTCGGGCATTCGACGGTCGTCATGGCGATGTCGCTCGCCGTGGCCGCCGGAGCCGCGGCCGCGTCGTCGCTCGTCATGGACGATTCGCCGGTGCGCGCGGCGCTCGGCGTCATCGGCGTCACGGTGTCGGCGGCCTTCCTCGTCTTCCTGTCCGTCGCCAACGCCGTCACGCTCACCCGGCTCGTCCGGGGCGATGACGACGCGTCGCCGGCCGCCGGCCCGCTGACGCGACTGGTCACGCCGCTGCTGCGCCGCGTGTCCCGGCCGTGGCACATCTACCCCATCGGACTGCTGTTCGGGCTCGGCTTCGACACGGCCACGGAGATCGCGCTGCTCGTGCTCGCCGGGGCGGGCGGCGCCGCGGGCGTCCCGTGGTACGCGATCGTGGCCCTGCCGATCCTCTTCACCGCCGGCATGACGCTCGTCGACACCGTCAACGGCGCGGCGATGAACTCGGCGTACACGTGGGCCGGCCGCGACCGGGCGCAGCTGCGGCGGTACAACATCGTCCTCACCGGCATGTCCCTGCTGCTGGCCGTCGTCATCGGGACGATCCAGATCGCGTCGATGCTCACCGAGTTCGGGCTGGGCGGCGCCGTCGCCGACGTCATCGCATCCGCTTCGATCGAGACGCTGGGCTTCTGGATCGTCGGCGCGACGGCGCTGGTCGTCATCGGCTGTCTGCTGGCCTCGTCGCGTCGACGCCGGGCGGCCGTGCCAGGCTGAACCGATGCGCGACGCGACGCCCGGTTTCGGTGGTGACGGCGACGAGAGCCTCTGGCAGGCGGCGCAGGCGTTCCGGCTGCTCAGCCTCGTCTACGCCGTCGGCTACCAGTTCGCCGTCGACGTCGACTACACGAAGCCGCGACTGTCCTGGCTGATCGTCGGCCTGCTCGTCTGCTGGAGCGTGGCCAGCGGCGTGCTGTACCTCACCGGTCACGCCCGCACGCGCTGGTTCGTCGGGGCCGAGCACGTCGTCGTCCTCGGCCTGTCGGCGTCGACGCTGCTGTTCGCCCCCGACGGCTGGTTCCCGCGTCATCAGCTGGTCACGACCAGCCTGTGGTCGGCCAACGCCGTCGTCTCGGCGGCGCTGCTCGGCGGTGCGACTCTCGGCGTGGCGTCCGGGCTGGTCATCGGCTTCGTCACGGCGGCGCTGCGCGGCTCGCTCACCTTCAACCTCGACGTCGACGCGACGCTCGTCATCCTCGTCGCCATCGGCCTCGGTTGCGGTGTCGCCGCGACGTCCGCGCGACGCACCTACGCGGTCTCCACGGCAGCCACCCGAGTCGCGGCCGCCGCCACCGAACGCGAACGGCTCGCGCGCGAGGTCCACGACGGCGTCCTGCAGGTGCTCGCGCTCATCCAGCGGCGCGGGGCCGAGATCGGCGGGCCCACCGGGGAACTCGCGACACTCGCCGGCGAACAGGAGTCACGGCTGCGCGCGCTCATCTCGCGGCAGGCGGAGCCCGACCCGGCGGACGCGACCGATCTCGGCCGGCTGCTGCGCGCCCGGGCGGGTGGCGCCGTCACCGTCTCGACGCCCGCCGGACGGACCGACGTGCCCGACGACGTCGCCCGCGCCCTCGACGGTGCCGCCGGCGCGGCGATCGCGAACGCCGCCCGCCACGCCGGGCCCGACGCGCAGGTGTTCGTGCTGCTCGAAGATCTGCCGGACGCCGTCATCGTGTCCGTGCGCGACGACGGCGTCGGCATCGGCGACGGCCGCCTGGAGGCCGCCGAGGCGGAGGGCAGGATGGGCGTGACGCGCTCGATCCGCGGCCGGCTGACCGACGTCGGCGGACGCGCGGAGCTGTTCACGGCGCCCGGTTCCGGCGTCGAGTGGGAGTTCACCGTGCCACGATCGAGCCGACGGTCGCGCGCCGACCGGACAGGAGAATCGCGATGAGCGTCCGCACGCGCGTCATGGTCGTCGACGACCACCCGATCTGGCGCGAAGGCGTCGCCCGCGACCTCGGCGAGGCCGGATTCGACGTCGTCGCCACCGCCGACGACGTCGCCTCGGCCGCCGTCCGCGCCGCGGCGACCAGGCCCGACGTCGTGCTCATGGACATGAACCTGCCCGACGGCACCGGTGCCGACGCGACGGGCCGCGTCATCGCCGTGGCACCGGCCGCGCGCGTGCTGGTCCTCTCCGCGTCGTCCGAACGCGACGACGTCCTCGACGCCGTGAAGGCCGGTGCCACCGGCTATCTCGTCAAGAGCGCCTCGGCCGCCGAGCTCGTCTCAGCGGTCCGCGCGACGGCGGCCGGGCAACCGGTGTTCACCGCCGGACTCGCCGGGCTGGTGCTCGGCGAGTACCGCCGGCTCGCGGCCGCTCCGGAAGACGACGCCACGCCGCGTCCGCAGCTCAGCGAGCGGGAGACCGAGATCCTGCGGCTCGTGGCGAAGGGGCTGCGGTCCAAGCAGATCGGTGAGCGGCTGCACCTCTCGCACCGGACCGTCGACAACCACATCGGGGCGACGCTGCGCAAACTGCAGCTCGCGAACCGGGTCGAGCTGGCGCGATACGCGTTGGAGGCCGGGCTCGACGAGGGCTGAACCCGGGGAGGATCGGGGGAAAGCCGGGGGCGAACCGAGTGGTTCTACTCATCCGCCGGCGCCATCCGGGGACGAGCCTTGACCTCATGATCACGCCGTTCCCGCAGCCGGGCCAGTCCGCACCGCCGCCGCCGTCGCCGCAGTCGGGCGAGTACCAGCCCGGTCCGCCGTCGTCCGGGCCGTCTCAGTACGGGCCTGCCCCGTACGACGCGGCGCCGTACGGGCATCCGCAGTATGGCGCGACGCCGTATGGGCACCCGCCGTACGGTCCGCACCCGTTCGATCCGGCACGGTTCGGCGTGCCGCCCGCGCCGATGCCCCGGCCGGCGCCCTGGTACCGCCGCGAAGGCGCCGTCAGCCGCGTCCTCGCCGCGGCGGGCGCGGCCGTGACGCTCATCGGGCTCGCCATGCTGCTCGTCCTGGCGGCACAGTACGGCTATCTCGGCCCGCTCACGCGGGTCGTCGGGGGCGCCGTGCTGTCGGCCGCGCTCGTCGTCGCCGGGCAGCACGTCCACCGGCGGCCCGGCGGCGGCATCGCCGGAGCGGCGCTGACGGCCACCGGCATCGCGGGCTCCTACCTCGTCATCCTCGCGGCCGGCCCGTACTACGGTTGGCTGCCGCCGGTCGCCGGGCTCGGTCTCGCGTTCGGCGTCGCAGCGACGGGCATGGCGATCGCTTTGCGCTGGCACAGCCAGGCGCTCGCGGCCGGCGTCCTCGGCGGCGTCGCCCTGTTGGCTCCCGCGCTGACCGGTGGTCCGACCCTCGTCCTGCTCGTCTACCTGACGCTTCTCGCCACCGCCGCACTGCCGATCACGGGCCTGCACGACTGGCCGTTCGTCACAGCGGCGCGCGTCGTGCCGCTCACCTTCGCCCTCATCGCCGCCGCCGCGACGGACACAGACGGGGCGCTGCTGCTGGTGGTCGCGGCGGCCTGCGCAGTCCTGGCCCTCGGCGGCGGCCTCGCCGGCGAGATCCGTCATCCCGGCTCCTTCGTGTCCGCCATGTCGGTCGTGGTCGGAGCGCTGCCCGCCGTGGTCGTCGCGGGTGCGGCGCCGCGCGCCGGCACGGCCCTGACGTTCGGGGCGCTCGCACTGATCTCGGCGGCCGTCGCCGTGACGACACCGGGAACCGCTTCGCCCCGGGAAAACGCCACCGGCAGCGGAACCGCGCGGCGCGGCGAGGGATTCCGGGGCGCGGCGATGTTCGCGGCGGTCATCGAGGCGGCCGCCGTGGTCATCGACGTCACGCCGGAGGACGTCTGGCTGCCGTCCTTCCTCCTGCTGACGCTCGGCCTCATCGCACTCGCGATCACGCTTGGTTCGCGCGGCATCGGATTCGCCGCCGGCGCCCTCGCGATGCTCACGCTGCCACTGTTCTATCTGGCCACCGGTCCGATGATGCTGCTCTCACCGAGGGGCGTCGCGTCCATCGCGAACCCGGGCGTGCTGACGTCGGTGATGATCGTGCTGGCCGGCGCGCTCGGCCTCGGCTGGTGGGGACGTCTGCGCGACGACGGCCGCGTCGTCCTCGCGGCGATCATCGCCGCGGGCCACGCCGTCGGGGCGGGCGCGATCATCGGCGGCAGCGCCGTCGCCGGCGAGACGGGCTATCTGGCCGGTCATGCCGCCGCGACCGCCGTCATCGCGGTCATCGGCGGCGGCCTACTGCTGATCTCCATCCGCCCGGACGCCGCGCGCTGGGCCCGACCCGCGGGCCTCGCCATCCTCGCGCTCGCCGTCGGCAAGCTCGTGATGTTCGACCTCGCCGCGCTCGATCCGGTGTGGCGGATGCTCGCCTTCCTCGTCGTCGGACTTCTGCTGCTGGGCGCCGCGACGCGCTTCGGACGGCTCAGCGCCGAACCCGCCGCGGACGGTCCGAGCAACACCGAAACCACCGACCCGAGTCTGGCCGTGCGCTGACCTGCCTGTCAGCGGGCGCCGACGCCCGTCGGTCCCCGCTGACACGTCGGGCACCAGAACAGGTTGCGAGCCTCCATGACGGTTGTCGCGACCGGCGACCCGCACACCCGGCAGGGCTCGCCGACGCGTCGGTAGACATAGGTGCGCGGCCGGTCCGGCGAGTACGACGGGGCACCGGCGTCATGTTCGGCGCGGACGACGTGCATCACCCCGGTGGCGACGCCGACGGGCATGAGTTCGACGAGGTCGTCCCACAGCGCGGACGGGTCCGGGACGCGTCGGCCCTCGGTGAACGGATCGAGCCCGGCGCGGAACAGCACCTCGGCGCGGTAGACGTTCCCGACGCCGGCGATCACCTTCTGATCCATGAGCAGCGAACCGATCGCCCGCCGCGAACGACGCACCCGCGCGACGAAGACGTCCGGGTCGGCCTCCGGACGCAGCGGGTCGGGACCGAGCCGGGTGAGCAGTGCGTCGACCTCGGGCTCGGTGACGAGTTCGCAGGCCGCCGGGCCGCGCAGGTCGGTGCCCCGGCCCGGCCGCGTCAGCCGCATCCGGACCTGTCCGACCGGCGCGGGCGGCGGCCCGGTGAACTCGGAGAACGCGCCGTAGATCCCCAGGTGGATGTGCACGGTCCGGCCGGACGCGTAGCGGTGCAGCAGGTGTTTGCCCCACGCCTCGGCGTCGACGAACTCGTCGCCGTCGAGGAGCCGCGCCGCCTCGGTGAACCGCCCCTGCGGACTGCTGACGCCGACGCGGCGGCCCGCGAAGAACTCGCGATGCCGTCGCGCCAGCCGATGCAGCGTGTGCCCTTCGGGCACCTACTCGGCGGCGGCCCCGGGAACCGCCGGGGCGACGCCGGTGGCGTCGTAGTCGAGGAGGGTGTCGATGCGGCGCTGGTGCCGCGGATCCCCGGAGAACGGGGTGGCGATGAAGGCGTCGACGATGGCGAGCGCGTCCTCGACGCTGTGCATCCGGCCGCCGATGCCGATGAGCTGAGCGTCGTTGTGCTGGCGCGTGAGCTGAGCGGTCTCGACACTCCAGGCGAGGCCGCAGCGCGCGCCCTTCACCTTGTTCGCCGCGATCTGCTCGCCGTTGCCCGAGCCGCCGATGACGATGCCGAGGCTGCCCGGATCGGCGACGACCTTCTTCGCCGCGTCGATGCAGAACGACGGGTAGTCGTCGAGGGCGTCGTAGACGAAGGCGCCACAGTCGACGACGTCGTGTCCCGCGCCCCGCAGATGCTCGGCGATCTGATTCTTGAGTTCGAAGCCCGCGTGATCGGCTCCCAGGTATACGCGCATGGCCTCATCCTCGCAGATACGCCGCGCGTCCGGGCCGTGTGGCCGACGCCCGATTAGGTTGGAGCCCGTGCACCCCGACGACGAGCAGCGACACCACGAGGCGCCTGCGATCGCTCCCCCGCCGACGTGGCTCCCTCCGGCGGCCTACGCCCACCGGCCCCGACGGCATCCATGGGAGATCCCGCTGCTCGTCCTGCTCATCGTCGTGTCGGTGACGGCCTACCTCATCGCACTGTTGCTCGTCGCGACGGGAAGTCTCACCGACTACGCCCTCGTCCCGCTGTTCGCGCCGTTCATCGTCTGGTTCGTTCGCGGCCTGACGTGGGCGGGGCCGCGCGTCAACGGCGTCCGGATGTCTCCGACGCAGTTCCCCGAGGGCTACCGGATGGTGGTCGACGCCGCCGAACGCTTCGGCCTCGAGCAGATCCCCGACGCCTACGTCGTCCTCGGCAACGGCCAGATCAACGCCTTCGCCTCGGGACATGGCTTCCGCCGGTTCGTCGTCGTCTACAGCGACCTCTTCGAGGTCGGCGGCGCCGCGCGCCACCCCGAGGCGCTGCGTTTCATCATCGGCCACGAGGTCGGCCACATCGCGGCCGGGCACGTCTCCTACTGGCGCCAGCTCTCCTCGCTGGCGACGGGGTGGTTGCCGGTGCTCGGCTCCGCACTCTCGCGCGCCCAGGAGTACACGGCCGACAATTACGGCTACTACAACCAACCGGACGGAGCGCCCGGCGCGATCGGCGTCCTCGCAGCGGGCAAGTACATGCTGACGTCGGTCTCGTTCGACGAGATGTGCGACCGCGCGTCGTCCGAACGCGGCTTCTTCCTCTGGCTCACCAATCTGCTGGCGAGCCACCCCGTGCTCACCTGGCGCGCCGCCGCGCTGCGCAACCGCAACGCACCGGGCCGGATGTTCTTCCGGCCGAAGGAGGTCGTGCGCGGCATCGGCAGCGGTCAGGTGCAGTCGTCGCCGCCGGTGCTGGCACCGGAACCGAGTGTGTGGAACCCGAAGGTGATCCACGACCCCGTCGATCCCGGCGCCCACACCGGCTCGCCGTGCTGACGGCTCAGTCGAAGACCGGCTCCTCGTGGCGCGAGCGCTTGAGCTCGAAGAAGTGCGGATACGAGGCCAGCGCGACAGCGCCGTCCCAGATCTTTCCGGCCACTTCGCCGCGCGGGATGCGCGAGAGCACCGGCCCGAAGAACGCGGAACCGTTGATGTGGATGGTCGGGGTGCCGACGTCGTCGCCGACCTTGCTCATCCCCTCGTGATGGCTCTCGCGGATGACGGCGTCGTAGGCGTCCGAATCGGCGGCGGCCAGCAGCTCCGGATTCAGCCCCAGCTCGGCCACGGCGCCAGCGACCGCGACGTCGAGATCCCTGATCCCCTCGTTGTGGATGCGGGTGCCGATCGCGGCATACAGCGGCGCGAGGATCTCCTCACCCTCGGCGACCGCCGCGGCGGCGATGACGCGCACCGGCCGCCAGGCGTTCTTGAGCCCCTCGGCGTACTCGGGCGGGATGTCCCGTCCCTCGTTGAGGACGGCCAGGCTCATGATGTGGAAACGGACCTCGATGTCGCGCACCTGCTCGGCTTCGAGAATCCAGCGGGAGGTGATCCAGCACCAGGGGCACAGCGGGTCGAACCAGAAGTCGACCCGGTCTTTCGTCGGTGTGTCAGTCACGTCACAGCACAACCGCCACCGCCGCCCACGCATTCCCGCGCGGCGTCGGCATCCGCGTCCCCGCGCGGTTCACGCCGTATGTTGAGACGAGTCATTCCCGCCGGATCGCCGAGCGGCACCGGCGATCTCGCCCCTCCACCGAAAGGCGCTCCGTGGGCTCTCCCAATCTCACCCGTGACCAGGCCCGGGAGCGGGCCTCGCTCGTCGACGACCTCGCGTACGCCATCGACCTCGATCTCACCGACGGCTCCGGCGCACCCGGGATGCGGACCTTCCACTCCCGCACGACCGTGACATTCTCGGCCACCGCCGGAGCGAACACCTTCATCGACCTCATCGCGGACGCCGCGCCGCGCGTCGAGCTCAACGGCGTGGCCGTCGACACGTCCGGCTACACGCCCGAGGGCGGCGTCGCGATCGGCCCGCTCGCCGAGCACAACACGCTGGTCGTCGAGGCCGACTGCCTGTACTCGAACACCGGCGAGGGGCTGCACCGCTTCGTCGACCCGACCGATGACGCCGTCTACCTCTACTCACAGTTCGAGACGGCCGACGCCAAGCGGATGTTCGCCTGCTTCGACCAGCCCGATCTCAAGGCGACCTTCGACGTCGTGGTCACCGCGCCCGCCGACTGGACGGTCGTCTCCAACGGCGCCCCACTGCCCGCCGGCGAGCCCGGACGCGTCGCGTTCGTCCGCACCAAGCTGCTCTCGACGTACCTCGTCGCGCTCATCGCGGGGCCGTACGCCGAGTTCCGCGACGTCTACACCGACGAACACGGCGAGATCCCGCTCGGGGTGTACGCACGGGCGTCGCTGCGGGAGTTCGTCGACGCCGAGCGGCTGTTCACCGAGACCAAGCAGGGCTTCGGCTTCTACCACTCGAAGTTCGGCGTGCCCTATCCGTTCGGCAAGTACGACCAGCTCTTCGTGCCCGAGTTCAACGCGGGCGCGATGGAGAACGCCGGCGCGGTGACCTTCCTCGAGGACTACATCTTCCGCAGCCGCGTCACCGGCTACCTCTACGAGCGTCGCGCCGAGACGATCCTGCACGAGATGGCCCACATGTGGTTCGGCGACCTCGTCACCATGCGCTGGTGGGACGACCTGTGGCTCAACGAGTCGTTCGCGACGTTCGCCTCCGTGCTCAGCCAGGCCGCCGCCACCGAGTACACCGACGCCTGGACGACGTTCGCCAACGTCGAGAAGTCGTGGGCCTACCGGCAGGACCAGTTGCCGTCGACGCACCCGGTCGCCGCGGACATCCCGGACCTGCAGGCCGTGGAGGTCAACTTCGACGGCATCACCTACGCCAAGGGCGCGTCGGTGCTCAAGCAGCTCGTGGCCTACGTCGGCCTGGAGCCGTTCCTCGCCGGGCTGCGCGACTACTTCGCCGAGCACGCTTACGCGAACGCGTCCTTCGGCGACCTCATCTCCGCACTCGAGTCGGCGTCCGGACGCGATCTGTCCGAGTGGGGTGCGCAGTGGCTCAAGACCACCGGCATCAACATCATCCGGCCCGATCTCGACGTGGACGCCGACGGCGTCGTCACGCGGTTCGAGATCGTGCAGGAGGGCGCGACGCCGGGCGCCGGCGAAACGCGCGTGCACCGGCTCGCCGTCGGGGTCTATGACGACGTCGACGGCCGCCTGGAGCGCGTCCGGCGCGTCGAACTCGACGTGACGGGCGAGCGGACCGCGGTGCCCGAACTCGTGGGGACGCCGCGCGGCGCGATGATCCTCGTCAACGACGACGATCTCACCTACTGCTCGCTGCGGCTGGACGCCGAGTCGCTGACGACGGCCGTGGCGCGGATCGGCGACATCGCCGACTCGTTGCCGCGCACCATCGTGTGGTCGGCGGCCTGGGAGATGACGCGGCAGGCCGAGCTCAAGCCGCGCGACTTCCTCTCACTGGTCGCCGCCGGAATCGGCGCCGAGACGCATATCGGCGTCGTGCAGCGCGTGCTCGGTCAGGCGCAGGCCACATTGCAGAACTACGTCGATCCCGATTGGGCCGCGCAGACCGGGTGGCCGGCGTTCGCCGGACGTGCGCTGCAGCTCGCCCGGGAGGCCGAGGCCGGTTCGGATCATCAGCTCGCCTTCGTCTCGGCGCTGCTCGCGGCGCCGCTCGACGACGACCAGGTGACCGTCGCGCGGTCGCTGCTCGACGGCGTCGACCCCGCCGACCTGGGACTCCCCGGTCTCGCCGTCGACGCCGACCTGCGGTGGGCGCTGGTCATCGCGCTCGCGACGGCCGGCGCGATCGACACCGAGACCGAGCCCGCGGCGACGCCCGTCATCGACGCCGAGGCACGGCGCGATCCGACGGCCGCCGGCGCGCGGCAGGCGGCCAAGGCGCGCGCGGCACGTCCGCTCGCCGAGGCGAAGGCGCACGCGTGGCAGCTGGCCGTCGAGGACGACTCGATCTCCAACACCCACGCCCGCGCGATCATCGCCGGCTTCCACCGGCCCGGGCAGGAGGCTCTGCTCGCGCCCTATACGGAGCGCTACTTCGCGTCGGCGGGTGAGGTCTGGCGACGCCGGACGAGCGAGGTCGCGCAGACGGTGATCATCGGGCTCTACCCGACCTGGGACGTCAGCACCGATGCGCTCGCCGCGGCCGACGCCTTCCTCGCGACGGATCTGCCGCCGGCGCTGCATCGCCTCATCCTCGAGGGCCGTGATCCCGTCGCGCGGGCGTTGCGGGTGCGCGCGTTCGACGCCTCGTAGTCACTGCGCTGAACTGGTGGTGGGCCCATCCGGGAACTGGTCGGTGGGCCCACTGCTAACAGATGCCCGACCGTTCGTTCAGCCAGTTGATCTGTGCGAGTCGCTGATGAGACCCGCCGCCTTCGTGGTCGTTATACGGGTAAACGACGATCTCTTTCGCGCCGGCGTATGCGTTGTAGGCCGAATATACGGTGGACGGCGGGCAGACCCGGTCCATCAGGGCGACAGAGAACAATGCCGGCGCCGCAGCCCGCTTGGCGAAGTTGACACCGTCGAAGTGGCTCAGGGTGGCAAACGTGCGCTCGACGGCTCCGCGATGGGCGGCGAGGTACCGGGTCACCTCGGCAAACGGGTCCTGATCGCTGATATCGACCGCGCGGCGGAAGTGACAGAGGAAAGGAACGTCGGGCATCACCGCCAGCAGATCAGGGATGAGCCCGGACACCGCCAGGGTGATGCCGCCGCCCTGGCTGAGTCCCTGGACCGCGACACGGGCCGGGTCGACCCCAGGCAGCATCCGCACGGCGTCGACGGCCCGGACGGCGTCGGTGAAGACGCGCCGATAGTAGTAGGTGTCGGGACTCTCGATGCCGCTGGTGACGAACCCAGGCCCATGCGGACCGCTGCCGTGTGGGTCCCCCGTGGAACCGGTCAGCCACGCGGAGCCCTGTCCGCGCGTGTCGACCAGTAGATGGGCGTAGCCGGCGCTGGCCCACGACAGGGAGGCCCCCGGCACGTCTCGTCCGCCGCCGTATCCGATGAACTCGACCACAGCGGGCAGTGGTCCGTCCGCATGCCGGGGAGTCGTCAGCCAGGCGTTGATCGGGTCACCCGCGAAGCCGCTGAACGACACGTCGTGGACGTCCACTGTTCGGTACGGAGTCGCAACCGGCGTCGCCCGGACGTTCGGCGGAAGTGCGCGGGCGGCGTCGATCGTGGCGGCCCAGAAGCTGTCGAAGCCGTCGGGCTCGGCCACCTGCGGCCGGAAGTCGACAAGCTGATCGAGCGGCAGATCCAATCTGGCCATCGGCGGGTTCTCCTCGAAGATCGACGGGTGTCATGGGCGCCGCGGTTGCACTCCGCCTCAACGAACAGCGGTTGCGCCGCGGGCCTCCCACACGAGGTAGCCAATCAGCAGGCGATGCGACGGGTGAGGCGTCACGTGGCGGAGGCTCTCCGCCAAGTGGCTGCCCTCGGGAGCGAGCACCGCGGTTTAGGGTGTTCCTGCCGTCGTGATCGGAGTCGCCCATGTCGTTGCCATCGCCCGGCCGTCTCACAGCTGGGAACCCGCCGCAGCCGCCGCTGGATCCTGAGTGCGCTGCCGCTCTCGCTGCGCTGCCACCGGCACTCCGGTGGTCGTCGATGGCCGAACTCGTCTCAACCCTCCGCCGGCCTGCGGATCCCGACCCCAGTGACGAGGCGCTCACCCTCGATGGGCGCTACGCCGTGAGCGAGGAACTGATCGGCACCGCCGAGGGCTCGACCGAGCTGCCCCTGCTGATCTGTCGACCGGTGGGGATAGACGAGCCAGGACCTGCGCTCCTCGTCCTGCACGGCGGCGGAATGTGCTGCGGAACCAATCGCTCGGGGCTCGTCGACGTTCTCCAGATCGCGGCAGGTCTGGATCTCGTCGTGCTGAGCCTGGGCTACCGGCTGGCACCCGAGAACCCCGACCCGATACCCCTCGAGGACTGCTACCGGGGCTTGCTCACCGTCGTGAACGATGCCCACCGGTTGGGCGTCGACCCGCGTCGCATCGTGCTGTGGGGGACCAGCGGCGGTGGCGGCCTCGCCGCCGGCGCCGCCCTTCGCACGCGCGACGATCGGGGACCCCGGCTGGCTGGGCTGATGCTCCTGAGTCCGATGCTGGACGATCGCAACAACTCGTTCTCCGCCCACCAGATGGAGGGGCTCGACACCTGGACGCGGCAGGCCAACGGCTTCGCTTGGAGCGCGCTGCTCGGAGATCGCGCCGGGGGCGTCGACGTCACGTCCTACAGCGCCCCGGCTCGAGCCACCGACCTGAGCGGCCTGCCGCCGACCTTCTTGGACGTCGGTTCCACGGAGACCTTCCGCGACGAGGTGACGGCGTTCGCCGATCGGTTGTGGCGATCCGGGGGGTCGGCCGAACTACACGTCTGGCCCGGGGGATACCACGGGTTCGAGTCCGTCACCCCACAGAGCCGGTTGGCCCAACTCACCTGGCAGTCGCGCTTGCACTGGCTGCAGCGGGTTCTGGACCTCTGAGGCGAGAGGCATGACGACATGAAGGAACTTGCCGGACGGCTCTCTGCGGCCGATCCCAACCTCGGGGACGCTGTCCGCATCATCAGCTATTTCGACGAACTTCTCGCGCACCGAGGGGGTTTCGAGAGCATCGTGCGCGGCGCCGCCGTGCTCGCCGGCGCCCCCGCCCGACTCAGCCTCCCCAGGCGGCGCCTCCCTGTGCGAGTCCTTCCCGACGGGCGACGCGATGATCTCGGCGACCTCCCGGAGCCTGACTGGCAGTCGATCGCCCTTCCCGATTTCGGCGCAACACTCTGGCTCGAACGCACCGCCGACGCGGGCACCGACGTCTTGATCCTGGAACGCGCCGCCATAGCCCTCCGGGCGGCGCTCGACCGATCGCCGCACCGCTTCTTGTCTCATCAAGACGACCCGGCCCTGATCGAGATCATGGTCGACCCCGAGTCCGACCCCGCGACCCGCGCCCAGGCGGCCCGGTCCCTGGGGATCAAGTCGGGACAGCTCGTTCGGGCGATCGCCCAGACCGGCGAGATTCGGCTGGAGGTCGTCGACCCGGGCCGCGACCCAGCGCCTCTGTCGATCGTCGACAAGGCCGGCGTCGGGCCGTCCGTCACCGTCGAGGACGCACCCCGATCGGCCAGGGAGGCCGGCCTGGCACTTCGGTTCACCACGGCGGCGACCGCGTCCAACCCTCAGGGAGCGATTGCGTACAGCGAGGAACTGGGGGTGCTCACCCTGCTGGCGACCATCGCTGACGGTCCGGAACGGCACGCCGACATCGACACTCTCAAGGACGCGCTCATCCAAGGGCCGTCGTGGCTACTGGAAACGTTGGACGCGTTGGCCACGACCGAAAGCCTGCGCAGCGCGGCGCGGATACTCGTCGTCCACCACTCCACCCTGCAACGCCGCCTCGGTCAGATCGCCAAGACCCTCGGGTGGGATGTGACGACCCCCGTGGGAAAGCTCCGTTTGCAAGTGACCCTGCTCCTCCGGCGGCTCTCCTCAGCCTGAGTGTCGATCTCATCAGGTCGATGCGCATGAATTCCCGACCCAGGCCCTGATCAACGCTGCGACCGCTCCCGCCGTACCGCCGGGCGGCGGAGCCGATCCGCCACTTGACGCCTAGGCGGCGCGTTCGCGCGCTGATGTGCTGATACCCGACGCGGCCCTTCTTGATCCGCGCATTCGACCAGAAGGAGGCCAATGGTGGCCGTCAGTTCTGCTGTAGTGACCCGCGAAAAGAAGGAGGATGAGGACAGTCGGAAGCCGCCGGTTTCCGGATTCAACCTCATCCTGATGAATCTCGGATTCTTCGGAGTTCAGTTCAGCTTCGGCCTCACCACCTCGGCGATAAACCCGCTGTTCATGCTGATCGGCGCGAACCCGCACGACCTTCCGATCCTCAACATCGCCGGTCCGATCACCGGCCTGATCATTCAACCCTTGATCGGCGCGATCAGCGACCGCACCTGGACCGACCGCTGGGGCCGTCGCAAGCCGTACATCATCGGCGGCGCGATCACCTGCGTGATCGTCCTGGCCCTTTTCCCGTTCGTGAGCGTCCTATGGGTCGCAGTGCTCGGGTTGTGGCTGCTCGACGCCGGTAACAACACCTCGATGGAGCCTTACCGGGCGCTGCTGTCCGATCGGTTGCCGAAGGCACAGCTCGCACGAGGATTCCTCACTCAGGCCATGTTCGTCGGCGGGGGCGCCGTGCTCGCGAACCTCTCCCTGTTCTTCCTCCAGGGGATGATCGTCGGTGAGATGTACAACGGCGTCCCCTACTGGATGCTCGTCTGCTTCACGATGGGCGTCGTCGTCATCGTGGCGACCATGCTGATCTCGATGCTGCGCACCAAGGAGATCAAACCCACCGAGACCGAGCTTGCCGCGATGGCTACCGCGCCGAAGGGCCTTGTCGGTGCGGTGAGGGAAATCGCTTCCGCCGTCAAGGACATGCCGATCGCCATGCACAAGATCGGCGTCTCCTTCATGTTCCAGTGGTACGCGATGTTCATCTACTGGCAGTTCGTGGCGGTCAGTCTCGGCGAGTCGCTGTTCAAGGCGGATCCGGTGACCGGCGGCAAGGCCTGGGACGAGACGATCGGCTGGACCGGACTCGTCAACGCCACCTATGCCATCGTCACCATGATCGCCGCACTGTTCCTGATCAGGTTCTGCCAGAAGTTCGGGGCGAAGCGCCTCCACGCCACCTGCCTGACGATCGGTGGAGCCGGACTCATCGCATTATCGCAGGCCTCGGCCCACTGGATGTCGATCGTCCCCATGATCGGCCTCGGGATCGCCTGGGCCAGCATCGTCGGCATTCCCTCGCTGATGGTGGTCAGCATGGTCCCCAAGGAGCGCACCGGCGTCTACCTCGGCATCCTGAACATGATGATCGTGGTCCCCATGCTGATCGAGTCGGTGACCTTCGGCTGGATCTTCGAGCACCTGCTCGGCGGCAAGGGTGCCAACGCCATCCTGCTGGCAGGCGTGCTGTTCGGCCTTGGAGCGATCTCGATGCTCTGGGTCAACGATCCGGACAAGCGCGACGAGTCCCCGATCGTCCCGATCGGGGCCAAGCGGAAGCTCTCGGTCTACGACCGCGTCATCGTCGGCACCGACGGCACCCCCACCTCGGTGTACGCAGTCGATCGAGCCGCCGACGTCGCGGCGTCCTCAGAGGCACGCCTGATCGTGGTGTCGGCATACAGCTCCGAGGCCGGCCCCCACACGACCGCCGCCGTCAACGTTCATCGCGACTTGCACGGCGAAGCCGCAGCCAAGACCGCCCTGGCCAGGTCGATCACGACCGACCTGGCTGAGGACATGCGTCACATCGAGCAAAGGGCAGTGGCCGGCTCCCCCGCACAGGTGTTGATGAACACCGCAGCCCAAAGTCCGGCCAGCCTGATCGTCGTCGGCAACCGTGGACTCGGCGCGGTCGATGGGCAGCTTCTCGGATCGGTCCCCGGCGAGGTGGTGAAGAACGCCACCTGCGACGTCCTCGTCGTCCAGACCTCCGCGATCGATGACCGCAACCTGGATATGGCGTAGCTGGATCCCACGAAGATCGCCGACACGGGGTGCTGGACCCCGTGTCGGCGATCTTCGTGGCACTTACTTCAGAGACAAGTGGTTCGCGGCATCCAGTCCGGAGCGGGCCTGCTCGTGAGCCCGCTAGACGCCGACGTCCCCGGTCGGTCCCGCATGATGCGGGCCGATCGGGGACGTCGGCGTCTGGAACTACGAGGCGGCGGCAGCCGTCGACACGACGCGGAGGGCCGCGATGATGCCGTCGAGGAGCTCACCGGACTTGAACTCGGCCACGGCGGCCGTGATGCCGAGCTGGGCCACCCGGTCGGTGATGCGGTCGGCCACCTTGATGCCGGACACGATGGCGATGTCGCGCGAACCCGGCGACACCGCGATGAGGCACGCATGCTCGGCCTCGGGCGCCTGCGCGAGCACATGGGCGGCACCGGCCGCGGCATCCTCACCGAGGTCGCCGATGTAGACCGAGAACCGCACGAGGGCGCGCTCGGTGGCATGGCTCAACTCGTCGTCGAGAGCGGCGAGCTCATCGGCGATGAACGGCGGCGTCGTCGGCTCGTCACCCGGGATGCGGGCGGCGGAGATGCGGCCGGACGTCGTGACACCCGTCCCGAAGGGCAGGAGCTCGGCGTCGACGGCACGCGTCGCGGTCAGTTCACCACTTGCCATGAGCGGAGCCTCCGATCAGGTCGGCGACATCGCCCGACGGGTGAGACGGCAGCGCCACAGGCGAATCGTCGACGGCCGAGAAGAGCAGCGGACGGTGCTCCCACGGCTCGCCGAGCCTGTACACACGGACCGCCGGATACGACGACCCCTTAGCAGTCAGCATCGAGAACACGCACAGCGCGACCATCACGATCGTCGCAACCGTGGTGACGATACCGATGGGGACGATCAGGCCCTCCATCGCAGCATCCTTCCGTATCGGCTTGAGTACGACCGCGCGTCGTACCCCCACATGAATCTAATGCACGACGGCCCTCCCCGACCCTCGACCCGGCGATCCCGAACCGAACGGATGAAGCGCTCTGTCGTCACGCGACACGGTCGAGGTAGAGGCTCCAGGACGGGTCCACCTCTTTGACCGTCGACAGCAGCCGCCACGCCCGCCCCTTCGGGACGATCGGCGTCAGGCGAAGCGTCCAACCCAGTTCGGCGAGGAGCCGGTCGGCCTTGCGGTGATTGCACGGTGCGCAGCAGGCCACGCAGTTCTCCCAGTGGTGCCCGCCGCCGCGGCTGCGCGGCACGACGTGGTCGATCGTGTCGGCCCGGCCGCCGCAGTAGGCGCACCGGTGGCCGTCGCGATGCATGAGCGCGGCCCGCGAGAGCGGTATCGTCGCGACATAGGGGACGCGGACATAGGTCCGCAGGCGGATGACCGAGGGGACCGCCACGTCGAGTCCCGCGGAATGCAGATGCCGGGCGCCGGCGTTCTCGTGCAGCATGTCGGCGCGCTCGGCGAGGACCAGCACGATCGCGCGCCGGGTGGTGACGGCGGTCAGCGGTTCGTAGGTCGCGTTGAGCAGCAATACGGAGGATCTTCGGCCCGTTCTCTCGCGGACCGCGGTCAGGGACGCCACCGAGGCGGAAGCACCGGTGGCGTCGGGTATCTCAGGGATCAGCGCGCGTCGCGTCGCACCTCGAGTCATGGGACCTCCTGCACATCACCTCCCAGTGCACCACGTTTCCGGTGCTCACGCATGGCCTTATCGGGTGCGCCGGGCGTCGGCGGGATGAACGGAAGGAGACCGGTGCGCAGGTTTCGTTCGGGTCAGCGCGTGGTGGTGATGATGGCGGCACCGAGTCGCCCACCGGCTGCCGCATCGACCAGTCCCTGATAGAGGCCCAGGACGTGAAGGTATCCCGCCGGGCCGGCGAGGTCTGTGATGCGGTCCCGTGCACCTTCGATCTTCGTGACCAGGACCTCATACCAGCCGCGATAGGCCTCAGGGATCTCCAGGATGTCGGGGGCCGCCCAGCCGGTCTCGGTCAGCTGGTCGCTCACCTCGGACAGGACGAGCGGGTCGGGAAGAAACGGCTCTCCGGCGTCCATCAGCGGCGCGTCCCGGTAGCCGCCGCGGTCGACGTGGTCGAACAGGATCATCCGTGTTCCCGGCCGCGCGACCCTGCCCAGCGCCGCCAACGCCCCGCGCTGGTCGCCGAAGCAGTAGAACGCGTTGAACATGCAGATCAGATCGGGTCGCTCGGTCAGGTGTTCATCGGCGTCGGCGGCATCGCAGACGAGGAAGTCGAGGCGTGGATACCGTTCTCGCGCCGCATCGATGGAAGCGGCCTCGACGTCCAGGCCGACGACCCGGCCCCACCCGTTCTCGTACAGGTAGGCCGCCGTGCCGCCGCGCCCACACCCGGCATCCAAGATCAGCCGATTCGGGTCCCTTCTCGACGCCCGCGAAGGCCAGCTCGATGGCGTCCTCCTCCCCCGCATGGGCATGGTCGCCGTCCCGGACGAGGGCCAGAATCCGTTTCCCGAGAAAGGAGTTCATCGTGAACGGGACATCCATGCGGGGATTCTAGAATGGCCTCCGTGACGGAGCAGACGTTCTATGACGAGGTCGGCGGCCACGAGACCTTCGCGGCGCTCGTGGGCCGCTTCTACGAGGAGGTCGCCAAGGACCCGATCGTGCGTCCGCTGTACCCGGAGGCCGATCTCGGACCGGCGGAGCGCCGGATGCGGATGTTCCTGGAGCAGTACTGGGGCGGACCCCGGACGTATTCGGACGAGCGCGGCCACCCCCGGCTGCGGGCCCGGCACTTCCCGTTCCGCATCGGCCCCGTCGAGCGCGACGCCTGGCTGCGCTGCATGCATGCGGCGATCGACTCGATCGGCCCGGAGCGCCTCGACGACGAGCACCGCAAGCAGTTGACCGACTACATCGACTCGGCCGCGCAGTTCCTGGTGAACTCGCCGGGCTGAGTTTTCTCGCCCGGGGGAGTTCTCGCCGCCGCGTTCGTCGCCGGATCGGTCGCGGCGCCGGGCCGGTGCGAGTGCGGCAAGATGTCCCGGTGACTTCATCCGATCCCCGACGTCCGAGTCCGTCGCTGCCCGGCACGAGCCCGTGGTGGACGTCGGCCGCCTTCTACCAGATCTATCCCCGGTCCTTCGCCGACGGCAACGGTGACGGCGTCGGCGACCTGGCCGGCGTCATCGACCGCCTCGATCACCTCCGCGACCTCGGCGTCGACGCCCTGTGGCTGTCCCCGATCATGCGCTCCCCGATGGCCGACCACGGCTACGACGTCTCCGATCCGCGCGACATCGATCCGCTGTTCGGCGACCTCGCGACGTTCGACCGCCTGCTCGCCGACGCGCACGCCCGCGGCATGAAGGTGACGATGGATCTCGTCCCGAACCACACCTCCGATCAGCATCCGTGGTTCGCCGAGGCCCTCGAATCCGTCCCGGGCAGCGCTGCCAGGGAGCGCTACATCTTCCGCGACGGCCGGGGCCCGAACGGCGACGAGCCGCCCAACAACTGGCCGTCGATCTTCGGCGGTCCGGCCTGGCACCGCGTCACCGAGGCCGACGGCACGCCCGGCCAGTGGTACCTGCACATCTTCGCCCCGGAGCAGCCGGACCTGAACTGGGAGAACGCCGAGGTCTTCGCCGATCTGGAGAAGACGCTGCGGTTCTGGCTCGATCGCGGTGTCGACGGCTTCCGCATCGACGTCGCGCACGGCATGGCCAAACCGGCCGGGTTGCCCGACATGGACATCGAGGCCGTCCAGCTGCTGCAGAACGACGACGACGATCCGCGCTTCGACAACGACGGCGTCCACGAGATCCACCGCTTCATCCGGCGGGTCCTCGACGACTACCCGCACGCGACGACCATCGGCGAGATCTGGGTGCGCGACGGCGAGCGCTTCAGCCGGTACGTCCGGCCTGACGAGTTGCATCTCGGCTTCAACTTCGCACTCGCGGAGGCCGAGTTCGACGCCGCCGAGATCCGCGCGGCGATCGACACCTCGCTCGACGCGGTGGCCGGCGTCGTCGGTGTGCCGACCTGGACGCTGTCGAACCATGACGTCAAGCGGGAGGTGACTCGCTACGGCGACGGCCCCGTCGGCCTCGCGCGCGCCAAGGCGATGGCGCTCGTCGAGCTGGCCCTGCCCGGCGTCGTGTTCATCTACAACGGCGAGGAACTGGGCCTGCCCAACGTCGACGACCTGCCCGACGAGGTGCTGCAGGATCCGACGTGGGAGCGCAGCGGCCACACCGAGCGCGGCCGCGACGGCTGCCGGGTGCCATTGCCGTGGAGCGGCGACGAGCCGCCGTTCGGCTTCGGCGCGTCCGCCGCGACGTGGTTGCCGCAGCCGGCGGCGTGGGCGTCGCTGACGGCCGAGGCTCAGGACCGGGATCCGGCGTCGACCCTCGAGCTGTACCGGGAGGCCCTCGCGCTGCGCGGCGACCGTCCGGAGTTCGCCGGCGACGACATCGAGTGGTTCCCGACGCCGAAGGGCGCCCTCGCATTCCGGCGCGCCGGCGGTGGACTGGCGTGTGCGCTCAATGTCGACGCGGCGCCGATCGAGCTGCCGGCGGGCGAGGTGCTGCTGACGACGGCCCCGCTCGTGGCCGGCAGGTTGCCCGCGAACGCGGCGGCCTGGGTGGTGCCGGCCGTCAGCTGACGACGCGGGCGCGCCGCCGCTCGGGCGGCGCGCTCCGGCTCAGCCGACGGCGACCGCCAGCGTCCCGCGCCGGGCGCACACCGAGCCGAAGCGGGCGTCGAGCCGCAACCACGCCGCCGACGCCCGCACCCGGACCACCTCGTTCCGATCGATCTCGGCGAGCGGCGTCGTCTCACCGATCTCGCCGCCCGAAGCCGTCCGGACGAAGGCCATCGCCGTGCAGGCGAAGACGGCTCGCAGCGGCACCTCGGCGGAGTCTCCCCCGCCCGAATCGTCGTCGCTCACCGTCAGCACCGGCTGGTCGAGCAGCGATGTCGGGGCCCCGCCGGCGACGTCGTTCGCCGCCGCGACGCCGCGGCGCGCGAGGTCGACGAGCGTGCGCGCCGGCACGTCGTCGAGATGAGCGAAGCCCGCGGCGCGCGGGACCGAACCCCGCCACGCGGACGCGAGCGGGAAACCGGGGTCGATGCGACCGCCGGTCTCGAGCCGCTCCCGGATCTCGGCCAGGACGGCGTCGGCCGCGACGACGAGGACGCCGCTCGACTCCCCCGGGACCACCCGCGTCACGAGGACGTCGAATCCGGAGGACACCCACAGCTCCAGCAGCCCGCCCGCGCGGGGCTGCACCCGGACGACGGCAGCGGGGTCGACCCGGACGGCGTGGGCGAGGAACGACCCCGCGTCGATCCGGGCGCCGCGCTGCGGCAGGTCGATCCAGGAGTCGGTCACGGTCACGATTACATCACGGCGATACTGCGCAAGACCCCTCCGATGTCCGGTTCATACCTCCGGAGTTCCGGACCGGATTTTTCGTCATCCGCTTTGACCTGCGAAGACGTCGCCCGAATTGGCTAGGAGGCTGCATCGCGTCATCTTTCGGGGTGGACTGGTGTCACCGCCTCGGCGACACCGGCCGAGTCATCTCCTCGAGATGACGCGACGACGTCGAGGCTTGTCGGAGGGGTAGGTGGTGGCCGCCAGCGCCGTCGGGGGACGCTGGCGGCCATACCGTCGAAGGCCGAGCCGAAGGCGGCGTGGACTACCGGACGATGCTGCGGATCTGCCGGGTCCCCACCGACAGCGTCGCCAGGTCGAGCTCGCCCGACGCGATGATCTCGTCGAGCGTGGCCCGCACCCGTGCGACGCGCGCCGCGTTCCGCTGCTCCCAGTCGGCGATCATGACGTCCGCCGGCTCCCCCGGGACCGAGGTGTCCAGGATCGTCAACGCCAGGTCCCGGACGGCGCCGTACAGATCGTCACGCAGCGCGAGCCGGGCCAGGGCGGGCCAACGATCCGAGCGCTGCAGATCCGAGACGGCGACGAGAAGCTGCTCGACGTCGAGCCGGGCCATCAGCGCGAAGTAGAGCCGCCCGACCTCGTCGCAGTCGCGATCGGCGATGTCCGAGACATCGATGATGTCGAGCAGGCAGAACCGCTCGAGCGTGAGCGCGACCCACCGGGCCAACTCCTCTTCGACACCCTGCGCCGTGTACGCCGCGGTCCGTCCCTCGACCGCCGCGACCGTCGCGCCGCGGGTCCACTCCGGCACACGCTCGCCGTACTGCGTCACCCGCGCCCGATACCGCGAGATCTCGGCGGCCACGGCCAGCGGCTGCGGACGGTTCGTGAGCAGCCACTGGGACGCGCGGAACAGCAACCGCCGCACGTAGGACACCATGTCGTTGAGCGCCGTGATCGGCGCCCGCGTCGCATCGATCCGCGCCCACAGAGACGGCAGGTCGAAGATCTCCCGCACGGCCACGTAGGCCCGCACGACGTCGGCCGTCGTGGTGCCGCTGCCCTCGCAGAGATGGAACACGTGGCTCATCCCGGCGTGGTCGACCAGATCGTTGACGAGCCGCATCGCGACGATCTGCCGGCGAAGCGGATGCGAGACGATGCCGTCGGCGAAACGCTCGCGCAACGGCGTCGGGAAGTAGTCGACGACGAGCGAGGTGAACACGTCGTTGTCGGGGAGATCGGTGGCGAGCAGATCCTCCTTGAGGGTCAACTTGATGTGCGCCAGGAGCGTGGCGAGTTCGGGCGACGAGAGCGGCTTGTCCCGTCCGGCGAGCTGCGCGGGCGTCGGCAGCGCCTCGAGCTTGAGATCGACGCCGCGGTCGGCCAGCTCCTGCAGTTGCCGCTGATGCACGCGGTACAGCTCGCCCGCCCGCGCACGCGCGAGGCCGAGCTCGGCGTTCTGCGAGATGTTGTCAGCGAGGACCAGATCGGAGACCTCGTCCGTCATCGACTCGAGCAGCGGATTGCGCTCGTCCGGAGCCAGCGATCCGGCCTTGACCTGCGAGTCGAGCAGGATCTTGATGTTGACCTCGTGGTCGGAGCAGTCGACGCCGGCGCTGTTGTCCAGCGCGTCGGTGTTGATCCGGCCGCCGCCGAGCGCGAACTCGATACGGCCCAGCTCGGTGACGCCGAGGTTGCCGCCCTCGCCGACGACCCGGGCCCGGATCTCTCCGCCGTCGACGCGGATAGCGTCGTTGGCCTTGTCCCCGACCTGCTCGTTGGTCTGCGTCGACGCCTTGATGTAGGTGCCGATGCCACCGTTCCACAGCAGGTCGACGGGTGCGAGCAGGATCGCGCGCATCAGCTCGGGCGGTGACATCGCCGTGACGTCGTCGTCCAGTCCGAGCGCGGCCCGGATCTCCGGACCGATCGGCACCGACTTGAGCGACCGCGACCAGACGCCGCCACCGGCACTGATGAGCCCGCGATCGTAGTCGTCCCACGACGAGCGCGGCAGGTCGAAGATCCGCTTGCGCTCGGCCCAGGACGCGGCGGCGTCCGGGTTCGGATCGATGAAGATGCTCCGGTGGTCGAACGCCGCCACGAGCCGGATGTGCGGCGAACACAGCATGCCGTTGCCGAACACGTCACCGCTCATGTCGCCGATGCCGACGACGCGGAAGTCCTCGGCCTGCGTGTCGACGCCGAACTCCCGGAAGTGCCGCTTGACGCTCTCCCACGCACCGCGGGCCGTGATGCCCATCGCCTTGTGGTCGTAGCCGGCGCTGCCGCCCGAGGCGAAACCGTCGCCGAGCCAGAAACCGCGGCCGACGGCGACACCGTTGGCGATGTCGGAGAACGTCGCGGTCCCCTTGTCCGCGGCGACCACCAGGTAGGTGTCGTCGCCGTCGCGCCGGACGACGCCCCGCGGCGGCACCACCGCGCCGGTCCCGTCGATGTCGTCGGTGACGTCGAGCAGCGAGCCGATGAAGATGCGGTAGCACTCGATGCCCTTGGCCCGGAACGCGTCGCGGTCGACGGCGTCGTCACCGGTCGGCGGCGTCGGCCGCTTGACGACGAACCCGCCCTTGGCGCCGACGGGCACGATGACGGCGTTCTTGACCGCCTGTGCCTTGACGAGACCGAGGATCTCGGTGCGGAAGTCCTCCCGGCGGTCCGACCAGCGCAGACCGCCGCGCGCGACGTCCCCGTAGCGCAGGTGGACGCCCTCGACCTCAGGCGAGTAGACGAAGATCTCGTACGCCGGACGCGGCTTGGGCGCCTGCGGGATCTCGCGCGGGTGCAGCTTGAAGGCGAGGGCCGGCGGCCGGCACCCGTTCTCGTCGACGGCGTAGAAGTTGGTCCGCACCGTCGCGCGCAGGACGTCGAGGAAACCGCGGACGACGCGGTCGGCGTCGAGACTCATGATGTCGCCGATCTGCCGATCGAGCTCGGCGAGCGCCTCCTCGCGCGCCGCTTCGTCGGCGGCCGCCGGGTCGAACGACACCTCGAACGCACGAACGATGCCCGCCGTGATCTCCGGCAGCGACTTGAGCGTCGCCGCCAGGTGCGCGGAACTGTAGGCGAAGCCGAGCTGGCGCAGGTACTGGCCGTAGGCGTAGAGCATCGACGCCTGCCGCCAGTCGAGGCCGCAGCGCAGGACGAGCTCGTTGAACGGGGACTCCTCCGCCTCGCCCCGCCAGATCGCCGCGAACGCCTCGGTGAAGCGGCGCTCGGCGTCACGCGTGTCACCGGGCATCGTCACCTCGGCGGCGCCGCCGAGACCGAAGTCGTAGAGGGCGCACTCGACGCCGTCGGGCCGGGTCAGGGAGTACGGCTGCTCGTCGATGACGGTGACGCCGAGGCTGTGCAGCACCGGCAGGATCTGGCTGATCGTCGCCGTCCTGCCCGCGAGCGTCAGGACGAGCCGCCACGCCCCGTCGGCGGCGACGACCCGCACGGAGAAGTCGTCAGGCGCGATGTCGCGCAGCGTCTCGACGTCGTCGGCCGCCTGCTCCGGCGTGCGCTCGGCCTTGTAGCCCTCGGGCAGCAGAGGCAGGTAGTGCGCGATCTCGGACGTCGAGAGCCGGTCGAGCCCGTGCTCCCACAACTCGTCGTCCCAGCTGCGGACGGCGTCGGCGAGCCGCTGCTGGACGGCGTCGTGAAGCGTCGAGCCCGCGCTGATGTCCGTCGGCGTGTCTCCGGGCACCCGGATGAGGATGTTGAGCTGAGCCATCGGTGAATCCGAGAGCTTGGCCGTGTACTCGAATTCCGTGCCGCTGACGGCGTCGATCACGATCGACTGCGACTCCTCGCGCAGCTTCGTCGTGTACCGGTCGCGCGGGAGGAACACGATGGCCGAGACGAGATGCGCCTCCGCCGCCGGACGGGTGATGAGCCGCACCTCGCGGGCCGGAATCGCGGCCATGACGTCCAGCAGATCGCGGGCCAGCGCGGACGGTGCGACGTTGAACAGTTCCGAACGCGGGTACACCTGCAGCAGTTCCTGCAGCACCATGCCCGTGTAGGAGTTGCCGTTGACCTGGGCGGCGGCGAGCACCTCGCGGACACGACCGCGAAGCAGCGGGATGTCGGCGAGGTTCGCGTTGAGGGCGGCCACGGTGAGTCGGCCGAGGAAGCGGTGCTCACCCGCGTAGCGGCCGTTCCGGAAGCGCGCGATCGTCACGAGGTTCGGGAAGCGCGAGCTCTGCAGGCCGGTCGGCTCGTAAACGCGGGTGATCGAGACGAGCGTCTCGGCGCTCGCCAGCGCCGACACGGTTCCACGCGGTCCGATCTCGCGGTAGACGCCGAGCCGGGCCTCGTCCGAGACCGTGACCCCGCCGTCGTCGGCAAGACCGGCCTCGACGTAGCCGAACAGCCGAAAGTGTCCCTCGGAGAGCCATCGCAACAGAGCGACGGATTCGTCACGGCCGGGCGCGTCGAGCGGCGCGAACGCACCGAGGTCTCCGGCCTCGGCGGCGAACCCGGCCTGCAGCGTCAGCCTGTCGCCGCCGACGCTGGCGACCGAGCGCAACGTCGCGCGCAGTCGTGCGGTGAGCGCGTCGGCGTCGACGGAACCGGCGACGGCGAGGCAGATCCACGATTCCGTGACCGGACCGGGTGCGCCGACGAGCGTGCCGGCGTCGTCTCGTTCCACGGCGACCACCGGATGTTCGACGCGGGTGACCGAGTGGCCCTCCGCCTCGACGGCTGCGATGACGGACTCGACGAGCCCCGGCATGTCGTCGGCGACGAGCCAGAGGGAGGCGAGACCTGCCTCGGGGACATCGACGACGACCAGCGACTCTCCGGGAGCGCGAACCGCGGCGACGTCGGCGTGCCGGAGGAGCCGCGCGTGTTCGGCGGCGACGATGTCGGGCGTCGCCGCGGGATCGAGATCGAAGAGATATGCGGCCGCCAGGGCCGTCGTCAGCTGAGAGTCGAATGTGGTCGATCCGGACACGGGCCCGCTCATGGTTATGCCATCACTCCGTTGTGTGTGCACGTGAGGACGGGTGACTCCCGCCCCTCACCAGCATCGTAAGGCGGTAAACCATGATTTCCTACCTACTCGTGAGTCCCGGGGAATCCGCCTCGAAACGGGCCGCGGGCCCGACCCGTCTCGAGGCGCCCGGCCACGATCAGTCGCGCGTGAGCTTGCGATAGGTCACCCGGTGCGGACGCGCCGCCTCGGCTCCGAGACGGCCCACCTTGTTCTCCTCGTAGGCCTCGAAGTTGCCCTCGAACCAGAACCAGGTGCCCTCCGCCACGTCGCCCTCCCACGCGAGGATGTGCGTGCAGGTGCGATCGAGGAACCAGCGATCGTGCGAGATGACGACGGCGCAGCCCGGGAACTGCTCCAGCGCGTTCTCCAGCGAGCTGAGCGTCTCGACGTCCAGGTCGTTGGTCGGCTCGTCGAGGAGGATGAGGTTGCCGCCCTCCTTGAGCGTCAACGCCAGATTCAGACGGTTGCGCTCACCGCCCGAGAGCACGGCCGACGGCTTCTGCTGATCCGGCCCCTTGAAGCCGAACGCGCTGACGTACGCGCGCGACGGCATCTCGTTCTGCCCGACCTCGATGTAGTCGAGACCGTCCGAGACGACCTCCCACACGGTCTTCTTGGGGTCGATGTTCGACCGGTTCTGGTCGACGTACGACAGCTTGACGGTGTCGCCGATCTTGACGTTGCCGGCGTCCGGCTCCTCGAAGCCGACGATCGTCTTGAACAGGGTCGTCTTGCCGACGCCGTTCGGTCCGATGACGCCGACGATGCCGTTGCGCGGCAGCGTGAAGGAGAGATCGTCGATGAGGACGCGGTCGTCGAAGCCCTTCTTGAGGTCCTTGACCTCCACCACGACGTCACCGAGGCGCGGCGGCGTCGGGATCTGGATCTCTTCGAAGTCGAGCTTGCGCCGCTTCTCGGCCTCCGAGGCCATCTCCTCGTAGCGCGCCAGACGTGCCTTGTTCTTCGTCTGCCGGGCCTTGGCGCCCGAGCGGACCCAGGCGAGCTCCTCCTTGAGACGCTTCTGCAGCTTCTGGTCCTTCTTGCCCTGGACCTCGAGGCGCTCGGCCTTCTTCTCCAGGTACGTCGAGTAGTTGCCCTCGTACGGATGGAGCTTGCCGCGGTCGACCTCGCAGATCCAGCCGGCGACATGATCGAGGAAGTACCGGTCGTGGGTGACGGCGAGCACCGCACCGGGGTACGACGCGAGGTACTGCTCCAGCCACAGCACGCTCTCGGCGTCGAGGTGGTTGGTCGGCTCGTCGAGCAGCAGCAGGTCGGGCCTGCTCAGCAGCAGCCGGCACAGCGCGACGCGGCGACGCTCGCCACCCGAGAGGTTGGTCACCGGCAGGTCGCCCGGCGGGCAGCGCAGGGCGTCCATCGCCTGCTCCAGCTGGGAATCGAGGTCCCAGGCGTCGGCGTGGTCGAGGGCCTCCTGCAGCTTGCCCATCTCGTCCATGAGCGCGTCGCTGTAGTCGGTGGCCATCAGCTCGGCGATCTCGTTGAAGCGGTCGAGCTGACGCTTGACCTCGCCCATCCCCTCCTCGACGTTCTGCCGGACCGTCTTGTCCTCGTCGAGCGGCGGCTCCTGCAGCAGGATGCCGACCGTCGCGCCAGGCGCCAGGAACGCCTCGCCGTTCGACGGCTGGTCCAGCCCCGCCATGATCTTGAGGATGCTCGACTTACCCGCGCCGTTCGGACCGACGACGCCGATCTTGGCGCCCGGGTAGAACGACATGAAGACGTCGTCGAGGATCACCTTGTCACCGTGCGCCTTGCGCACCTTCTTCATCGTGTAGATGAACTCCATCGCCGCTCCTCGCGTCTGACCTGGGGGTTCGCCCCGAATGCTGATCGGATCTCGCCCGGCTCCTGCGGCCGGGCACAACGTGACGAGGCTACCGAAGCGACGTCGCCGCAGCGTGTGGCGGTCCCGGGCCGACTCGCCGGCCGCCGAGACACTCGTCGACGAGCGTCGCGCAGGTATCCGGCCGATCGAGCATCACCGCGTGACCGGACGGCGCGACCAGCACGTGGGTGGCACCGAGCAGCGCCGCGTACCGGGCGTGCCGCCGATACCAGCCCGTCGCCCGGCGGCGTCGAGACGCGGTGACCAGCAGAGTCGCCGCGTGGTAGTCGGGCCGCTCCCCACGCAGGGTGTCCAGTTCACGGGCGAGATCCGGGTAGGCGGCCCACTCCGCGATGAGCCGCGTCCGGAACCCGGCGTCGCCCACTGCCGCATCGACGTCGGCGGCCACAGCCGCCGGAAGATCGAGCGCCAGCCTGCGAACCGTCGTCATGAGCCCACCGGCGAGGTCCGTGGCCAGCACGGCCCGAGCGCGACGGGCGGCCGACCGGCGCAGTTCACGGAGCGCCGACGGCGCCGGCCGGGCCCCCGGCCTGCCCCGAGGTCGCCCGGACGGTCCTACCGTCTGCGTCACGCTTCTGGTCTGCGTCACGTTCTCGACGCTCGGATCGAGCAACACGACGTGCGACACCAGGTCCGGGCGGGTCCGCGCGACCGCCTCGGCGACGAACGCGCCCATCGAATGGGCGATGATCACGCTCCGCGCCGGGTCGTCGGGCCGGGCTGGGTCGTCGGGTCGGGCTGGGCTGTCGGGTCGGGCTGGGTCGTCGGGTCGGGCTTCATCACCGCTCCGCGCCGGGTCGTCGGGCTGCGCCGCCTCAACGGATCGCTCGAGGAGCCGGATCACGTCTCCGACCTCGGTCATCAGATCGACTCCCGGCCCGCGGTCGACGATCCGCCATCGCCGTCCTTTCTCCTCGAGCGCCCTCACCATCGGCCGCCACAACGCCGGCAGCGCACCGAGGCCGCCGATGAGAACCAGCGTCGTCGGTTCTTCGCTCTTCCCCATCTCTCCTCGCTTCCGTTCCGCTCGTTGCGTCGCCCTTCCCTCTCAGCGGCGTCGCCACGCTCGGTCGCCGAGCCGCCGCCAGACCGCGTAGCCGAACAGCCCGAGCCCGATGCCGATGACCACCACCTGCGCCCGTTGCGCGACGCCGAGCGTCACCACCGAGACGTGGACCATCGAGAGCACCGTCCACGTCGACGTCGCCACTCCGGCCGCGCCGCACACCGCGGCTACGTTGCGCGTCCACCGCGAACAGCCCGACCGGAGCAACAGCGCCATCGCGACGAGCGCGACGACCGCGCAGATTCCGGCCGCCCCGCTGGCCACCGAATGCACCAGGTGACTCACCGGCACGCGGAACTCACGCTCGGCTTCGGCGCATGCCGCGTCCTGCGTCGGTGAGCAACTCAGCGGCATGACGACGTCGAGGATGGTCGCCGCCCCGAAACCGACCACCGACCAAGCGGCGTATCGCGCCCTGCGTGACCCGGCCACCGGCAACACGAGCACACCGGCGACGAGCGCCAGAACACCCACGACGGCGTCCGTACTGCGAAAGAACACGGCGTACGGCCGACCGTCTGCCGCGAGTTCGCTGGCGTACGAATCGGCGACGCTGAGTCCCGGGTCCAGCCACGGCCCGAGAATCCACGCGTTGTAGAGAAGCCCCGCGACGAGCATGAAACCGAACACGACCACGCCGCGCACGTCCGAACGAGTCGCGGACGCCGGGCGCTCGCGCTCGATTGTCGCCACAGGGCCAGAGTACGGTCGCCACACCGCCGATCGGAGCCGGACGCCGGCTATCCCGTGGCTCCCGCCAGCACCTCCTCCCGACGCACCACGGCCGCCTCGTCGTCCTCGTCCGGGTGCTCCGCGGTGTCGTCGTGCTCTCCGTCTGAACGCGGCGCAGCAGCATCGGCGTCCCCGTACAGACGTCCAGCCGGAACGGACGCGAGGGTGCGGCTCGTGTCCGTTCCCGGCGCCACCACCGGGTGCACTGCGCGAGTGCTCCGGGCGCCGAGAACGCCACGCGTCCAGCGAAGGTCGAGGCCGACCGTGTTCGCGGTGATCTCGGTGTGCGAGTGGTGTGCGCCGTCGTTCGAGCGATACTCGTTCGTGCGCAGCTCGCCGACCACCATGACGGGCGTCCCCGGCGACGCCACCGGCGCCACGTTCTCGGCGAGCCGGCCCCAGCACGTCACCGTGATGTAGAGCATCGACGCGGTCACCCAACGTCCTTCGTCCCGGTCGAATCGCGTCGTTCTGCTGGCCACCCGGAACGACAGCATGCGATTGCCGGCCCGGGTCGTCCGGGCGGTCGGCTCGTCGACGACCCGGCCGAAGATGGTCGCGGTGTTGCTATCCATGTCTCCCCCTCGAAATCCGCGGGCCCCGCGTCGAACCCGTCTGCCGTCATCAGACACCCGGCCACCGACCGTCGACCTCGCCTGCGGCGGCGACCGTGGACAGAGGTGTCCGCCACGACGATCTGGCCGGATGTGTCCACAGCCCTGTGCGCTAACCTCGGCGAGGGCGCCGGACCGTCGGTCCGTCGTGATATCAGGCGAATCCTCGGGAGGTCTTTCGATGCAGACGAGTACGACACGCGTCCGGCGAGGCCCGGCGCGCGCCGTCACCGCGGGTGTCCTCTCCCTCGCGGTCGCCGCATCGCTCGCCTCCTGCGCGAAGACCGACGACAGCAACGCCACCGATCCGCAGCCCGACAAACTGGCATGTGCGTTCGAGCCGACCTCGGCGGAGTCCGGTGCGCCGACCACCGCCGACAAGAAGGTCGACCGTCCGGACGTCAACCAGCCGCGGACCGGCAAGGTCGAGGCGACCTTCTCGCTCAACGTCGGTGACCTCAAGGTCTCGATGGACCGTGAGTCGGCGCCCTGCAACGTCGCCGCGATCGACACCCTGATCCGCGAGGACTACTACACCGACAGCCCCTGCCATCGGCTGACCACCAAGGATCCGCTTGTCGTCCTGCAGTGCGGCGCGCGCACGTCCGAGGGCCAGGGCGGGCCCGGCTGGACGTCACCCGACGAGTTCCCGAAGCTCAAGTGGATCGACGAGAAGCTCAACAGGGCGCTCTACCCACGAGGAGCGGTCGCCATCGCCAACACCGGTGCCTCGAACACCGGCGGCAGCCAGCTATTCTTCGTCATCAAGGACACTCAGCTCGCCCCGCACTACACGGTCGTCGGAACCCTCGACGAGGCGAGCCTCAAGGTGCTCGACGGCGTCCTCGCCAAGGGCATCAAGCCGTCGAAGGGCCCCGACGGCCAGCCCGTGGACGGCGACGGGCAGCCGACGGAGACGGTCATCATCACGAGGGCGACCGCCACGTCCTGACGCCCGATCCGCTACGATCTTTCTCGCCGCCTCCAGGTAGCTCAGCTGGACAGAGCATCGGCCTTCTAATCCGACGGTCGCAGGTTCGAATTCTCGCCGGGGGCCTGGTTACATCAATTCAAACCTGCGCCATTACGATTCAGTCTCTATGCGCGTTTTGTTTAGCCACCGCCTCAGCGGTCGCTACGGAACTGGACTTGGTGTGCGCACGACGTGAGATTACTGCTCACCCAAATAGCCACCGCACATCGGTCGTCTGACCGCCAATCACGATACTCTGAATCTCAGATTCAAGCATGGTGAGTATCGCGACTGCAAGCGCGAGGTGAGCCGCTCGACGTGGCCCCGTGTCACGTCCGGCCAGCTCAGCGGATAGGGTGTAGCCACTCCAGTGCCACGGAGGCAACAAACGCTGGAGCAGAAGACTGAGCCAACGTGACAAAACTAGCTCTACGACGCCGCTCGGCAGATAAGTACCGTAAATCCGAGTATATGAGGCGTGACATCCTACCTTTGGCCACGGTGATGTCACCGTTCTTTTGTCGGATCTCTATTTCTTTATGGAGGGCGAGATTCGTGTTGCCGGTCGTATTGCTGAGCGCTTCCGGAAGGTACTGCGCTACGGATTCAACGGCGGACTTGATCGCGGCGATGTCGCCGCGCTATCAACCAACCGGATCATCACCGTATCTTCGTTCCAGGCTAGCCAACTTTAACCGTCAGCCCCACTTCAACGTACACATGCTGACCCAGAAGTTGGCGCGAATGCCTGGGAAACTCGTCAATAATAATTCCCGATACGGGATTGCGTCCACGGCGTGTCCGGCGCGGCTGTCGGCAGCCAGGTCGAGCCTTCGAGAGCCTTCCGCAGCTCTTGCCGGGTTGTCCCGGGACTGGGAGTTAGGTACTGCGCGCATATAGCGCGCATATAGTAACGCCTTATCCTCCAAGCGGCCGATCCTCAACCAGCCACGCCTGCCGACTCCACCGTCGCCGGCACCGTGCGCGTGCGCCCGCGTCACGATAACAAGAGCGGGAGGCATTCCGAATGTATTGCAGATAAGTCTATGATAAGTACGATAACCGCCGTCGACGCCATTGAACGAGATCCGTACCGCAATCGATTCCTTGGACGCCAGGGATCGTCGGGCTCATCGCCGAGCGTCAAGCCTGGGTCGTCCGTGCCGTGGTGAACTCAAGCGCGGCGACACCTGATTCGTCCGAGCACCCGCGCGCCGACGCGGGTGATCGCCAAGGTCCGCGCACTCGCCGACGAGAACGGCGCTGCGCCGGACGTCGTCGAACGCACCTATCGCGCGATGATCGACGCCTTCATCGAGCCCGAGATCTCGGTGCACGCGAACACCGACTGATCGCATCGCTCGTCGGCAGCCGCGCAGCCACTCGCAACAGCGCTACGCCACGCCGTACCGCCAGCACGCCGCCCCCGGCATCGCGGATCACCACAGACGGCCCCTCGCCCCGCCAGGTCGATCTCGACATCGAGACGGTCACCACCTCCGGTGACCCGATACACGAAGTGCTCATTCACCAGGCTCAGCGTCTCGGTCGTCGCCCGCACCAGCCACGGATGGCGACGCCGCAGGCCGATGAGGTCCTGATAGGCGCGATGGACATCGGTGCCCCACGCCGCGAGTTCGGCCGGCGTCTCTGGAAACACCGGCCGGACGTCGTCGTCACCGCCGACACGTTCTTCCTTGACGCCGGTGTAACCCTGTTCGTCGCCGTAGTAGATCGACGGGATTCCGCCGACCGTCAGGAGAACCGCGGCAGCCACGACCGCGCCGTCGTGGCCGAGCGTGCTGGCGATGCGCGTCACGTCATGATTGCCGATGAAGGTGTTGGGCACGAAGGAACGAATGAACTCGTCGTGCCGTCCGAGATTCCATGCCAACTCGAAGAGATTGCGGTCGGAAATGCTGGACCAGATCGCCTTCCACAGCTCGTACTGCGTCACCGAATCGACACTGGAATTCGCCACGAAAGCGCTGTAGTCACCGTGAATCACCTCGCCGAGAATCCACGCGTCCGGGTGATCGGCACGTACGCGCGGCAGAACGGCAGCCCAGAACGCCGGGTCGACAGAATAGGCGGCGTCAAGACGCCAACCGTCGACTCCACGATCAAGCCAATGGTTCATCACCCGCACGGTGTAATCGATGGCCCGCCGGCTGCCGTGATTCAATCGAACGAGCGCTCCATGCCCCTCGAACACTCGCGGCTCCGGACCGCCGGGGGCGTTCCAGTCGATGTCGAACAGCGACGCAGCCTCACCCGCCGGGCCTTCGGCGAGTGCCTGTGCGAGCAGCGGGTGCTCGCGACCGACGTGGCTGAACACGCCGTCCAGCACCACACGCAGTCCACGCTCCCGACACCCCGCGATCAAGTGGTCGAAATCCTCGTCATCGCCGAGGCGCGGATCGATACGGAACTGATCGACACTGTCATAGCCGTGGCTCGTGGACTCGAAGACCGGTCCGAGCAGCAGGCCGGACGTGCCGAGTTCGATCGCGTAGTCGAGCCACCCGCTCAACCGGCGCAATCGGGGGCCGACCGTCTGCTCACGATGGATCGGCGCCCCACAGAAGCCGAGTGGATAGACGTGCCACCACACCGCATGATCGACCCACGACATCCCGGCTCCTACCATCAGGCGTTATCGGACGTTCGGCTAGAGGCTACGCGTCCGGGTCCGTCACCTCACGCAGCACCGTCAACGCGTCCCGCAGGGCGGCCATCCGACGCGCACCGAGGAGTTCGGCCCATTCCTTCTCGACGGCCGCGGCCTCGGCGTTGCCGATCGCCACCGCCTGCCGGCCAAGCTCGGTGAACCGGATGAGCCGGGCTCGCCGGTCATCGGGGTCGGCGACGCGCTCGACGACGCCCGCTCGTTCCAGCTGGTCGACGAGTACGCCTGCGGTCTGCTTCGTCACCTGAGCCTGCGCGGCGAGCTCGGTGAGTCGCGTCCCCTCGGGACCGATCCGCGCGGCGATCCGTCCCTGCGCCAACGTGACGTCGAACCCGGCCGCCTCCACGGCCGCGTGTACCCGTCGCTCCATCGCCCGATGCGCGACGAACATGTCTACGCCGACGTTTCGCTTCACGATGGGCCCCTTCCCCCGATCTAGTCAGTCAGCTAGACTGACCAATATAGTCAGTCTAACTGACTAGGCATCGGCTCACTATGGAAGGCCACGCCATGGATCCCGACCCCGCCTGGGCCATCATCGCCGCCCAGCGCATCGCACTCGCCGACCTGCTCGACTCACTCACCGACGCCGAATGGGACACGCCGTCACTCTGTACCGCCTGGCGCGTCCGCGACGTCGCCGCCCACGTGGCGAGCGTGACGCAACCGCCGCCGACGGCGACGCTCCTCCGTGAACTGATCAAAGCTCGCGGCAGCTATCACGGCCTGATTCGCAACGCGACGATCGACATCGCCGAGCGCATCGGCACCGATTCGGCACGAATGCTGCGCGAAAACGCCACCTCTCGCATCCTGCCGGGGCCGACGAACTACAAGAACATCCTCTTCGACACACTCATCCACGCGCAGGACATCGCGCGTCCGCTCGGCCGCGAGATGCCGATGGACCGCAGCGGCGCGGTGGACGGCGCCGAACGGGTCTGGCGCGTCGGCCTGCTCTTCGGCTCCCGTAGACGGTTCCGCGGCGTCCGCTTCGAGGCGACGGACGCCGACCTCACTCTCGGCGACGGCGCGCCGGCCCGCGGCCCGATCGCCGACATCCTGCTCGTCCTCACCGGCAGGCCGGCCGGTCTCGACGCGCTGACCGGTCCCGGGGCCGTGCAGGCCCGCCGGGCACTCACGGCCTGAGCGCCCTCAGACCGTCGCGACTCGCAGCAACTCGGCGGCGGCCGCGGACGGCCGCGTCCCCCGCGGCCAGACAGCGGTGATGGGACGTGCCAGATCGAGGCCCCGCGTCGCGACGACGACGAGGCGCCCGAGCGCGACGTCGTCGGCGACGGCCCGACGGCTCGTCACCGTCGGCGGCGAGCCGGGGGCGGCGACCATCGCGCGGATCGCGGCCGTCGTCGGCAGTTCCGCCGCGGGCTCGGCAAGCGCGAGCGGCTCGGTCTGCGCGGCCAGCGCGCGCTCCACCGCGCGGCGCGTGCCCGAACCCGACTCACGCACGACGAGCGGCGTCGTCGCCAGCATCCGCGGCGTGATCGGACGCTGCCGAGCGGCCCACGGATGCCGCGGACCGACGGCGACCACGAGTTCGTCGACCCCCAACCGACGTGTCTCCAGATCGCCGGGGACGTCGGGCGTCTCGACGACGCCGAGGTCGACCCGCCCGCGCCGGACGTCGGCGACGACGGCGTCGCTGTTCTCGGCGTACAACTCCGTCGACAACGTGCCGCCGGCGCCGCGCAAGGCCGCGAGCCATCGCGGCACGAGGTATTCGGCGACAGTGAGGCTCGCCGCCACACGCAACCTTCCGCCGCCCGTCCGCCGCAGCGCGGCCAGCGACTCAGCGACCTCGTCGGCCGCTGCAAGCAACGGCAGCGACCATTCGACGACGAGCGCGCCGGCGTCGGTGAGCCGCGCGCCCCGCCGATCGCGGCTGACGAGCGGCGTCCCGACCCGTCGCTCCAGCCTGGCCACCCGCGCCGAGACGGCCTGCTGGGTGACACCGACCGCCCGTGCCGCCGACGTCAGGCTGCCCGACTCTGAGATGATGCGCAGCACTCGCAATGCGGTGAGATCGACGTCGTCCCCGGTCACCGTTCTCCTTCCACAATCTTTGATTGTGACGTCCTCAGCATATCGCCGTTCCGGAACCGGCCCCGCCGAACCACGCTGGAACCATGACCGTCACCGCGCCCACGACCACCCGGCCGCTCGACGGCGTCGTCGCCCGGCTCAGTCCCGGTTTCGACGTCCCCACGCCGAACTGGTTCGCGACCGTGATGGGCACCGGATGCCTCGCGGTCTGCGCCGCGGCCGTACTCCCGGCGTCCCCGGCTCAGCGCGCACTCGGAACAGCGGCGTGGGCGCTCGCCTGCTGTCTGCTCGTGATCATCACGGTCGTGACCGCGGTCGGCTGGCACCGACGCCCACATGCGGCGCACGCCGTCCTTCGACACCCCGTCATGGCACATTTCCTCGGCGCCGCTCCGATGGGCGTGCTGACGGTCGGCACGTCGACACTGATGTTCGGCCACGCGGTTCTCGGCGCCGCGACGATCCCGGTCGCGGTCGCGCTGTGGTGCGTCGGCACCGCACTCGGACTCGCCGGATTCGCGTGGATCACCGCCGTCGTTCCGCCGTGGTCCGTCACTGACTGTCCGGTACCTGTCGCTGAGCGGCGCAACGCGTCGATAGTCGCCGCGTCGACCCGCTCAGCGACAGATTTCGGCAGACCGACCGCCGGACGTCTCATGGCGATCGTCCCGCCGATGGTGTCGGCCGCCGGCGGAGCGCAACTCGCACTGCACGTCCCCGCGCTCCGGACGCCGCTCCTCGCGGCCTCATACGCACAGTTCGTGCTGGTCATCGTGGGTGCCGCACCGATCATCGTCGCCATCACGGCGGAGGTGTTCCGCAACGGCCCCGGCCCGGCCGATCGCCTGCCGACGCTGTGGATCGTGCTCGGCCCGCTCGGGCAGTCGGCGACCGCCGCGCTTCTGCTCGGCGAATCGTCCGGCGACCGGCTGTACGAGGGCTACGCCACCGCTGCGCTTCTCATCGCCGCCGTGTGGTCCGTCGTGGCCGGACGGCACATCGCTCGCGCGATCCGCCGCGGCCTGCCCTTCTCGATGACGTGGTGGTCGTTCACCTTCCCGCTTGGAACCTGCGTGACGGGCGTCGCGGGCCTCGCCCGGCACACCGGGTCGGCGTGGCTCGCCGGGCTCGCCGCCGCGCTGTTCGTCGCACTCGTCGCCGCCTGGGTGGTCGTCGCCGTCCGGACCGTGCGGCGCGTCGCGGGCCGCTGACGCCTGCACTATGCACTTGATTGCATAGCAACAAGGCGTATAGTCCGACGATGTGAGCATCGAGCACGCCATCCTCACGTCGCTCGCTGAGCGCCCCGGGACCGGCTACGAACTGAGCAGACAGTTCGACCGGTCGATCGGGCATTTCTGGTCCGCGACCCACCAGCAGACCTACAAGACGCTCAAGAAGCTCCATGACCAGGGTCTTGTCGAGTTCCAGACCGTGCCGCAGGACGGCCGTCCGGACAAGAAGGTGTACACGCTCTCGGAGGCCGGGCGTCGCGAGTTGCGTGACTGGGTCGGACGCCCGGCCGGTGCCTGGCGACTGCGCGACGAGCTGTCGGTGAAGATCCGCGCCGCGTCGTTCGGCGATGTCGAGGCGGTCATCGCCACCGTCAAGGCGCGTCGTGAACTGTTCGCCGACTACCTCGCCGCCTATGAGGGTTACGCCGACGAGTTCCCCGATCCCGCCTCACTGCACGGCTCCAAGCTGCACCGCTACCTCGTGCTGCGCGGCGGCATCACGCTCGCCGACGCGATGGTCGCCTGGTGCGACGAGGTCATCGCCGGCCTCGAATCCGACCGTGTCTCCGAACAGCCCCCGGGGCACGACCGATCAGACGAATGAAGGTCCCATGAACAGCCCATACCCGCACCTCTTCTCACCACTTCGGCTCGGCTCGATGACGCTGCGCAATCGCATCGTCATGGGCTCGATGCACACCGGGCTCGAGGATCGCATCTGGGACGTCCCCAAGCTCGCGGCGTACTACGCCGAACGGGCGAAGGGCGGCGCCGGGCTCATCGTCACCGGCGGTATCGCGCCGACTCGCACCGGCCTGCTGCTGCCCTTCGCCAACTCGATGACCAATCACGTCGACGTCCTCCGCCATCGACAGCTGACGTCCGCGGTGCACAAGCACGACGGCAGGATCGCAATGCAGATCCTGCACGCGGGCCGCTACGGCTACACGCCGCTCAAGTTCGGCCCGACGTGGCAGAAGTCGCCGATCCACCCGTTCCAGACCATCCGCATGCCTGACGCCGTCGTCAAGGCGACGATCTGGAGCTTCGGACACGCCGCAAAACTCGCCAAGCGCGCCGGCTACGACGCCGTCGAGATCATGGGCGGCGAGGGCTACCTCATCAACCAGTTCCTCTGCGAGCACAGCAACGGTCGCACCGACGCCTGGGGCGGCTCGCCGGAGAAGCGGCAGCGGTTCGCCGTCGAGGTGCTGCGGGCCGTCCGTAAGGCGGTCGGCGACGAGTACCCGGTCATCTTCCGGCAGTCGATCGCCGACTTCGTTCCGGACGGGCAGACGTGGGAGGACATCGTGCTGCTCGCCAAGTCCTTCGAACAGGAGGGCGTGACGGCGATCAACACGGACATCGGCTGGCACGAGGCGCAGGTGCCGACGATCGTCACCTCCGTGCCGCGCGGCGCATTCGTCCGATACACCGAGGCGCTCGCCGACGAGGTCGGTGTGCCCGTGATCGCATCGAACCGGATCAACACACCCGAGGCCGCCGAGGAGATCCTCACCCGAGGCAAGATCGACCTCGTCTCGATGGCCAGGCCGCTGCTCGCCGATCCGGACTTCGCCAACAAGGCGGCGGCCGGCCGCGCCGACGAGATCAACACCTGCATCGCGTGCAACCAGGCCTGCCTCGACCACGCCTTCGTCGGCAAAAAGGTGTCCTGCCTGCTCAATCCGCGGGCCGGACGCGAGACGACGCTCGTCCTCGGGCCGACGCGCCGGCGCCGGTCGGTGGCGGTGGTCGGAGCCGGTCCGACCGGCCTGGCGGCCGCGACGAATCTCGCCGAGCGCGGACACGCGGTCACCCTGTTCGAGGCCGCCGACGACGTCGGCGGCCAGTTCGCCATAGCCGCGCGGATCCCCGGCAAGGAGGAGTTCGCCGAGACGCTGCGCTACTTCCGGCGCCGGCTCGAGGTCACCGGCGTCGACGTCCGGCTCGGCGTCCGGATCACGGCAGAGGACCTCGTCTCCGGCGGGTACGACGACGTCGTCCTCGCCACCGGCGTCATCCCGCGGATGCCGGACATCGCCGGGATCGACGACGCACGCGTCGTCACCTACGCCGACGCCGTTCTCGGCCGCAAGCCGGTCGGCGACCGCGTCGCCGTCATCGGCGCCGGCGGCATCGGATTCGACGTCACCGAGTTCCTCACGACGCCGTCCTCCCCCACCCTCGATCTGCCGGCCTGGGAGGCGGAATGGGGCGTCACCCGGGACGGACGCGTCCCCGGCTTCCTCGTCAAGCCGCATGTCGAGCCGAGCGCCCGCACCGTCTACCTGCTGCAACGCAAGACGAGCCGGCAGGGTCGCGGCCTCGGCAAGACGAGCGGCTGGGTGCACCGCGCGACCGTCAAGGCCAAGGGCGTCGAGCAGCTCTCGGGCGTGCGCTACGACAGGATCGACGCAGACGGACTGCACATCAGCTTCGACGACGAGGTCGGCGCTCCGCCGCGCGTGCTCGACGTCGACACGATCGTGCTGTGCGCCGGCCAGGAGTCCGTGCGGGACCTGCTCGACGAGCTCACCGTGGCCGGGGTGACGACGCACGTCATCGGCGGCGCCGATGTGGCCGCCGAACTCGACGCGAAGCGCGCAATCCGGCAGGCGACCGAGCTCGCCGCCGCGATCTGACCCGAGCGCGCGTCATATCGAGCGCCGTAGAGCGTCGTCGCGACGATTATTGTCGCGACGATGCCCAGAGGCGCCCGATATGACGCCGCCCGCCGACACCAGGAGCCGCCATGCCCGTCCCTGCCCCGTCCACCGGCCGTTGGGCCGTCGTCACCGGCGCGTCGTCCGGGATCGGCGCGGCGCTGGCCGCCGAACTCGCCGCCCGCGGTTACGACGTGCTCATGGTGGCCCGACGCGCCGACCTCATGGAGGCGGCGGCCGCTGACCTGCGAGAACAGTATGGCGTGGCGGTCCGAGTCCGTCCGACCGACCTGTCGGACTCGGCACAGACTGCCGAGCTGGCAACCGAACTCACCGAACTCGACGTCGCCGTCCTCTGCAACAACGCCGGCATCGCGACGTTCGGACCGGTCGCCGGTCTCGACGCAGAGTACGAGCGGGCGCAGGTGCGCCTCAACGTCGAGGCCGTGCACACGTTGACGCTGGCCGTCCTGCCCGGCATGGTCGACCGTCGCGGCGGCGGAATCCTCATGGTCGGTTCGGCGGCCGGCAACATGCCGATCCCCAACAACGCGACCTACGCGGCGACGAAGGCGTTCGTCAACACCTTCTCGGAATCATTGCGCGGCGAACTCAAGGACAGCGGCGTCAACGTGACGCTCCTCGCGCCGGGCCCGGTGCGCACGGCCGATCCCGACCCCGCCGACGCGAGCATCGTCGACCGCATGGTGCCCGGTTTCCTGTGGAGCTCCACGGAGTCCGTCGCCCGCGATTCCCTCGACGCCCTCGGCCGAAACAAGATGCGCGTCGTGCCGGGCGTGCTCTCCAAGGCGATGTCGGTGGCCGGCGGATACAGTCCCCGCGCAGTCGTCGCGCCGGTCGTCGGAGGGTTCTACCGCAAGCTCGGCGCCGAGTGAAGTAGCCCTGACCTGCACGTCTACGATGGTCCGAATGCAGGACAAACTCGTCTGGATCGACTGCGAGATGACCGGCCTGGACCTCGGCGGCGACAAGCTGATCGAGATCGCCGCGCTCGTCACCGATTCCGACCTCAACATCCTCGGTGACGGCGTCGACGTCGTCATCCACGCCGACGCCGCATCCCTGGACGGGATGAACGAGGTCGTCCGCAAGATGCACGCGGCGTCCGGGCTCACCGACGAGGTCCGGGCGTCCACGACGACGCTCGCCGACGCCGAACGCCTGGTACTCGACTACATCAAGACGTTCGTGCCGCAGCCGAGGTCGGCGCCACTCGCGGGCAACAGCATCGCGACGGACCGCGGCTTCATCGCCCGCGACATGCCGGCTCTCGACGCGCATCTGCACTACCGGATGGTGGACGTCAGCTCGATCAAGGAGCTCACGCGGCGCTGGTACCCGCGGATCTATTTCGGGCAGCCGGAGAAGGGCCTCGCCCACCGCGCGCTCGCCGACATCCGGGAGTCGATCCGCGAGTTGCGCTACTACCGCGCGACGGCCTTCGTCCCCGATCCGGGGCCGACGACGGAGCAGGTCGCCGCCGTGACGTCGGCGATCGGACCGGCCTGACGCGTCGCCTGACCTGCGACGACGCCCTCGACCAGGATCCGGTTTGTGGTCGGCGGGCTCCAACCGGTAGTGTCTGTTCACGGCTCCGGCGATCCCGGAGACCTTGGTGAGTGTAGTTCAGTTGGTAGAGCACCAGATTGTGATTCTGGCTGTCGCGGGTTCGAGTCCCGTCACTCACCCAAACGGGTCAGGTGTGAACTTTCGACCAAGGGCCCACCCTTGGTCGGGGTTCGCGCCTGGCCTCTTTTTTGCCTGGGCGGCCAGCTCACGGCGTCGGCGTGGAGGCCGGGGATACTCAGTCCGTCGTACGGGTTCCTGTAGCCGACGCGCACGTCGTTGTCCTCGTCGATGTAGATCGCTTTGAATAGTGCTTGGTGCACAGCCTGCGGTTCGCGTCGTCGGCGTGCTCGTAGATGTCGGCGACGTTCGACAGTAGCTTCAGCGAATCATCCATCCAGCCAGCAGGGCCATGAGCCACTCCGCAAACGTGGGTGCCGTGCAGGGCGCGTCGTTCAGGAGGGCTCGGGCCGGTGCTGATCATCCGGTTATGTGTTCGCAGCGTTGAATGACGACGCACCCCTTGGAGACCCGCCCGAGTCAGCCGCGCAGAAGATCGACGCAGCACGGGCGAGAGCCGCACTCGAAAAGTTACGCCAGCTCACCGCTGATGAGAGCCGTCTGGCCCTAGGGCGTGTCTCGTAACCGATTTCGGTTCGTGAGACACAATTTCGTGGGTGTCAAGAATGCGAGTCCTGACCGATGAGATGTGGGGCGGATCGAACCGTTGATGCCGACGCCGTCCCGGAAGGGTGGGCGGCCTTGGCGCGATCACCGCACGGTGATCGAGGGCATCATCTGGCGGTTCAGGGTCGGGGCTCCGTGGCGGGATCTGCCCGCCGAGTTCGGGGCCTGGCAGTCGGTGTGGCGCCGCCACGACCAGTTCAGTAAGACGGCACCTGGGAGAAGATCCTGCTCGTGTTGCTCACCGACGCCGACACCGCAGCATTGATCGACTGGGACGTCAGTGTCGATTCGACGATCAACCGGGCACACCAGCACGGGACGAACCTGCCCCGCGGCGCGGCTCACACAGGGGGATCTATCGAATGACAAGAATCTGGCGCAGGAACCCGTTGATCACGGGATCGGCAGGTCACGGGGCGGGTTGTCGACGAAGATCCACATGATCGTCGACGGCCACGGGTTGCCGTTGGCGGTGATCTGCGGACCCGGGCAGGGCGGTGACAGCCCGATGCTCACTCACCTGCTCGACGCTCTGCGAGTTCCCCGGATCGGCCGCGGCCGGCCACGGACTCGCCCGGACACCGTCCTGGCGGACAAGGTGTATTCGTCCGCAGCGACTCGCGCGCTCCTGCGGATGCGGGGCATCACCGCGGTGATCCCCGAACGCGCGGATCAGATTCGGAACCGGAAGAACTAAGGGCTCTACCGGTGGCCGCCTGCCGCGTTTCGATTCGGTCAAGTACCGCGGCCGCAACGTCGTCGAACGTGGATTCAACGAGCACAAGCAGTGGCGCGGGATTGCCACCCGCTACGACAAGCACAACGCCAACTACTGCGTGTCCTACTCCGTGGGATCGTGCTCTGGCTCAAACGGTTACAAGACACGCACTAGTCCCAACAGGATGAGGATGCGGCATTTGATCTATCGCTGAGCGGTATGCAGAGTTTACGCTCACAGGCCTGAACGGTCTCTGAGGAGGTAACCATGACTGAACCGCAGATCTGGGCAGACGGCATAGCCGGTACTGGCATCGGGGCCGACATCTGGAACCGGCGGACCGTGCTCGCCACCGACTGGTCGGGGGGCCGGCTTATCGCCATCACGATCGAGCAGGGTGATCTCACCGAGTGGGGCGGTGGGTACAGCCAGCCCGAGTCGGTCAGCGTCGTCGGCGACGACGCGCTGATCACCGAGCGCACCGGCACCCTGTTGCGTCAGGACCTGAACCAGCCAGGCCGCACCAACGCGCAGGTGCTGGCCACCGGGCTCGGCGCCCCGCACCAGGTGGTGCGTACCGCCGACGGTACGGCCGCGTTGGTGGTCGATAACGCCGGTGGGCGGGTCGTCCGGGTTGATCTGGCCACCGGCACCACCACCAATCAGCTGACGGGGCTCGGTCAGCCGATCGGGCTGGCGATCGATGGCGACGGCGCCCTGTTCGTGACCGAACAGGCGTCCGGAGCGGTGACCAGGCACGACCCCGACGGGTCCAGCGCCGTGGTCGTCGGCGGGCTGGTCTCGCCGTTCCTGTTGTCGTGGGCGGACGCCGTCCGAACCCGGCTGCTGGTTACCGAGCGCACGCCCGCCCATCGGGTCGGAATCGTGGACGTGACCGCAGCGGTACCGACACTGGAACGACTCGTTGGCCGTGGGATCTCCCAGCCGTCCCAGGCCATCGTCGTCGGCGACCTGCTGGTGGTCACCGGCGCCGGGCGGCTGCTGGCGCTCAACGCCGCCGGCGGGCTGCGGCCCGGCGTCCATGTGAACGCCCCTCCGGGACCGATCTGGCCGGGCTCGTGGGTGGACGCGGAGATCGACACCGGTGTGACTGGCTGGACGCGGTCCGAACTTGTCATCGAGACCGACCCCGTCGGGCCCGTCACCATCGACGAACACCCCAACGCCGACCTGGACCCCCACCGCCCCTCCGTCCGGCTGCTCGCCCACAGCACGCTGGGCCCGGTCGACGTGGTGGTGAGAGACTCCGCCACCATGACCGAGGTGGGCCGCGGCCACCTGGAGGTGGGCTTCGATCCGCAGTCTCCGCTCGACGGGCCGCCGTCGTGGATCGACACGCCCGTCCACCCACCAGTGCTGCGCACGCTCGCCGCCGTGAAGGGTGTCGACGACGTGGGTGCCAAGAGCCCTAAGGACGGCACCGGCAAGGCGACCTCGAAGTGGCGGGTGCTCGCCGCGCTGGTCGACACAAAGGACGCCCGCTGGTCGACCACCGTCACCCCGACTGCCCCGGCGCCGACCATCGCGACCGCGCAGACGACCTGGCGCGACGTGCTGGTCGGCGCCAACGGCGTCAACGACTTCTACCGGGAGATGTCGGGCAACCGGCTCTCGGTCGAACTGGTCACCGGATCGGTACAAGGCCCGGTCCAGCTCGACGGCACCTGGACCGACTGGTTCTCCATGCCGACGGGCACGAACCAATGGTTTGTGAAGGACGATGTCGTACAGCGGGTCGCGTCGGCGCTGCAGAGCGTCACCGACTGGACTCAGGTGGACGCGATCTTCCTGATCTTCCGCTCGACCAGCGCCACCAACTACATCTGGCCGCGCGCGCAGCAGCGGGCGTACAAGGTCAACGCCAAAGACGGCGCCGGCAAGGACGTCTCGGTGACCGTCGCCAAGGTCGGCATGCCCCACGACCAAACCACGGCGGTGGGCTTCACTAACGTCGAGGTCTCCGCGCACGAACTCGGCCACACGCTGGGCCTCGACGACCTCTATATGGACACCAGCTACACCGTCGACATGCGGGCGCGCGATCTCGGGCAGAGGGAGCTGATGGGCAACCAGACGGGGCTGCCGCACCTCTCGGCTCGACACAAGCTGCTCCTCGGGTTTCTAGAGCCGGGACAGGTCCGGTCGTTCACGTACGGGTCCGCCGAGGACGCCATCTTCGACCTGACCGCGATTTCCGACGGCCTTCCCCCGGGCGGCAGTTTCGCCGCTGTCGAGCTGAAGGTGGCACCGCGCCTGTCGTGGTTCTTCGAATACCGGGTGCCGCGTCCGGCCAGGGTCGGCGACCAGGGCACGGTCTTCACCGGCGGGAAGGTGATGGGCTACGACGCGACCAAATACGAACTGCCGCCGATCTCGGCCGACAAACGGCGGCCCATCATCCTGCTGCTCGACGACGGGGACGGCGAGGGCTCGGTCCTGGTGGCCGGGAACGACTACGAGCACCTCGACGCGGAAGGCCAAGCGCCGTCGCAGTTCCGGCTCGAAGTGATCTCGATGAACGGCACCACAGCCAAAGTCCGGGTGAAGGTGGGCGCAGTCTCTGCCCCCGACCCATCCATCGTCAACAACAACGGCGAGGAGGGCGACTACAAGAGCCCGGACATCGAGATCCGCAACGAGTTGAGCGACGCCGACAAGGCGTGGCTGAATCGTCCGATCATCGTAACCGACTCGAGCATCAAGCCGAACCGGGTCGTGGCCAAGATCCACAATCTGGGTGGGCTCGACGCGCCCAACGTCACAGTGCAGTTCAAAGTGCTGCCGTTCAACACCGACGACAAGGACTCTGAACGGTGGATCGACCTGGGCGAACCAGTCACCAAGGACGTCAAGGCGGGCCAAACCGTGGAGTTCGAGACCCAGTGGTCGCCCGACCACGATGCGCACTTCTGCATACAGGCCCGGATCGACCGCTACACTCGAGTGCCCGGAGCCGCCGCGGACGAGCCCGACATCGACAACAACCTCGCGTGGTCGAACTACTTCAAGATCGAGTCGAAGCCGTCCTCGCCGGCAACCCGTGAGGTGTCCTACGTCGAAGTCCACAATCCGTACCCTTACGCGGCGAGCGCACTGGTCGAACTGGCTCAGGACACCAACGCCTATCGCACCTTCGTCGACCACCAATGGCTGCACCTGGAGCCGGGCCAGACCCGGCCGGTATGTCTGGAGGTGGAGTCGCTGGCCACCAGCATCTGGGACGCCATCGAGCGCCGGTATCCGGAAGGACGTTCGTGGTTGCGCACGTGGTTCCCAGCCACCGGATGCGTACCGCGCACGGGCTCGGGGGTCACGCTCGTGGCCGTCACCACCGCACGGACTGACCTTCGGGTAGTCGAGCGCTCCCCTGGGGTCCTGGTGGTGCGAGTCACGTCGCCCGCGGGCGGCCCGCCGCCGTCCGACGGCACTGTCTTGATGCAGCTCAATGCCGACGACGGTCGCCACGAGGTGATCGCCGCATCCGTCGGGGCGAACGGGATCGCGGAGGTGCGATTCCGGCCGGCTCCGGGGCGCGGGGTACTGCACTACTCCGGCACGAATCGGTACGCGGCAGTATCCGGCGTCGAAGTGGATCTGGAGCCCTGAAGCCGCGCGCCGACGGGGGCCTTCCCGACATCGATACCGCGGCGTAGCGCTTCAAAGCGGGACGGATTTCTCCTGCCCTTTGGGCCGTTCACGGCAGACCTTCGGGTAACTCTCCGCGCACCGTCTCGGCAACGACTCGTGTGTTGAGAGGGGCCCACCATGATCCGCCTGCTGTTGACCGCCAGCACAGAGGTCCGCTGCTTCCTGCGTCGGTACATACCGAGCAACACCGTGCTTGACCTGGTCCGCGCTAGAAGCGGCCTGAAGTGGTGGCGTGCCGGCGGTGTTGCTAGCGGTCCCTACTTGAGCGTCACTGCCGGGTACACCGTCCTCATCGAGAACAGCGGCCCTCGATGGTCCCACCTCGAGGTGCTCGTCTGCACCTGGAGTGCTCTCATGATGGTCGTCATCGGCCCAGTAAACATCGTGCTGCTCGGGAAGACCCGCACCCGGGAGCACCAGGCCAGGAAGCAGACCGAGCGCGAGGCGCGTCAACTGTGCCGGAGCTCTGCTACGACCCGCAATGTGATGTCTCAGGACATGGGTGACAGTTCTGTGTCAGGACTTCGGTGACGGTTGGTGTGTCAGGACTTCGGTGACACATCGTTGGTTCGGGGTCGGCGGCCTCGGGGGCGGCCGTTGCCGACGTAACTGATTCCGGGGGCGGGGCGGGTGTGTTCGATGAGGAGGGTGCCGTCGGGATCGGTGACGGTGATGGAGTCCCCGTGTTCGATGACGTGTACGTTCTGTCCGGCGCGTTGCCCGTCGATCATGTAGGTGACGTTGCGTAGGCGGATGCTGCCGTTCGTGCGTAGTGTCAGCGTTCGCGTCCGGGCGGGGTGTGTCGGCGAGCCGGGCATCGCCCCTGGCGGGGTGGGCTCGTCGGGCTTGGGGCGGGGTGCGTCGGCCTTGGGTGTGGCGTTCCACGCGGTCTCGGGTGTGATGTGCCCGGGCAGTCCTTGATGTGGACGCTCGGTGTTGTAGACGTGGTCGAAAGCGTCGATCTGTGTCTGCAGTTCCTCTAGCGACGAGGCGAGGGGCTGCTTGTCGAGCCAGCGGAACAGGGTCTGGTGGAAGCGTTCGTTCTTGCCCTGTGTCGTCGGCCTATAGGGTTTACCGGTGATCGCCTCGACCCCCAGTGCGGATACGTGCTCGACGAGCCGGCCGGCGTCGCCGCGCCGAGACGGGTTGAGTGCGGCCCCGTTGTCGCTGAGCAGACGTTGCGGGACGCCGTGCGCGGTGATGCCCTTGTCGAGGATCGTGATCGCGGCGTCCGCGGTCTCACCCCAGGCCGTGTGTGAGGCGACCGCGTAACGGGAGTGGTCGTCGATGAGTTGGAAGATCACGCACTTGCGGCCGCCGGTGAGGACGTACTCGGTCGCGTCGAGCTGCCAGCACGAGCTTGTCAAGTCTTTTGTGTGAGTGGGTGTCGCTGGATTGTTAGAGGTAGGGCTGGATCCGGTCGGGGTAGGCGAGTGCGAGTTGGGCGAGGGCTTGCTTCCAGTTTGTGGTGATCTGGCCCTCGACAAGTCGGCCCTCGGCGTTGCGCTTGGCCCCTCGGGGTCGTCCGCGTTCCTTGAGGCGGTCACGGGCGCGTTTGTCCTCGATGTTGCAGATCGCCAGCCAGAGCAGCTTCACGACCGCGTCATCGGACGGGAAGTGGCCGCGGTTCTTGATGATCTTGCGGAGCTGGTAGTTCAGCGACTCGATACTGTTCGTGGTGTAGATCACCCGTCGCAGCATCGGCGGGAACGCGAGGAAGGGTGTGAACCGGTCCCAGGCGTCCTCGAACACGCGGACCGTGTTCAGGTTCACCTGGCCGAGATCGGACGCGGCGAACTCGGTCAGTGCGGTCAGCGCGGCGTCCTCGTCGGAGGCCTGGTAGATCGGCCTGAGCGCGGCGGCGACCGTCTTACGGTCTTTGTAGCTCACGAACCGCATCGCCGAGCGGATCAGGTGCACGACGCACGTCTGGACCGTCGACTGCGGCCAGGTCGCTTCGATCGCCTCGGGGAATCCGGTCAGCCCATCACAGCAGACGATGAGGACGTCGGCGACGCCGCGGTTGGCGAGCTGCGCGCAGACCCCGGCCCAGAACCTCGCGCCCTCGACAGCCTGGATCCAGATGCCCAGGATGTGCTTGACGCCGTCCATGTCGACACCGACCGCCAGATGCGCGGCCTTGTTCCGCACGTGCGCGCCGTCGCGGACCTTCACGATGATCGCGTCGAGATAGATCACCGGATAGAACGACTCGAGCGGCCGCTGCTGCCAGGCGATCACCTCGTCGAGGACCTCGTCGGTGATCTTCGAGATCGTCTCGCGGCTGATCTCGGTCCCGACCGTGGATACCAGGTGGTACTCGATATCGCGGACGGTCATGCCGCCGGCGTAGAGCGAGACGATCATGTCGTCGAGCCCGCCGACGCGTCGAGAGCCCTTGGGCACCAGCGTGGGCGTGAACGACCCCTCGCGGTCCCTGGGGATCGCGAGCTCGACATCACCGACGCTGGTCGCGACGGTCTTCGCCGAGTACCCGTTCCGGGAGTTCGGGTAGCGGCCGGCCTCAGGATCGCCCTTGTCGTAGCCCAGGTGCCCGGACAACTCGGCCTGCAAACCACGCTCCAAACCCGCCTTGATCAGCTGCTGGATCAGCCCGTCCTTCCCCTCCAGACGCACCTCGCCAGCATCGATCTTCGCGTAGAGGGCATCGAGCGCGCCCGAGGCCTCAAGGGCTTCCACGCCCTCACACTGGGCCCGTCGACGCTCCTCACGCGCCCGCTTGTCGATCATGGTCATCAGTGTCTCCGATCAGTCAGAAGCATCCGCCCCTCACACAAACGATCTGACACGATCTGCCCCGGGGCATAAGCTGGTCGGTGACATCACATATATCCGTACCGGTGAAGGCTGGTTGTATCTGGCGACGGTGCTGGATTGTTTCTCGAAGAAGGTGGTCGGGTATGCGATGGCGGATCATCTACGTACAGAGTTGA
>JBGANR010000017.1:0-118080 GCA_044222225.1 Mycobacteriaceae bacterium
CGTCGTCGCCAAATGGGAGGGTCAGCTCGACACGGTGCGGCTCGCGGCGGCCCTCGACGGCAAGCCGATGCCGCTGGACGACGACGATGAGGCGGTGGAAGCGGGGGCGGAGCTCGTCGGGGCGAAGAGCTGAGGCTTGGCGTCAGTGATGAATCGGGTGAACCGGCCGGCCAGGGACACCATCGGTGGCGTCCTTGGCCTCGGCCGTCGCGTCGACGAGGCGCCGGGGGCGCAGCGCGTCGCCGATGACGGTGTGGGCGATGCCCCGGGCGGCCAGCTCGGTGCGTAGGTCGAGGTCGGGCGAGCCGCCGTTCCAGGTGACGAGGAGGTCGGCGGGGACGGCGCGGGAGGGCTCGCCGAAGATGCCGTCCAAGTGGACCCGGCCGTCGGCGACGCCGACCAGTCGCATGCGTTCGATGACGTCGACGCCGGCCTCGGCCAGCGTGCGGATCATCGGGTAGAGCGTGTTGACGCCCTCGCCCTCGCCGACGTGGATGCGCGAGGTGGCCAGCGTCACGGCCGCGCCGGTGGCGGCGAGGTGCTCGGCGATGAGCATCGCGTCGATCGCGCCGGGTACGTCGTAGACCACGGCGGTGCCGGTGAACGTCCGCGTGAAGACCTCGTCGGCCGTGATGACCTCGACGGATCCGTCGCCGGGGACGTCGACCGGCAGGTCGGGCGCGCCGGTGGCGAGGATGACGACGTCCGGCGCGAGGGCGGTGACCGCGTCGGCGTCGGCGTGCACGCGCAGTCGGACGTCGACGCCGTGGGCGGCCAGTTCGCGCTCGAGCCACGCGACGTACGTCAGGACCTCGTGCCGGCTCGGCGCCGTGCTCCATTGCGCGAGCCGGCCGCCGAGCACGGCTTCGGACTCGAAGAGCGTCACCGACGCGCCGCGGACGGCGAGCCGCCGAGCGGCCTCCAGGCCCGCCGGCCCCGCGCCGACGACGACCGCCGTCGTGCCGTCCAGACGGGGCAGTCGCTCGAGCTCGGCGGAGCTGCGGGCGTCGGCGTTGACGGCGCAGGCCAGCCTCTTGCGGGCGAGCAGGCCGTTGGTGCACACGTTGACGCCGATGCAGGGGCGGACGTCCGCGGACCGGTCGGCGAGGGAGAGCGGGACGAGCCGGGGATCGGCGATCTGCGCGCGCACCATGCCGATGAGGTCGGCGTCGCCGGCGGCGATCATGTCCTCGGCCAGGGCGAGGCTCGTGATGCGGCCGACGGCGGCGACGGGCTTGCGCACGGCGTCGGTGATGACGCGGGCGGCGTCCCGGAACAGGCCGGGCGCGGCCGGCGTCGGCGGCCAATGGCGCACGCGCGACTCGAACCGGTTGTTGTTGCCGACCATGACGCTGATGTAGTCGACGCGCGACTCGACGGCCCGGGCGATCTCGGCGCCGTCGGCGGGGCGCAGGCCGCCGGGGTTGAGGTCGTCGACGCCGAGCCGGATGCCGAGGAGGCGGCCCGGCCCGAGTTCGGCGCGGACGGCGTCGAGGATGCGGAAGGCGACCTCGAGCCGGCGGTCGAAGTCGCCGCCGAACTCGTCGTCGCGGTGATTGGTCAGCGGGCTGAGGAAGGCGGCGACGAAGCCGCCGTGCGCGGCGCTGATCTCGACGCCGTCGAGCTCGCCCTCGACGCAGCGTCGCGCCGCGGCCGCGTAGTCGGCGATGACGGTCTCGATCTGCTCGTGCGTCGCGGGCACGACCACCTGCCGGGAGACCTCGGAGAAATCGCGCGACGGGCCGAAGACGTCGGGGCCCTCGTACTCGGTGGGGCCGGGGTGCATGAGTTGGGCGAGCATGCGGCTGCCCTCCGCGCGGACGGCGCGGCCGAGCCGCCGATAGCCGGGGATGACGGAGTCGTCGATGTTCCACAGGCAGGTGTCGGCCCACTCCGCCGACGGCGCGATCGGCGTGGCGCCGGTGACCTGCATGCAGACGCCGGCGCGGGCGCGTTGCCGGTGGTAGGCGACGTACTCGTCGGAGACGCGGCCGCCTTCGGCGAGGCCCGGCTGGTGGGCGGGCAGGTAGACGCGATTGCGGAGCTCGAACGGGCCCACCCGGAGGGGCTGGTCCACATGCCGGAACATGACTCCTCCTGGGCGGTCCGGGGATCGATGATCCAGCGCTCAGCGGACGTAGTCGGCGCCGGTGATGTCGACCGTAGCGCCGGTCGCGTGCCGCGCACGGCCGGACGCGAGGAAGACGATCGTCTCGGCGACCTCGGCCGGTGGGATCGGCTCGCCGAGCGGCAGCGCGGCGGCGGCCTCGGCGTCGATGCCGTCGGCGGCCAGGTCCGTCGCCACCCAACTGGGTGCGACGGCGTAGGCCAGGATGTTCTCGCCGGCGAAGCCGCGGGCGATGCCCTTGGTGAGCGCCAGCAACCCGCCCTTGGCGGCGCCGTAGGCGAGGTGGTCGGCGTCGTCGCCGCGATGGGACGACCGGCTGGCCAGGTTGACGATGATGCCGCCGCCGCGCGTCCGGAAATGCTCGATGGCGTAGCGGCACAGGTCGGCGGGCGCCTGCAGGTTGAGCGCGAGGTTGGCGCGCCAGCCGGCGTCCCAACCGTCGCCGAGCGGGGACGGCAGCCAGGCGCCGGCGTTGTTGACCAGCACGTCGACGTGGCCGGCGGCCGCGACGGCGGCGTTCCACACCGCACGGGTCTGGGCCGGGTGGGTCAGGTCGCCGCGGACGAGGTGGACGCGGTCGCCGAGCTCGGCGGCCAGCGCCTCGGCGGGGCCGGCGGAGTTTGCGTAGTGCACGATCACCGTCGCGCCCTCGCGGTGGGCGACGCGGGCGGTCGCCGCGCCGATGCCGCGGGAGGAACCGGTGATGAGGACGGTGCGTCCGGCGAGGCTCGTCACGACACCGCCTGCGCGCCGGTGATCTCGACGATCGCGCCGCAGATGAACGGGGCCTCGTCGGAGGCGAGGAAGGCGACCAGCGCGGCGACCTCCTCGGGACGTCCGATGCGGCCGAAGGGCACCTTGGCGTCGAGCTCGGCGACGGTGCGGCCGGCCCGCGCCAGGCCGGCTTCGAGCATCGGCGTCCGGATCTCGCCCGGGGCGACGGCGTTGACGCGGACGCCGTGCGGCGCGTAGTCGCGGGCGAGGTTCTGGGTGAACGCGACGACCGCCGCCTTCGACGTGTTGTAGGCGATGTGCCCCGGCGCCGGATACAGGCCCCACTGCGAGGCGGTGTTGACGATGGCGCCCCGGCCGGCGGCCACCATATGCGGCAGCACGGCCCGGCTGAGGTGGAAGATCGCGTCGACGTTGACGGCGAAGGTCGCGGCCCAATCGTCGTCGGTGAGGTCGAGCAGCGGGCCGCGGCGGTTGATGCCCGCGTTGTTGGCCAGCACGTCGATCCGCCCGTGAGCAGCGACGATGCCGGCGGCGAGCGTCTGGCAGGCGGCCGGATCGGTGATGTCGACGGCCGCGGTCTCGGCGCGTCCGCCGCGCTCGCGGATGTCGGCGACGACGGCGTCGGCGAGCTCTTCGGCGATGTCGCAGACGACGACGTGCGCGCCCTCGTCGGCGAGCCGTCGGCAGATCGCGGCGCCGATGCCGCCTCCGCCGCCGGTCACGATGGCGACGGCGTCTTCGAAACGATGCACGGTTCCTCCTGCGGCGAGACGTCCTGAGGCCCGAATACTGTCAGACAATCTCGCCGCGCCGCAACGGTTCTACGAGGCTGCGGTTTCTACGAGGCCGCGGTTCTACGAGGCCGCCGGCGTCTGCATCCGGAGCAGTTGCGCCGCCGCCGAGTCCCCGAACCACCCCGGCAGCACCCGGGCGACGTCCGGGGCGGCCTCGATGCGGACGGCGCCGGACCGGATCGCGTCGGGCCACGGCCGCTCGCCGCGCCAGATGCGGGTGAGTACTCGCAACCCGGTGTGCACGGACGCGGTGACGTCGTGGCCCGGATCGGCGTCGCAGACGTCGATGTCGTCGCCGTCGACCACGATCCACCACCGTGAGACCCGGGCGGCGACGTCGTCGAAGACGAATCGCACGACCGTGCGCCGCCGCGGCCACGCGTCGACGGGGATGGTGCGTTGCACGTCCCAGAAGAGCAGGTGCGGGTCGTAGTCGTCCTCGCCGAGATCGCCGACCCAGCGCATGCCCCACAGGCCGAGCGCCTCGACGACCCGCGCGAGGTCTTGCCCGGACTCGGTGAGGGTGTACGACGTCGTCCTGCCGCTTGTGCTCCGGCGCACCACACCGACCCGCTCGAGCGTGCGGAGTCGCTTGGACAGCAGTGCCGGCGACATGCGGGGCACGCCGCGCCGGATCTCGTTGAATCGGCTGCTGCCCGCGAGCAGTTCACGGACGACGAGCAGGGTCCACCGCTCGTCGAGCACCTCCATCGCCTTGGCCACGGGGCAGAACTGCCCGTACGAGGACGCCATCGACTCACCTTCCGCTGTGCACCCGACCCCTCCCACTACAGCGCGGCCGGCCGGATGCCGCCAGTACGTCCGACCTGTGAAGTACAGATCCGATACCGCTGCGGCTACAGACGTCGCACTGGCGGGGTCGGCGGGCATCGCCGCAGGCTGGAGGGACGAGATCACGACACGCAGGGAGACATCATGACCGACACCGCAACCGACCGGGCGAATCCGGTCGACGCCGCCGATCAGGCGCTCAAGGCCAAGCATCGGACCGTCTGGGCGTCCGGTGACTATCCGGCGCTGAGCAGGCTCATCTGGGAGCTCGGGGACGTGCTCACCGGGGCGCTCGCGATCCGGCCGGGGGAGCGGGTGCTCGACGTCGCGGCCGGCACCGGCAATGCGGCGACCCGCGCGGCCCGGGCCGGCGGGGACGTCGTGGCCAGCGACCTGACGCCCGAACTCCTCGAGGCCGGCCGACGGGACGCCGAAGCCGACGGCCTCTCGCTGACCTGGGACGTCGCCGACGCCGAGCACCTGCCGTACGCCGACGCCTCCTTCGACGTCGTCATGTCGTGCATCGGCGTGATGTTCGCGCCGCACCACGACCGCGGCGCCGCCGAGCTGTTGCGGGTCACCCGGCCGGGCGGACGCATCGGACTGCTCAGCTGGACGCCGGAGGGCCTCGTCGGGCAGTTGTTCGCGACGATGAAGCCGTACGCACCGCCGCCCCCGCCGGGAGCGCAGCCGCCGCCGCTGTGGGGCGACGAGGCGCACGTCCGCGGGCTGCTCGGCGACGGCGTCACCGGCGTCGTGTGCGAGCGACGCACGATCCGGCTCGATCATCTCGGCTCCGGTCGTGCCTTCCGCGAGTACTTCGCGTCGACGTACGGGCCCACCATGGCGGTGTACGCGGCCAACGCCGCCGACCCGGCGAGGGTTGCCGCGCTCGATGCGGCGCTGGAGGCGCTCGGCGACCGGTTCGGCGCCGCCGACGGGCGGTTCGACTGGGAGTATCTGCTGCTCACGGCACGTCGAAGCTGATGTCGCGGGAGGGGTGTTGACACCCCCGGCCGTCGCGCCATAGTGTTCCGTCCCACAGAGATTGTCAGACAATCGCCGGTGGGAGGGGAGTCGATGCGGGTCGTCGTCGTCGGGGGCGGGGTGGTGGCGCTCGCCTCCGCCTACCGTCTCGCCAAGGCCGGGTGCGAGGTCGTCGTGCTGGAGGCGCACGCGGTGGGGGCCGCGGCGTCGCACGGCAACGCGGCGCGGATCGCGCTCGGCGAGAACGGGCCCGTGCCCGCGCCGGGCGTCGTGCTGCAGGGCCTCAAATGGATGCTCAAGCCGTCGAGCCCGCTGTATATCAAGCCGTCGCTCTCGCCGAGTTTCCTCCGATTCATGACGACGATGGCGCGCTCGTGCCGGCCGGACTTCTACGCCCACAGCCTGCGGACGCACCTGCGGCTCGCGGAGAACGCCAACGATCTGCTCGACGCCTACCGCGCCGACGGCGTCGAGTTCGAGCAGCACTCGGGGGGTGTGCTGCTCGCCTACGAGTCGCGGGAGAACTTCGAGGCGCACGCCGGTTCGCTGGAGATGCACGAGAGCTTCGGCTTCCACGGCGAGCCGCTCGACGCCTACGGCGTCCACGATCGCGAGCCGGCGTTGTCCGAGCGCATCCGGCACGGCCTCTACTACGCCGTCGACCGGCAGGTCGAGCCCGACTCGCTGATCCGCGGTCTCGTCGAGCGCTGCGGCGAGCTCGGTGTCGGCATCCACGAGCACGACGGCGTCGAGCGCTTCGTCAAGCAGGGCGCCGCGGTGACGGGCGTGGTGACGAAGAGCGGCGCCGAGTACGCGGCGGACGTCCTCGTGCTGGCGGCCGGCGTGTGGAGCGGACCGCTGTCGCGCAAGCTCGGCGCCCCGCTGCCGATCCGGCCCGGCAAGGGCTACAGCGTCGACTACCGGCCGGCGCCGGTGCGGCTGCGGACGGCGCTGACGCTGGAGGACGCGCGCGTGGCCGTCACGCCGCTCGACGGCATGCTGCGGCTGGCCGGGACGATGGAGTTCGGCGGGTTTGACGAGTCCGTCAACGAGCTGCGCATCGCCGCCATCAAGCAGGCCGCCGCCGACGCGTTCCCGGAGTGGGGCGAACTCGCTGCCGAGTCGACTCCGGGAGCTCCGTCGCCGTCCGGTGAGCAGGCGCCGTGGGCCGGGCTGCGGCCGATGACGCCGGACGGCCTGCCGATCATCGGCAAGGTCGGCTCGCTGGACAACGTCTACGTCGGATCGGGCCACGGGATGCTGGGGCTGACGTTCGCCCCCGCGACCGGCGAGATCCTCACCGAGATGATCACCGAGAAGCGCATGCCCAAGGAGATGGAGCTTGCGCAATCGACCGGACGATCAATGGCGACGGCGTTGTCGCCGGATCGCTTCCTGTCGGGACGACCACGAGCAAGGAGACATTCACATGGCAGTTGAACAGTTCCGCGGCGTCCTCGCCGCCGTCGTCACGCCCTTCACGGCGGACGGTTCGGCGATCGACGAGGCCGGTATCAAGCGGCAGGCCGACCACATCCTGGGCAACGGCGTCGACGGCCTCGTGCCGGGCGGCAGCACGGGCGAGTTCACCACGATGACGGTCGCCGAGCGCAAGCGCTCCGCCGAGGTGTACATCGAGGCCGCCGCAGGCCGCGGCCCGGTCGTCGTCGGTACCGGTGCGCTGAGCACCGCCGAGACGATCGACCTCACCCGGCACGCCGCCGAGAACGGCGCCGCCGCCGCCATGATCGTCCCGGCCTACTACGACCCGATGACCTGGGAGAACCTGCTCGCGCACTACTCCGCGGTGAGCGACGCCGTCGACCTCCCGATCATGTACTACAACCTGCCGTCCGCCACGGGCGTCGAGCTCACGCCGGAGCAGTTCGCCGAGCTCGCGCGCACGACCCGCGTCAACTGCTTCAAGGACACCGGCGGCGACGCCACCAAGTTCACCGCGATCCTGCAGAACCACGCCGACGACATCCAGGCCGTCAACGGCTGGGACACCCTGACGTTCTACGGGCTCGCCGCCGGTGCGAAGGCGTCGGTGTGGGGCGCGGCGAGCGTCATCCCGCGCCTGGCCGCCGACCTGTACCAGGCCCTCGCGGTCAAGGGCGACCTCGAGGCGGGCCGCGAGCTGTGGGCGAAGATCTACCCGATCTGCGAGTTCATGGAGGCCAACCCGTACCCGGCGGTCATCAAGGCCGGCGTCGAGTTGGTCGGCGCGCCGGCCGGTCCGTGCCGCCCGCCCCTGCGGCCGCTCGCACCGGCGCTCGTCGACGAGTTCCGGCAGCTGCTGACGGCCGCCGGCGTCGAACTCGCCTGACGCCCATGCGCCGCACGATCCACGCGATCGACGTGCACGCGGCCGGCGAGGCCGGCCGCGTGGTGATCGGGCAGAACAGCCTGGTCAAGGGTTCGACGATGGCCGAGCGTCTGCAGTACTGCATCGACGAGCTCGACGAGACGCGTCGGCTGCTGCTGCGCGAGCCGCGGGGCTATCCGGGGCTGTGTGCCGTCTTCGTGTTACCGCCCGTCGAGCCGGACAGCGACTTCGGCATCGTCGTCCTGGAACAGGGCGGTTTCCGTCCCATGTCGGGCAGCAACATGATCTGCGCCGTGACGGCGATGGTCGAGACCGGTGCCGTCCGCGTCACGGAACCGGTGACGGCGCTGCGCGTCGACACCGCCGTCGGCACGGTGGCGGTGCGGGCCGAGGTGGCCGGCGGCCGGGTGCGGCGGGTGACGTTCGACAACGTGCCCGCGTTCCCCGTCGTCCTCGATCACCCCTTCGACCTGCCCGAATACGGGACGATCCACGCGGACATCGTGTTCGGCGGGCAGTTCTTCGTGCAGGCGAAGGCCGCCGATTTCGGCCTCGAGCTGGTGCCGGGGGCCGCCAAGCAGCTCGCCCGCGCGGGGTCGGTGCTGCGGACGGTCGCCACGGAGACGTTCGCCGTGCGGCACCCGCTCAATCCGGACATCGACCGGGTCGGCCTCGTCATGCTGCACGGCGAGTCGCCGACGCCCGGCGTCGACGCCCGCAACACGGTGGTGCTGCCCAACGGCGTCGTCGACCTCGACGACCCGGCGACGTGGACGGGCGCGCTCGACCGATCGCCGTGCGGCACGGGCACCTGCGCCCGGATGGCCGGCCGGCATGCCCGCGGCGAACTCGCCGTCGGTGAGGACTTCGTGCACGAGAGCCTGCTCGGCACGACGTTCACCGGGCGGCTGCGCGGCGAGACGACCGTCGGCGAACACGCCGCGGTGCTGCCGTCGCTCAGCGGACGCGGCTGGGTCACCGGCTTCAACCAGTACGTACTCGACGATGACGACCCGTTCCCGGCCGGCTACACGGTCGGCGACATCTGGGGGCCTGAGTAGCGCGGCGGGAGGATGTTCCCCGCCGGGCCGCAGTCCCCCGCGCTGGCTCGTTCCTTCGTCGGGTCGATTCCGCAAGCTCCATCTCCCGGGCCGGCGCTCCCGCCAGACCCGATGCCGGCGTCCCGGCGGGGAACATCCTCCCGCCGCCGGCAGGTGACGATAGGAAGGAATACATGACGCACGAGAAGTTGCAGTACATCGACGGCGAGCGGCGCGTCGGCACGTCCGGCGAGGTGCTGACGATCGTCGAGCCGGCCACCGGTGAGGTGCTCACCACGGGGATCACGGCCGGCGTCGACGACGTCGAGGCCGCGGTGGCGGCGGCCAAGGCGGCGTTCCCGGGCTGGTCGCGGACGACGCCCGCCGAGCGCTCGGAGCTGTTCGCGGCGTGGGCGCGGCTGCTCGCCGATCGCGCGGACGAGATCGCCGCGCTCGAGAGCCGTAACGGCGGCAAGTCGATCCGGCTGACCACCGGGTTCGACGTCCCCGGCACGATCGACAACGTCGCCTACTTCGGCGCGATCGCCCGCAACCTGGAGGGGAAGGCGTCCGGTGAGTACTCGGGCGACCACACCTCCAGCATCCGGCGGGAGCCGATCGGCGTCGTCGGATCGATCGCGCCCTGGAACTACCCGCTGCAGATGGCGGCGTGGAAGGTGCTGCCGGCCGTCGCGGCGGGCAACACGATCGTGCTCAAGCCGGCCGAGCTGACACCGCTGACCTCGCTCGTCTTCGCGGAGACCGCCACCGAGGCGGGCATCCCGGCGGGCGTCATCAACGTCGTGACCGGTCGCGGACGCGTCGCGGGCGCCGCGCTCATCGCGCATCCGGACGTCTCGATGGTGTCGTTCACGGGTTCGACGGACGTCGGCAAGCAGATCGGTGCGACGGCCGCCGGGCTGGTCAAGCGGGTGCACCTCGAACTCGGCGGCAAGGCGCCGTTCGTCGTCTTCGACGACGCCGACGTCGAGGCCGCGGCGCGCGGTGCGGTCGCGGGCTCGCTCATCAACGTCGGCCAGGACTGCACGGCCGCCACCAGGGCATACGTCCAGCGGCCGCTGTTCGACGCGTTCGTCGAGCGGGTCGCCGAGCTCATGCGGAGTGTGAGCGTCGGGGCCGTCGACGATCCCGAGACCGATCTCGGATCGCTCATCTCGCTCGCGCACCGCGAGAAGGTGGCCGGCATGGTCGAGCGGGCCCGCGAGGCCGGGGCGCGCGTCGTCTGCGGCGGACGGATCCCGGAGGGGACGCCCGAGGGCGGGGCCTACTACGAGCCGACGCTCATCGTCGACGCCGCGCAGGATTCGGAGATCGTGCAGGGCGAGGTCTTCGGGCCGGTGCTCGTCGTGCTGCCCTTCGACACCGACGACGAGGCGATCGAGCTGGCCAACGACACCCCGTACGGGCTGGCGGCGTCGGCGTGGACGGGGAACGTCTACCGGGCCGGCCGGGCGTCCCGTGAGATCCAGGCGGGATGCGTCTGGATCAACGACCACATCCCGATCATCAGCGAGATGCCGCACGGCGGATACAAGGCGTCGGGCTTCGGCAAGGACATGTCGACGTACTCGTTCGACGAGTACACCAACGTCAAGCACGTGATGTACGACATCACGGGGGCGGCGCACAAGGAGTGGCACGACACCATCTTCACGTCGTAGAGCACGTGTGAATAAGGTTCAGTGTGGTGTGACATGGCACCATGACATCCGGGACGGTGTCGAAGGCTGAAAGGGTGGCGGACGTGAGCGATGCAGCGGTGCGGTGTGTGACCGAGCGGGAGACCTTCGAGGCGTTACGGCCGCGAGCGGCGGTCGATGCGCTGGTGGAGGCGCTGCGGGGCGGATTCGATCCCGCAGACGACTTCCAGCGGTCGATCCTCGACGTGGCGAGCGGGCAGCTCATCGTCATGCCGTCGGAGACGTCGGCCTGCGTCGGGGTGAAGATCGTCGGCGCGGCGCCGGCGAACGCCGACCGCGGCATCCCGCGCATCCACGGCGTCTATGTGCTGCTCGACGCCGTGACGCTGGTGCCGCGGTTGCTGCTCGACGGCGCCGGGCTGACGACGCTGCGCACGCCGGCGGTGTCCGTCGCCGCGGTGCGCGACGCGTTGACGCGCAGCACCGAGCCGCTGGACATCGTGGCGTTCGGCACCGGACCGCAGGCGACGGGGCATGTGGTGACGATCGTCGACACCGTCGAGGGGATCCGGCCCGTCTCGTCGATCACGTACGTCTCGCGGACGCCGACCGCCGGCCTCCCGGGTCCGGGTGCCGTGCACGTCGTCGCCGGTAGCGACGCCGCCGCCGACGCCGTGCGCCGCGCGGGGGCGATCGTCTGCGCGACGACGTCCGGCGAACCGGTCTTCGATTCCTCGCTGGTCCGCGACGACGTCGTGGTCATGGCCGTCGGCAGCCACGACGGCGACCGCCGGGAGGTCGAGTCGGCGCTCGTCGGCCGGTCGCAGGTGGTCTGCGAGGATCTGGCGACGGTGCTGCGGGAGGGCGGTGACGTCGTCATGGCGATCGCCGACGGCGCCTTCGACGCGGCCGATCTCGTCACGATGCGGCAGGTCGCCCGCGGTGAGGTGGCGCTCGCCGCCGATCGTCCGGTGCTGTTCAAGGGCTCGGGCATGGGCTGGGAGGACGCCGTCGTGGCGACGGCGATCGCGGCGGTGCTCGGCTGAGCCGGGACGCCGTCGCTCGTTCCCCAGATGTCCGGCTGAGCAGCCCGTCGAGGAGATTATTGTCGCAGCGAGTCGCTGGGACGGACATCTGGGGAGGTGTCAGGCCGAAGTCGACGTTTTTGACACACTCAGATCTACGTTTTTGACAGTCTGAAGTCGACGTTTTTGACAAGACCGTGCCGCGGGGAGGCCGTGGCCACTGACTGAGCTCGGGCTACGCCACGGCCACGATGACGTGCGCCTGGATCTTCGCGGTGACCGCGCCGGTGCCGTGCCGTTCGGCGATCGCCGACGCGGCGTGGTCGGTGGCGCGGTCGAGCCCGCCCGGGTCGGTTGCCTCGATCTCGGTGCGCAGCACCGTTCCCTGGCAGTAGGCGAGCGCCGGGACGCGCGGTGACGACGCGCGGCTCTGCTCGGCCCTCGTCTCGATCCGCACGTCGGAGAAGCCGGCGGCCTCCAGTTCACGACGGATCAGGTCGACGTCGTGGTAGCCGTGGGGTGTGCGGGCGAGGAAGCGTGGCGGATCGTCCGGGTAGAGCTCGGCGAGCGCGTGTGTCACCTCGTCGGCGAACACGTTCTGCTCGATGCGATCCCACACGTTGAACAGGAAGCGTCCGCCGGGCCGTAAGACCCGCGCGACCTCGCGGTAGGCGGCCGGGCGGTCGGGGAAGAACATCGCGCCGAACTGGCAACAGACGAGGTCGAACGACGCGTCGGCGAACGGCAGCGCGAGGGCGTCCGCCCGGCGCCAGGTGAGCCGGCCGTCGGAAGGCTGCCGGGATGCGGCGTAGTCGAGCATCGGCTGGTTGAGGTCGGTCACCGTGTAGCGCGCATCGTCGGGCAGCAGCGGCGCCAACGTGCGGGTGACGACGCCGGTGCCCGCCGCGGTCTCCAGCACCGCGTTCGGTGCGAAGGACGCCGCCCGCCGGGCAAGATCGGCGGCGTACGGAACGAAGATCAACGGCACCATGTGACGGTCGTAGTTCTCCGGGATCGAGCCGGCGAACACCTGGTCTGTTTCCAGCATGGCCGGTACCTGCCGTCCATTCGGTGGCTGACGTGACCACTCCCGGACTAGCACGATGGGGCCGGGAACGGCAACGCCCGACCCGTGTAGCACCCGGTGCTACCGTGGGACCATGAGTCTGCCGCATGAGATCAGCCAGCGGGATCTGCGGATGCGATCGCGCGAGATCATGGACGCCGTCGAACGTGGCGCGACGTTCACGGTGACTCGTGACAACCGTGAGATCGCCGAGCTCATCCCGCTGCGCAGGCCGAAGCGGTTCGTCTCCCGAGACGAGTTCGTCCGCGGGTCCCGGGCGATGCCGGCCGTCGACCCGGATCGCTTCCGCGCCGATGTCGACGCCGTCGTCGACCCGTACTTCGACGATCCGTTCGAGCGAGCTCGGGGGTGAGGTCGACAGCGGGGCTGGAGTCGACGGCGGCGGGGATGCTCGATACGAACATTCTCATCCTCAGGCCGTTCATCGACGAAGAGGCCCTGCCCGATCAGATGGCGATCAGCGCGGTGGTGCTCGGCGAGCTCGCGGCCGGTGTGCATCATGCGAGGACCGATCGGGAGCGGGCGGAACGCATGGCTCTGCTGCAGCAGGTGGAAGCCGAGTTCGACCCCGTCGCCTATGCCGCGTCGGCGGCGCGGATGTACGGACGCATGAGCAGCGCGGTGCGGGAACTCGGCCGATCGCCCCGTAGCCGTACCGCGGACCTGATGATCGCCGCGACCGCGGCCGTCGAGCGGCTTCCGCTTTACACGACGAATCCCGATGACTACCGGGGGCTCGACGACCTGGTGGAGATCGTGGCGGTCACCAGGCCGCATCCTTGATTCTCTAGCCACCGGCTATGGGCCCGATCGGCATGGGCGAGTTCGTCAATAAGCGGCTGCACTTCGTCGCTCGGTGACCCCGGCGGTGCCGGCGAAGTGAGGGTGCTCGCCGGTACCGCCGACATGCGTCAGCAGATGACGCGCGCAGTTGTCGATCTTCCGTCGCCAGGCCTCTACCGCGGTCTCCGGGTCGCCGCGGCGGAGTTCGGCGAGAATTCGGCCGTCATCGACGACGATCTCGGTGGTGGGACACCGATGGTTCACGCCCAGGATCGCGACGAACATCCGCACATGCAGGGTCAGCCGGATGAACGGTGTGCTGATCCGAGGCATCCCCGCGGCTCTGGCCAGTTCGTCCTGCAGTTCGAGGTCGAGCGATCCGCACTCGGGTGCCGCCCCGTGCTCGTCGCATCGCAGGATCTTCGGGTAGTACTCGTCGGCCACGGCCGACACATCGATGCCGCTCGATGCGATGCGCCGGACCACGGCCGTGCCGAGCAGTCCGCGCGCCGTGAAGATCTCCACCACGTCGTCTCGGGTCGGTACCGGCAACCGCCAGCGGCCGGCGTGTCGTTCGACGAGGCCTTCCTCGGCCAGCTGGGCGAGCGCGTGCGCCGCACGACCGCGCGGCACCCCCGACTTCAGGCCGACTTGACGCGTCGACACCGGGTCGCCGGCGGCGAGTTCGCCGGCCATGATCGCCGCGCAGAGTCCCTGGACGACGGCGGTGAGCACTCCGGTCGGCTGCTCCGCGTCGATGGGTCGGGGTCGCCGAGTGAGCGACGGCACGGCCGCGTTCTGGCGTGACCAGGTGAAATCGTGCGGTGAGCCGGTCCGAAGTGCCAGCCGGATGCGGCGCTGGACGTCGCGGAGTTCCGCTTCCTGCCCGGGGTCGAGCACCGCGGCGATCTGGTGGACGAGGGCGAACCAGTTCTCGCCGGTGACCGACCGAACCGTGAGTTCCGGGCGGGTGCGCAGCCACTGGTCGGCACGCACGTTGAGCGGGACGTCGATGATCAGCGTGGCGGCGACGCCGGTCGGCAGCTGCGCCGCGGCCCGGTGCAGCACGGCGAGCGAGTCGCCGTCGGCGGCCCGGTAGTCGACGGCGGCGGCGGGGCCGGCCTGTCGGCGACCGAGCGCGGCGCAGACGATCGTCTCGACGACGTCCGTTCGCGCCGCCGAGATCGGCGCGTGGTGCACCACGGCGTCGGTCGATGCGTGGAAGCCGAGTGCGGTGCCCGCCGGGCCGGTGTCGACGCAGGCCAGGACGGCGGTCGCCGTCTTCGGAAGGATGGCGACGGCCTGGTCCGCGCGGGGGAAACGCCGCTTCCTGATCCGGCTGACGGTCGCCTGGCTGACGCCCGACGCGTCGGCGATCGCGCGGGTGGTCCATCTGGGGCCACCGGCCGGCGGCTCGTCGAGTGCACACCGCAGGACTCGCGCGACGATGTCGTCGGCCATCTGCGGACGTCCCGGACGCGGCATGTCGGCAAGACCGTCGAGTCCGTGCTCAAGGTAGCGTCCCCACCATTTCGCGGCCGTCGCCCGGGATACCGAGGCGTTGCGGGCGGCTTCGGCGACACCGTGCTCGGCGCAGTCGAGCACGATGCGTGCCCGCGTCGAGACGCCCGACGACGTCCGCCGGGACCGAGCCGTCCGTTCCAGTTCGGCGCGGTCCTCGGCGGAGATCTCGCGACTCTGCTCAGTCACCCGATGCGAGGTGATCGGTCGCCCGGCGGCGGAGCGCGTCGGCGATGAGCTGAACGAGATGGCGACCGTCCAGACCGGCCAGGTCACGCACCTGCGTCCGACAGGAGAATCCGTCGGCGAGGATACGACGTCCGGGGTCGGCGGCGGCTTTCACCAGCACGCCCTGCTCGGCGATGGTCCGGGACACCTCGTAGTGGCCCTGCTCCATGCCGAAGTTCCCGGCCAGCCCGCAGCAGCCGGCGGACGTCTCGACGTCGCAGCCCATCGCGGCCAGGAGTGCGCGGTCGGCGGCGTAGCCCATGACGGCGTGCTGGTGGCAGTGCGGCTGGACGAGCAGCTTCTCGTCCGCCGCAGGCGGAGTCCAGGGCAGGGACGTGAGGAGTTCGGCGACGGTTGTCACGGCGCCGGCGAGCTCCGCGCTGCGCGGATCGTCCGGCAGCAGTTCGACCAGGTCCGAGCGCAAGGTTGCGACGCAGCTCGGTTCGAGGCCGACCACCGTCCGGCCCGCCCGGACGTGCGGCACGAGCACGTCCAGCGTCCGGCGCAACCTGGCCTTGGCGGCGGTCAGCTGGCCGGTGGAGACGAGGGTCAGGCCGCAGCACGCGCCAGGTCCGGCGAGCACGACGTCGCAGCCGGCGTCGGCGAGCACGGTGAGCGCGTCCCGGGCGATCTCCGGGGCGAGGGCGTCGGAGAAGGAGTCGACCCAGAGCAGCACCGGGTGGCCGCCGGCCGGGCCGTGCTGCGCCGCTTTCGCCTCGACGCTCCGTCGGAACGGCGCCCGCGGCAGCGGCGGCAGGCCGCGGCGGGTGTCGGCGCCGATCAGCGTCATCGTCGCCCGGCGGAGCAGATCGCTGCGGCCGGCGAGGTTGATCACGGGCGCGAGCGGCGCGGCGAGGCGGAGCCACTGTGGCAACCGGCCGAGCGTGTAGTGGCTCCGCGGGCGGAGCCTGCGGCGGTAGGTGCGATGCAACGCCTCGGATTTGAACGTCGCCATGTCGATGCCGGTGGGGCAGTCGGTGGCGCAGGCCTTGCAGCTCAAGCACAGATCGAGGGCCTCGTGGACCTCCGGGGAGTTCCACCCGTCCTTGACGATTCCGCCGTTGAGCATCTCCTGGAGGGCGCGCGCCCGGCCGCGGGTGGAGTCCTTCTCGTCGCGGGTCGCGGTGTACGACGGGCACATGAACGATCCTTGATCGCGCAGGTCGGCCCGGCATTTCCCGACTCCGACGCAGCGATGGACGGCCGTCGTGATGTCGCCGCCGTCGTGGGCGAAGGCGAATCCGTCGCCTGCCGTGACGGTGAGCGCCGGCGGCCGGCGGAGATCGGCGTCGACGGGCGCGGGGCGCACGACGACGCCGGGGTTCATGACGTCCTCGGGATCGAAGAGCGCCTTGAAGCGTTCCATCGCGTGCAGCGCCGCGGGGGAGTACATGCTGGGCAGCAGCTCCGATCGCGCCCGGCCGTCACCGTGTTCGCCGGAGAGGGAACCGCCGTGTGCGGCGGCCGAGGCCGCCGCGCGCTCGAGGAACCGGCGCATGACGGCGCCGCCGCCGGCGAGCGGGAAGTCGATGCGGACGTGCACGCAGCCGTCGCCGAAATGGCCGTAGGCGAGCCCGGACAGACCCTCGTGACGCATGAGGTCCTCGAGCTCGCGGAGGTAGTCGCCCAACCGCTCGGGTGGGACGGCGGAGTCCTCCCAGCCGGGCCAGGCCTGCTCGCCGGCCGCGGTCCGGCCCGCCAAGCCCGCTCCGTCCGCGCGGATCTGCCACAGCCGCCTGGCGTCGGGGCCCGCCGGCAGCACCACGGCGTCGAGCGAGGCCGATGCCGCCACCAGGCGCTGCGCCGCGTCCACGGCGTCCCGTGACGTGTCGCCGCCGACCTCGGCGATCAGCCAGCCGCCGCCGCGGGGCAGTCGCGGCACGGCGGCGTCGCCGTGTGCGCGTCGCACCACGTCGACGAGTTGCGCGTCCAGCCCCTCGAGGGCCAGCGGGGCGTGCGGCAGCAGGGCGGGCACGTCGTCGGCCGCGGCGGGCATGTCGGGGTAGCCGAGGACGGCCAGCGCCGGGGCCGTGGCGCGGGGGACGAGCTTGACCGTCGCCTCCAGGAGCATCCCGCAGCTGCCCTCGGTCCCCGTCAACGCGGCGGCGAGATTCCGCCCGTTCTCCGGCAGGAGGTGTTCGAGGGAGTAGCCGGAGATCTGTCTGCCGAAGCGGCCGAACTCGGTGCGGAGCACGGCGAGGTTCTCGGCGACGAAGGCGTCGAGTCCCGGCACGGCGGTGAGCGCGTCGCGACCGGCCCCGACGGTGATCACCCTTCCCCGACCCGTCAGCCACGTCATCGAGACGACGTTGTCGGCGGTCCGGCCGTAGGAGAGCCCGTGCGGTCCGCAGGCGTTGTTCCCGATCATCCCGCCGATCGTGCAACGGGTGGCCGTCGACGGATCCGGGCCGAAGCGCAGGCCGAGCGGCCGCGCCGCCTGTTGGAGCGTCTCGAGGACGACGCCCGGCTCCACGACGGCCGTCGACGTCTCCGGGTCGATGGAGATCACCCGGTTCAGGTGGCGGGAGAAGTCGATGACCATGCCCGGGCCGATGGCGTTGCCGGCGCACGAGGTGCCGCCGCCGCGGGCGGTCACCGGCACCCCGTGCGCGCGGGCGATCTCGACGGCCGTCACGACGTCGTCCTTGTCCACGGGCATGACGACGACGTCGGGTGCGACGCGGTAGTTGGAGGCGTCGGTGGAGTAGATCGCCCTGGCCAGCGCCGAATCGTCGATCGTTCCGGTGACGCGGGTGCGCAGTTCGGCGACGAACGCCGCAGCGGCCGCGGCCGGTCGAGAGGTCTCTGCCATGACTCCCTTTGTGCGTGCTTCTGGTCCGTCAGTGAGGGAGGGGCCGGCCGCGCAAGGCCATCGCCGCCCGGACCCGATCCTCGGCGAGGGACCGAGCGGCCGAGTGCGGTGTGACGGCTCGACTCTCGGCCGTCTCGAGGACGTCGACGACATTGGCGCGCAGGGTGGTCGAGACGGCGGTGAAGATGGAGTCGGTCGACACCCGGAACGGTGAGGAGCGAGCGTCCATGGCGTAGGCGGCGCTGACCACACCGCCGGCGTTCGCGACGAAGTCCGGCACCACCGTGACGCCGCGATCTCGCAGGAGTCGCTGCGCGTCGGGGGACGTCGGCAGGTTCGCGCCCTCGACGATCAGAGACGCGCGGATCCGCTCCGCGGTGCGGGTGTCGATGACGTCCTGCAGCGCGGCCGGAACGACGATCTCGGCGTCGACGAACAGCTCGTCGCCCGAGTCGATGGTGAGCTCGGGGTACTCGGCGACGAAGGCGTCGCCGACGACGGCCCGGCGCCGTAGGAGTTCCTCGACGTCGAGTCCGTTCGGATCGGCGATGGCGCCCTTCGCCGTGGAGACGGCGACGATGCGGTAGCCGAGTTCGGACAGGCGCGCGGCGACGGCGTGACCGACGGCGCCGAATCCCTGGATCGCGACGCGCGAACCGGCCGCTCCCCGGCGCACGGCGACCTCGTCGACGACCTCGGCCACGCCGTAGCCGGTGATGCCGAGCCGGTCGTAGGGAACACCCCCGATCTCGTGCGGGGTGCCCACGGCCGCGTTCCGATCGCCGAGTTCGTCGATGATCACCGCCGCGTCGTTCTCCGTCAGACCCATGTCGAGGCCGAAGACGTATTCCTGCGGCACCTCGTTGGCCAGGCGGCGCACGAATGCGCGGAGGATCTCCTCCTTGTACGGAGACGACGGATCGGCTCGGATGCCGGCCTTGGCGCCGCCGAAGAAGAGATCGACGCCGGCCCATTTCCACGTCATCACGCGGGCCAGTCGTGCGACTTCCTCCACGGTGACGCCGGGCTGCATCCGCGTGCCGCCCTTGCCCATTCCCCGAGCCGTGTTGTCGATCACGAGGACGCCTTTCATCCCCGTCTTGTGATCACTGACGGAGACGATCTTCTCGGGTCCCCACTCGTCCATGAGGTCGAACATGCTCGCCATCGTTACTGCACTCCAGTCGTGTCGAAGATCGTGTTCTTCAGAAGGTGATAGGGATTCCCAGGGCCGCTTCGAGAATGTCGATCGATGCGTCCTGGATTCGCTTGTAGAGCTCATCGGGTTCGATGACCGGGCGGCCGATGATCGTCGACATGACCGCCAGGTCGTAGTCGCTGCCGGCCTGTGCGTCGTCACGCGAGCCGTCGTCGGTGAGGTTGGACTGGAAGATTCCGGCCGCCGATCGAGGAAGGAAGTCCTCGTAGACGATCGGCTCGGGGACGGCGATGCCGGCGTCGATGAGCGCGCTCAGGGCGACGGTCTCGTCTGCGGGCGATCGGCCGTGTTCGGCGGCGGCGTGATCGATCGAGTACGTGAAATACGCCAGGCCGGCCGTCGCGAGTTCCTTCTCCGTGCGCGGCAGATTCTCCGTCCAGACCGCGCGGGCGACGTCGGCGCGGACACCGCCGTCGGCGGCGAGGCGCCGGTCGGTGTCGGCGACCATCCGGTCGTAGAGATCCCGGCCGGCCGGCGTCAGGGCGATGCCGCGCTGCTCCACCTCGCCGAACCGGACGCGGAGTTCGCCGGGACCGACGCGCCCGTCGTCGAACCGGAACACCCGGTCCTCCGACTGCGCGCGGAAGGACGTCTGGCGGAGCAGGACATCGGGGCCGTCCCACCGAGGTGGGCCCTGGATCTCCTCGATCATCGCGATTCCGCGTTCCTGCATCCGCGAGTACAAGGCGTCGATGTCGAGCACGCGCGGAGTGAGGTGGTTGATGTGCGTGCTGGTGACGCCGCCGATGTCCGCGGCCACCGCCGAGATCCGCTCGAGCCGGCGATACCACGCGTGATCGACGGGATCGTCCGAGAGTGTGAACGCCGCCGTCGCGGCGTCGAGCAGTTCGCCGGCCTCGTCCTCGTCGAGCCCGCCCGCGTCGGCGGCCTTGTCGGCGAGCGCGAGGAGGTGCTCGCCGAACAGGGTGCGTCCGGAGATGAACTCATGCAACTGCCGCTGGAGATCGGCGTCGAAGAAACGCGGGTCGTCGACGGCGAGCATCGAGGTGAAGACGCGGAACGGATTCTTCGCCAGCTCGTCGGGGTCGATGGGCCGGAACGCCGTCGAGACGACCGGAACCGAGGACGCGGCCGCGTCTCGGAGATCGTAGAAGCCGACCGGATACATGCCGAACGCGGCGAACACGCGAGCGACCTGCGACATCTCCGTCGGCGATCCGACGCGGATGGCGCCGTGCCTTTCGGCGGTGACGCGCGAGATGCTGCCGAGACGCTCGGCGTCGCCGCCCTCGCGGCGCAGACATTCTGCGTTCACCTCCTCGGAGACCTCGACGAGGGTGTTGTAGGCGGGCACTTCATCGCCGTACATCTCGGATAGGCGGCGGGCGAATTCGGCCCGCAGTCGCCATTTCTGCTGGAAAGTCACGGTCCCTCTCAGACGATGTGCGATTCGGTGACGTGTGCGCCACTGAATCGGTCGAGTGCGAAATCGGTGATGTCGTAGCCGGGCTCGATACCCAGGTACATGTCTCGGACGATCTCGCCGGTGGCCGGCCCCATGAGGAAGCCGTGGCCGGAATAGCCGGCGGCGATGATGAGTCCCGGTACGGCGGCGGCTCGGTCGATGATCTGGTTGTGATCCGGGGTCACCTCGTAGAGGCCGGCCCAGCCGGTGCTGATGCCGTAGTCGAGGATCGCCGGTACCCGGACGGCGGCGATCTCGCCGACGCCTTCCAGCCACTGGTCGAGCTCGAACTTGAGGTTGAAGCCCGGCTCCTGATCCGGGTCGGACCAGCCGATCAGCAGCCGATCGCCCTCCGGGTGGAAATAGAGGGTCGACGGGAAGTCGAGGGTGAGCGAAGGGGAGTGTGCCGGCAGGCAGTCGAGCGGTTCGGTGAACGCGACCTGTCTGCGTACCGGCGTGACCGGGATGTCGACGCCGACCATCCGGCCGATCTGCCGCGACCACGCCCCGGCCGCACACACGACGGTGTCGGTCGCGATGCGTCCACGATCGGTGACGACGCCGGTGATGACGCCCCCCGAGCTCTCGATATCGGTGACCGCGCAGTGCCGCACGATCCGCGCGCCGGCCCTGCGAGAGGTGGCGGCGTAGCCCTGGACGACTGCCTCGGGTGTCGCTTTGGCGTCGTCCGGCGCCCAGGCGCCGGCGATCATGCCCTCGGTCGACAGCAGCGGCGAAAGCCTCTGGGCCTCGTCGGGGCTGATGATGCGGGCCTCGATGCCGTGATGGTTCTGCAGCGCGACGGCCTCGGTGAACGTGGCGAGTGTGCGCTCGTCGCTGAGGGTGAAGAGATAGCCGTTGCGGGAGAAGTCGATCTCCTGGCCGTGGTCGCGGGCGAACCGGGAGTAGACGTCGAGGCCGCGGAGGCCGATGGCGATGTTCGCGGCGGTGCTGAACGAGGTGCGGATGCCGCCGGCTGCCTTGCATGTCGAGCCGGAGGCGAGTTCGTCGCGCTCGAGGAGCACGACGTCGGGCACGCCGGCGGCGGCGAGGTGGCAGGCGATGGACGTGCCGATGACGCCGCCGCCGATGACGACGACGGACGCGCGCTCGGGCAGATCAGCGCGGCGCAGCCCATTCATACTCACAGAACTCCTCGGATCGGTCGAACAGCCCCGCTGATCAAGGCAGCGGGCGGGCGGACGCCCCGTGGCGGCCGGGACGGCGCCGGGTGTGAAGACGAGGCTATGACTCGGATTCGATCAGTACTAGCGACGAAAAATGTCCGAAACAAGATAGCGATGCTGCTGAATGCGGCTGCGCGCTCTCCCCGGGGACGATCGCTCCCCGAGTTGCTGTGAGATGAGTCACTAATTGTACGGGAATCCGATGTAGATTGTTAGACAATAGGCGGTGTAACCGTGGTTACACGGCTTCGGAGCTGTGATCGCCAGGCGGATCACCTGGCACCGGCCGGCCGCGCGGCGACGCGGTGGCCCGAAGCGTCTTCAAGCACGACGCTGCGCACGAGTGCTCGGCGTTCGTGTGCTCCGTGAATCAAGGGAGAGATCATGTCCGCTGGGCTCGATACCGAGTACGAGGCGAGTGACAAGCATTTGAAACGGACGATCGGGCTGTTCGGCCTGATCGGTCTGGCCGTGTCGATCCAGGTCGGGTCGGGGTGGCTGCTGGCGACGCTGTCGGCGGTGTCGCGGTCGGGACCGGCGGCGATCGTCGCGTGGGTGATCGGTGCGGTGTTCTTCGGCATCATCGGCGTGGCCTGGATGGAACTGGGCACGATGTTGCCCCGGTCCGGCGGCGGCGTCCGCTACCCGCGGATGACGCACGGCGCGTTCCTGTCCTGGCTCAACGGCTGGGGCTATCTCATCGCGGTGATCGCGATGCCCGTCATCGAGGTGCAGGCCGTGCTCACCTATGTGGGCGGGCATTGGTCGCATCTGGGGTTCCTCAAGCAGGAGGCCGACGGCCCGGTGATGCTGGCGTGGCCGAACGGCATCATCGTGGGCTGGGTGCTGCTGGTGTTCTTCTTCGCGCTCAACATCTTCGGTGCGCAGCTGCTGACCGAGTCGAACAAGGTCGTCACCATCTGGAAGCTGGTCATTCCGGCGATCACCTGCGTGTTGATGTTCACCGCGTTCAGGTCGGAGAACTTCATGGACTTCGGCGGTTTCGCGCCGATGGGCTGGGGTGCGGTGCTCGGCGCCGTGTCCGGTGGAGGCATCGTGTTCGCCTACGCGGGTATCCGGCAGATCGTCGACTTCGGTGGTGAGGTGATCAACCCCAAGCGCAACATCCCGCTGGCGATGCTGATCGGCGGCCTGATCGTGCCGCTGGTGCTGTACACGGTGCTGCAGACGGCGTTCGTCGGGGCCATCGACTGGCACGCCGCGGAGGTGCGGCCGGGTGACTGGGCGGGGTTGTTCACCTCGCACTGGGCGTCCGAGCCGTTGTTGGCGGCGGTGAAGGCGGCGGGGTTCACGTGGTTCGCCCTCGTGCTGTTGTCGGATGCGGCGCTCTCGCCCGCGGCGACGGGTTGGGTGTTCGTCGGCATGGGTGGGCGCGTCCTGTACTCCATGTCGGTCAACAAGGAACTCCCCGAGGGCATGCAGAAGATGAACAAGTGGGGCGTCCCGTGGGTCGCGCTCATCGTCTCCACCGGCATCGGGTTCCTGCTGTTCCTGCCCGTTCCGTCGTGGTACACGTTCGTCGGCATGGTCTCGACGGCTCTGGTGCTCAACTACCTGATGGCCGGTCCGGCGATGGCCGTGTTCCGTAAGGTCGCCCCGGAGCTGCCCAAGCCGATCGACGTGCCCGGGTCCACCCTCTGGGGTGCGGCCGGGTATGTGTGTTCGCTGCTGCTCTGCTACTACGCGGGCTGGATGACGATGGTGAACATCATGACGATGGTCATCCTCGGTCTGCCGGTGTACGCCTCCTATGCCTCGGTGCGGGCCGGGTGGTCGCCGAAGGGCGTTTCGATGGCGTTGTCGGCGGTGTTCGCCGTGGTGTGGGTGTACGTCGGCATGGCGTCGGGGTGGTTGTTCGCGGCCGACTTCGACGCCGCGAACTGGGGCATCGGGCTGTACCTGGTGGCCTTCGTCGGGCTCACCGCCGGTTTTGTGGCTGCGCTGTGGGCGATCTCCAACGCCGAGGGACGGCAGCAGATCCAGGCCGGACTGTGGATCCTGCCGGCGCTGGTCGGCACCACCTTCCTCGCCTACTGGGGCGAGTCCGGGCCCGACCCGGTGCTCACCAGCGGCATGGACGCGCTCGCGGTGATCGCGCTCGCGATCGGCACGTACGTCTGGGCCGTCAAATCCGGCTATCGGACGTGGGAGATGGACCAGGTCGTCAAGAGCACTCTGGCCGAGATCGAAGCCGAGAAGGCCGGTCAGGCAGGATAGACCTGGGCCGATAGACGTGGGCCGGTCCCTCGACCCATACCGGTACGACCAGCCGGGGAGGGGCGCGGCGCACAGTGCGGGTCCGCGGTGGTCTCAGACGCCTCCGAGACCGGCCGCAACGCCCACCGACGAGCGGCGGGGACGCGCGCAAGGACGGCGCCGACGAAGCGGAGGATGCTTCGTCGGCGCCGTTCCCGATACCCGGACGCCGAACCCGTCCGGGTGGAGACCGTCTCGGCAGTCGGGGCTCCCGCCCCGCTCGACCAGGGCCGAGACGGACGCTTACAGGTGCCGGACGGCCGTCAGGCCCGGGGATCGGCGGTCCGGCGCGCCGGGCGATGCGCGGTGACCACGATGTGGATGAGCCGCGCCGCGGCGCGAGCGGTCCGGGCGTCGACGTCGAGGGCCGGGTTGAGCTCGGCGACGTCGACCGCGACGAGCCGTCCGCTCGCCGCGACGGTCCGGCAGACCCGCGCGATGATCGGCAGCGGCACCCCGTACGCCGCGGGGGCGCTGACGCCCGGCGCGACCGCCGCCGGGAGGACGTCGAGGTCGATGGTCAGATGCACGACGTCGACGTCGGCGAGGAAGCGGTCGACGAAGGCGTCGACGGCCGGCTGCGCGCAGTCCTCATCGAGCAGATAGGGGACGCCGAGCGCGCCGGCGGCGTCGAACAGGGCGCGGGTGTTGCTCGGCTCGCTGATTCCGATGACGGCGTAGCGCACATCAGGGTGTGCGTCGAGGATCTGCCGGAACGGGGTGCCGGAGCTCGGCCGGTCCTGTTTCCGCAGGTCGAAGTGGGCGTCGAGGTTGAGAATGCCGACGCGCGTCCCCGTCGGGTGCGCGATGCCGAGGTGGGTGCCGTAGGCGACCTCGTGGCCGCCGCCGAGCACGACGGGCAGCCGGCCGGAGTCGATCGCGGTGCTGACTGCGGCGCCGAGCCGGGCCTGCCCGGCCTCGAGGTCGTCGCCGGTGACGACGACGTCGCCGGCGTCCGAGAGGGGGAGCGGCCGCTGCAGGGCGAGGGGGCCGAGCGCGGCGCGCAGGGCGGCGGGTCCGGCGGCGGCGCCGGGGCGGCCGCCGTTTCGCCGGACGCCGGCGTCGGACGCGAAGCCGATGACGACGGCGCCGGTGTCCTGATCGGAGACCGCACTGTGCCAGCGCAGGTGCTCCGGCCCGTCGCCGTCGACGCGGCCCGACCAGGCGCGCGGCGGGACGTCCGTGGGGATCACGATCGGCCGCCCACGACCTGCTCGCCGCCCCGCCAGACGCCCGCGACGAGCGGCACGCCCGGCCGGTAGGCCAGGTGGATGTGGCTCGGCGCGTCGAGCGCGATGACGTCGGCCCGGGCGCCGACCCGCAGGACGCCGACGTCGTCGCGACGCAGCGCGCGGGCGCCGCCGGCCGTCGCGGCCCAGACGGCCTCGTCGGGCGTCATCCGCATCTCGCGGACGGCGAGCGCGATGCAGAACGGCAGGTTGGTCGTGTAGCTCGAGCCCGGGTTGCAGTCGGCGGCCAGCGCGACGGTGACGCCCGCGTCGAGCAGCCTCCGAGCGTCGGGATAGACGCTGCGGGTGGAGAACTCGGCGCCGGGCAGCAGAGTCGCGACGGTGTCGGAGTCGGCGAGGGCCGCGACGTCGACGTCGTCGACGTGTGTCACGTGGTCGACGGACGCCGCGCCGAACTCGACGGCCAGCCGCACCCCCGGCCCCGGGCCCAGCTGATTGCCGTGGACGCGCGGGGCCAGCCCGTGCGCGACGCCCGCGGCCAGCACGGCCCGCGACTGGTCCTCGTCGAATGCGCCGCGCTCGCAGAACACGTCGATCCACGACGCGTCGGCCGCGCACGCCGGGATCATCTCGGCGCACACCATCGCGACGTAGTCGTCGGCGCGGCCCGCGTACTCCGGGGGCGGCACGTGCGCGGCGAGCAGCGTCACCTCGTCGGTGAACCGGCCGGCGACGCGCACCCCCCGCAGCTCGTCGGCGACGGTCTGGCCGTAGCCGGTCTTGGCCTCGGCGGTCGTCGTGCCCGAGCGCAGCGCCTCGTCGAGCAGCCGCCGGACGGTGGCCGCCAGTTCGTCGTCGGACGCCGCGCGGGTGGCGGCGATCGTCGTGCGGATGCCGCCGGCCTCGTAGCGACGGCCGGCCATCCGGGCGGCGAACTCCTCGGCCCGGTCGCCGGCGAACACGGGATGGGCGTGGCTGTCGACGAACCCGGGCAACGCGGCGCGTCCGCCCAGGTCAGTGGCGGTGTCGGCGGCCGGGGCGTCGGCGGCGGGGCCGATCCAGGCGACGCGGCCGGCCTCCAGCACGAGCGCGGCGTCGTGGAGCACGCCGAGCGGGCCCAGGCCGAGTGTCGCGTCGTTGGTGACGAGCGAGCCGATGCCGGTGAGCAGCGTCGAGGTCATCGCAGACCGCCGATCGCCGACTCGGCGGCGGCGACGAGCGCACCCGAGGCGGCGAGCTCGACGGCGGCCTGGATCTCCGGCGAGAGGTGCCGGTCCGGCCCGACGCCGGGGACGCGCGTCCGCAATGCGGTGATGACGGCCCCGGTTCCGGCGGCGGGAGCCGGTTCCCGCAGCTCGACGCCGCGCGCGGCCGTCATGACCTCGATGGCGAGCACGCGGGTGAGCGCGTCGATCGCCCGCCGCAGCTTGCGTGCGGCGGACCAGCCCATCGAGACGTGGTCCTCCTGCATCGCCGACGACGGGATCGAGTCGACGCTGGCCGGCACCGCGAGCCGCTTGAGCTCGGAGACGAGCGCGGCCTGCGTGTACTGGGCGATCATCAGTCCGCTGTCGACGCCCGGATCGCCCGCGAGGAAGGGCGGCAGCCCGTGGCTGCGGGTCTTGTCGAGGAAGCGGTCGGTGCGTCGCTCCGAGATGCCGGCGACGTCGGCGACCGAGATGGCGAGGAAGTCGAGCACCGCCGCCACCGGTGCGCCGTGGAAGTTGCCGTTCGACGCGACGCGCCCGTCGAGCGTGACGACGGGGTTGTCGATCGCGCTCGCCAGCTCACGCTCGGCGACGACCCGGGCGTACCCGGCGGTATCCCGCGCGGTGCCTGCGACCTGCGGCGAGCAGCGCAGCGAGTACGCGTCCTGGACGCGGGTGTCCTCCGGCCCGGCGTGGCTCGCGACGATCGGCGAACCGGCCAGCAACGCGGTGATGTTGGCTGCCGACGCGGCCTGCCCCGGGTGCGGACGCAGGGCCTGCAGGTCCGCGGCGAAGACGGCGTCGGTGCCGAGCAGGCCCTCGACGCTGAGCGCCGCCGCGATGTCGGCGAGCCGCAGCAGCCCGTCGAGGTCGGTGAGCGCCAGCGCCAGCATGCCGAGCATGCCGTCGGTGCCGTTGATGAGGGCCAGGCCCTCCTTCTCGGCGAAGACGACGGGCTCGATGCCGGCCTCGGCGAGCGCGTCGGCGGTATCGGTGAGTTCGCCGTCGCGCGTCCGGACCGTGCCCTCGCCCATGACCGCGAGGGCCACGTGCGCCAGCGGTGCGAGATCGCCGGAGCAGCCGAGGCTGCCGTACTCGTGGATGACCGGTGTGATGCCGGCGTTGAGCAGCGCGGCGTAGGTGTGTGCGACCACCGGGCGGACGCCGGTGCGGCCGGTGGCCAGCGTCGACAGCCGCAGCAGCATGAGCGCCCGGACCACCTCGCGCTCGACCTCGGGACCGGAGCCCGCGGCGTGCGAGCGGACGAGGCTGCGCTGCAGCTGCGTGCGCAGCTCGGTGGGGATGTGCCGGGTGGCGAGCGCGCCGAAGCCCGTCGACACCCCGTAGACGGGGGCCGGGTCGGCGGCGAGCGCGTCGATCCGGGCGCGGGACCGGTCGATCTCGACGAGCGCGTCCTCGCTGAGGACGATCTCGGCGTCGTGCCGGGCGACGGCGACGACATCGGCGATCGATACCGGGCCGATACCGACCATCACGGGCGTAGGCAACGTCATCTCCTTCAAGATTTGGCGGGAAGGCTTCCCGGATGTCCGGCTGAGCGGGCCGCCGTGGCGATAATCTCCTCGGCGCGTCGCTCAGACGGACATCTGGGAAGCGGTTCGGTGGCTCGTGCTCAGATTCCGGCCATCGGCACCCGGACGCCCCGGGTCCGGGCGGTGTCGAGGGCGTGTTCGTAGCCGGCGTCGGCGTGGCGGATGACGCCCATGCCCGGGTCGTTGGTCAGCACGGCCTCGATCTTGCGCGCGGCGAGCTCGGTGCCGTCGGCGATGCACACCTGGCCGGCGTGGATGGAGCGGCCCATCCCGACGCCGCCGCCGTGGTGGATGGACACCCAGGACGCACCCGACGCGGTGTTGACCAGCGCGTTGAGCAGCGGCCAGTCGGCGATGGCGTCCGAGCCGTCGATCATCGCCTCGGTCTCCCGGTACGGCGAGGCGACCGAGCCGGAGTCGAGGTGATCGCGGCCGATGGCGACGGGAGCGGACAGCTCGCCGCTGGCCACCATCTCGTTGAACTTGAGCCCCGCGAGGTGCCGTTCGCCGTAGCCGAGCCAGCAGATCCGCGCCGGCAGGCCCTCGAACTGCACCTTCTCCGCGGCCATCGTGAGCCAGCGACGCAGGTGTTCGTTCTCGGGGAAGAGCTCGCAGATGGCGCGGTCGGTGGCGGCGATGTCGGCCGGGTCGCCGGAGAGCGCCGCCCAGCGGAACGGTCCCATGCCCTCCTCGAACAGCGGCCGGATGTAGGCGGGCACGAAGCCGGGGAAGTCGAAGGCGCGGTCGAAGCCGGCCTTGCGGGCCTCGTCGCGGATCGAGTTGCCGTAGTCGAACACCTCCGCGCCGCGGTCGAGGAAGCCGACCATCGCCCGGACGTGCGCGGCCATCGCCTGCCGCGACTCCTCGGTGAAGCGCGCCGGATCCTTCTCGGCGAGCGTCTTCATGTCCGCGAACTCGACGCCGAGCGGCAGGTAGGCGAGCGGATCGTGGGCCGACGTCTGGTCGGTGACGATGTCGATGGGCGCGTCCATCTCCAGCATCCGCGGGAAGAGCTCCGCGGCGTTGCCCTCGAGGCCGATCGACAGCGGGCGACGCTCATCGCGGGCCTCGACGGCCAGGCGCAGCGCGTCGTCGAGGTCGACGGCCTTGACGTCGAGGTAGCGGTGCGCGATCCGCCGGTCGATGCGGGTGACGTCGCAGTCGACGCAGATGGCGACGCCGTCGTTCATCGTCACGGCCAGCGGCTGCGCGCCGCCCATGCCGCCGAGTCCCGCGGTGAGGGTGATCGTGCCGGCGAGCGTCCCGTCGGTCTTTCCGGACGCGCCGAACTTGCGGCCGATGGCGCCGAACGTCTCGTACGTGCCCTGCAGGATGCCCTGCGAGCCGATGTAGATCCACGAGCCGGCCGTCATCTGGCCGTACATGGTGAGGCCGAGGTGCTCCAGGCGGCGGAACTCCTCCCAGTTCGCCCAGTCGCCGACGAGGTTGGAGTTGGCGATGAGGACGCGCGGCGCCCACTCGTTGGTGCGGAACACCCCGACCGGCTTGCCGGACTGGACGAGCATCGTCTCGTCGGAGCGCAGCGTCTTGAGGGTGGCGACCATCGCGTCGAACGCCGCCCAGCTGCGCGCCGCGCGGCCGGTGCCGCCGTAGACGACGAGGTCGTCCGGGTGCTCGGCGACCTCGGGGTCGAGGTTGTTCATGAGCATGCGCAGCGCGCCCTCCTGCTGCCAGCCGAGCGTCGTGAGCTCGGTGCCGCGGGGCGCCCGGACGGGGCGGGCATCGTGGCCGGGGGAGGTGACGTCCATGTCGGGTTCCGTTCTGCTGTCGTGCGTCGTCGAGGTGTCGGGGTCGGTGTCCGGCGACCGGGCGGATGTGGCTTGCGGGTCGCGGCGGTACTGAACCGGTAGTTGTATAGTCCTGTATAGACAACTGCCTGTCAAGGGGTTCGCGCAGGTCGTTCCCGTACACTCCGGACAGCGGTGCGGGCCGTGGATCCGAGCGCGAGGCGTCGTCCGAGCGGGCCTGCGAGTAACGGCGAGGAAGGCTGGACGACGATGGCAGACGCCGCCGAACTCGCGCGTCTCTACCGCGAGCAGACCTCTCCGCAGGCGCCGGCGTACGCGCGGATCAAGGACGTCGTGCTCACCGGCATCCGCGACGGGCTCTGGGCCGAGGGCGACCGGCTGCCGTCCGAGAACCAGCTGGTCGAATCGCTCGGCGTGGCCCGGATGACCGTCAATCGTGCGCTGCGCGAGCTCGCGCTGGATGGCCGGATCGTGCGCAAGATCGGGCGGGGTACGTTCGTCGCCGACGAGAAGGCGACATCCGCCTTGCTCGAAGTACGCAACATCGCCGACGAGATCGCCGCCCGCGGGCACCGGCATCATGCCGAGGTCGTGATGCTCGAACGCGAGGCGGCCGATGGAAGGCTCGCGCGACCGCGCGCCGTCGACGTCGTGTTCCACAGCCTGATCGTGCATTTCGAGAACGACGACCCGATCCAACTCGAAGACCGGCTGGTCGATCCCGCCGTCGCGCCCGACTATCTCGACCAGGACTTCACGGCGGTGACGCCGAACGAGTACCTCGCGGGGCTCGCGCCGATCACGCGCGGCGAGCATGTCGTCGAGGCCGTGCGGCCGACGCCGCAGCAACAATCGCTGCTTCGGGTGGCCGCCGACGAGCCGTGTCTGCTCGTCAAACGGCGCACGTGGTCGGGGTCGTCCGAGGTCAGCGCCGCGCGGCTGCTGCATCCGGGGTCGCGGGCGCGGTTGGAGGGGACGTTCGGTCCGTGAGCGCCGCGAGGGTCGTCGGCAGCGGGCCCGGGGCGGCGGGCCGGCCGGCGCGGGTGCTCGTCGTCGACGACGAACGAGCGCTGGCCGGGATGGTCGGCACGTATCTCGGTCGGGCCGGCTACGACGTCGAACTCGCGCACGACGGGCCCGGCGCGCTGGCCGCGGCGCAGCGCAGGCCGCCCGACGTGGTCGTCCTCGACGTCGGGCTGCCCGGCTACGACGGCGTCGAGGTCTGCCGCCGGCTGCGGACGTTCACCGACTGCTACGTCGTCATGCTCACCGCGCGCGGCGATGAGCTCGACGTGCTCGTCGGGCTGTCCGTCGGCGCCGACGACTATGTGACCAAGCCGTTCTCGGTGCGCGAACTCGTCGCCCGCGTCGGCGTCGTGCTGCGGCGCCGACGCGAACCGCGGCCCGGCGCACGGCGATTCGGCCGGCTCGTCGTCGACGTCGGCGCGCGGGAGGTCGTCGTCGACGGTTCGCCGATCGCATTGACCAAGACCGAGTTCGACGTGCTCGCCGCCCTCGCCGAGAGCCCCCGCCGGGTGCTGACGCGTCGCGAACTCGCCGAGGCGGTGTGGGGTCCGGGCTGGATCGGCGACGAACATCTCGTCGACACGCATGTCGCGCACATCCGCGCGAAGCTCGGCGACGACGCCGGGGCGCCGGAGTTCGTCGCGACCGTGCGCGGTGTCGGCTATCGGATGGTGGGCGGATGAGCGGGCGGCCGCGGAGTCTGCTCGCGTGGCTGCTGCTCGCCCAGGCCGCCGTGTTGATCGTGCTGGCCGGGGTGGCCGTCGTCGTCGCGGGCGTGGCCGGACCGCCGCTGTTCCACGAGCACGTCGAGCAGGCGGGTGCGCAATCCGGTGCGCAAGCGTCCGGGGAGCGCGGGTCGGGGGAGCACGGGCCGGAGGAGCAGGCCGCCGACCTGCTCGATCACGTCGAGCAGGCCTTCGTCCAGACGGGACTGCTGACGCTCGGGCTCGCTCTCGGCGTCGCGCTCGCGGTGGCCGCGGTGGTGACGGTCGTGCTCGCCCGCCGGGTCGTGCGTCCGCTCGGGCGGTTGCGGCACGCCGCCGACGCCGTCGCGGCGGGCCGGTTCGACGACGCCGTCTCGATCGCGGGCGCCGGGACCGCGGGCTCGGCGCGCGGGGCGTTCGCGGTGGCCGAGGTGGTCGCCGTCGCCGAGGCGACCGGCGACATGGCGGCCCGCGTCGCGGCCACCGAGCAGGTTCGCCGGCGCATGCTGTCCGATCTCGGCCACGAGTTGCGGACGCCGATCGCGACGCTGCGCGTGTACGTCGACGCCCTCGAGGACGGGGTCGGTTCGCCGGATGAGGCGTTGGGCGTGCTGCGCGATCAGGTCGATCGGCTCGACCGGCTGGCGGGCGACCTGTACGCGGTCTCGCGCGCCGAGGAGGCGGCCGTCGCGTCCCTGCGGCGTCGACGCGTCGACCTCGCCGACCTGGTCCGGTCCGCGGCCGCGGCGCATCCCGGCGCGCCCGCCGTCGACGTCCGCGGCCCGGTGACGGTGTCGGCCGACCCGGATCGGCTCGGCCAGGTGCTCACCAATCTCCTCGACAACGCCGTCCGGCACGCGGGGCCCGGTGGCCGCGTCGTCGTCCGGGTGCGACGCGTCGGCGCGCGTGCGGTGCTCGTCGTCTCGGACGACGGTGACGGCATCGCGGCCGAGCATCTGCCGCACGTCTTCGAACGGTTCTATCGCGCCGACGCCGGCCGCAGCCGAGCGGCGGGGCGATGGCCGACGCCCGCGGGCACGGGGATCGGTCTCGCCATCTGCGCGGATCTGGTCCGCGCACACGGAGGTGAGATCGTCGCGGCGAGCGACGGTCCGGGACGTGGAGCGTCGTTCACGGTGACGCTGCCGATCATCGGCGCCCCGGCGGCGTGATCTCCATCGAATCTCCATGAAAGCTCCACGATCCGGGGAGGGTCGCGGCGGCACGCTGGGCCGTATGACGAACATGACGACCGCGACGGGCACGTCGCACGAGAACGCCGCGACCGGCGGAGCACCACGAGGCCGGGCCTCGGCTGACGTCGCCCTGGATCGGCGATCCCGGCTCGCGGGCCGGCCGACGCGAGTCGCGGCCGGCGTCGCGGCCGTGCTGGCCGCCGCGGTGCTGACGGCGTGCTCGTCCGGTGGCGACGGTGCGGAGTCGAGCACGGCCGCGTCGTCCGCGTCCTCCACTGCGTCGTCGGCGGTGGATCCGCACTCCGGCCATCAGAGCCCGCCGGCGTCGACGCCGGCCGGGCGCGCCGGGGACGTCATGTTCGCGCAGATGATGATCCCGCATCATCGGCAGGCGGTCACGATGTCCGACATCGCGCTCGCGGCGCCGTCCTCGTCTGCCGCGGTCAAGCGGTTCGCGACGGAGATCAAGGGCGCGCAGGACCCGGAGATCGCCACGATGAGCGGCTGGCTCAAGGAATGGGGCGCTTCCGAGCAGGCGGACGCGCACCATGACATGCCGATGCCGGGCATGCTCACCGACGCCCAGCTCACCGACCTGCGCGGTCTGCGGGGCGACGCCTTCGACACGGCCTGGCTGCGCGGGATGATCGAGCACCACCGCGGGGCCGTCACGATGGCGACCGACGTGAAGAAGACGTCCACCGATCCCCGGGTGATCGCGCTCGCCGACGACGTCATCGCCGCCCAGAACCGTGAGATCACGGAGATGACCAGGGAACTCGGCTGAGCGGACGGACGGGTGGGATGTCGGGCCCACGGCCGGTCCGGCGGCCGCCCGCACGGTCAGAGCAGCGGCGTCCCGTTCGGCACCGGATGGTCGAATCCGGCCAGCACGACGCGGCCCTCGGCGTCGTGCCCGCCGGTGACAAGCACCTCGGATTTCACGCCGGCGATCCGCTTGGCCGGGAAGTTGCAGACGCACAGCACCTGCCGGCCGACGAGGTCGCCCGGCGCGTAGTGCTCGGTGATCTGCGCGCTCGACGTCCGGACGCCCAGCTCCGGGCCGAGGTCGACCCGCAGGACGTACGCCGGTTTGCGGGCCTTGGCGTTGGGCGCCGCGTCGATGATCGTGCCGATGCGGATCTCGACCTTGGTGAAGTCGTCCCAGCTGATCTCCTCTCGGGGTGCGGTGTCGAGTGGCGCGGTCTCGGTGGTCGGCGTCATGCGGTCAGTATCGACCGATAGCGTGAGCCCGCGGCGACGGGGACGACGTCGCGCGGGCGGCTACTCGTCGCGACTCGTTCCGGGCGCCGCTCTGTGGTGGCGATACGACGAGAAGCGCGCCGAGCGATGGAGGATGCGATGACCGACCTGCGGACGCTGCTCGACCAGCGGTATTCGTGCCGGCAGTTCCGTGCGGAGTCCGTGCCGCGCGCGACGATCGAGGGCGTCCTCGACGCCGCGCAGCGGACGCCCTCGTGGTGCAACACGCAGCCGTGGCGGGTGATCGTCACGGAAGGCGCGGGCACCGACGAGTTCCGTGACGCGCTCTTCGCCCACGTGACGTCCGGAGCCGCCGACGCGCCGGACATCGCCTTCCCCGCCCGGTACGTCGGGGCGGCGAAGGCCAGGCGGCAGGAGAGCGGGTTCGGGCTCTACTCGGCGCTCGGGATCACTCGAGACGATCACGGTGCGCGGCTGACGCAGATGGCACGCAACTTCACGCTGTTCGACGCGCCGCACGTCGCGATCGTCACCGCCGACGCGACGCTCGGCACGTACGGCGTCCTCGATTGCGGCCTGTACGTCCAGACGTTCCTGCTCGCCGCCCAAGAGGCCGGGCTGGCGACCATCCCGCAGGCCGCGCTCGCGGGCTACTCGGGTTTCATCCGCACGTACTTCGACATCCCGGAGAGCCGGGTCGTCGTGTGCGGAGTGTCCTTCGGGTATCCCGACGAGTCGCATCCGGCGAACGGTTTCCGGACGTCGAGGGCTCCGCTCGCGGAGACCGTCGACTGGCGGTGAGCGATCTCGGCCCGGCGGGCGGCTCCCCGAAGGCTCGTGTGGCTGGTGTGGCTGATGTTTCACGTGAAACTCATCGGCTCAGTGAGGCGGCCCATTCGGCGACCCGCCGCGCGCTCTCCTTGTCGGAGATATCCTCGACGCGCGTCATGATCGACCAGCGGACGCCGAACGGATCGGCGATCGAGGCGTAGCGATCGCCGGAGACGAAGTCGGCCGGCTCCTCGCGCAGCCGTGCACCCGCGGCGACGGCGCCGGCGACGACCTCGTCGACGTTCGGCACATAGATCGCGAACGAGCCGGTCACGGTGTCGTCCGCCGGATCGGGCGAGCGCACGCCCCAGCGGGGATCGGGGTCGCCGAGTTGCAGCCGGCCGACCGGGAATCCGAGATCGGCGTGGATGACGACGCCGTCGGGTCCGTCGAGGCGGTCGATGACGGTCGCGCCGAAGTGCGTGACGTAGAAGTCGATCGCGTCCGCGGCCGGGTGGACGGCGAGGAACGGGGTGATGGACGAGCAGCTGAGCGGGCGTCCGTTGTCGGTGTAGGTGCCGTTGGCGGGTGTCGTGGTCATGCTCCGAACGTAGGCGGGGGTACCGACAACGGGATTGAAGATTTGCGTCGGATCGATGCGGGACGGCGGAAGCTGTGGAGAGAGTCGGACTGTTTGTGTGGCCTGTGGATAAGTCGGTGCCGCAGAGCGGTTTCGTCGGCGGGATGTGATGTCCTTCTCGTACGGCCGCTCGGCGCACGTCATCGCGACGGGCTCGATCCGCTGGGGAGGCGGGCGGCCGTGCCTGACGATCGACACAAGGGGAACGACGATGGACATCGACACCGGAACCGGGGGCGTCATGCTCGCCCGCCGTGAGGACGCCGCAGCCGGCCACGCGCGGGAGGAGCGTCTCGCCAACGGACTCGTGGTCGGCGACGACGGCCTCGCCCGGCCGCCGTGGGCCGCGGCCGGGGCGGAGCGTGAGTACTACGACACCGAATGGGGCGTGCCGGTCACCGACGAGCGCGGACTCTTCGAGCGGCTCGCCTTGGAGGGCTTCCAGGCCGGACTGTCGTGGGCGCTCGTCCTGCGCCGCCGAGAGCAGATGCGGGAGGCGTTCTGCGGCTTCGATCCCGATGTCGTCGCGGAGTTCACTGACGACGACGTCGACCGACTCTGCGCCGACGACCGGGTCATCCGTCACCGGCACAAGATCGCCGCCGTCGTCCGGAACGCCGACGCGACGCTCGCTCTGCGGGACGACGGCGGTCTGGCTCGGTTGGTGTGGTCGTACCGGCCCGAGGTGACGCCCGTCCCGCAGACATCGGCCGAGGTCGGACGACGTAGCGCCGAGTCCGCGGCCCTGGCCGCGGACCTGCACCGGCGCGGCTTCCGGTTCGTCGGCCCGGCGACGATCTACGCGCTCATGCAGTCGGTCGGCGTCGTCGACGATCACGTGGTCGGAAGTCATCGACGTGGTTGCTCCGGACTGTGGCATCCCGACGGGACGCGGGCCTGCGATCCGGATGGGGACGTCTGACGTGGTTAAGGATCTCCACCGGAGGTGGAGCGGACTCGGCCTGACATGGGCCTCGGCTTCGCACCGGTGGTCGACCTCGAGCAGATCGCGAGGGGTCGGGTGGCCTTCTGGAAGAGGGGCATCGAAATGCCCCTCCAGGACGCTGAACGTGAGGCAGGGCTGACCGAGGCCGACATCTGGATGTTCAACAAAAGGGCGAACGCCGGCTAGGCCCCGACCGTCCGGCCGCTCGTCGTCGAAGTCCGGTGTGTCAGGCGGCCACGGTCCGGGTGAACGTCGTGGATCGGACTGACGGCCGAACAGATTTCATGACGTTAGTTCGCGATTCGCTAAAGATCGTGGCGATGGTCGATGGGGGTCAATAGGCTTGGCCACGCTACCGACGGCCCGGGTCACCCGGCCGATCCTGCGGACCGATGAGACCGGTCCGCCTCCCGACGACAGAGGACCGACATGGGCTTGATGGACAGAGTGCGTGGCGAACTCGTCGACATCATCGAATGGATCGACGACTCGCGATCGACGATGGCGTGGCGGTTCCCGCGATACAACAACGAGATCAAGAACGGCGCCCAGCTGATCGTGCGGGAGGGGCAGGAGGCGTTGTTCGTGTATCGCGGGCAGCTCGCCGATCGCTACGGACCCGGGCACTACGAGCTCACCACCGAGAACATGCCGATCATGAGCACGATCCAGGGGTGGAAGCACGGTTTCAAGAGTCCGTTCCGGAGTGAGGTCTACTTCGTCAACAGTCGGCCGATCACGGACCTGCGGTGGGGCACGCCGAATCCGATCACGTTGCGTGACCCCGATTTCGGCATGGTTCAGGTGCGCGCCAACGGCCTGTGCGTCGTGCGGGTCATCGATGCGCCGAGGTTCCTGCGCGAGGTCATCGGGACCGATTCGAACGTCGATTCCGAGGAGATGGCCGAGGTGTTGCGACGCACGATCGCCACCGCGTTCTCGGACATGCTGCTGGAGACCGGCGTGGGCGCGATCGACCTGCAGGGCAGGCAGCGTGAACTGGCGGGCAGGCTCAAGGAATACGTCCACGGACGGATCTCGGCGGAGTATGGCCTGGGTTGCGAGTCGGTGGAGATGAACATCTCGCTGCCCGACGAGATCACGGCGGCGATGACGCGCGGTGTCGCCCGCGGCGTCGAGGAGCAGGGCTTTCTCAACAATATGCGGGACATGGGCCGTTATCAGCAGGGCAAGGCGGCCGATTCGATGTATGCGGCGGCGCAGAATCCCAACGGCGGCGGCGCGATGGGCGACATCATGTCCGCCGGCATCGGGCTCGCGATGGCGCAGCAGTTCTCGAATCCGTATGGACAGCCGGCGCAGCAGCAACACGCGCAACAGCCCGCGCCGCAGGCGCCCCCGCCTCCTCCGACGGCGGTGCAGTATCACGTCGATTCGGGCGGTCAGGCGGCCGGACCGTACTCGTTCGACCAGCTTCGCGGTCTCGGAATGACGCCGCAGACGCTGGTCTGGTCCCCGGCGATGTCGGGTTGGACGCCGGCCGGTCAGGTGCCCGCGCTGGCGTCGCTGTTCGGACCGCCCGCACCGCCGCCGTTGCCGACGAACCGCCCGCCCGCGCCGCCGCAGCCGCCCGCGTCCGGGGCGCCCCGGTGACGGCGCCCCCGCCGTCGCGGGATCGGGCGGGGCCGCCTCCGCTGCCGGGTCCGTCACCGGCTTCGGGGCCGCCGCCGCTGCCGGGTTCTCCACCGACCTCGAGTCCGCCTCCGCTGCCGCCCGGGCCGCCGGGTTCGTGGTCGAAGGCGGGTCCGACGCCGCAGTCGGGCCCGCCGCCGTTCCCGCGACCGGACGTCGAGCAGCGTCGGTACGGCCCGCCGGTCGCCGCCGACCGGGCGATGTTCCAGGACACCGAGCAGACGCGGACGTACCCGTGCGGATCCTGCGGCGACGATCTCGTGTTCGACCCGGCGTCCCAGCAGTTGCGGTCGCCGAGCTGCGGCCGGACGTATCCGATCACCGTCGGCGACTCCGCGCAGATCACGCTGCACGACCTCGGCTCGACGATGGCAGAGCTCGAGCGGGTCCGATCGCGGCACGACGTGCCGGTCTCCACCGAACGCGAGATCGTCTGCCAATCCTGCGGCGGCCACACGATGTTCAGCGGCACGCTGACCGCCACCCGGTGCCCGTACTGCAACACGGCGATCCAGCGCGACGACGTCCAGGCGTCCGAGGTGCATCTGCCCGTCGACGCCGTCCTGCCGCTGCGCGTCGGTGAGAAGCACGCGCGCGACGAGATCGAGAAATGGATCAACAGCCGCTGGTTCGCGCCGACGGAGTTCAAAAAGTACAAAGTGCTCGGCTCGTTCACAAGCATCTACATGTCGTACTTCAGCTACGACGCCGAGGCCACCACCCGGTACGTCGGTGAACGCGGCGACGAATATCAGGTGCGCGACGACGACGGCAACACCCAGACGCGCGTCCGGTGGCGCAGGGTGTCCGGCGTCGTGCACGACAGCGTCGACGACCTCACCGAGATCGCGAACACCGGCATGCACGAAGGCCATGTCCGTGCGCTCGAACCGTGGCCCATCGAGGAAGCCGCGCCGTTCACCCCGGAGTTCGTCGCCGGGCACCTGTCGCGGACCTACGACCTCGACGCCGGGCAGGTCTTCGAGCAGCGGGCCCGGGGGCGCATCGATCAGCGGATCGATCAGACGATCCGCCGCGACATCGGCGGCGACCAGCAGCGTGTCCATGACCGGCAGACGTACTTCGACGCGCTCGGATTCATCTACGTGCTCCTGCCGATCTGGTTGCTGACCGTCACCTACGCCGGCAAGCCGTTCCAGGTGTTCGTCAACGGCATGACCGGCGAGGTCCAGGGCGCGCGCCCGTGGAGCAAGGTCAAGATCGCGATCGCCGCCGTGATCACGCTCCTCGTGCTGTCGGTCGCCGCCTACTTGTATGTCACCTACGGATCCAGTTCCAGCGGAAAGAAGTAGCCACCATGGACAATCCGATCGTCCTCGCCGTCCTTGCGCTCGTCGCCGTCGTGATTGTCGGTGGCGCCGTCTGGTTCGGTATCAAGCTGGCCCGCTCGGGAAAGAAGAAACAGCAGGCCGACGCCGCGATGCCGTTCCCGTCGAAGGCTCCGGACTCGTGGGCGGGTTCGCACGATCCCGAGGCGAAACTGCATCGCCGGATCCGGGACGCGATGCGCTCCTTCGACGCCACACTGTCGTCGGCCGGCATCACCCAGCTCGACGCGCAGGTGCAGCTGACGCTAGCGGCCCAGGAGCTCGACGATCGGCTCGTCGCGATCTCGGCGCTCCCGGCCGGAAACAAGGAGCGTCCGCTCGCCGACGCCGAGCGGTCGGTGACGGCGCTCGAAGCGGCGGTGTCGGAGGTGGTCATGGCCGGTGGCGTCGACGTCGGGCCGCAGATCGAGGCGGCGGCCGCGCAGATCCGCGGGTCGATCGGTCCGTCTCCGGCGGCCGGGCCACCGTACGGCGCGACGGACGGCCACGATCCGTGGGACGGTCGGCCGGCGCAGGGACAGTGGTCGGGCGACGAGTCGTACCGCGGTGCGGAGCCCGGCCTGCCGGATGCCCGACGGTTCGGGGCCTCGACGCCGGACGCGCGGCAGTTCGCCGACCCCCCGCCCGAGCGGCAGTTCGGCGGCCCCCCACCCGAGCGGCAGTTCGGCGGCCCGTCACCCGAGCGGCAGTTCGGCGGCCCGTCACCGGATCACCGGTCGGGCGGCTCTCCGTCGGAGCGATACTTCGGCGGCCCGTCGGAGGAGCAGCGGTTCGGTGGTCCACCGGAGGACCGGCGCTTCGCGGGTCAGCCGCCTTCGGAGCGGGAGTTCGGCGGTCCGCCCCAGGGCGGGCGGTTCGGTGGCCTGCCGCAGGGTCGGCAGGGCGATGGTCCGCAGGGGAGCGAGCCGCTGGATCGGCGCGGCGGGGGCCAGTACCCGGGTGCCCAGCCGCCTCGTAGGCCGGCGTTCGGTCCACCGAGTGGTCCGCCTCCCGGTGGTCCCGGCGGCCACGCACCGGGTGGTATGCCGGACGGCCGCGGGCCCGGTCGCCCGTACGGCGGGCCGATGTCCGGTGACCGCGCACCCGGGGGTTCTGCGGGTGGTCCGATGCCCGCGGGTCCGGCGGGCGCCGATCGGCCGATCGGTGGCGCTCGGCCGTACCCGCCGGCGGGCACGGATGCCCCGGACGCGGGTCGGCGACCGGGCGGCTGGCCGTCGCCGCAGGTCGGAGTAGGAAACGGGCCGGGGCAGAGTGGTCGTCCGGCGGCGCCGCCGTCGAGCGAGGCGACGCGTGGCTTCGTCTCGGCGCCGCATCCGACGCCGGTGGGTGGGCGACCTCGCTCCGAGGCCGCGCCGTCGGGGCCGGTCAACCCGACGCCGTCGGAAGGGGCGACGGAGCACTTCGCGGCGCGGCAGCGTCCGGCGGCGTCCGCCCGTCCGGCCGGCCCTCAGCAGCCGGCCGCCGCGCGGCAGCCCGCTCCTCAGCAGCCGGCGACGCCGTGGTCCGCTCCGCAGCCGCCCGCAGCGCCGGTGCCGCCGAGTGGAGCGAGCACCGTGCTTCGTCCGGTCGCTCCGGCTGGGCCCGGACGTGACGCCGGCCTTCCGAACGACGAGGGGCCGTCCGTAGCGGCCTGGTCGCCTGATCGCGGTGGCGACGAGGGCCCGTCCACGGCCGCGTGGTCGCCTGATCGGCGGAGTGACGATGGTCCGTCGACCGCAGCGTGGTCACCTGATCGGCGGGGCGACGACGGTCCGTCGACCGCAGCGTGGTCGCCTGATCGGCGGGGCGACGACGGTCCGTCGACGGCGGCATGGGCGCCGGGTAGGGGAACCGGTCCGGCACCTGCGTCCAGGCGTCCGGTTCGGGACGACGGTCCGTCGACCGCGGCCTGGACGCCCGATCGCGGGGGTGACGAGGGTCCGTCGACGGCGGCCTGGTCACCCGACGGAGATGGTCCGCCGCGGCCGCCCTCCGACGTGCGCGGACCCGGTTTCGCACCGCCGCTCCGGCCGACGGCACCCGGGCAGGCGCCCCCGCCGCCTCAGCCGCTGCGGCCCCGCGACCAGGCGCCGCCCCCGCTGCCACCCCGCGACCAAGCGCCGCCCCCGGGGCCTCGACCCGACCAGCCGCCCGCGCCGCTCCGCCCCGACCCGGCGCCGCCCTTGGACTGATCGCCGATCCGTCAGGCGCTCCATGCCGCCGCCGGACCCGACCGACGGCGCCCGGCGGACTCGACCGACGGCGCCCGGCGGATCCGGCCACCAGCCGGACCCGACCGCCGGCCGGCGCGCCTGACGGTCCGACCGTCCGGCCCACCGGTCCGTCAGCGCGCCGTGACCCTCCGCAGTGCCTCCGGAGTCAGATCGGCGAGCGTCGGGTAGCCGTCGACGGCCATGATCAGGTCGGCCTCGGCCAGCAGCGTGCGCAGAAGGTGCACCAGCCCGTCGACGCCGCCGAGGGCCTGGGCGAAGGCGTACGGCCGCCCGATGCCGACGGCGGTGGCACCGAGCGCCAGCGCCTTGACGACGTCGGCGCCGCTGCGGACACCGGAGTCGAACAGCACCGGCCGCCCGCCGGCCGCGTCCACCACACCGGGCAGGCAGTCGAGCGCGGGCAGTCCGCCGTTCGCCTGACGTCCGCCGTGGTTGGAGCAGTAGACGCCGTCGATGCCGTAGTCCGCGGTGCGTCGCACGTCGTCGGGATGGCAGAGGCCCTTGAGGAAGATCGGCAGATCGGTGGCCTCGCGGAGCCATACGAGATCGTCCCAGGTCACGCTGCGTCCGAAGACGTTCGCCCAGTGCAGGATCGACATCTTGGGATCGGCCTTCGGGTCGGCGCCGACGATCTCGGCGAACCGCGGGTCGCTGAAGTAGTTGGCCAGGCAGTGCCCGCGCAGCTGCGGGAAGTTCGACGTCGCCAGGTCGCGCGGCCGCCAGCCGGTGACCCAGGTGTCGAGCGTGACGACGAGCCCGCGGAACCCGGCCGCCTCGGCCCGTGCGATGAGGGAGAGCGCGAGGTCGCGGTCGGTCGGCGTGTACAGCTGGAACAGCCCGAGCGTCGCGCCGAACTCGGCCGCGACATCCTCCATCGGGTCCACCGACAGCGTCGACGCCACCATCGGGACGCCGGTGCGCGCCGCGGCCTTGGCGGTGCCGATGTCGCCGTGGCCGTCCGGAGAACACAGCCCGATGACGCCGACGGGCGCCATGAACAGGGGAACGTCCCAGGTCATCCCGCAGATGTCGACGGTCAGGTCGCGCTCGGTGGCGCCGACCAGCATTCGCGGTACGAGCCCCCACTCGTCGAACGCGCTGACGTTCGCGCGCTGGGTCCGCTCGTCGCCCGCCCCGCCGGCGACGTACGACCACACCGACGGGCTCATCGCCGCCTGGGCACGTCGTTCGAGCTCGGGGTGGTCGACGGGCCACGTCGGCACGACGCCGCCGAGCCCCGCGAAGTAGATCTCGTTCTGGTAGTTGCCGTACGGCGTCGTTGCCATGAACCACACCGTAGTTGTTGCGGGCAAGGCCGCCGTCGTTCCGGGAATGCCGCGCGGCGCTACCATCGCTATACCCCCTGTGGGTATCGAATGGGAGGGAACGATGACGGATCACGTCGAGGACGGCGCGCACGGCTACTCGCACAACCGGGAGGGGCACCTCAAGCGGTTGCGGCGCATCGAGGGTCAGGTGCGCGGCATCGCGCGGATGGTCGACGAGGACAAATACTGCATCGACATCCTCACCCAGGTCTCGGCGGCGACGCGGGCGCTGCAGTCGCTGTCGCTCGCCCTGCTCGACGAGCACCTTCAGCACTGCGTCGCCGGGGCGATCGCGTCCGGTGGGCAGGACGCGCAGGAGAAGATCGACGAGGCGAGTGCGGCGATCGCGCGGCTCGTCAGGTCGTGATCGATGCGACCGACGGTCGGTGCCAGGCTGGTGTGATGAGCATCCTCGTCCGGCCGGCGGACGTGTTCGACGACGTCCGGACGCTCGTCGGTCCGAAGCGCCCGGAATCGAACGTCTGCTTCTGTCTGAGCTACCGCCTCGACTCGAAGGAGAACAACGCGCTGCGAGGTCCGGCGCGGGCTGAACGGGTCGCGGCCCTGTGCCGCGAGGATCCGCCTCCGGGCGTCCTCGCCTACGAGGGCGACATCCCCGTCGGGTGGGCGGGCATACATCCGCGGGTCGACACGAGTTTCGCCCGGAACCGCAGGATTCCGCACGTCGACGACCTGTCGGTGTGGTCGTTGTGGTGCATCCGGGTGCGGCCGGGTCACCGCAAGCGCGGCATCGCGCACCGGCTGGTCGCCGGGGCCGTCGATTTCGCGCGGGCGAACGGGGCGCCGGCCGTCGAGGGCTACCCCGTCGACAATGACGGCGCGCGTGTTGATCTGACGATGGCCTACGCGGGTACGAAGGCTCTCTTCGAGGCCGCCGGGTTCGAGAAGGCGTCGGACACGTCGTCGGTGCTCGCGGGCTTCCCGCGGGTACTCATGCGGCTCGATCTGCGTGCGCCCGGCAACCACTGACCGAGACGGCAGGTACCCGTTACCGACGGAACCTCGTATCGTTGTCGGGGTGAGCCTCATCCGTAAGACCGTCGTCGTCGACGCGCCCGCCGCCGTCGCGTTCGCCTACATGGACGACCATCGCAACGTGCCGACCTGGATGTACGGCATCAGCGCCTTCACCCCGATCACCGAGCAGACGAGCGGCGTCGGTGCGACCTTCGAGTCGAAGATGGCCGTCGGCCCCAAGACCTTCCGCAGCGTCATGAAAGTGACGGAGTGGGAGCGGGACAGGGTGCTGACGATGGACTCGATCGAGGGCACGAAATGCACGACGTCCAGCCGTTTCGTCGCGGGCGACGACGGCTCGACGACGCTCGAGCTCGACTTCTTCTACGACCTCGGCGGCGGCCTGGCGGGCCGGGCGCTCAACAAGATCGTCGAACCCTTCGTCGGGATCGCCGTCGGCTTCACGGAATCGGCGCTGCGCAAGGAGATCGCCGCCGCTCACCGGGCCTGAGCGAGCACCCGCGCCGAGAAGGGTAGCCTTACTCGGGCGAGAGGAGGCCCCCTTGGCCAAGCGCGTCCCGATCCGTATCGATGTGATCGACACCGAACAGATCTCTGCCCATCTGGTCCGGCTGACGTTCGGTGGTGACGGCCTCGCGGCGTTCACGCCCAACGGCTTCACCGACGCGTACGTCAAGCTCGTCTTCGAACCGCCGGGCGTGGTCTACCCCGAGCCGCTCGATCTCGACGCCGTGCGCGAGACGTTCCCCGCCGACCAGTGGCCGCGGCTGCGGACGTACACTGTGCGCTCCTTCGACGCCGGCCGGCTCGTCATCGACTTCGTGGTGCACGGCGACTCCGGGATCGCCGGGCCGTGGGCGGCGTCGGCGCAGGTCGGCGACGTCCGGTACCTGCTGGGCCCGGGCGGCGACTACGCCCCGGACGCCGCCGCCGACTGGCACCTGCTCGTCGGCGACGAATCGGCGCTGCCGGCGATCGCGGCCGCGCTCGACGCCCTGCCCGCCGACGCCCGCGCGCACGTCTTCGTCGAGGTGGAGGGCCCGGACGACGAGATCGACCTGGCGCGTCCGGCCACCTGGCTGCATCGGCACGGCGGTCCCGTCGGCGAAGACCTCGTGTCCGCCGTGACGGGGCTCGACGAGGACTTCGCGGGCGTGCACGCGTTCGTGCACGGCGAGGCGGGATTCGTCCGCGACCTGCGGCGGCACCTCCGGCGCGAGCGCATGGTGCCGCTGGAGCGGCTGTCCGTCTCGGGTTACTGGCGGCTGGGCAAGGACGACGAGGCGTGGCGGGCCGTCAAGCGGCAGTGGAACGAGGCGATCGCGGCCGAGGAGTCGACGCAGTAGGCGATGTGACGTGGATACGCGTGGGCGGACCGCTGGCATCGGGCTTGGCGGGAGCGCCCTGCGAGGAACGAGCCGGCGCGGGGGACTGCGGTCCGCCCACGCGCATCCACGGCACATCGGCCCACGCCGAATGAATCCGGGTTCGACTTCATGCACCCTTCGCCCCGGAACTGTCGGTGGCCGGTGTTAGCCTGACCACACCCAATCTCCGGAGGTGGCATGGAACCCCCGTCGATCCGCCAGGTCTACGGCGTCTTCGAGCAACGGATCACGCCGGTCGTCGAGACCGTCGTGCATTCGGAGCAGTTCGGCGACGCGACGGCCGTCGTCGGCAAGCTGCGCAAGTTCATCGGCAAGAGCATCGAGAACACGACGACCGACCTGCTGCATCTGGCCAATCTGCCGGCGGGGTCGGACATCAAGCGGCTGCGCAGGCAGATCGGTGCGCTCGACTACGAGGTGCGCAAGCTGCGCCTCGAGCTCGCGGCCCGGGAGGCCGCGCGGGACGTCGAGAAGCCCGCCGAGCCGAAGCCCGGGAAGGGGAGCGCTCATGACGGCGCCTGAGAAGACGGGCGGCGGCATCCTCGGCCGCATCCGGCAGGAGGTGGAGCGCAACTCGATGCGCGCCCGCAACGGCATCAAGATGGCGACGGGCACGGGCGCGCCGAAGCTGGGTGTGACGCCGAAGGACGTCGTCTGGCGCAACGGCCGGGCGACGCTCTCCCGCTACCGCAACGACGACGTCACGGTCCGGCCGCCGCTGCTCATCGTGTTCAGCCTGGTCAGCAAGGCGTACATCCTCGATCTGACGCCGGGCAACAGCTTCGTCGAGCACCTGATCGCGGCGGGTTTCGACGTCTACCTGCTGGACTGGGGCGAGGCCGACGTCCGCGACGCGCACAACCGGCTCGAGTACTACTGCGACGATGCGATCCCCGCGGCGGTTCGCGAGGTGTGCAAGCGCTCGAACACCGATGAGGTCAGCCTCCTCGGCTATTGCTTCGGCGGCGTCCTGACGCTGCTGTACGGCGCCCATCACCCGGAGGCGCCGCTGCGCAGCTTCTCGGTCGTGGCGTGTCCCGTCGATTTCTCGAAGATGCCGCAGGCGAGCAACACGGACATGGACGTCGATTCCATCCTCGACGACGACGGCAACGTCCCGCCGAGCGTCATGCGCGCCAGCTTCAGCCAGTTGCGGCCGACGGCCGAGATCACCGGCTACGTCGACCTCTGGGACAAGCTGTGGAGCGATCAGTACGTCGCCGCGCACCAGGCGATGGCGGGCTGGGGCAACGATCATGTCGCCTTCCCCGGCGCGGTCGCCAAGCAGACCGCCGAGATGCTCGTACGAGACAACGGGTTCGTCACCGGCGACCTGTCGCTCGGCGGCGACGTCATCAGCCTGAAGAACATCCACTGGCCGTTCCTGTCGGTGCTCGGCGAGAAGGATCACATCGTCCCGCCGGAGGCGGCGGGCCCGGTGATGGACCTCGTCGGCTCCGAGGACAAGACCGAGCTGCGACTCAAGGGCGGTCACATCGGGATCGCGGTCGGACGCACCGCGGCCAAGACCACCATTCCCACGATCATCGATTTCCTCAAGAGACGAAGCGAGGTGGTTTCGTGACCACGGTGCGATCCCTGCAGACGGGCGACGAGGACGGGCTGACGGCGCTGTTCGCCGGCCTGTCGGAGAACGACACGACCGTCATGCGCGAGGACTTCGGGGACGTGAGCGGCGTCGCGCGGCTCATCGCGACGCCCGAGCTGCGCTGGGTGGCGTTCAACGACGACGACGAGATCGTCGGCTACGCCACCGTCAACCGGCTGCCGGGACTCTCCAATCACGTCGGTGAGCTGCGGCTCGTCGTCGATTCGAGCCGGCGCGGCGGCGGCGTCGGCACCGGGCTGGCGCGGCGCGCGCTGACCGGTGCCGTCCAGGCGGGCATCCGCAAGGTCGTCATCGAGCTGCCCACCGAGTCCGAGCGGGCGATCGAGATGTTCTCGAACCTCGGTTTCGAGGGCGAGGCCCTGCTGCGCGACCACATCCGCGACCGCTCGGGCGAGTACCGGGACGTCGTCGTGCTCGCCCACAACGTCGCCGAGACGTGGGCGAATCTCGAGACCGTCGGCATCGCCGACGAGCTGATGTCCTGACGGCAAGGAGAAACATCGTGACTTCGATCCTCGACAACTTCCGGCTCGACGGAAAGGTCGCCATCGTCACCGGCGCGTCCAGCGGGCTCGGGGTGGGCTTCGCGACGTCGCTGGCCGAGGCGGGCGCCGACGTGGTGCTCGCCGCGCGGCGCACGGACAAGCTGGCCGACACCCGCGCCGCCGTCGAGGCGCTGGGGCGCCGGGCGGTCGCGGTGACGGCGGACGTCTCCAAGCCGGAGGACTGCGCCGCCGTGGCGAAGGCGGCCATCGACGAGTTCGGTCGGCTCGACATCCTCGTCAACAACGCGGGCGTCGCCAGCGCGGTGCCCGCGCTCAAAGAGCAGCCGGACGAGTTCCGGCGGGTCATCGACGTCAACCTCAACGGCACGATGTGGATGGCGCAGTCGGCGGCCCGCGTCATGGTGAACGGCGGCTCGATCATCAACATCGCCAGCGTGCTGGGCATGACGACGGTGCTCATGCCGCAGGCGGCGTACGCGTCGAGCAAGGCGGCCGTCATCGGTCTGACGCGCGATCTCGCCCAGCAGTGGACGGGACGCAAGGGCATCCGCGTCAACGCGATCGCGCCCGGGTACTTCGCGTCGGAGATGACCGAGGAGATGACCACGCACTTCAGCGACCGGATCATCCCGCGCACGCTCTACGGCCGGCTCGGCGATCCGGGCGAGCTCGACGGCGCGCTCATCTTCCTGGCGAGCGACGCGAGCAGCTACGTCACGGGCATCACGCTGCCCGTCGACGGCGGCATGCTGACCAACTGATGGCCGACGACACCACGCCCCGGCCGCCGAACGTGGCGTTGTGGGCGTCCGAGGGGCTGCGGACGTCCGTCGACATCGCGGGCCTCGCCGGCACCTGGCCGGCGCTGGCGGCCGCGCCGCGCGGCGACGGTCATCCCGTGCTGGTCCTGCCGGGGCTCGCGACGTCGGACATGTCGACGGTGACGCTGCGCGCGCTGCTGCGCGGCGTCGGCTACACGTCGTACGGCTGGAAGCTCGGGCGCAACATCGGCCCGACCCGCAAGATCACGGACGGGATGCGGACGCGTCTGGACGAGATCGCGGACAAGTACGGCCGGCCGGTGTCGCTCATCGGCTGGAGTCTCGGCGGCATCTTCGCGCGCCGGATCGCCCGCGAACGTCCCGACCTCGTCCGCCAGGTCATCACGCTCGGCAGCCCGTTCAAGCTGGAGGCTCCCGTGCAGAGCCGGGCGCACGGCGTCTACAACCGGTTCAAGCATCTGCACGTCGAGGACCTGCCGTATCCGCTGGAAGCGGGCCTCGGCCCGATGCCGATGCCCGCGACGTCCGTCTACAGCAGGCTCGACGGCATCGTCCATTGGCGCGCCTGCCTCGACGAGCCGTCGGAGTTCGCGGAGAACATCGAGGTGCGGTGCGCGCACCTCGGCTTCGGCCATCATCTGCCGACGCTGTGGATCATCGCCGACCGGCTGGCGCAGCAGCCCGGCCGATGGCAGCCGTTCCGGCGGCCGTCGTGGATGGGTCTGGCGGTGCCGCGCGTCGAAGGCGGCGTGCCCGCGGGCCTCGCGATGCCGGATCGTCCCTGCTCGGCATGACATGACCGGGCCGGCCGCGCGACGCGGCTGGGCCGGACGGATCCGTGACGAGTGGCTGCTGGGACTGTTCGCCGGCCTGGCCCTCGTGCTCGCGGTGGCCGATCCGCAGCCTCCCGCGGCGCACGTCCGCTGGCTGCAGCCGTCCACGCTGTGCGCTTTGGCCGGACTGCTCATCACGATCGAGGGGATCCGGGACAGCGGTCTCGTCCAGCGCGCCGCGGCCGGCATGATCGCGCGGTTGCATTCGTCGCGCGCGGTCGGCCTGTTCCTCGTGACGCTGGCCGCCGTGCTGTCGACGGTGCTCACCAACGACGTCAGTCTGTTCCTCGTCGTGCCGTTGACGGTGGCGATCGGCGGTGTGGCGGATCTTCCGGTGGGGCGGCTGGTGGTGTTCGAGGCGCTGGCCGTGAACGCCGGTTCGACGCTGAGTCCGATCGGGAGTCCGCAGAACCTGCTGATCTGGCAGCGCAGCGGACTGCCGTTCCCGGCCTTCGTCCTCTTCATGGCGCCGGTGGCGGCGATCATGTTCGCGATGACGGCGGCCGTGACCTGGTTCGGTGTGCCCCGCGGTCCGGTGGCGCCGCGGGTCGAGCAGCGGGACGACCCCGCGGTGTCGCGCGCACTCGCGGTCGCGTCGACCGCGGGTCTGGCGCTGATGACCGCCGCGATCGAACTCGGCGTGGCACCGCTCGGCGCGGCCGTCGTCGCGGCGGCGTTCGCGCTGGGCGCCCGGCGCACGCTCGGCCGCGTGGACTGGTGGCTGGTGGCGACGTTCGCCGCGCTGTTCCTCGCGCTGGGCCACGTCGCCGTGCTCCCGATCGTCGGACGCGTCCTCGGCGCCGTCGACTTCGCCGATCCGCTCGCGGTGTACCTCGCGGGAATCATCGGCTCACAGCTCATCAGCAACGTGCCCGCCACCGTCCTGCTGCTCGACCGGGTGCCCGACGTCATGGCGCTGGCCGTCGCCGTCGACGTCGGCGGATACGGCCTGGTGTTCGGTTCGCTCGCGAACCTCATCGCGTTGCGCCTGGCGAGACGTCCCCGTGGAATGCGGTTGTTTCATGCGGTATCCGTTCCGTTCCTGTTGGCTTGCGCGCCGATCGTCTACCTCGTTCTGCACGGTCGGACATGAACGGCGGACGGCCGCGATCCCGGCGGGCGAAGCCGGCTCTCCTTTCTCATCATGTGAGATCGTGACGTCGATCTCTGAGATGGAGCGACGTGAATCGCCCGTGCTACGGTCAGCACATTCGGCGGCGCCCCTCACCCGGGGCGCCGCCCGTATATCGGCCGCGGTCGATGCGTTCTCCGGTTCGGACGGGCCCCGGCGGTTCGTCCAGGAATCGTCCTGCTCGAGATCCGAGGGGGCGCGACGTCCGCCGGACAGACGGTCGTCGGGACGCCCGACGGGGACAAGGAGGACACAGCGTGAGTGTCGGTGTCGTGCGGGAGCGGGCGGACGGTGAGCGCCGCGTCGCCCTGGTCCCGAAGGTCGTCTCCACACTGAAGAACAAGGGTGTCGACGTCATCGTCGAGGCCGGGGCGGGGCTCGGCGCCCTCATCCCCGACGAGGCATACGTCGAGGCCGGGGCGTCGATCGGCGATCCGTACACGGCCGACGTCGTGGTCAAGGTGGCGCCGCCGTCGGACGACGAGGTGGGACGCATGCGGGCGGGCCAGACGCTCGTCGGCTTCCTCGCGCCGCGCAACGCCGACAACCAGATCGGCAAGCTCGCCGCCGCGGGCGTGCAGGCGTTCGCCGTCGAGGCGATCCCGCGGATCTCGCGCGCGCAGGTGATGGACGCGCTGTCGTCGCAGGCGAACGTGGCCGGCTACAAGTCGGTCATCGTCGCGGCGGATCTGTCGACGCGCTACTTCCCGATGCTGACGACGGCCGCCGGCACGGTGAAGCCCGCCACGGTGCTCGTGCTGGGCGTCGGCGTCGCCGGCCTGCAGGCGCTCGCCACGGCGAAGCGGCTCGGCGGCCGCACCACCGGTTACGACGTGCGGCCCGAGGTCGCCGATCAGGTGCGTTCGGTGGGCGGACAGTGGCTCGACCTCGGCATCGACGCGGCCGGCGAGGGCGGCTACGCCCGCGAACTCACCGTCGAGGAGCGGGCGCAGCAGCAGCAGGCGCTCACCGACGCGATCAAGGGTTTCGACGTCGTCATCACGACGGCGCTCGTGCCCGGCCGTCCGGCGCCGCGACTGGTGACGGCCGAGGCCGTCGAGGGCATGCGTCCCGGCAGCGTCGTGGTGGATCTGGCCGGCGAGACCGGCGGCAACTGCGAGCTCACCGAGCCCGGACAGACCGTCGTCAAGCACGGTGTGACGATCACCAGCCCGCTCAACCTGCCGGCCACCATGCCCGAGCACGCCAGCGAGCTGTACTCCAAGAACGTCTACGCCCTCATCGAGCTCATGCTCGACGCCGACGGCGCACTGGCGCCGGACTTCGAGGACGAAGTGCTGGCCGCGTCGTGTGTGACCGCTGGACTGTCGATTCCGCAAGCTCCATCTCCTGAAAAGGACCCCGGCTGATGTACACAGGTCTATTGGCGAACATCGCCATTCTTGTTCTCGCAGGGTTCGTCGGCTTCGCCGTCATCTCGAAGGTGCCGAACACCCTGCACACCCCGCTGATGTCGGGGACCAACGCCATTCACGGCATCGTCGTGCTCGGCGCGCTCGTCGTGCTCGGCCGGCTGCCCGCCGACGCGAGCTGGGGCGTCCGCATCATCGCGTTCGTCGCGGTGGTGTTCGGCACGCTCAACGTCGTCGGCGGCTTCGCGGTGACCGACCGCATGCTGGGCATGTTCAAGGGCAAGGGGAAGGGCAGCAAGTGAACAACGTCGTCTCCGTCCTCTATATTCTCGCGTTCTCCCTCTTCATCTACGGCCTCATGGGCCTCACCGGCCCCAAGACGGCGGTGCGCGGCAACTGGATCGCCGCTGTCGGCATGGGCATCGCCGTCATCGCGACGCTGCTCTCCGTGCAGAACTCCGCCGGTGACGAGGGCGTCCCGGCGATCAACTGGATCCTCATCGCCGCCGGTCTGGGGCTCGGCATCGTGCTCGGCATCCCGCCCGCCACCAAGACCAAGATGACGGCGATGCCGCAGCTCGTCGCGCTGTTCAACGGCGTCGGCGGCGGCACCGTCGCACTCATCGCCTGGGTCGAGTACCTCGAGTCCGACGGTTTCACCGCCGTCCACGAGACGCCGAACGTCCACATCATCGTCGGCTCGCTGTTCGCGGCCGTCATCGGTTCGGTCTCGTTCTGGGGCTCGCTGGTGGCCTTCGTCAAGCTGCAGGAACTGCTCGACAAGAAGCTCGAGCGCCGATTCGTCGGTGCGGCGAAGGCGTTCCAGCTGGCCAACATGGTGCTCGCGGTCGTCTCCGTCGGCATCGCGATCTACATCGGCCTGGCCGCGGACGCCGGCGAACCGACGCCGTGGTTCTGGATCGTCGGGCTGCTCGTCGCCGCCGGCGTCATGGGCCTGTTCGTCGTGCTGCCCATCGGCGGCGCCGACATGCCCGTCGTCATCTCGCTGCTCAACGCGCTGACCGGTCTCTCGGCCGCGGCGGCCGGCCTCGCGCTGGACAACCAGGCGATGATCGTCGCGGGCATGATCGTCGGCGCGTCCGGCTCGATCCTCACCAACCTCATGGCCACCGCCATGAACCGTTCCATCCCCGCCATCGTCTTCGGCTCCTTCGGCGGCGACGCCGGCGGCGCGGCGGCCGGCGGCGACGCGGGCGGCACCGTCAAGGCGACGTCGGCGTCGGACGCGGCCATCCAGATGGCCTACGCCAACCAGGTGATCGTCGTGCCCGGCTACGGGCTCGCGGTGGCGCAGGCGCAGCACGCCGTCAAGGAGATGGCGTCGCTGCTGGAGGAGAAGGGCGTCGAGGTCAAGTACGCGATCCACCCGGTCGCCGGCCGGATGCCCGGGCACATGAACGTGCTGCTCGCCGAGGCGGACGTCGAGTACGACGCGATGAAGGAGATGGACGACATCAACGGCGAGTTCGCTCGCACCGACGTCGCCATCGTCATCGGCGCCAACGACGTCACCAACCCGGCGGCGCGCAACGACCCGTCCTCGCCGATCCACGGCATGCCGATCCTCAACGTCGATCAGGCGCGGTCGGTGATCGTGCTCAAGCGGTCGATGAGCTCGGGCTACGCGGGCATCGAGAACCCGCTGTTCTTCGCCGAGCACACGTCGATGCTGTTCGGCGACGCGAAGAAGATGGTGGGCGAGGTCATCGAGGAGCTCAAGGCGCTCTGACAGACGGACGCCCGCCGCTTCCTCGACGGCGGGCGTCCGGGTCTGGTCACCGGAACTTGGAGAAGTAACGCTTTCTTCCGGTCAGGGTGACATCGGGTTGGAACGGGCTGTGGTGGGTTTTGCGGACGAGTGTCGCCATGATGACGGCGCCGCCGGCGAAGCAGGCGATGGACAGGGCGGCCAGGGCCACCGCGGGGCCTGCGTTGCCGCTCGCCATTGAGACGAGCCAGCCCGCGCCGGCGGCGAAGCCGGCGAGGATGAGCAGAAAACCGACAGTCACCATGGGGTGGGTGCCGCGGTTCTCATGATGGAAGTGCATGGGGTTGCCTCCGTCGATCCGCTGTGATAACCGTCACCACCGACGGTACGCCGCATTCGCGCGTACGGCGTCGACGAAAGCTCCCCGGATGTCCGGCGTAGCGACCCGCCGTGACAATAATCTCCTCGGCGCCTCGCTCAGCCGGACATCTGGGGAGCTACAGCTCGCTCTCGACGTCCCCGGGCAGCTTGTCGCGCCGGATTCCGCGCCAACTGGGGAACCGGATGCGTCCGGATGACGACAATTCGAAGTAGCGGACCTCGACGACCATCGTCGGCAGCACCCAGACCGAGTCGGCGACCTCGGCCGGGGCGTCGAGGAACGGCGACGTGCGGCGGCGGTGGGGGGAGAGTTCGGCGGCGAGCGCGTCCAGCTCGGCCTCGGTGAAGCCCGTGCCGACACGGCCGATGTACCGCAGCCCCGTCTCCGCGGGCAGCCCGAGCAGCAGCGCGCCGATGCGACCCGCGCGGGAGCCCGCGCCGTTGGTCCAGCCGCCGACGACGGCCTCGGTGTCGCGCCAGTTCTTGTGCTTCACCCAGGTGTGGACGCGTTTGCCGGGCTGATACGTCGACGTCCGGCGTTTGGCGACGAAGCCCTCCCAGCCGGCGGCGAGGGAGGCCTTCGCCGCGGCCGGGCCGTCGGCGACCTCCAGCAGCGGCGGGATCTCGATCGGCTCGCGCAGCGTCGGGGCGAGTTCCTCGAGCAGCATGCGGCGGTCCGTCCACGGCCGGCGCAGCAGTGACGTGTCGCCGAGAAAGAGCAGGTCGAAGGCGTAGTAGCGGACCGTCGCGGCCGGGGAGGCCGACCGAGAGGCGATCGCGTGGAAGTCGGGACGGCCGTCGGCGAGCACGACAAGCTCGCCGTCGAGAACGGCGTTGATCGGCCCCAGGCCGGCGGCGATGGCCGACGCGACCGCCGGGAACTCGCCGGTGATGTCGCGTCCGGAACGGCTGATGAGCTGCGTTCGCCCGTCGACGTGCCGGGCGATCGCCCGATAGCCGTCCCACTTGCCCTCGAACGCCCAGTCGCGGCCGGAGAGCCGGGTGATCGGGGCGTCGCTCGCGAGCATCGGTTCCGGACGCGCCAGGGCGGCGGGCAGCAGCGAGGCGACCCGGGCGGGTGTGGGCGGCTCGGCGGGGCGCTCGTCCGGGATGGGCTCGGCCGCCGGCCGGGCCCGGGCGCGTCGGCGAGCGGCGAGATCGACGGTGCCGTCGGGGGCGTCGAACGTGAACAGGTCGCCGTCGCGCTCGGCCCGGGCGAGCACCTCGGCGAGGTCGCGGGGGGTGTTCGGGGCGTCGGGGTCGTTCAACCGCCGCGGCGCCGCGTCGTGCGGCTGCGGCCGGCCGCGCAGCGAATACGGCGAGATCGTCGTCTTGTTGCCGCTGTTCTGGCTCCAGTCGACGAAGACCTTGCCCTCGCGCTCGACCTTCGCCATCGTCGTGACGACCTTCTCCGGCGACTGCTTGACCAGCTCGTCGCCGATGCCGCGGGCGAGCTGCGTCGCGGCGGCGGGGGAGACGATCCGGCCCAGCGCCGCGTAGACGTGGATGCCCTTGCTGCCGCTGGTCACCGGACGTGCCGGGATGCCGAGCGCGGCGAGCATGTCCCGGATCCGCAGCGCGAGCTCGGCGCAGTCGGCGAGCGTCGCGCCGGGGCCCGGGTCGAGGTCGAGGACGATCCGGTCCGAGCGCGCCTCGTCCTTGGCGAGCACGCGGCCGACGGTGCCGCCGCCGTTCCGGGCGCCGGGGGCGCTGGTGGAGTGTTCCCAGGTATCCGCCGGCACCCGCCACTGCGGCACGTGCAGCTCGAGCGCCGCCTGCTGCGCGAGCCAGACGAGGTCGGCCGCGGACGTCGCCACCGGGTAGCGCGTCGCCCGCTCCCGGTGCGCGACGGACGCGGTCTGGATCCAGTCGGGACTGTGGCCGGGCAGGTTCTTCTCGAAGAACGGCTGCTTGTCGACGCCGTCCGGCCAGCGTTTGCGGGTGATGATGCGGCCCGCGAGATGCGGCAGCAGGAACGGGGCGATCGCGTCGTAGTACGCGATGACCTGCCCCTTCGTCACGGGCTCGGGGTGGCCGGGGGTGGCCGGGTAGATGACCTTGTCCAGGTGCGACAACGAGAGCGTGCGTCCCGCGACGGTGACGGAGGTCCGGCCTGGCATCGGTTCAGCTTCGTCGGCACCGGGGTGGCGCGTCAACGCCGGGTCGCCGCGACCGGCGGCGATAATGAGGCATGCGCGCCATCTGGAAGGGTGATGTCACGTTCGGGCTCGTCAACGTGCCCGTCGCGGTGTTCTCTGCGATCGAGAGTCATGACCGCCGGGCACACCAGGTCGACGCCGGCGACGGGACCCGGATCCGATACAAGAAGGTGCGGGAGGGGACCAACGACGAGATCGCGTTCGCCGACATCGCGAGCGCCTACGAATCCGACACCGGTGAGACCGTCATCCTCACCAAGGACGATCTCGCGTCGCTGCCCGTCGAACGCAACCGCGAGATCTCCGTCACCGAGTTCGTGCCGGCCGAGCAGATCGACCCCATCTACTTCGACAAGCCGTACTACCTGGCGCCGGCGTCGCGGTCGTCGAAGGCGTACCGGCTGCTCACCGAGGCGCTGACGCGCTCGGACCGGCTCGCGATCGCCACCTTCACGCTGCGCAACCGCACCCGGCTGGCCGCGCTGCGCGTCGTCGACGGCGTCATGACGTTGCAGACGCTGCTCTGGCCCGATGAGGTGCGGGTCGCCGACTTCCCTGAGATCAAGGAGAACTCCGGTGATCTCAAGGAGGCCGAGCTGGCGATGGCCGCCTCGCTGATCGAGTCGATGTCGACGGACTTCGACCCGACCCAGTTCCGCGACACCTACCAGGACGAGCTGGCCCGGCTCATCGAGGCGCGCGCCGAAGGCGGGGAGGCGTTCGCGCCGCCGGAGCCGAAGCAGGAGGAGGACTCGGAGGTCGCCGACCTGCTCGCGGCCCTGCGCGCCAGCCTCGCCGAACGCAAGGCGGGCTGACGCGCCGGTCGGACTATCCGCGCTGCTCGGCGAACGCGGCCAGCTGGGCGGCGTTCGGGTAGGACGCCGCGGCGCCCCGGCCGGTGGCCGCGTAGGCCGCCACCAGGGCGGCCTTGTTCGCGGCGTCGATCAGCGTCGAGCCGGCGGCGAGGCCTGCGAGGATCGTGCCGAGGAAGGCGTCGCCGCAGCCCGTGGTGTCGACGGCGTCGACGGCGACGGCCGGCACATCGGTGACGACGCCGTTCTCGACGACGCGCGCGCCGTCCGCGCCGAGCGTCACGACCAGCCGGCCGACGTTCTCGGCGGCCGGGCCGAGCTGAGCGAGCTCGTGCTGGTTGAGGACGAGCACGTCGACGTCGCGCAGCAGTTCGGCGGGCGGCTGCGCGAACGGCGACGGGTTGAGCACGACCGTCACGCCCGCGGCCTTGGCCGTCGCGGCGGCGGCGGCGACCACCTCGAGGGGGACCTCGAAGCTGAGCCCGAGTGCCGCGGCCCCGGTGATCGACGCCGCCGACCGGGCGACGTCGTCGGGCGTGAGCTCGGCGTTCGCGCCGGCCGAGATGACGATGGTGTTCTCGCCGGCCGCGTCGACGGTGATGACGGCGGTGCCGGTCGCGGTCTTCGCCACCCGCCGCACGCGATCGGTGTTCACCCCGGCGCGCCGCACACGATCGGTGATGAACGCGCCGTGGCTGTCGTCGCCGACCGCGCCGACGAGCGTCACCGCGGCGCCGCCGAGCGAGGCCGCGACGGCCTGGTTGGCGCTCTTGCCGCCCGGATGCGTCTGCAGCGGTCCGCCGCGGCGCGTCTCACCGGGGCCGGGAAGGCGATCGGTGGTGACGACGAGATCGACGTTGAGCGAGCCGACGACGGCCACCCGTCCGTTCGGGGTCATGGAAGGATCCTCTCGGGTCGTTCGCTGCGACCGGGTCCGGGGCAGCGGCAGGCCGCGGCTCCGGGGAGCAGCGGTGATACCTCGGACGACGCTGTCGGAGGCGGGTCGGGCCGTCAGCCGCAGCGGCGGACGGCGTCGATGACGAGATTCCAGAACTTGTCGACGTCGAGCCTGACGCCGACCTGGGTGACGCAGTCGGCCGGCGCGTGCCCGCGCAGGTCGGTGACGGTCATGCCGCGGGTGAGCTCGCCGGTGAGCTCGACGTCGATCGGGGCGCGGTGGACCGTCATGACGGACGGGTCGATGCAGTAGGCGACGGTGCACGGATCGTGGACCGGCGGGTGCTCGAACGCCCGGTTGGCGCGGTAGGCGGCGCGGAACACGCCGAACAGGTCGACCACGAAGTCGGCCACCGGCGTCCCGATCGCGGCGACGCGGGCTTCGACGTCGTGCGTGGCGAGCGCCTGATGCGTCAGGTCGAGGCCGACCATCGTCACCGGCCAGCCGGCGGTGAACACGATCTTCGCCGCCTCCGGATCGGTCCAGACGTTGAACTCGGCGGTCGGCGTGATGTTGCCCGTGTGATAGCCGCCGCCCATGAGGACGACCTCGCGCACCCGCTCCACGATGCGCGGCTCCTTGCGGGCGGCCATCGCGATGTTGGTCAGCGGGCCCGTCGGCACCAGCGTCAGCTCGTCCCGCGGGCGGGACATCACCTCGTCGATGATGACGTCGACGGCGTGCCGGGGGTCGAGCGCGAATCCCGGCAGCGGCAGCTCGATGCCGCCCATGCCGTTCTCGCCGTGGATCTCGCCGGCCGCGCGCAGCGGCGCGATGAGCGGTCGGTCGCAGCCGGCCGCGAACGTCACCCCGGTGATCCCGGCGACGGCGGCGACGCCGAGCGCGTTGCGGGTGACCTTCGCGAGCGTCTGGTTGCCGCCGATCGTGGTGACGGCGGCGAGCTCGATCTCCGGATTCCCCCACGCCAGGAGCAACGCGACGGCGTCGTCCTGACCGGGATCGCAGTCGAGCAGGATCGTCCTGGGCACGGGGCTCAGCGTAGCCACGCGGCCGCCGCCGGTGGTGCCGTTCCGGGCATCCGGTGTGTCCCGCGGCACTCTTGATTGATGTGACGGCGAGTCTCATTTATCATTCGGGCATGACTGCAACGCCCCATAGTGCAATGCCGCAGTTCGACGTGATCGTCGTCGGGGCCGGCCTGTCCGGCATCGGGTTCGCCCGCAGGCTGCAGACGACCTGTCCCGAACGCAGCTTCCAGATCTTCGAACGCCGTGAGCGCGTCGGCGGCACCTGGGACCTGTTCCGCTACCCGGGCATCCGCTCGGACAGCGACATCTACACCCTCGGCTACTCGTTCAAGCCGTGGAAGGGTCGCGACACCATCGCGGCCGGCGAGGACATCCGTGAGTACATCGAGGAAGCGTCCCGCGAATACGGCATCGAGCCGCACATCCGGTTCTCGACGACCGTGACGGCCGTGTCCTTCGACTCGGACACCGACGTCTGGACCGTCAGCTATGAGCGCGGCGGCAAGACCGGTACGGCGACGGCCGGGTTCGTCTACTTCGCGTCCGGCTACTACAGCTACGACGCCGGCTACACCCCTCGGTTCGAGGGGATCGAGAGCTTCGGCGGCACCGTCGTCCACCCGCAGTTCTGGCCCGAGGACCTCGACTACGCAGGCAAGAAGGTCGTCGTCATCGGCTCCGGCGCCACGGCGATCACCCTCATCCCGTCGATGGCCGACGACGCCGAGCTCGTCACGATGCTGCAGCGCTCGCCGACCTACGTCTTCTCCCGGCCCGGGCAGGACGCGCTGACCAGCGGCGTTCGCAAGGTGCTGCCGGCGCGGCTCGCCAACGACCTCGTCCGGTTCGGCAACGCCGCCGGCACCCTCGGGCTCTATCAGCTCTGCCGCCGCGCGCCGAAGCTCTCCCGCGCCCTGATCCGCCGGTTGACCAAGGCGCAGCTGCCCGAGGGCTACCCCGTCGACGTGCACTTCAAGCCGGCGTACGCGCCGTGGGACCAGCGGCTCTGCGTCGTTCCGGACGGCGACCTGTTCCGGGCCATCCGCAGGGGCAAGGCGGCGGTCGTCACCGACACGATCGACCGGATCGACGAGACGGGCATCGTGCTGGGCTCGGGGGAACACCTCGACGCCGACATCATCGTCACCGCGACGGGCCTGCAGATGCTCGCGCTCGGCGGCGTGAGCATCGACGTCGACGGCGAGCGCGTCGACCCCGGGACCAAGTTCATCTACCGCGGGCACATGCTCGACGGCGTCCCCAACCTCGCCTGGTGCATCGGCTACACCAACGCGTCGTGGACGCTGCGCGCCGATATCACCGCTCGCGCGGTGTGCGACCTGCTCAATCACATGGCCGGCCACGACTACACGCGGGCGCAGCCGAGCGCCGACGGCGACGAGCTGGTCGCCCGGCCCGCGCTCGACCTGGCGTCCGGCTACATCCAGCGGGCCGCCGGGCACCTGCCGAAGGCGGCGGACAAGGCGCCGTGGATGGTGCGGCAGAACTACTTCCTCGACACCCTCGAGTACCACCGCAGCGACGTCACCGACCACATGGTGTTCTCGCGGGCGCCGGCGACGGCCGTCCGCAAGCCGGAGGCCGCGGCCTGACGCCCCGCCCCGCCCCGGTGAAAACCGTTCGCGCCGGCGGCACCTTACCGGGCATCCTTGTCGGGTGGAAGAGGTTCGAGACATCGAGGCGACAAGCGGCGATTCGTCGTCCGGTCTGAGCCGGGCGCTGGCGCCGCTGCGATCGCGGGACTACCGGTTGCTCGCCGGCGCGCTGGTGCTCGCGATGCTCACCGACGGCATGTGGACGCTCGCGGTGGTCTGGCAGGTCATCGCGATGGGCGGCGGCGCCGTCCAGGTGTCGCTGGTCTCGGGTGCGCTGTCGGTGGGGCTCGTCGCGTCGGCGCTGTTCGGCGGGGTGCTCGCCGACCGGGCGTCGCACCGGGTACTGCTCGTCTCGCTGGAGGGCCTCAAGTTCGCCGGGGTGATCGGCATCGGCATCGCGGCCGTCACCGGCGTGCTGACGATGCCGACGTTCGCCGCCGCGGCCCTGCTGCTCGGCTTCGTCCAGGGCTGCTTCTACCCGGCGTATTCGGCGACGGTCCCGCTGCTCGTCGAGGAGTCGCGGCTGCTCGCCGCCAACGGACTCGAAGGCTTCCTGCGGCCGGTGGCGCTCATGGCGATCGGTCCGGCGCTGGCCGGCGTCGTCGTCATGATCGCCTCGCCCGGCTGGGCGATCGTCGTCGCAGCCCTGGCCAGCGCCTGTGCGCTGCCGCTGTACGCGGCGATGCGGGTGCCGCCGGCGCCGCGCGCGTCGAACGAGGGCGCGCACGTCGTCGCGCGGACGGTGCGGGATCTCGCCGAGGGCTTCCGTTTCATGCTCGCGACGCCCTGGCTGCTCGCGACGCTGCTCTACGCGTCGCTGCTGGTCCTGCTCATCATGGGGCCGATCGAGGTGCTCATCCCGTTCGCGATCGTCGAGCGCGCGGGCGGCGACGCCGGTTCGCACGCGCTGGTGCTCGCCGTGTTCGGCGCGGGTGGCGCGATCGGCTCCCTCGTGATGGCGTCGCGCCGGATGCCCCGCCGCTACCTCACGGTGATGCTCGGGGTCTGGGGCGTCGCGCCGATCCCCCTCGCGGTCTACGGGCTGAGCACCTCGATCTGGGCGTTCGTGGCGGCGGCGTTCCTCCTCGGCATGCTGTTCGATCTGCCCGGCGTGCTGTGGGGTTCGCTGCTGCAGCAGCGCGTCCCGCGGCAGTTGCTCGGCCGCGTCTCCAGCCTCGACTTCTTCGTCTCGCTGGTGTTCATGCCCGTCTCGATGGCGGTGTCGGCGCCGTTGGCCGAGGTGTTCGGGCTGACGACGGTGTTCCTCGTCGCGGCGACGGTCCCGGTGCCGCTGGCCGTCATCGCGTGGTTCGCCGCGGGCATGCGACGCGACGAACTGGCCCATCCGCTGCGCTGACGTGCTCGGTCGTGGAGGTGATCGAGGGCGTGGAGGTGGGTGACGGGGCGCTGGCATCGGGTCTGGCGGGAGGGTGCGCTAGCACCCGGGGGACTGCGCCCCGGGTGCGTCACCCACCTCCACGCCCGGTCGTCGGCGGTCAGGTGATGGTCAGTCCGCCGTCGACGGCGATCGTCTGACCGGTGACGTAGCCGCCCGCGGCCGACGCCAGCCAGACGGCCGTCGCCGCGAGCTCACGCGGCTCGCCCGTGCGGCCCGCGACGATGCGCCGGCCCATCGCCTCCATGTACGCCGGGTCGTACTGGTCGGTCATCTCGCTGGCGAAGAAGCCGGGGGCGAGAGAGTTGACGCGGATGCCCTTGCGGCCCGTCCACTGCTGGGCGAGATCGCGGGTGAGGCCGATGACGGCCGCCTTCGACGCCGCATAGGCCGCCTGCGGCAGGCCGGCCGTCGTGATGCCGAGGATCGAGCTGATGTTGATGATCGAGGAGCCGGGCAGCATGACGTTGCCCGCGGCCTGCGCGAACCAGTAGGTGCCGTTCAGGTTGATGTCGACGACGTCGTTGAACTGCTTCGGCGTCTCGCGGGTGGCGGGCACGGCCGTGCCGATGCCGGCGTTGTTGACGAGGACGTCGAGGCGTCCGAAGCGTTCCATCGCCGCGGCCACGGCGGCCCGGCACTGCTCGGGGTCGCGGACGTCGGTGGCGACGGGCAGCGCCTCCCGGCCGGCGGCCCGGACGAGCGCGGCCGTCTCCTCGAGCCGGTCGGCGCGGCGGGCGGCGAGGACGACGTCGGCACCCGCCTCGGCGAAGGCCTGCGCGAACGCGACGCCGAGGCCGGACGAGGCGCCGGTGACGAGGACGACGCGGTCGTCGTGACGGAACATGTCGAGCACGGGCATGGGTGTCTCCTCGGTCGGGTTCGTCAACCTGAGAGTAACCTCAGGTTTGCATCCGCGCGGCCGAGCTCGCCGGATACCTCATGCCGGCCCACGACTTTCAGGAGCTCAGCGGATGATGCGCGCCCTCTACGAGCAGGACCACGAAGCCTTCCGCTCGACCGTCAAGGACTTCATCGCCCGGTACATCACGCCGCGGCACGAGAAGATCATCGAGCAGAAGTTCATCGACCGGGAGATCTGGCTGCGGGCCGGTGAGCTGGGCTTTCTCGGACTGGGGGTGCCGGAGGAGTTCGGCGGCTCCGATGCCGGCGACTACCGGTTCAGCGCCGTGCTCAGCGAGGAGCTGTCGGCCGTGAGCGTCGCGTTCTCGTCGTCGCTGGGCATCCACTACGACGTCGTCGCGCCGTACCTCGTGGATCTGACCACCGACGAGCAGAAGGCGCGCTGGCTGCCGCGGTTCTGCACCGGCGAGATGATCACCGCGATCGGCATGACCGAACCGGCCGCGGGCTCCGACCTCGCCGGCATCCGTTCGACGGCCCGCCGCGACGGCGACGACTGGGTTCTCAACGGCGGCAAGACGTTCATCACCAACGGCTTCGACTGCGATCTCGTCATCGTCGCCGCGAAGACCTCGCCGGACAAGGGGGCCAAGGGCATCACGCTGTTCGCCGTCGAGAAGGGGATGCCGGGCTTCGAGAAGGGCCGCAAGCTGGACAAGGTCGGCCAGCCGGAGGCGGACACGGCCGAGCTGTTCTTCACCGACGTCCGGGTGCCGGCGTCGAACGTCATCGGTGAGATCGACCGCGGCTTCATCCACATGATGCGGATGCTCCCGCAGGAGCGCATCGGCTCGGCGATCAACAACCTCGCCAACGCCCGCGCCCTCTTCGCCGAGACCCTCGACTACGTCAAGCAGCGCAAGGCGTTCGGGCAGCCGGTCGGCTCGTTCCAGTACAACAAGTTCGTCATGGCGGAGCTGGTGACGCAGCTCGAGGTCACCCAGGCGTACGTCGATCAGAGCGTCGCCGCCCACGCCGACGGCGCGCTGTCGGCCGTCGACGCCGCGAAGGCCAAGTGGTGGACGGCCGACGTCCAGAGCAAGGTGCTCGACGCCTGCCTGCAGCTGCACGGCGGCTACGGCTTCATGAACGAGTACCGCATCGCCCGCGCCTGGAAAGACGCCCGCGTCACCCGCATCTGGGCGGGCTCGAACGAGATCATGAAGGAGATCATCGGCCGCGATCTCGGGCTGTAGCGTGTCCGCTTCCCAGATGTCCGTCTGAGCGGCCCGCCGAGGAGATTATTGTCACGGCGCCGCGCTCAGGCGGACATCCGGGGAGGTGCGGCGTAGTCGTCGGAGCGGGACTGCCCGCCGAGCCGGGCCAATTCGGTCATGACGCGGTCGGTGAGGTCGCGGGGGTCGCCGTCGGGGGCGATCGGCGGGCCGAAGCGGACGACGACGGGGCGTCGCCAGCGGCGTCGGCCCGCGTCACGGGTGATGGCGACGGGGACGATGGGGCAGCGCTGCGCCAAAGCGACGCGAGCGACGCCGGTGTGGCCGCGATGCAGCCGGCCGTCGGGCGAGCGCGTCCCCTCCGGGTAGACGCCCCAGACGCCGCCGGCGGAGACTACCGAGCCCGCGGCGGCCAACGAGCGGCGGGCCGCGTCGCCGCCGGAGCGGTCGACCGGGATCTGTCCGACGCGGCGCAGCCCCCAGCGCCGCCACGATCGGCGGGCGAAGTACTCCGACTTGGCGATGAACGTCAGCCGCCGGCGGCAGACCAGCGGCAGCAGCAGCGAATCGGATTCCCGCTGGTGGTTGGCGGCGAGGATGGCGGGTCCGCGGCGCGGCAGGTGGTGCGCGTCCACGGTGACGGCGCGGTAGCGAAGCCGCAGGAGCGGCCCGACGAGAATGTGTTTGAACAGCGCGTACCACACGGTGACCTCCCGAATGTCCGGTCGCAGCGGCGCGTAGACGACGTCTACTTGCGGCGACGTCGACCACGATAGAACACTGTCAGCCGATGCAGTCCACAACAGGGCCTCCCCGGATGTACACCGCGCGCCCGGCCGACCCGTCTCCGGCGGACGGCGGCGCGACGACGCCGGACAGGCTCGTCGGCGCGGGGCTCGTGCTGCTCGAGGAGCGCGGCCTGGCGGGGATCAGCCTGCGGTCCATCGCGGCCGCCGCGGGCGTCTCACACGGTGCGCCGCGACGCTACTTCCCGACCTACGCGTCGCTGCTCTCCGCGATCGTCAAGCGCGGGATCGCCGAGCTCGACGTGCCGCTGCGCGCCGCGCTGGCCCGGCGGCCGGCGAGGCAGGGGCTCGTCGACGCGGGCGTCCTCTACCTGACGTTCGCGCGCCGTCGCCCGGAGACGTTCGCGCTGATGACCAGGCACGATCTGCTGGCCGGAGCCGGCGGCGACCTGCGGTCGATCACCGGCCCGTGGCTCGCCGGGCTCGCCGCGGCGATCAAGGATGCCGGTGTGCCGAATCCCAAGCACCGCGCGGTGCTGCTGTGGGCGGCCGTCCACGGATTGGCGACGCTGCAGGCCACTCGCGCGCTCGAACTCGCCGGTGCCGTCGCCGACGAGCGGCTGGTCGAGGAGGCCGTCGACCGGATGCTCTGACCGACGCGTCGTATCGGTAGCCCCTGAGCGCAGTCGAGGAGATTATTGTCGCGACGGTGCTCAACAGCGCTCGATATGACGCCGGGGCGGCTACACCATCAGGTCGGGACGCGCGTCGTGGACGAGCAGGGCGACCTGCACGCGATTGTTGAACTGCAACTTGTCGAGAATATGCGAGATGTGGCTCTTCACGGTCGCCACGGAGATGAACAACTCGGCGGCGATGTCCGCGTTGGACAGCCCGCGGGCCACCGTCACGGCGACGCGCTGCTCGGCGGCGGTCAGGGAGTCGAAGCGATCGGCCGCCGCCGAGCCCGCCGGGCGTTCCGTCGCATTGTTGACGTGCTTGATCAGCCCGCGCGTCACCGACGGAGAGAGGATCGGGTCGCCGCCGTGGACGCGGGTGACGGCGTCGACGATCTCGCGCGGCGGGGTGTCCTTGACGAGGAAGCCGCTCGCCCCGGCCCGCAGGGCGCGGAGCACCAGGTCGTTGGCGTCGAACGTCGTGAGCATGATGACCTGCGGCGCGTCGGGCAGCGCGCGGACGGCCGCGGTCGCGGCGATGCCGTCGACGTCCGGCATCCGGATGTCCATGAGCACGACGTCGACGCGGTGTTCGACGACGAGCCGCTCGACGTCCCGGCCGCTGGGCGCCTCGGCGACGATCTCGATGCCGTCGGCGCCGTCGAGCATCGTCCGCAGCCCGGCGCGCACCAGCCATTCGTCGTCGACGAGCATCACCCGGATGGTCATGGCCTCACCCTAACTAGATGGAGCCTGCGGAATCGCCTCGCCTCGGTCGGATCGTGTCCTCGAGGTGACGCGGCTTGCACGCCATCCAGCCGCCCACCCCCAGGCCGATGAGCGTCAGCAGCAGGAAGCCGAACGGCACCGCCCAACCGTGCGAGGCATCGTGCAGGACGCCGAGCAGCAACGGTCCCGTGCAGGCCGTCGCGTAGCCGACGCCTTGGACGAAGCCGGAGAGTGCGGCCGAGCCGGCGCCGGTGCGGGTACGCAGGTTGATGAGGACCAGCGACATGGGGAAGGTCGTCGCGGCCAGGCCGAGGATCGCGACCCAGACGACGGTGCCGGTCAGCGGCCACCACAACAGGCCCGCGTAGCCGACGAGGCTCCCCAGGATGCACGCCGCGACCACGGGAAACGGGTTGCGGAGCCGAGTGGTGATCGCCGGGGTGACGAGCGAGGTGAGCAGGTTCGTCGCCGGGAAGAGGGCGACCATCGAGCCGCCGAGGGCCTCGCTGCCGCCGGCTGAGGTGATGATCGACGGCAGCCAGGTGAACATCGCGTACGTGTTGAGCGACGTCACGCCGAACATGAGCGCGAGGCCGACGGCGATCGGCGACCGCCAGACACCGCGCAGATGGGCCGGCTCCGCGTCCGCGGCGGTCTCGGCGGTGCCGCGTCGGGACAGCACGACCGAGACCCACGGCAGCACCGCGGCGAGGGGGACGAGCGCCCAGACGGCGAGCGAGATCCGCCAGCCGGCGGCGTCGGCGACGGGTACCGCGAGCAGCGCCGGAATCATGGTGCCGACCTGGAGGCAGGTGAGGTAGGCGCTGGACAGGAGTGCGACGCGGTCGTTGAAATAGCGCTTGACCAGCGGCGGGATGACGACGTTGCCGACGCCCATGCCGAGCAGCGCCAGGCAGGAGAGCGCGAGCAGCCCGGGTACGCCGGATGCGGCCGCGCGTGCCGCGACGCCGACTGTGGTCGCGATCACGGCGGCCAGCGCGACGCGTTCGAGCCCGATGCGGCGGATCAGCGGCGGCGCGACGAACCCGGCGACGCCGAACATCGCCGTCGGCAGCATGCCGAACACGCCGATGACGGCGGTGCCGAACCCGATCTCGTCCGAGATGCGCTGCAGCAGCGGTGTCAACGAGGTGACGGCGCCGCGCAGCGAGAGCGAGAACAGGATGATCGCCGCCAGCACGATGAGCCGGCCCGCCAACGGTCTTCGCACAGAACTCCCCATTGTCGTCCTCCCCGCGAGAACGATAGGTCACGGCGACTCGGGCGCTTTTCCCCGAACCGCTCCGCGTCCGAGCCGGGCGGTGACATTCTGCGACTGACTGTGCCTGTGGACCCGAGGAGACGACATGACCGAGATCGACGCCCGGTACCGCGACGCGAACCTGCCCGTCGCCGAGCGGGTGGAGATCCTGCTGTCGCAGATGACGCTGGAGGAGAAGGCGGGGCTGTTCTTTCAGTCGATGATCACGATGGGCGAGGGCGGCGAGCTGGCCGCCGGAATCTCGGAGTTCGGCCTCGCGTCGACGGACGAGCTCGTGCGCGGCAGGCACATGACGCACTTCAACCTGCTCGGCCACGCTCCGACGGCGGGCGAGATGGCGAGCTGGCACAACAAGCTGCAGGAGCTGGCGGCCGCGACGCGCCTGGGCATCCCGGTGTCGCTGTCCACCGATCCGCGGCACGCCGTCAACGAGAACCCGGGCGTCTCGTTCGCGTCCGGCCCGTTCTCGCAGTGGCCCGAGCCGCTGGGGCTGGCGGCCACCCGCGACGAGGCGCTGGTGCAGCGCTTCGGCGACATCGCACGTCAGGAGTACTGCGCGGTAGGTCTGCGCGTCGCGCTGCATCCGCAGGTCGACCTCGCGACGGAGCCGCGCTGGGCGCGTCAGCTGCAGACCTTCGGCGAGGACGCCGAACTCGCCGGCACCCTCGGCGCCGCCTACATCCGCGGTTTCCAGGGCGAGAGCTTCGGGCCCGGATCGGTCTCGACGATGACCAAGCACTTCCCCGGTGGCGGCCCGCAGAAGGACGGCGAGGACCCGCACTTCTCGTACGGCCGGGAGCAGGTCTACCCGGGCGGGATGTTCGAGCACCACATGTCGGTCTTCGACAAGGTCTTCGCCGCGGGCGGCCGGCAGATCATGCCGTACTACGGCATGCCGATGGGCACGGAGTACGAGGAGGTCGGCTTCGGCTTCAACAAGTCCGTCATCACCGGACTGCTGCGCGAGCGCTACGGCTACGACGGGGTCGTCTGCACCGACTGGGGGTTGGTCAACGGCCACGACATCCTCGGGGACTTCCACGTCGCGCGGGCCTGGGGCGTCGAACACCTGACGCCGGAGGAGCGCGTCCTCAAGATCATCGAGGCCGGCGCCGATCAGATGGGCGGCGAGAGCTGCCCCGAGCTGCTCGTCGGTCTGGTGGAGTCCGGCCGGATCGCCGAAGATCGGCTCGACGTCTCGGCCCGGCGGCTGCTGCGCGAGAAGTTCGAGCTGGGGCTGTTCGACGACCCGTACGTCGACGTCGAGGCAGCGGATTCGATCGTCGGCAACACCGAGTTCCGGGCGGCCGGCGAGCGGGCGCAGCGGGCGTCGGTCGTGGTGCTCAGTAATGACGAGGTGCTGCCGCTGGCGATGGGAACCCGGCTCTACGTCGAGGGCATCGACGCCGAGACCGCCGCGCGGTACGGCACGGTCGTCGCCACGCCGGCCGAGGCGGACGTCGCGATCCTGCGGTTGGTGGCGCCGTTCGAGGAGCGCGCCACCGCGTTCGAGAACTTCTTCCATGCCGGCCCGCTCGACTTCGGCGACGAGACGCTGGCCCACGTGCGAGGGGTCGCGGCCGTCGTGCCGACGATCGTCGACGTCTTCCTGGACCGGCCCGCGATCCTTGCGCCGATCGTCGAGGTCGCCGCGGCCGTCACCGCCACCTGGGGCGTCGGCTCGACGGCGCTGCTCGACGTCCTCTCCGGCGCCTTCCGGACCGGCGGCAAGCTGCCTTTCGACGTCCCGCGCAGCACCGCGGCCGTCGAGGCGTCGCGTCCGGACGTCCCGTTCGACACCGAGGACCCGCTTTTCCGCTTCGGGCACGGCCTGGGCCTGTAGTCGGCGTCATATCGGTAGCCGTAGCGGGTCGTGGCGACGATTATTGTCGCGACGATCGCCATAGGCGCTCGATATGACGCCGATCCCGGCTACTCCCAGGGCAGCGTCGCGTGCAGGACGAACGTCGAGCCCTGCTCGCCGTAGGAGATCGTGCCGCCGGCCAGGGCGATACGTTCCGACAGCCCGATCAGTCCCGTACCCGTGCCCGATTCGTGGAGCGTCTTCGAGACGGCCGTACGCTCGCCGGTCGTCAGCGTCTGCCGGATCTCGATCTCCACGCCTCGGCCCGGCTCGCCGGAGACGCGCAGCGTCACGGGTTTGCCGTGGGCGTGCTTGCGGGCGTTCGTCAACCCCTCCTGGACCACCCGGTACGCCGCGCGTGAGGTGACGCCGGGCGCCGAGTCAGGATCAGAGAGCGCGATCTGCGCGAAGATGACGTCCCCGGCCGACCGGGAGTCGGCGATGAGCGCGGGCACGTCGGTCAGGCTGTTGCGGGGCATCGCGAGGTCGTCGGACTCCTCGCGCAGCATGAGGATGACCTCGCGCAGGTCGGAGAGCATCTGGTGCACCCCGGCGCGGATGACGCCGGCGGCTCGGGCGATCTGTTCCGGCGAGGCGTCGGGCCGGAACTCGAGGGCCCCGGCGTGGACGGCGAGCATCGACATGCGGTGGGCGAGCACGTCGTGCATCTCGCGGGCGAGGCGTTCGCGCTCGAAGGATCGGCCGGCGGCGACGCGTTCGGCCTGCTCGGACCGTGCTCGCCGGGCACGGTCGACGAGTGAGAGCAGCAGCTGGCGACGCGAGCGCACCGACGACCCCCAGCCGACGATGCACGCGGTGCCGATGGCGGCGATGAGGAGGTGGGTGAGCAGGTTCTCCTGGGACGGCCGGAGGTAGGCCGCCGCGATCCACTCGGCGGCGACGCCGATGGTGCCGAGCACCACGGCGTACCGCGGCGGCCGGTGCACCGCCAGTGAGAACAGGGCGAGCGCCGAGGCGACGGCCGGCGCGTAGAAGGGCATCGACGCGACGAGCGCGAGGCATGCGACCCCGATCGGGAACCGGCGGCGCCACAGCAGCGTCAGCGAACAGAGATAGCCGGCGATCGCGTCGACGGAGTAGAGCGTCTGCCAGGTGAGCGGGGTGTCGTTCTGCGTGTTGAGGGTGCCCAGGCCGAGTGCGATGACGAGGAAGAGGATGTCGACGACCCAGTCTCGTCGCGTGCGCGCCGCCGCCGGGTGGGGGTCGGATTCCAGCGCGCCGATGAACGTCGCGTCGAGCTCGGCCCGGATCTCGCCGGGCATCCACGACGTGTCCGGACGTGTGGGCGCCGCCTTGGGCGCGGCGACGGACGGGAGACGGGGCAGACGCACCGTGTCACCATGCCTCATCGCTCGGCCGGGGGCATCGGCCGGAAGGGTGACCGCGCTAGACGATGCCGCTCGGCCGCGGCCTCGTGCCGGGCTCCTGACGCGGCATCCGGTTCGGCGGCACGGGGTAGGGGATGCCGAGGTTCGCCGTGCCGAGCACGACGTTCGGGCCGCACTGGGCGGCCGCGGGCAGCAGCTTGCGGCGGGCGTCCGGCAGCCGCGGTTTCGACGCGTTCGGCTTGGCGGCGAAGTTGAAGGCCGACGTCATGTCGCCGGTGACGCTACGCCGCCACGGGGTGAGGTTGGGGACGTCGACCCCGAAGCGCCGCTCGAGAAGCCTCAGCTGGGAGGTGTGATCGAAGGTCTCCGAGGCCACGAACCCGCCGCGGCTGTACGGCGAGATGACCATGCCCGGCACGCGGTGGCCGAGGCCGATGGGCCCGCGGATGCCCTTCGACGACGAGACGCCGCGGATGTTCGGCACCGTGACGTATTCGCCGGGCGTACCGGGCGGCGGCGTCGGCGGGGTGACGTGGTCGAAGAAGCCGCCGTTCTCGTCGTAGCTGATGATGAGCGCCGTCTTCTCCCAGACCGCCGGGTTGGACGTGAGGATGTCGAGCAGTTGCACGATGCCGACGGCCCCCAGCGCGGCCGGCAGCGCCGGATGCTCGCAGTCGATGATCGACGGGATCACCCACGAGACCTTGGGCAGCTTTCCGGTGCGGACGTCCTCGCGCAGGCCCTGCGGATAGGTCGGGTCGATGCCGCGGCGGTGCAGCTCCGAGCGCGGGTCGCGGGCCTGCTTGAAGCAGCCCATCATGCCGTCCAGCACCACCGACGAGAGCGGCCCGACGTCCCGGTTGTTGTAGATCTTCCAGCTGATGCCGGCGTCGCGGAGGTTCTCGGGCATCGTCCGCCACGAGTAGACGTGCTTGGGGATGAGCGTCGGCGTCTCCAGCAGCGGGCCGCCGGCCTTGCCGTCGGGGTCGATCGAGGCGCTCATCCAGTACAGCCGGTTCGGGTCGGTGGGCCCGAGCACCGAGCAGTGGTAGTTGTCGCAGACGGTGAACGCCTCGGCCAGCGCGAAGTGCACCGGGATGTCGTCGCGCGTGTAGTAGCCCATGAGCGCCGGCGCGTTCTTCGGCCCGACGGAGTCGATGGACATCGGCAGCCAGCCGTCGTTGCGGCCGTTGTTCCAGGCCGCGTGCATGCCGCCCCAGCTGTGGTCCGGGTCGTTGATGCACTCGCCGTCGAGCGTGGCGCCACGCGTCGTGTTCAGGCGGAAGGGCACGGTGTAGCCGGTTTTGGTGGGGCCTATCCGCGGCGCCCAGCCGCGCTGTTGCCACGCCGGCGACGGGTCGTCGAACCCGCGGACGCCGGACATCGTGCCGAAGTAGTGGTCGAACGAGCGGTTCTCCTGCATGAAGAAGACGAAGTGCTCGATGTCGTCCAGCGAGCCGCCGCCCGGGTCCTGGGCGAAGGCGCGGCCGATGATCGGATCGGCCCAGGAGGCCAGGAAGGCCGTTCCACCTGCGGCGGCGACCTTGGAGAAGAAGGCGCGGCGACTCATGCCGGCAAAGGGACTGGCGGCCACGGGGCCTCCTTCTAGTCGCCTGATGGTGGGAGCCGACGCGTCCGAGACGTCCGGGAATCGACCATCCAGTGTGATCCGGCGTCAGTGTAAACGGCCGCGGGCCCGGAGCCGGACCGCTCCGGCGATCCGCCCTGTACCCCGTTCCGGCCGGTCGCTCGCGGCGGCCAAATGTCGGCTGATTGCTCGACACGCCCGCCGGGAGCGACCGGCCTGCGATGATGGAGGGGATTCGTTCCCGGGCGTGTGCCGGCCGGAACGTCGTGGGCTGTGACGAGTTGCGTGGGGAGGCATCGGGTTGGTCGCTGCGTCTGGGCGCTTCTATTCGATCGGGATCGTCGAGGACCATGCGATGACGGTGATCGGACTGCGCGCGATGCTCGCCGACGTCGACAACGTCGAGGTGGTCGCCGCGGCGAGCACCGTCGACGAGTTGCTCGCCGACGCCCCTCCGCTGGATCTGGTGGTGCTCGACCTGCGACTCGCGGACGGTTCCAGCCCGCTGACCAACGTCGAACGGTTGCGGGAGGCGGGCGTCGAGGCGCTGGTCTTCACGGCCGCCGAGAACCCGTTCCTTGTCCGCTCCGCGGCGCGGGCCGGCGTGCTCGGCGTCGTCCGCAAGTCGGAGCCGCCGGAGGTGGTGGTCGAGGCGATCCTCACCGCCGCGTCGGGGGAGCAGGTGGTGACCACCGAGTGGGCCGCTGCGATCGACGGCGACCCGGGGCTCGGCAAGGTCGATCTCAGCCCCCGGCAGCGGGAGGTGCTCGCGCTGTACGCGTCCGGCGAGAAGACGACGCGCGTCGCCCGGCTGACGGGGATCTCCGAGGGCACCGTCATCGACTACGTCCGCCGCATCAGAACGAAGTACGCCGAGGTCGGACGCCCCGCCCCGACCAAGACCGACCTTTATATGCGGGCGGTCGAGGACGGCTTCCTTCCCATCCCGGAGCGGCAGCAGCGATGAGCAGTCATATGCGAGCCGTCGAAGACCGCTTCCTGTCCATCCCCGAGCGCCAACAGCGGTGAGCGGCGCGCCGTCGGCGGTCGCCGCCGTGGATGCGTCGTCCGCCCAGGCCAGGCTGGCGCGGCTGCTCGCCCGCAGCGTCGGCCTCGGCTATCTGGCGTGTCTGCTCGTCTGCATCCCCCGGTTCATCGCGGGCGTCGAGATCTTCGGGCCGTGGTGGACGGTGGCCGGCGCCGCGGTGACGTTCGTGCCCGGACTGGCGATCGGGCTTGTGGCGAACAGCCACGAGGTGCGGTCGACGATCGTGCGACGGCTCGTCTGGGCCGCCGTGGCGGGATACGCGGCGGCGGTGGCGACGGCGCCGCTCGCGTGGAACGGCGGCGAGCCGGACACCGGCGAGGGGCTGTGGCTGACGATCCTGCCGGGGCTCGTCGCCGTCGCCGCGACCCTCGCGCTCCCGACGCGCGCCGCGCTCGGCTACCTCGTGGTGATCGCATCGTCGGTCGTCCTCGTCGAATCGTGGATCCGGGCGGACGTGACGTTCGGGCACGTCGTGGCCAGGGCGTTCTTCGCGGTCATGTACTGTCTCGCGTTCGTGGCGGGAGCGATGATGACCCTGCACGCCGGCCGTGTCGTCGACGTCGCGACGGCGCAGTCCCGTGCCGCGGCCGCGGAATCGGCCGCGGAGACGACCCGGGCGATCGAACAGGACCGGTTCGACGCCTTCGTGCACGACGAGGTGATGGCCTCGCTGCTGGCGGCGTCCCGGAGCGTCGGCTCGCGTGAGGCGTCGGCGCAGGCGGCCAGGGCGCTCGATCATCTGCGGAGCGTCGGCGGCGGTGCCGGACGGCGGCGGGCGGTCGGGCCCATCGAGGCGACGGCCGTCATCCGCGGGGTCGTGACGGCCGTGTCCGACGAGGCCCGGGTCGCCTCGTGGGTGCGGTCGGGCTGCGACGTCCCGTCCGACGTGGTCGGCTCGATGGCCGCGGCGACGGCCGAGGCCGTGCGCAACTCGACGCGGCACGCCGGGCCGGGGGCGACGTGCCGCGTCGAGATCGAGGCGACGTCCGACGGGTTGCGCGTCGACGTCGTCGACGACGGTGTGGGCTTCGACCCGGCGCGTGTCGCACGGCATCGGCTCGGGCTCGCGATCTCCATCCGCGGTCGCATCGAGCAGGTGCCCGGCGGATCGGTGCTGGTCAGCTCCGCGCCCGACTGCGGCACGCGGATCGCGCTGCAGTGGCGCCGGGCGTGACCGGATCGGGGGCGCCGGAGACGTCCGGGCGGCGGGCGATCGACCTGCGGGAGCTGACCGGGCTCACCACGAGCGCGGGCCGCCGGTGGGTGGTGCCCGTGTTCGCCGTGGTCTTCGGCGTCATCCTGCTCGACGACCGGCAGTTCGCCGTCGTGTGGTGGCAGTCGCTGCTGGCGCTCGGGATCCTCACCGCGGCGGCGGCCGTCCTCGTCTACGTCGACGGCGATCCGCTGCCGGCCGGGGCCACGTTCGCCGTCACCGTCGCGGGGCCGCTCAGCATGGCGGTGTACGTCGCCGATCTGCCGGACGTCGACGCCGACTGGATCGGATTGTGGCCGATGCACGCCGCGACGCTCGTGTACTGCCACGCGTGTATCCGCGGGCGGGTGCTCGCGGCGTGGTGCGGGCGGCTCGCGATGTCGGGTGTGGTGTGGGTGAACGCGACGCGGTTCGGCGGGCCGGCCGTCGACGCCGGAGTGGTGGTCGGCAGCCTCATCCCGCTGGCGGTGCTCACCTTCCTCTCCGTGACGATCCGTCCCGCGGCGAAGGCGGTCTTCGTGCTGCGGGAACGCGCGCACGACGAGGTCACGCGCAAGGCGGCGACGCGGGCCGTGCTCGCCGAACGCGACGCCCAGCTGCGGCAGCTCGACGAACTGGCGCAGCCGCTGCTGCGCCGGATCGTGTCGGGCGACGCGCTGACGGAGGACGAACGGATCGCGTGCCGGTTGCTCGAGGCGCATCTGCGCGACACGCTGCGGGCGCGGGCGCTGCTCGACGTGGACGTCGTCGAGGCCGTCCGTGCGGCGCGGACCGCGGGCGCCGAGGTGGTGCTCATCGACGACAGCGGCGACGGGACGTCGGACGCCGGCCTGATGGACGGGGACTCGCCCGCCGAGGGTTGGGTCGCGTTGCGGGCGGCGCTGCTGCCGCATCTGCGGGCGGCGTCCGGAGGCACCGTGACGGTGCGGGTGCTCCCGCCGGGCAGGCGTGCCGCGATGACGGTGCTCGTCGCCGCGCCGGACGGCGCGGGCGACCCGGTGCGTCACGAGTACGACGCGGACGGCGTGCCGGTGGCGGCGCAGATCGCGCGCTGACGGCCGTCGGCCGGAGCGAGCCGGCGTGTCGGTCGGACGAGTGAACCGGGTGGTGAAACGTCCGCCGTGTCGTCGTCGGCGGGGCCGGTGAGCGGCGTATTCGGTGTACTTGCTGCGAGCGGGCAGGAGGCGAGATGAGCGAAGCGTCGCCGGCGCGCGGCGTCGAGGAGGGCATCAGGACGATGCTGGCCCGGTGCGTCGGTGCGGGATACGTCGCCGTGCTGCTCGTGTTCGCACCGACCATCGTCGAGGGGGCCGTATCGGGGTCGGTCTGGTGGACGCTGTTCGCCGCGACGGTGACGTTCGTGCCGGGGATCGGGATCGGTGTCGCGGGGTTCGGCCGCGGGCCGCGGATCGACCGCATCAGACGGTGGTCGGCGGCCGCGGCACTCGGCTACGCTCTCGCGGTCGCCGGTGCGTTGCTCCTCGACATCCCCGCATCGACCGGGCGATTGTGGGTGACGCTGTTTCCCGGCCTCGCGGCCATCGCCGCCGCCGGAGCGTGGCGGGCGTTGCCGACTTTCGGCTACATGCTGGTGTTGATGCCGGGGACGCTCGTGGTGCGACACCTCGTGGCCGGGCGGTCGTTCGTGGTCCCTGGCGACCTGCAAGGGTTCGGTGAGGCCGCCGGTGCGGCCGGACCGATCGGTCAGGTGCTGGCGCGATCGCTGATCGGCATCGTCCTGGGGGTGGCCTTCGCCGGCAGCATTCTGATGGCGATCCGCGTCGGCAGACTCGTCGACGAGGCCGCCGCCGCCTCCCAGCGCGCCGTGGCGGACGCCGCCGCCGAGGTCGCCCGCGCGATCGAGCGGGATCGGCTCGACGCCTTCGTCCACGACGAGGTGATGGGGCTGCTGCTGGCGGCGAATCGGCGAGGAGAGTCGGCCGTCGCGGCTGGGCAGGCGACGGCGACGCTCGCCGTACTCGACGACTTCGGCGATGGCGAAGGCGACGGTGAGCTCGAGGTGGCCGCGGCCGTCGAGACGGTGCGGCAGGCGGTGGTCACGGCCGGGGCGCCCCATCTCGGGCCGTGGTGGATTCCGGTGTCGGTCCGGATCGAGGGCGAGGGGACCGTGCCGGGCGAGGTCGTCGCGGCGCTGGCGGGTGCGACGACGGAGGCCGTCCGCAACGTCGTACGGCATGCCGGGCCTGCGGCGACGTGCGAGGTGGAGATCGTCGCCGCTCCCGGCCGCATGGCCGTGACCGTTGTCGACGACGGCATCGGATTCGATCCGGGCCGGGTGTCGGAGCATCGACTCGGACTCAGCGTCTCGGTGCGCAGCCGCATGATTCGGGCCGGCGGGACGGCCGAGATCGAATCTGCGCCCGGGTGCGGCACGCGAGTCGCGCTGCTCTGGGAGTCGATGTGAGCGAGGTCGGGCGGAATCCTGATGTCCGGGAGCTCACCGGGATGGCATCGCCGCTGGTCCGTGCGTCGGCGGTGCCGATCTTCGCGGCGACCTTCGGCATCGTCTCGGTGGCCAACCGCGGATACGCCGGGTACTCGTGGCAACCGGCGCTGGCACTTGTGTTGTTGACGACGGCCGCCGCCGTCCTGGTCTTCGCCGAGGGCGATCCGTTGGGCGGCGTGCAGACGGTCGTCGTCGTGCTGGCCGGGCCGGCCGCCGCCGGGCTCTGTCTGGTGGGGCTCTCGCCCGACAGCGTCAACGCGACGACGCTGTGGCCGCTGGACGCGGCGACGCTCCTGTACGTCTACACCTGCGTGCGCGGGCGGGTCGCGGCCGCGTGGGCGGGGCACGTCCTCATGGCGCTCATCTTCACCTCGTCGTGGTGGACGATCGGCAAGCCGCCGTCCGATCCGGTGCTGATCGCCGTGAACTGGCTGCCGATGATCCTCGCGACGTACCTCGCGGTGACGATCCGCTCCGTCACCGCGGCGATGACGACGCTGCGGGAGCGGTCGAGCATCGGCGAGGCTCGGAAGGCCGCCGCCGCGGCCGCCGCCGAGGAGCGCGATGCGGAGGTCCGGCGGCTCGGCCGGTTGGCGCGGCCGTCGTTGCAGCGGATCGCCTCGGGAACGGTCCTGACGCCCGCCGAGCGTTCGGAATGCGGTCTGCTCGAGGCGCAGCTGCGTGACGGTCTGCGGGCGAGGGCGCTGGTGGTGGACCCGCGCGTCGTCGCCGCGGTGCGGACGGCGCGCCAGGCCGGTGTGGAGGTCGTGCTGCTGGACGACAGCAGCGGCAGGTCCGGGATGGCCGTGTTGCGGGCTGCGCTGTTGCCGCACCTGACGCCGGCCTCCTCCGGCGGGCGGGTGACGGTGCGGGTGCTGCCGAGCGGGCGGCATGCGGCCATGACGGTCCTCGTCACGGATGCCGTCGGCGAGGTGGCGCGATACGAGTACGACGCGGACGGCTCGGTCGTCGTGGCGGCGCCGGCGGGGTGAGGGGCGCTGTCATTGTCCGCCCGCGTCGTGGATACCACCGTTGTCGGATGGAGATCCGATCGGAATCCCCATCTCACTGGTATGTCGGTGTCGGAGTCTCGCGAACGAAGATGTGATGAGGCCATCGACCTGGTCACGCCAGGAGTGCCCGGGTGCCGCCGAGTCGAGTAGGTACGAGATGGTGCAGATGGTGCCGTAGACGCGTTCGATCTGGCCCTGATCCTGCGGCAGTCCGGTGAAGACGGGCAGGTGTCGGATCCGCGGTGACGCACCGAGAGGTATGAGCTGGCGGTTCCACAGTCGCCCGTGATGAGCGCAGATGTTCCGCGCCACGGTCAAGTGCTCGAGCCAGTTGGTCAGCGGCGGGTGTTTGGCCCACTTCTGTCGCGCGGTCTTTGATGCGCCAGGCGCGATCGTCACCCGGAACCAGTCGGAGATCGTCTTCTGGTCGGCGGCGCGCATCCCGGCGTACAACTTCGATAGATCAGAAAAATCGAGTATATCGGTGAGTCCCCAGATCGGGATCCGTCCGGCGTAGTTCGAGTAGTGGTGATCGACGAACTCGTCGCGGCCGCGCGCCCGGGTGATTCGGCTCATGCCGGTTCTCCACCAGGCGGTGTGGTCGAAGGTCGGCCGGAAGTTCGCCGCATCGGTGTGAGCCAGGGGGCCGATCTCGCCGAGCAGGTGGCCGATTCGGCTGCGGACGGCGACCTCGATCTGTTCCAGGCCGTTGAGGACGAGCGTCTTGAGCTCGCGGTCGAAGTCGTATAGCCCGGCCACCTCGGTGAAGCTGGTGTCGGGGACGAACTCGCTCAGCCGGCGCACCGCGCCGTGGGGATCGCGCTTGCGGTACGGGTACCAGTACCCGCTGAGCCGGTAGTAGCCGACCGCTGCCAACCAGTGCTCGGCCTCGACGAGATCGGGTATCGCCATGCCGCGGCTGCGGAGTAGGGAGATCTGGTCGTCGATCGACAGCCACTGCTTGAGAGGGCGGCTCATGGTGCACGACCCTACAGAAAGAGATCCGGCCCGCTCCCGGGAAGTTCCCGGTGCGGGCCGAACGATTGACTGCATGATAGCGCGCCTCGTGACCGCTCGGCAAGACCGGGCTTCGGTGGTGGTGGTGGGCCGCCGCGGATCGGCAGAGTGTCATGAGTACGACGTGGCCGGTGCACCCGTCGGGCCGGGTGATCGGTCGGCGGGCTGACGCAGGGGCCGTTTGACGGACGGACGTCGGCTCTGTCGTCTGTTCAACCGACAAGGTGTGGCCAAACATGCGACGTCTCGCGATCGCCGTCGCGTGGTCGCCGCGATCCGCGTTCTATGGCTGTCGGTCGGGTGGATTCGATGGCGACTGTTCGATGCCGATCGTGGGGAGGGCGGATGGTCGTTCGCCGACGCGGCCGGACTGCTGATCGCCGGGCCACGACGGCCTGGCCGATGTCGGACGCCGAGGACCGGGTCCGGCTGCTGTTCTGCCGGTTCGTCGGGGCGGGCTTCGTGGTCTATCTGGGGATCGCTCTCCCGTGGATCGTCGAGAGCCATCACCGGTTCGCACCCTGGTGGACGCCGGTGGCGATGATTCTCATCTACGTGCCGGGGATCGCGCTCGGTGCCTTTTCTTTTGCTCCGGGACCACGTGACGTGCGGCTGCGTGCCGCGGCGGCGCTGACGGCCGGCGGCTATCTGGTCGCGACGCTCCTCGGGCTGCTCGCCTGGCGGGGACCGTTGTACCCGCACGACATCCCGTGGTGGCCGTCACTGTTTCCCGGGGTCGCGGCGATGGCCGCGGTCGTCGTCTGCCGGTTCTTCGCCGGGCTGGTCTACCTGGCCGCGGCGACGGCGTGTGCTCAAGGAGTGCCGACCGTCATGCGTGTGCCCGGGGCGACGGCGCCCGTATACGCGGAAGCGAGCTTCGCCTTCACGTTCTGTCTGGCGTTCGTCGCCAGCGCCTACGTGGCGCTGCGCACCGGCAGGTTGATCGACGAGGCGACGCGTCAGTCGCACAGCGCCGCTGCGACGGCGGCGGCCGCCGCGGCCCGGACGGTCGAGCGGGAGCGGTTCGACGGCCTGATCCACGACGGCGTCATGTCGACGCTGCTGTCGGCAGCGCGACTGGGTGCGACGGAGGAGGTGTCCCGCCAGGCCGGACTGGCGCTGCGGCAGTTCGATCGACTCGAGTTCGGCGGTGTCGAGGAGGACGAGCTCGACGCCGACGCCACTCTGGCCGAGCTGCGCAACGCCGCGACCGCCGCCGACCAGCGTGTGCGATTCGTCGTCGAGGGGCGCGGCGGGAGCTATCCCGGTGGCGTCGTCCGGACGGTCGCGGCGGCGGCCGGGGAGGCCGTCCGGAACTCGTCGCGACACGCGCCCGACTCGATCTGCACCGTGACGTCGTCGCTGAGCGCCGATGCGCTGACGGTGACGATCAGTGACGACGGTCCGGGATTCGATCCGCACGCCGTGCCACCCCATCGGCTCGGCATCGCGGTGTCGATTCAGGGCCGGATGCGCCAATTGCGGGGGGGGCGTGGTGATTCACTCCGCACCCGGCCGAGGCACGCGGGTGGAGTTGCGATGGGCGAGAGTCTGACGCCCGGCGGGCGCGGCGACGTCCGCGACCTGCTCGGCATGACGTCGCAGCTCGCTCGGTGGGCGGTCGTTCCGTTGTACGTGGTCACCTATGTGCTCTCCATCGTGGCCAACCGCGCGCAGGTGGCCGTGTGGTGGACGCCGTGGGTCGCGCTCGTGATCCTCACGGCGGCCGCGGCCGTCATCGTCTACGTCGACGGTGATCCGCTCGACCTCCGGTCCGCCTGTTTTGTGGCCGCAGCAGGACCGGCGGCGTTGATCTGTGTCGTCATCGGCGAGACGTACCCGGTCGTCTGGGGGCGGATCCTCTGGCCGCTCGGTGGGGCGGTACTCGTCAACGTCTATCTCGTGTTGCGGGGACGCGTACTCGCCGGCTGGCTCGGTGCCGCGGGCAACTCGGCGATCGCCACGGTCTGGGCGGCGGTCACCGCCGACCAACCGATCGGTGGCTTCGTGGCGACGATGACCGATTACGCGCCCATCCTCATGGCGACGTTCTGCGCGTTGACCGTTCGGCCCGCCGCGGCGACGATCTTCGCCTTGCGGGAACGGTCGAGCGACGAGATCGCGCGTGAGGCCGCGGCGCGGGCGGCCTTGGAGGAGCGGGATGCGCAGTTGCGACGGCTCGATCGGCTCGCTCGGCCGCTGCTCCGGAGGATCGAGGAGGGTGGTGATCTGACGGACGAGGAGAGATCGGCATGCGCGCTGTTGGAAGCGCAGTTGCGAGATTCGCTACGGGCTCGGGTGCTCGTCGACGACCGGGTGAACGCCGCGGTCAGGTCGGCTCGGAGCGCCGGCGCCGAGGTGGTGCTGCTCGATGACGGCGCCGGCGAGGAGGTGGGCGAACCGCTGCGGGCGGCTCTGCTGGGGCATCTGGCCGAGACCCACGGCGGCAGGGTGATCGCTCGCGTCCTGCCGCCGGGCCGGGCGGCGGCGATGACGGTACTGGTCACGGGCATGTTCGGAGACCCCGAGGAGACCGAGCGCTACGAATACGACGCCGCCGGGGCGCTGGTCGGGCCGGGAGCCGATGAGGGGCGTGGATCGTGACGGTCCGGGCGGCCCCGAGAGGCGGCGTGGCGAGCGCGGGTGTCCAGCGGTCGACGGTGGCCGAAGATCGGGTCCGGCTGCTGTTCGCACGTTTCATCGGCGCCGGATACTGCTTCTACGGGTTGCTCAGTGCGACGTCGATCGGTGAGAACCGGCAACATTTCGCCTTTTGGTGGACGCCGACGGCACTTGTTCTCGTCTTCGGCACCGGCGTGATGATCGGCGTGGTGGCGATCGGGTCCGCCGTGACCGCCCGACGGGTCCGCATCGCGGCCGTCGTCGCGGCCACCGGATACGTGATCGCCGTCTCGACGGCGCCGCTGGCGTGGCAGGGGCCGTTGCTCGTCGGAGGCCATTGGTGGCCGGTCAATTTCCCGGGACTCCCGGCGTTGGCGTTGGCGGCGACGGTCCGCCCCGTCGCCGCCCTGGCCTTCCTCGTCGTGGTGACGACGATCGTCCAGACCGTGCGAGCCGCCATGACGGTGGCGGGCTCGATGGCGCCGCTCTACACCGAGCTGCCGTTCTCCATCATGTTCAGCCTCGCCTTCGTCTCGGCGACGATCATCGCCCGGCGCACCGGACGGCTCATCGACGAGGTGACCTTCACGTCCCATCGTGCGGCGGCGGCCGCCGCGGCGACCGCGGCCAGGGAGGTCGAGCGGGAACGCTTCGACGCGTTGACGCACGACGGCGTGATGGGCACGCTACTGGCGGCGTGTCGGCTCGGAACGTCTGGGGCGATCGTGGCCCAGGCCGACGACACGCTCGAGCAACTCGACCGGCTGGCCGGCGGGGAGCGGGAAGCCGACGACTACTCGCCGGAGGGCGCGGCGGCGGTGGTCCGCAACGCGATCGGCGCGGCTGACCAGCGGGCTCAGGTCGCCGTCGAGTCCGCTGCGGCGGGGCGGTATCCCGGTGAGGTGGTGCGGACGATCGCCGCGGCGACGGCGGAGGCCGTGCGGAACGCCGCGCGGCATGCGGGGCCGGACGCGGTGTGTCGGGTCTCCGTCGAACTCGCGGTGGGCGGGCTCGCGGTCACCGTCGTCGATGACGGCTGCGGATTCGATCCGCGCGCGGTGCCGCGGCAGCGACTCGGGCTCGCGGTCTCCGTTCGAGGCCGGATGCGTCAGCTCGACGGCGGGGCCGCGGAGATCGCGTCGACCGTCGGTCGTGGGACACGGGTGCGCTTGAGCTGGAGCCGGCCGTGACGATGCCGGCGACCGGCGGCGACGTCCGTCATCTGATCGGGCTGACCACTCGGGCGGCCCGGTGGTTCGCGGTTCCGCTTTTCGCGATCACCTTCGGGCTCTGCGCGTGGGGGGTGCGTGAGTATCAGAGCACGTGGTGGACATCGGTCGTGGCGTTGGCCGTGCTCACCGCCGGCGTCGCATGTGTGGTCTACATCGACGGTGATCCGCTTCCGGCCTGGGCTTCGGCGGTGGTCCTGCTCGCCGGCCCGATGGCGATCGGGATCGTTTTGTTCGGGGTGGAGTACCCGTTCCCGATTCCGATGTGCCGCTGGCCGGTGATCGGCGGAATCCTCATGTACGCCTTCGCCGGGCCACGCGGCCGGATCTGGCTCGAATGGGCTGGGTACGCGTCGGTTCTCGCGGTCACGGGCGCGTGGGCGATGAGCCACGGCGGCAGCCTCTGGTACGGCCTGACCACCGGCTACATGGATCCGGCGCCGCTGTTCATGTCGACGGTCTTCGCGCTCACCATCCGTCCGGCCGCGCGGATGATCTTCGCGCTGCGGGATCGGTCCGATGTCGAGGCCGAGCGGGACGCCGCGACGCGTGCCGCGCTCGATGAACGCGACCGGCAACTGGGCCGATTGGACGAGTCTGCCCGCCCGTTGCTGCAGCGGATCCGGTCCGGGGAGGTGCTGTCCGATGAGGAACGTGCTGCCTGTGGCCTACTGGAAGCGCAACTGCGGGACGCGCTGCGGGCCCGCGTGCTCGTCGACGACAGGGTGAACGCCGCGGTGCGACACGCCCGTATCGCCGGGGCGGAGATAGTGCTGCTCGACGACAGCGGCGGCGGATATTCGGGTGAGCCGTTGCGCGAAGCGCTGTTGCCGCACCTCATGACGGCCCGCGGCGGCACGGTGACCGCGCGATTGCTGCCGCCGGGCCGGGCGGCGGCGATGACGGTGCTGGTCACCGGCGGCGTCGACGACGACGCCGAGCGCTACGAGTACGACGTGGCCGGAGCACTCGTCGGGCCCGGCGACCGTTCGGCCGGCTGAAGCCGCGGGACGCCGTTCGTCCGCGGGCGACGGGAGTGCCGCCTGCTCCCCGAATACGCCGCTTGCTCCCCGAATACGCTGTCGGCCATGAACAGCTTGCCGCCGCGCGACGAGCCCGGGGACGTCACGTGAGCGGCCGCTGGTCGTCGACGATGTCGGTGCAGATCCCCTGGTACTCGCTCATCCCGCCGGCCGCCGTCGGGGACGAGATCCCACGCGATCGCGTGTCGGCGGCTCTGGACGCCGCTGTCGCCGCCGGCCCGCTGACCGTCGTCTGCGCACCGTCGGGATTCGGCAAGTCGGTGGCCGTCTCGGCCTGGTGCAGGAGCCGCGATGATGCCGGCTGGGTGACGGCGTCGACCGCCGTCGACGCCGCCCTGACCGTCGAGGCCGGTGTCCGTGCCGCGATGCGGGCGGCAGACCCCGAGGCCGAACTGCCCGTCGAGACCGGCACCGCCGGCCTGGCGGCGGCCGTGAGCCGACTGCGCCGGCCGGCCGTCCTCGTCATCGACGACGCACACCTCGCGATGGGCGATGAGCTGGGCGGGTCGCTGCTGGCGCCCGACGTCGTGGCGACGGGGATGCTCCGGGTCGTGCTGGTCGGCCAGCCCGCGTTGCTCGCGGCGGTCGGCGGCAGGCAGGACGTCGAGCCGGTCGTGCTCGGCGCCGACCGGCTGGCCTACAGCCGTGACGAGCTGGTCGAACGGTTCGGCGCGGCCGGCGACGACGTCCACCGTGCGACGGCCGGGTGGCCCGTCGCCGTGCGGTTCGCGACGGTGCCGGGCCGGGCCGGCGCGCCGCGATCCATGCCCGGCGGCCTGCACTCGGACGTCGACGACTCGATGCTGACCGAGTACGTCGACACCGTGCTGCTGGGGTCGCTGCCCGCCGACGTGGCGACGGTCGCGCTCGACACCATCGTGCTGGGTGAATTCGCCGCCGACCTCGCGACTGAGGTGTTGGGCCGTGACGTCGCCGGGATCCTCGACGACTGCGTCGACCGTGGGCTCTTCATCACCAGGCTGGCGTCGGACGGACGCGGCGGCTACCGCTGGCACGACCTCATCGCCGTGCACGGCTTGCGGATCGCTCGTCGTCGTGATCCGGAGCGGGTGTGTGCGGTGGAGCGGGCGGCCGCGGCGGCCTGGCAGCGGTCCGATCCGGTCACCGCCGCTCGGTTCGCGATCCGGGCGGCGGCGCCCGAGTTTGCGGCCCGGATCCTCCGGGAGAACTGGATCCGGTCGTTGGTCGCGGCGAACGTCCGCGCGTTCGACGCGCTGTGCGCGGCTCTGCCGTCTCCTTTCGACGAGGATCCCGATGTGCTGCGCATCCGTGTCTGCTTCCGCCGGCTGGTCGGCGACCGGGACCTCGCCGAGCAGCTGCTGCGTCGGGCGCGCGCCGCCGAAGCCGTCCGCGGCGGACCGCCCTCGGCGTCGGCGGTCGTCTCCGAGGCGTTCCTCGCCGAGACGCCCGACGAGGTGTCGACGGCCCTCGCGGCGGCGCAGCGCTGGCTTTCGCAGACCGCGGAAGAGAGCGTGTCGCCGTATGAGCGTTTTCTGATCGGGTGGGTCGCGTCCCGGAACGAGATCGATCCGGCGGTGTCGCTCGCGATCATGAGTCGAGTCGTGGCGGACGCCGAGCGGGCGGGGCTGTCGGATCTCGTCCGCCCCGCGCGCGTCGAACGCGCGTTTCGGCTGATGCAGATCGGACGGCTGTCGGAGGCTTCGGCGATCCTCGAGGAGGCGCACGATCGGCCCGACGGCGCGGCCGTCGATTGGCTGTCCTTCCAGGTCGGCCGGTCGGATTTCGCCCGGGGATTCGTCGCGTACTGGCGCGGTGACTTCGAAGGGGTGCTGCGGCAGTTGACGGGCATCGTCTCGGCGCCGGACACCGCCTCGCACGTGCGGTACCACGCGGCGTTGTACGTGGCGGTCGCGATCGTCGACGGTCGATACGTCGAGCGTTGGCCGGAGGTGCGGGCGGTGCTGGCGATGATCCCGGACGGCGCGCAGTTCTGGTATCCGTGGGACCGGTTCCGCCGGATCATGGAGGCGATCATGCGCGCGGCGGAGGGAGATCGCGACGGCGCCGCGCGGCTCGTCGCGCCCCTCGCCGATGAGCCGTTCGAGCCGCTCGCCGGGGCTCTGCTGGCCGCCGTTCTCTGTGACGCGCGGCAGCCGCGGCTCGCCGAGACCGCGATCCGCAACGCGCGCGCGGCCGGTGAGAGCGACTGCGCCGAAGCGTTCCTCCGGATGACGGAGGCGCTGCTCGCCTGGGATGCCGGCGACGTCCACGCCGCTCTCGACGCCGTCGAAACCGCCCTCGACGTCGCGGCCCCCGAAGGGCTGTGGCAGCCGTTTCTCCGCCGATTGCCCGAGATCGACCGGCTGTTGAGGTCCCTCTTGCGCCGGCAGACGAAGCATCGGACGACCGTCGAGGACCTGCTCGCCCGGCGTTCCCGGGGCGCGGGTCCGGAGCCGCTGACGGCGCGGCAGGAGAAGGTGCTCGACCTGATGCGGTCGGAACTGTCCGTCGCCGAGATCGCCGAACTGTTGGGGATATCGCCGACCACTGTCAAGACGCATATGCGTGAGATCTATCGAAAGCTGGGGGTTCATAATCGCCGGGGTGCGTTGTATGCCTCGGCGCAGAAGGGGGCGCCGGGGCGCTGAGCGGGCGGCTTGGCGCCGGCCGTGTCGTACGTGTGAACGACAACCGGCTCGATACATGCGCGTTGTCGCCATCAGTCGATCGGCAACCCGGTCAGGGCGTTATCTGGCAGGGTGCGGGTCGCTCGATAGGAGGCGCGGATGGCCGCCGACGGCGGTGTGGCGACGCAGCGCACGTCTGCAGCCGATCGTGTTCTGATTCTTTTCGCACGATTCGTGGGCGTGGGCTATCTCGGCTACTGCGTGATGCTCATTCCGTCTATACGTGATGCGTGGGTGAGGTTCGACCATGGCTGGGTGATCGCCGCGGTCGTGGCTTCGATGGTCACGGGTGTCTTGGTGGGCGTCGCCGCGCTTGGCCGGACACCGAATATCGCTGTCATCAAACGCGCCGCGGCTGTCGCGGCGATCGGCTATCTCGCGGCGTTGTACACGGCGCCGCTCGCGTGGGAAGGACCGCGGTTCGGGCCGGGGACGTCGTTGTGGCTCGCGGCGTTCGGTGGGATCGCCACCTTCTCGGTGGCGTTCGTGTGGCGACCGATCCCGACGCTGCTCTTCCTCGTGGTGGCGACGGGCGGAGCCCCGCTGATCCAGGCACCTTTCCGCGAGCCGGGCACTTACCCGACGCTCTATACAGAGGTGATCGCATCGTTCGTGTTCAGCCTCGCCTTCGTGTCCGCGGCGATAGCGGCGCTACGGACGGGGGAGGTGATCGACGAGGTGACGGCCGCATCCCATCATGCGGCTGCCACGACGGCGGCCGTCGCTGCGCGCGATCTTGAGCGGGGGCGCTTCGGAGCCCTGATCCACGACGGCGTCATGTCGACGCTGCTTGCCGCGTCTCGGCTCGGGGCTGTGAAAGCAGTCGGCGTTCAGGCCGTGTCGACTCTGGATCAGTTGAACGAACTCGGAACGGGCGTCACCGAGCCGTCCGACTATGCCATCGACGTGGCGATCGCGGTCATTCGGAACGCCGCCTCGGCGGTAGATCAGCGACTCGGTGTGGCAGCGACTGCGGCGACCGGATGCACGTTGCCGGGCGACGTGGTGCGTGCGATGGCAGCGGCGACGGCCGAGGCGGTGCGCAACGCGTGTCGGCACGCCGGTCCGGGCGCGCGGCGCAGCCTCGACATCACGGCTGATAGCGGCGATCTCCGCGTGGTCATCACCGACGACGGACGAGGCTTCGATCCTGCCGTTGTGCCACCGCATCGGTTGGGACTTGCCGTCTCGGTCAGGGGGCGGATGCGCCAGGTGGTCGGTGCGTCCGCCGACGTCGCGTCGAGCCCAGGAGCGGGAACGACCATCACCCTCCGTTGGGTGGCCACGTGACGCCGGCGGGCCGGGAGGGGGCGGACGTCCGGGCCTTGCTCGGAATGTCGACTTTCGTCGCAAGACTCGTCGTCGTTCCGGTGTACGCCGGGACGTACTTGATGCACGTGCTCGAGACCCGTGGTGCTGCCGGAGTCTGGGTGCTCTCCTGGTTTGCGCTGGCAGTTCTGACGGCCGCCGGCGGAATCATCATGTTCGCCGAGGGCGATCCGTTGCCGAGGTGGGCGACGGCCGCGGTCTTCCTTTCGGGGCCGACGGCGATGGCCTTGATCTTGGTGCGTCTCCCAGGACCGTTGATCGACCACACGGTGATCTGGCCCGTACCCGCGGCGGTGATCGTCTACACCTACACGTGCGTGCGTGGCCGGACCGTGACGGCGTGGCTCGGCATCACCAGCGTGGTCGGAGTCGTGTGCGTCTGGGCGGGCACCTTCGGGAGTCCGCTGTACGGGTTCGGGATCACCGTGTGGAGTTACACCCCGCTCATCATCTCGACCTTCTTCGCGCTGACGATCCGGCCGGCGGCGGCGACGATCTTCGCTTTGCGGGAGCGGTCGAACGACGAACTGGTCCGGGAAGCCGCAGCCCAGGCGGCGTTGGAGGAGCGCGACATTCAGCTACGGAGGTTGGACGAGTTGGTGCGGCCTCTCTTGGGTCGCATTGCCGAGGCTGCGGGAGCTGTCGCGTCTGTGAGGGACCGGGCGGTCGATTCGGGCGATCACGGGACCGTCGAACAGACGCCCGGCGGTGGTCTGACGCCGGACGAACGCGATGTGTGCGCGCTGCTCGAGGCGCATCTGCGGGACACGTTGCGGGCTCGGGTGCTGGTGGATGACGAGGTGAGCGCAGCTGTCCGGTCGGCACGGAGCGCTGGCGCCGAGGTCGTGTTGCTCGATGACGGCGGCGGTGCACAGCGGGGTGAGCCGTTGCGTGCGGCGTTGTTGCCTCATCTGGCGGCGGCGAACGGTGGGAAGGTGACGGCTCGTGTTCTGCCGGCGGGTCGGGCTGTTGCGATGACGGTGCTCGTCACGACGTCGGCTGCGGATTCGGACGATGCGATGGTCTCGGACGAGACGGTGCGCTACGAGTACGACGGAAACGGGGCGCTCGTCGAGCTGCGCGGAAGCGGCTGATCGGGATCACCGGAGGGTGGTACGTGTGCCTTGTCACGAACTTGCCGGTGTCCCGGTGCCGTCTGGTGTTCGCTGGTTGTCGATGCGGCACGGTCTGGCAGGTGCGGGAGGCCCCGGGGTGGCTGAGGGGCGGTCGCGAACGACGTCGGCGGCCGACCGGGTTCTTGTGCTGTGTACGCGCTTCATCGGTGCCGGATACCTCGGATATGCGTTTGCTCTCATTCCGCCGATTCGCGATGGCTGGCCACGGTTCGTGCCGTGGTGGTCCGTGGGTGCGGTCATCGCCGCGCTGGGGACTGGTATCGCGATGGGCGCTGTCACCCTGGCGCGTGTTCCGCGGCTCGCGACGATCAAGACGATGGCGAACGCCGCCATCGTCGGCTATCTCCTTGTCTTGGTCACGATACCGATCGGCTGGAAAGGGCCCCTATACCCAGCGGGCCCTGGCCTGTGGTTGGCGGTCTTTCCTGGTCTCCCGGCCCTGACGGCGGCGATCGTGTGGCCGCCGAAGCCCGCCTTGGTGTACCTCGTCGTTGCCACCACCGGTGTTCAGTGGATTCAGATCTTGCTGAGTGAACCCGGCACGCATCCCCCGCTGTACGTCGAGGTGACGTTCTCATTCATGTTCTGCCTGGTGTTCGTCGCGGCGGCGATCATCGCGGCGCGCACGGGGCGCGTCATCGACGAGGTGGCGGCGACATCGCATCGCGCCGTCGCGCTGGCCGCGGCCGCCGACGCGCGGGAGGTGGAGCGCGAACGCTTCGGCGCGCTCATCCACGACGGCGTCATGTCGTCGCTGCTGGCCGCGGCGCGGCTCGGCGCGGTGCCGGAGGTCGGGAACCAGGCGGAGTCGACACTGGATCAGCTTGACCACCTCGGCAGCGGTGCCGTTGAACCCGCGGAATACGACATCGATGGCGCAGCGGCGATCATCCGCAATGCGGCGACGGCCGTCGACCAGCGTCTCGACGTCACTGTTTCCCGAGAACGGGGAGGTGCTCTGCCCGGCGACGTCGTCCGCGCGGTCGCCGCGGCGACGGCGGAAGCCGTCCGCAATGCACGACGGCACGCGGGGTCCGGCGCCACCTGCCGCGTCGAGATCGCGGCCGGCGAGTCGGCGTTGCGGGTGACGATCATCGACGACGGCCGCGGTTTCGATCCGAGAACGGTGCCGCGACATCGGTTGGGCCTGGCCGTATCGGTGCACGGGCGCATGCGGCAGCTCGAGGGTGCGGCGGCGGACGTCGTCTCGGCTCCCGGACGGGGTACCAGCGTCACGCTTCGCTGGGGTCGCGCATGACGGGCGGCAGGCGCCGGGACGTCCGGGAACTGCTCGGTATGGCGACCGTCGGGGCGCGGCGCTGGGTCGTACCGGCGTACTGCCTGACGTTCGCCGTCGTGATCAGCGGCACGCGTCCGGTGGCCGGGATCTGGGCGCTGTCCTGGGTCGCCCTCGCCATGCTCACGGCGGCCTGCGCGATCATCATGTTCGCCGACGGCGATCCGCTGCCGATGTGGGCGACTGTGGTGCTCGGCGCAGCGGGACCCGTCGCGCTCGGTCTTGTCCTCATTGATCTGCCGGGGCCTTTGACACAGGGGGCCGCGACCTGGCCGTTGGGGGCTGCGACCCCCGTCTACGCGTACGCCTGTGTGCGCGGCCGGATCGCCGTCGCGTGGACGGGGCTCACGATCATGGTCGGGGAGGTGAGCCTGTGGGCCTACCTCACTTTCGGCGATCCGTTCGCCGCCACGCGACACGTCGTCGACTACGCGGTGATCATCATGGCCACTTTCTTCGCGCTGACCATCCGCCCTGCCGCCGTCACGATCTTCGCGCTGCAGGAGCGGTCCAGCGACGAAGTCGTCCGGGAGGCCGCCGCCCGGGCCGCGCTGGAGGAGCGGGACGCGCAGTTGCACCGACTCGATGAACTGGCGCGTCCGCTGCTGCGACGGATCGCCGCTGCCGCCGCTGCCGCGAGGGTCGCCGTCATGGCCGGCGAGCGCAAGGCCGTGGCGGGTCGCATGGCCGGTGACGCCGAGTTGACTCCTGAGGAGCGTGCGGCCTGTGCGTTGCTCGAGGCGCATCTGCGGGACACTTTGCGGGCTCGGGTGCTGGTGGACGACGAGGTGAGCGCAGCTGTCCGGTCGGCGCGCAGTGCCGGAGTCGAGGTGGTGTTGCTCGATGACGGCGGTGGTGTGCAGTGGGGTGAGCCGTTGCGTGCGGCGTTGCTGCCTCATCTGGCGGCCGCGAGTGGCGGCAAGGTGACGGCTCGCGTGTTGCCGGCGGGTCGGGCTGTGGCGATGACGGTGCTCGTGACGGCGCCCGGTGCGGGGTCGGATGAGACCGAGCGTTCTGAGTACGACGCCGATGGAGCGCTCCTCGTGCCGGGGGCCGGTGCGCCGGGCTGACGGTCCCAGCGCCGTGGCAGGTGCCTTTGTCGTCAAGAGTCCCGGGTTTTCGCCACGACGACGCCTTCCGGGTCGGTCGGATCCCAGCGAGAGTCACGCCCTGAAGATCCGCAGGTGACATGCAAGATCTTCTTCTCAGAGTCGTTCGCATTGCGGCACCTGTACGGGAGTCCATCTACGGAGTCGGTACTCTTTCCATACAGAACGTCCAGTAGTCGCAACGCGTCGTCGCAATCGGTCTTGTCGTTACGGAGGTGGACGACGCCGGAGAAGCCTCTTCCAGTGAACTCTCCGCAGGTGGGTCCGTGGCCGAGCGCTAATTGTCGTGGGCATTGAAATAAGAATGCCGCCTGTGTGATTCGGAACGAGGCGGTCGTGGAATCCGCGAGGTCTTTTGCCGAGAGGCTGGAGATCTGATCGCGATGCTTCCGCAGCAGGGTCAACGTCTTTTCTTCCTTCGCGGTCGTCGCGCCCGGGCCGCTGATGACTTGGTCGAGGTCGGCGAGAGCCTTGGCTTTGTAGGCTTCTGGATCGTCTTGCGCCCTGCGAGATTCGGCCTCGCGTCCAGACCAGTACTCCTCGCCCGGCGTGTTAGCCCCTTCCAGTGCGGCTTGGCAGGTGCTGCGGCCGCTTGCTCGTAGCAGCTCACCTGATGGTTCTAGAGACGGCAAGGAGACCCTTCCGGAGACGTATCTGCGGACGGACGTCAAGCTCGGCGACAGTCGGGAGACGATGTCGCATACGGCTCGTGCAAAGCGGGCGTCCCCGCCTTCGGGTACGAAATGACTCGAGTGATCTCGGCTCAACGCCTCATCGATCGATTTCTGCATGAGGCTGGCGCCGTCGGTCTTCGATCCGGCGAACAGCGGGTCACTGAAGGTTTCATCCATGAGCTCCGAGAGTGAAATGAGCTTGCCGGTGCCGTCGTCGAGGACCGGCGTAAGGTATTGTTTCCGGACCATCGGTTCCCAATCGGAGTTCGGGCCGGAGTCGCCGGGGCAGGAAGAGGCTCCGGGCCAGATCGAGCGGGCCAGATCGGCCAGAGGATTGCCGGTCGGGCCGTAACGGGCGATGACGAAGACGCCGCCTGCGGCCATCGCCAAAGCGGCGACCACGAGACCTGCGAGGATCATGACGATTCGGCGGGGCGGCGGTGTGCCCGGGGTGGTCGTGTTCGAGGCCGTGGGTCGGGGCGAGATGACCGCCGTGATTCTCGGGATCTGGGGCCGCGGGTCCGTACCTTCCATGTGTGTCACGCTGCCAGTTCAGTCGACGTCGGGGGTATCGCATCTTCAGGTGACATGAAGGCAGGAGCGGGTGAGTCGCGCGACGACTGGTGGTGGTCGTGGCGGTTCTATCCGCTCGTGGTGTCGTGCGGATGGATGACGATAGTGGGGACACATCCGCCTTATTGTGGTGTAGCTCGGGCGCCTGTGCCGGGTGTTCTCTGGCAACGAGATGGAGCTTATGGAATCGATGGTGGCCTGCGGAAGAGGTGTTGGTCGGATGCCTGGAAGGCTCCGGAGTGACTGAGGGGCGGCCGCGCACATCGTCAGCGGCCGATCGGGTTCTCATATTGTTTGCCCGCTTCATTTCAGCCGGATACATCGGCTATGCGGTCATTCTCATTCCGTCGATTCGGGATGGGTGGGGGCGTTTCGCGCTGTGGTGGTCGGTCGGTTCCATTGTCGCGGTCATGGGCACCGGGATCGTGATGGGTCTCGCCACACTCAGCCGCTCGCCGAGTGTCGTCACGGTGAAATTGATGGCTAATGCCGCCGTCATCGGCTACCTGGTCACGGTGTTTACAGTGCCTCTCGGGTGGGAAGGGCCGCTGTATGGGGCCGAGCAGTTCTTATGGCCGTGCATCATTCCCGGACTGCCGGCGTTGACTGCCGCGATCGTATGGCCGCCCGCGCGCACGCTGATTTTTCTCGTCGTGGCGTGCGTCGGGGCGCAGGTGGTCCAAACGCCGGTGCGCGAATCCGGTACGTACGCGCCGATCTATGGAGACATCTCGTTCGCTTTTATGTTCTGTCTCGGTTTCGTGGCGGCGGCGATCTTCGCGCTGCGCACCGGACGGATCATCGATGAGGTCACGGAGGCGTCCCATCGCGCGGTGGCGACAGCGGCCGCGGCTGATGCACGCAAGGTCGAGCGGGAGCGATTCGGCGCACTCATTCATGACGGTGTGATGGCGGTACTGCTTGGGGCGTCGCGACTGGGTGCCGTTCGGGAAGTGGGGACACAGGCGTTGTCGACGCTAGATCAGCTCGATCGACTCGGTAGGGGGACCGTGGAACCTTCTGAGTACGACGTCGTCTCGGCGATCGCCGTGGTCCGCAACGCCGCGACAGCGGTCGATCAGCGCCTTGATACGTCGGCGTTTATGGGGCCTGGCCAACCACTGCCGGGTGACGTTGTACGTGCCGTCGCCGCGGCGACGGCCGAAGCCGTTCGCAACACCGCGAAGCATGCTGGAACGGGAGTCCGATGCGCGGTCGACATCTGGGCGTCGGGATCGGGTATCCGAGTGACGATCACGGACAACGGCAGGGGTTTCGAGCTACAAAATGTGCCGCAGCATCGACTGGGGCTCGCCGTGTCTGTTCGCAGCAGAATGCTGCAGGTCAGAGGTACCGCTGAGATCGTCACGGCTCCAGGGCGAGGCACGGCGGTCACGCTTCGGTGGGGCACCTGATGTCCGGTGGTGCGCGTCGGGACGTTCGCGAGTTGTTGGGTATGGCGTCGTGGGGCGCGCGCCGGGGCGTCGTCCCCGCGTATGGGGTGACCTTCGCGCTGATAGTCGTCGATACCAAACCCGTTGCCGGAATATGGGCGCTCTCGTGGGTCGCTTTGGCGATTCTCACCGTCTCTTGCGCGATCATCGTGCATGTCGACGGCGATCCGTTACCGTTGGGTTGGACAGTGGTGCTCGGGATTTCTGGACCGGCCGCGATCGGTTTGATCCTCGTCGGACTTCCAGGACCGTTGACGGCGGGCACGGCTATCTGGCCGATGGGGGCATCTGTTTCGATCTATACCTATGCGTGCGTGCGTGGAAGAATCGGTGTGGCATGGGTGGGAATCACGGTTATGGCGGTGGAGATATGTCTGTGGAGCAGCTCATTTGGTGACCCGTACTTTGGATTGAGGGCCGCCGTATTCGACTACGCTCCGATGATTATGGCGACGTTCTTTGCCGTGACCATCCGTCCCGCAGCGGCCACAATATTCGCACTCCAAGAGCGGTCGAGTGACGAGGTCGCACGTGAGGCGGCGGCGCAGGCGGTGTTGGAGGAGCGAGACGCTCAACTACGACGTTTGGACGAGCTGGCGCGGCCACTGCTCCGCCGGATCGTCGCGACGACGACAGGTAGGCAGGTGGCGGATCAGACGCCTAGCTTGCGGCGGCACGACGACATGGAGCGCGACGATATTGATCCCGATGACGCCGAGTTGACTCCTGAGGAGCGTGCGGCTTGTGCGTTGCTTGAGGCGCATCTGCGGGACACGTTGCGGGCTCGGGTGTTGGTGGATGACGAGGTGAGTGCTGCTGTTCGGTCGGCGCGTAGTGCTGGGGTCGAGGTGGTGTTGCTCGATGACGGTGGTGGTGTGCAGTGGGGTGAGCCGTTGCGTGCGGCGTTGTTGCCTCATCTGGTGGTGGCGGATGGCGGGAAGGTGACGGCTCGGGTTCTACCGGCGGGTCGGGTTGTGGCGATGACGGTGCTTGTGACGTCTGGTGTGGGTGGGGATGAGATCGAGCGTTATGAGTACGACGCCGCCGGAGCGCTCCTCGACTCGCCGGGTGTCATCGGTGTGGATGAAGGTCCACGCCAGGTTTGAGGAGGGCCGCCGGGAACGAGCCCAAGATCGGCCTGTCGGCGTTCATCCAGATGGACGACACGATGGGATTCCGGCCACGCGTTCGCGCTTATGTGCTGGTCAGGGCGGTGCCCCCCGCTCTGGGGGCAGGTAACTGACGTCTGTCACTGCCGCGCGTGTCGCCATAAAGTTCCTTCCAATCGGACCCTCATCGCAGCAGCAGCGAGGGCATGGAACAAACGGCACCGGGGAGCCGAACGGAGGAGGAAGCGATGACCGCCCTGATGGTGGACGACCGGTACGAGACGAGGATTCTTGCCAAGCCGCAGCTCTCGAAGCGGGAGATTCAGGTGCTCCGGGAATGGCTCGCGAGCGATTCGAAGAACGTGGTTGCGGGGCGGCTGTTCATATCGACGAGCACAGTGAACACCCACCTGACCCGTATCCGGACGAAATACGCCGTCGTCGGCCGCTCGGCGCCGACGAAGGCCGCCCTTGTCGCCCGCGCGATCCAAGACGGGTACATCGACATCGACGACCTGTGACGGCGGCCGGAGCGATCCGGTCATGTCTGACGGGTGTTTCTCGAAAGGGGGTGTTTCTCGCCATGAGAAACACCCCCTTTCGAGATACATCAAGCGTCAGAGCGGCGTGACGTACGCCCCGCTGATACCGCCGTCGACGAGGAACTCGCTCGCCGTGATGAACGACGAATCGTCGCTGGCCAGGAACGCGACCGCGGCGGCGATCTCCTCCGGACGCGCGAACCGGCCGAGCGGCACGTGCACCAGCCGGCGCGCCGCCTTCTCGGGATCCTTCGCGAACAGCTCCTGCAGCAGCGGCGTGCTCACCGGCCCGGGGCACAGCGCGTTGACGCGGATCCCCTCGCGCGCGAACTCGACGCCCAGCTCACGCGACATCGAGAGCACGCCGCCCTTGGACGCCGAGTAGGAGATCTGGGACGTCGCGGCACCCATGACGGCGACGAACGACGCCGTGTTGATGATCGAGCCGCGACCCTGCGGACGCATGTGGCGCAGCGCCGCCTTGCAGCAGAAGAAGACGCTGGTCAGGTTCACCTCCTGCACGCGTCGCCAGGCGTCGATCCCGGTCTCGAGGATCGAGCCGTCGTCGGCGGGGGAGATGCCGGCGTTGTTGAACGCGATGTCGACGGATCCGAAGCGTTCGGCCGTCTGGTCGAACAGGGCGTTCACGCCGGCCTCGTCGGTGACGTCGGTGCGGATGAACGCGCCGCCGACGGATTCGGCCGCGGCCGTCCCGGTCTGCTCGTCGCAGACGTCGGCGATGACGACGATCGCGCCCTCGTGTGCCAGGCGTTGCGCGGTGGCGAGGCCGATGCCGGACGCGCCGCCTGTGACGACGGCGACCCGGCCCTCGAGCCGGTTGCTGACCAGACCCCCGAAGGGCTTGTCGGACAAGGCGATTCCTTTCGTTTCAGCTCGTGCGTGTCAGTCGGTGGCGAGGAAGACGTTCTTGGTCTCGGTGAACGCCGCCACGGCGTCCGGGCCGAGTTCGCGGCCGAGCCCGGACTGGCCGAAGCCGCCGAAGGGCGTCCCGTACCGGACAGCCGAGTTCGAGTTCACAGACAGGTTTCCGGCCTCGACGCGACGCGCGACGCGCAGCGCACGGCCGACGTCGCGGGTCCAGATCGAGGCCGCGAGACCGTATTCGGTGTCGTTGGCGAGCGCCAGGGCATCGGCCTCGTCGTCGAACGGGACGACGGCGGCGACGGGCCCGAAGACCTCTTCGCGGAGGATCCGGTGGCCCCGCTCGGGCAGCACGACGGTCGGCGGCAGCCAGAAGCCCGGGCCGTCCGGGGCGGTCCCCGTGAACGCGACCTCCGGAGCATCGTCGGCGGAGAGGTAGGCGGCGACGCCGTTGCGGTGATCGGCGGAGATGAGCGGGCCCATCTCCGCCGTTTCGTCGGCGGGATCGGTGACGCGGAACGCCTTGACGGCCGTCTCGAAATGTCCGAGGAACTCGTCGTAGACGCTGCGCTGCACGAGGATCCGGCTGCGTGAGCAGCAGTCCTGTCCGGCGTTGTCGAAGACGGCCCCGGGCGCGGCGGCGGCCGCGGCGGCCACGTCGGCATCGGCGAAGACGAGGTTGACGTTCTTGCCGCCCAGCTCGAGCGTCACGCGCTTGATCTGTTCGGCGGCGCCGGCCATGATCCGCCGTCCGACCTCGGTCGACCCCGTGAAGACGATCTTGCGGACGGCTGGATGTGTGACGAAGCGCTCGCCGACCACCGAGCCGCGGCCCGGCAGCACCGTGAAGACGCCCTCGGGCAGGCCCGCCTCGCGGGCGAGTTCGCCGAGCCGGATCGCCGACAGCGGCGTCAGCTCGGCCGGTTTGAGCACGACGGTGTTGCCCGCGGCCAGCGCCGGGGCGAAGCCCCAGCCCGCGATGGGCAGCGGGAAGTTCCACGGCACGATGACGCCGACGACGCCGAGCGGCTCGTGGAAGGTGATGTCGACGCCGCCCGCGACCGGGATCTGCCGTCCGCACAGCCGCTCCGGGGCGGCCGCGTAGTACTCGAGGACGTCGCGGACGTTGCCCGCCTCCCAGCGTGCGTTGCCGATGACGTGCCCGGCATTGCGCACCTCGATCGCGGCGAGGTTCTCCAGGTCGGCGTCGACGGCGTCGGCGAACCGGCGCAGCAGTCGCGCGCGGTCGGCGGGGGCGACGTCGCGCCACGTTTCGAAGGCCGCCGCCGCGCGTGCGATGGCGGCGTCGGTCGCGGCGACGTCGGCGCCGGGGACGTCGGCGATGACCTCGCCGGTGGCGGGATTGCGGACGGCTGTCACAGTGCGCTGCTTTCGGTCATCGGGTGTCGGGTCGTCAGACTGTCGGCGGCGGGCAGGTGCGAGCCGCGGTTCGCGGCGGCCGCCACGAAACCGCGGATGACGCGGTCGTCCTCGGTCAACTGCTCGGGGTGGAACTGGACGCCGAGCACCCAGTTCGCCGGGTCGATCAGCTCGACGGCCTCGATGGTGCCGTCGGGCGCGACGGCCGTCGGCCGCAGTCCGTCACCGAGCCGGGCGATCGACTGGTGGTGGTAGCAGGCGGCGGTCGCCGACTCGCCGAGCAGCCCGGCGACGATGCTGCCCGGCGTCGTCGTGAAGCCGACCTCGTTGAACACGCCGATCGTCTTCTGGTACGTGGCCCCGGCCGGCAGGTCCGGGATGTGCTGGTGCAGCGTGCCGCCGAACGCCACGTTGAGCACCTGCGCCCCCCGGCAGATGGCGAGCAGCGGGACGCCCGCGGCGAGCGCCGCCCGCGTCAGCGCGAAGTCCTGATCGTCCCGCTCGGGCTGCGCCACGGTCTTCTCGTGCGGCTGTGCGCCGTAGCCCGTCGGGTCGACGTCCGGCCCGCCGATGACGATGACGCCGTCGAGGATGTCGACGATCGAGGCGTCGAAACCCCGTGGCGGCAGCAGCACCGGCATGCCGCCGGCGCTCGCCACCGCGTCGACGTACGTGCCGGGGACGAGCGCCGCCGGCGTGTGCCAGACGCCGTACGACGCATCGGTCCAGTACGTGGTGAGGCCGATCCGCGGCCGTGTCATCCGTCCCCCATCACCTTGTTCTAGTGTCGTTCGAAACCGCGCCGGACCTCCCAGTCCGTCACCGCGGCGTTGAACTGTTCGATCTCGACGTCGGCGTAGCGCGTGTAGTGCTTCTGCACCTCGTCGCCGAACGCGGCCCGCACGAGCGGCGACGCGGCGAACAGATCGCGCGCCTCCTGCATCGTCGACGGGACGTGCTCGGCGTCCGCATCGTAGGCGTTGCCCGCGACGGGCGGGCCGAGGGGGAGTTCCTGCTCGACGCCGTCGAGCCCGCCGGCCAGCAGGGCCGCTAGCGCCAGGTACGGATTCGCATCCGCGCCGGGCACGCGGTTCTCCAGCCGGGCCGATGCTCCCTTGCCGACGAGCCGCACCGAGCAGCTGCGGTTGTCGAGTCCCCACGCGACGGCCGTCGGGGCGAACGAGCCTTTGGCGAATCGCTTGTAGGAGTTGATGTTCGGCGCGTAGAAGAGCGTCATATCACGCATCGACGCCAGGACACCGGCGATGAAGTGCTCGTACAGCGGCGTGCGCTTGCCGTCCTCCCAGAAGACGATCGATCCGTCGAGGCCGCGCAGCGACAGGTGGATGTGGCACGAGCTGCCCTCGCGCTGGTTCGGCTTCGCCATGAAGGTGATCGCCTTGCCGCGCTGCTCGGCGATGTGCTTGGCGGAGAGCTTGTAGACGGCGTGGTTGTCGGCGGTCACGACGGCGTCGTCGTAGCGGAAGGCGATCTCGTGCTGCCCGAAGTTGCACTCGCCCTTGGCGCTCTCGACGATCATCCCGGACTCGTACATCCGGTTGCGGATCTCCTGTAGCAGGGGCTCGACGCGCAGCGAGCCGAGCAGGGAGTAGTCGACGTTGTACTGATTCGCCGGGATGAGTCCGAGGTAGTTCTTGCGGTTCGCCTCTTCGTAGGACTCGTCGTAGACGAGGAATTCGAGCTCTGTTCCGGCGAACGGTGCGAACCCCATCTGGCGGGCGCGTTCCACCTGGGCCTTGAGGATCGACCGCGGCGACACCGCGACCGGCGTGCCGTCGGTCGTCGTGAGGTCGGCCTGGATGAGCACGGTGCGTTCGAGATAGGTCAGCCGGCGGATCGTCGAGAGATCGAGGACGAAGGCCATGTCGCCGTAGCCCTTGTCCCAGCTCGTCAGGTCGTAGCCGCCGACGGTGTTCATCTCGGTGTCGACGGCCAGCAGGTAGTTGCACGCCTCCGTGCCGTGGCCGAGTACGGCGTCGAGGAAGAACGGCGCGTGGATGACCTTGCCCTGCAGTCGTCCCTGCATGTCGGTGAACCCGAGGATGACGCTGTCGATCTCGCCGCTCTGGATGTCGGCCCGCAGTTCGTCGACGTGCAGGAGGCGGGGATTGCTCATGGATGTGCCCTTCATGTGAGATCTCGCTCGGACTGTGCGAGGAGCGCGAATTCCTCTTCCGGTGCCCCCGCGACGAGGTGGTGGCGGCTGTAGAACCAGAAGTAGGCCAGTGCCGCGACGAGGACGGCGGCCGTGATGCCCGCCGCGACGGGGTCGTTGAAGAAGGTCGCGCCGAAGGCGACGACAGCCAGCACGAGGGCGATCGACGTCGTCACGGCGCCGCCGGGCGTCCGGTAGCCGCGCGGCAGATCCGGCTCGCGGAACCGCAGCACGATGTGGCTGAGGTTGAGCAGGATGTACGACGCCGTCGCCCCGAACACCGCGATGTTGATCAGCCTGTCGCCGTCGGCGACGAACGCCGCGAGCAGGAAGCCGATGGTCCCCGGCACGAGCAGTGCCACCCAGGGCGTGTGCCGCGAGCCCGTCAGCGACATCCATTTCGGCAGGTAGCCGGCCCGGGAGAGGGCGAAGAGCTGCCGCGAGTACGCGTACACGATGGAGAAGAAGCTCGCGACGAGACCGGCCAGCCCCGCGTAGTTGACGATGTCGGCGATGAGGGCGTCCTGGCCGTGGGCGGCGCGCAGGGCGTCGGGCAGCGGCGAGCCCGATTCGCTCATGGCCGCGGAGCCCGCCGCGCCCGGTACGAGGATGAGCATGGCGAGGCCGGTGACGACGAGCACGCTCATCGCGGTGAGGATGCCGCGCGGCATGTCGCGCTTCGGGTCCGAGGTCTCTTCCGCAGCGAGCGGTACGCCCTCGACGGCGAGGAAGAACCAGATGCCGAACACGAGCGCCGAGAGGATGCCGGAGTAGCCGAACGGGAGGAACGCGCTGGAGCCCGCCGAGCCGTCCGGGACGATGTCCGTCAGCCGAGACGCGTCGAAATCGAAGAGCAGGCCGCCCGCGGTGATGAGGAGGGCCACGACGGCGACCGCGGTGATCGCGAACATGAGCTTGAGCGCCTCGCCGACGCCCCAGATGTGGATGCCGATGAAGATGAGATAGGTGGCGAGATAGACCGGCCAGCTGTTGGTGATGCCGAACAGTCCGAGGCTTTCGATGTAGCCGCCGATGAACGTCGCGATCGCGGCCGGCGCCACGGCGTATTCGATGAGGACGGCCATACCGGTCGCGAAGCCGCCGAGTGGACCGAGCGCGCGGCGCGCGAAACCGTAGCCCGCGCCGGCCGTCGGCAGCGTGGACGAGAGCTCTGCGAGACCGAGGACCATCGTTGCGTACATGAGACCCATCGCGATGAACGCGATGAGCAGACCACCCCAGCCGCCTTTGGCGAGCCCGAGGTTCCAGCCGGAGAAGTCGCCCGAGATGACGTAGGCGACGCCGAGGCCGGCGAGCAGCACCCAGCCGGCGCTGCCGCGGCGCAGCGATCGCTGGGCGAGGTAGTCGGTGTCGACTTCGCTGTATTCGACGTGCGACTGAGAGTGGGACGGATGGGAGGGTTCTGACATCGGGAGCTCCCTGGGAGAAGCAATGGCTTGTTTTCAGTCCATTGACCCGAACCAGTGTGACCCCGGTTACCCGGCGGCGTCAAGAGTGGAAGCGATGAAGAGCCCGATGGTTCCCGGGCCGTCATCGGAAGCGGGCGTTCCGGTCGTCGGCCGGTCGGGTTCAGGCGCGGCGATACCCTGGCGCTCATGGCGGCCGATCCTCGGGAGGCCCGGATGCACCTGCTGCATCCGGTGCGTCGCGGCAACGCGTTCGAGGAGACGGTCGAGCAACTGCTGTCGGCGCTGACGCTGGGCATCTTCGCGCCCGGTGAGCGGCTGCCGGCCGAGCGACCGCTCGCCGAGCGGCTCGGGGTCTCCCGTGCGACGCTGCGGGAGGCGCTGTCGGAGCTGCAGCGCGCCGGATATCTGCGCATCGAGCGGGGCCGCTACGGCGGTGCGATCGTCGCGGACGAGCCGCCGCGCGCGACGTGGCGGGGCGGCGACGGCGAGCCTGTCGATCCGGCGCGCGTCCACGACGTGCTGACCTTCCGCGCGATCATCGAGCCCGCCGCGGCGGAACTCGCCGCGCGGCACATCGACGATGCGGGCCGCGCCCTGCTGGCCGCGGCGCTCGCCGACACCCAGGGGTGCGAACCGGGCCAGTTCCGACCGCTCGACGCGCGATTCCACCTCGCGATCGCCGAGCTCTCCGGCTCGCCGTTGCTGCTCGTCGCGGTCGGGCAGGTGCGGGCCCGGGTCAACGAGCTGCTCGACCGCATCCCGGTGCTGGCCGCGAACATCGCCAACTCCGACGAGCAGCACGCCGCCGTCGCGGCTGCGATCGCCGCCGGTGACGCCGCCGAGGCGAGGGCCAGGATGGCCGAGCACCTGGAGGGCACGGCCCTGCTGCTGAGGGGCTTCCTCGGCGGGTGAGGGTGGCCCGGACTCGCCGTTCGAGTCGGCTCTCCAGGTTTGTCGCCGTCGGGTAGCGGGTACTTCGGTCGGCTGTACGCGGACGGAGGACGATATGCCGAAGACGACGAAGTCCGGTGTCGCGCGCCCCGCTCAGTGACGGTTTCCGCCGGAATCAGGCCGCCGCGTATCGCAGATCGGCCAACGTGCGCTCGAGGATCCGGGACACCTGCATCTGTGACACCCCGACGACGTCGGCGATCTTCGACTGGGTGAGATCGGAGAAGAACCGCAGCTCAAGCACCTGGCGACTGCGCGGTGGCAACTCCTCCAACAGCGGAGCCACGGTGCGGCAGTCGTCGATGAAGCTGAAACCGGGATCTTCCCGGCCGAAGCGCTCGTCTGCCGGGCCGTCGGCGTCGGCGCCGGACGGCTGATCCAGCGATAGCGGGGCGAAGGCGCCCGCCGCGGCGCGTGCTTCGGCGACGTCGTTCGTCGACATGTCCGCGGCGTCGGCGACCTCCGCGGATGTCGGCTCCCGGTCGAGGCTGCGGGACAGATCCTCGGTGACGGCGCGGACCTTGAGCCGGTCGTCCTTCAGTCGCCGGGGCACGTGCAGTGCCCAGCCGTGATCGCGGAAGTGCCGGCGCAACTCACCTGTGATCGACGGGACGGCGTACGGGACGAAGCTCGTCGCCCGCTCGGGGTCGTAGCGATCGACGGCTCCGACGAGCCCGATACGGGCCACCTGGCGGAGGTCGTCGAGTGGTTCGCCGCGGCCGCGGTAGCGCAGGGCGATGTGATCGGCGAGGGGGATGCACGTCGTGATGACCTCTTCACGGAAGCGATCGCGCTCGGGTCCCGCGGGCAGAGCCGCCATCTGCTGGATGACTGGATCGATCCGTTCGTACTTGTTCTCTGTGGACCCGTCGGGTCCTCGGTCGACGGAGTCAGCGATCTCATTCTGCCGTTCGGCAGTCATGAATACTCCTTTCAACGTCGAGTCGAAGGTTTGTCCGGGGGCCGTCGAGTGACGCCTCCCTCCTTTCCATGGTCCCCACGCCGGTGGGCCGTCGCCACCTTCTGGAGACATCCGTCGAGATCGTCGCGACGGAGAAGCGGAGATCGGATTCTTCGCGCCGAGTGCGTAAGAAGCCGCGGCGACGGGTATCCGGTGCGTGGTCGACTACTCGGGCGAGGTCCTCGCCCCGATCGGCGGCGAGACGCTGCCCGGCTGACCGCGCCGCGCCGTCACCCGCAGAGGTCCCGGTGCGTCGCCCCGGGCAGGTACTGCTCGGTCTCGGCCGCGGTCAGCAGGCCCAGGGGATGGGCGCAGACCTCGGCGGCGACGGCGTCGGCGTCGGCGGCGAACCGGAGGATGAACTTGCCCGTGCCCGAGACGTAGAAGTACATGTCACCCGGCCCGTAATTGACGTCGTACGCGCGGCCCGGATAGGCCTTGACGGCGGCGTACTCCGTCGGCTCCGCCGGGTCGCCGACGTCCCAGATCCAGGCGTCGTCGGTGGTCCCGGCGGCGAGGTGCGTGCCGGCGCCGCTGAACTGCAACGAGTAGACCGAGCTCGACGGGCCGCGGAGCGTCGAGACGTGTTTCGGCGCTCCGGGATCGGTCAGGTCCCACAGCCAGGTCGTCCGGTCGGCGCTGCCGACGGCGGCGAGCGGCCGGGTGGGATGGAACGCCACCACGGAGGCGATGCCGGCGAAACCGTCGAGGACTCCGGTCTTGACGGGCGCGGCCGGGTCGGTGACGTCCCACAGTTCGACGTTCTTTGCCGCCGTCGCCACCGACAGCCTGGTGCCCGACGGGTCGAGATTGACCTGCTGGACGAGTCCGGTGGCGTTGATCGTGCCGACCGTGCGCGGCGAGCCGGGCGCGGTGATGTCGACGAGGGCGACCGTCTGGAAGTCGCTGGACGTCACCGCGATCCAGCGGTTGTCGCGTGCGAACGCCATGGAGTAGACGATGCCGTCGACGGCTTTGTATCCGGTGACGAGCGGGCGCGGCCTGACCGGATCCGCCACGTTCCAGATGTGCACCCGGCCGTCGGCGTCACCGGCGGCGACGAGGGTGCCGTCCCGGGAGACCGTCGCGCTCCCCGCGAGCGACGCCGGGGTGGAGACGGTGAGGCGTGGCGTCCTTTCGTTCAGGATCCCGTCGTCGCCGACGTCCCACAGGGCGAGTCCCCCGCCCGCGGGCCCGAGGCCGGCGGCGGCGAACCGCCGCTCGGCCGACATGACCAGCGAGAACACCGTGTCGCCGAGCTGCGCCGTCGCAGGCCCGGGCATCGGCCACTGCTGGATGACGCCGTCGGCCGTGACCGTGGCGAGAACGGAGCCGCCGTCGGTGAACGTCGCCCCCGTCACCGCCGCCGAGTTCGGCAACGTCGCGAGCACCTCGCGGCTGCCGACGTCCCACACCTTCGTCGTGTTGTCGGGACTCCCGCCGGCGATCCGCCGGCCGTCGGGGCTGAAGGCGACCGCCGAGGCGTAGCTGCCGAATCCGCCGAGCTCCGCGCGCCGCTGGGGACGTCGCGGATCGGCGACGTCGTAGAGCTGGAAGGTCTTGGACCGCGAACCGACGGCGAGCGTCCGGGAATCCGGGCTGAAGGCGAGCGTGAGAACGAAATGCCGGTCTTCGGCGAGCTTCGTCGTCGACAGCAACTCCGGGTCGGTGCCCGTGCGCCACAGCGTGACCGCGGCGTCGGTGCCGCCGGCGGCGAGCACGGCGCCGTCCGGGCTGTACGCGACCGCCTGGCTCCAGGCGGCGGGCCCGGGAAGGGGCGGGAGCGGCGTCGGCCGCCCGTCACCGCCGATCGCCCAGCGCCGGACGCCGATGTTCGTCGCCACCGCGACCTCTCGGCCGTCGGGCGCCCACGCGGCTCCGTAGACGGTGGTCTTCTCGTCGTCGATGAGCGTGGCGGCGATGGTCGGCGCGGCCGGATCGGCGAGGCTCACCAGCCGCGCGCCGGTCGATCCGCCCGCGACGACGTGCCGTCCGTCGGGGCTCACGGCCACGGCGAAGAGCGCCGCCGGGATCACCGGCAACGTCGCGATGATCGCCTGCGGCCGGGCCCGGCGATCGACGATCCGCAGGCTGCCGTCGCCACCGGCCGCGGCGAGGTGGTGGCCGTCGGCCGTGACGCCGACGGCCATCGGCCCTTCCGGCGTCGGGATGCGCGTCGGCGTCAGCCGGGCCGACGAGTCGAGCAGCGCCGAACGCGCCTCCGCGGTCGACGCGATGCGGTAGCCGGCGAGCGCGACCTGCTGGGCGAGCGCCGGATCGCGGTCGGCGAGGAGCGTCGCCTGCACGGCCGCCTGCCGGGAGAGGGCGGCGTTGCGGGCGTCGTCGGCCTGGTTGCGGGCCGTCGACATCGCGCCGCGGGCCTGCACGAGTCCGACGACGGCGACGAGCGCGACGACGGCCAGCAGCGTCACGCCGACGAGACCGGCCCGCAGCCGGCGCAGCCGTTGCCGCTCCCGCTCGGCGATCTGCGCCAGCCGGCGCCGGCTCTCGTCGAGGTACTCGACCTCGGTCGTCGTCAGCCGGCGCGAGTCGGCGGCATCCGACGCCGTCCACTGGTCGTAGAAGTCGAGCCGGCCGGTGCTGAGCAGATCCTCCGGATCGCGGCCGCCCTCGTGCCAGCCCCGGGCGCGGTCGGCGATGGCGCGGTGCACGAGCAGCCAGCCGCGGCCGAGGTCGATCCATGTCCGCAGCCGCGGCCACGCGCGCAGGATCGCCTCGTGGCTGATGGTGATGGACGACGCGGGCGGCGCCGACTCGTCGGCGTCGAGGGCTCGGGGGCCGTCGGTGATCGTCAACAGCCGTTCCGCGGCGAAGACGGCGATGGCCTCGTCGAGGTCGTCCTCGCGCAGATCAGGCCAGGTCAGCTCGCTGCGGGGCGCGGCCCGGCGGGCGTCGGCGGTGTTGGTGACGACGACGAGGCGTAGCAGGATGCGGGTGATCGCCGTCTGCTGCGCGGGTTCGAGCGCGGCATAGGCACCTTCGGCCGTGGTCTCGATGGCGCGGCGTAGCCCGCCGGTCGCGTGGTAGTCGGCGACGGTGATCTTCGAGCCGACGGAGCGCTGCCACAGTTGCAGCAGGGTGTGCGAGAGCAGCGGCAGCGCGCCGGCGTCGGTGTCGTCCGGATCATGCGAATGGAACTCCTCGACCAGCAGGTCGACGAGCGGCGGCTCCACGGTGACGCCCTGGCGCGCCGCGGGCGTCGTGATGACCTTGCGCAGGCCGGCGTCGTCGAGCGGCCCGAGCAGGTTGTGCCCGCTGTTCAGGCCCGCGAGGAGGAACGGATGCCGGGCCGCGCGGTCGTAGAAGTCGGCGCGCAGCACCGCGACGATCGTCGTCCCGGACGCCGCGAGGGCGGCCAGCCGGTCGAGGAAGGCGGTGCGCCGCTCGGCTTCGTCGACGAGCGTCCACAGCTCCTCGAGCTGGTCGACGACAAGCACCGTGGGCATCGGATCGAGTGCCGCGAGGCCCGCGTCCGGATCGTCGCCGGGCGTGATGACGGCGGAGGTGCGGTCGCCGAGCCGGGGCAGCAGGCCGGCCCGGACGAGCGACGACTTGCCGGAGCCGGAGACGCCGGTGACGATGATCGGCCGGAGCTCGAGGCCCGACTCCCGCACGGAATCGGCGAGCATGTCGGCGACGTCGTCACGGCCGAAGAAGAAAGAAGAATCAGCGACGTCGAATGCGCGCAGGCCGCGATACGGTACTGTTCCGGATGAGCGTCGCCCGCCTTTTCTGGCGCGGTGTGCGGCGTCGAACCAATCGGGTAATTCTTCATCCGGGACGCCGCAGGCGCGCAGTACCGATTCATAGAGTGACGGCTTCGCCGCGCTCTTCGCGTCGGACGGGCTGCTCATCGCGCCGATGGCGTGCAATCCCGGTGCGTGTTCTCCGCTGAACCAGCCGCTGACGGTGCCGAGCCGGCTCTGATCGGCGACCACCGCCCGGATGGACAGGCCGCGTGCCTCGCGCAGCGCCGTGAGCGCTTCGGCGAGGTCGGTGCGGGTCTCGATCCGTCTCGGGTCCAGCCGAGGCGGACGCTGTTGCGCATCGCGGGGTGTGTTCACGTCGGCGTGGCTCGATTCTGTTCAGAACGTAGGGGTGACCTGCGTGTACGAACTTGTACGAGCTTCGTCGCGCGCCGGGCGATGTCCTATTCCGGCTGGCAGAGTACGGCCCGCGAGGCTCCTCGCGCGTCGTCCGAGCAGACGACAGGCGTGCGTGAACTGACGACAGACGTACGCCGGCGCCCCGAGCGAGGGTCCCGCGCTCCGTCGGCCGAACGGCCGGCCGGAGTTCCTCGAATAAGGAGATCCGCTATCGGTTCAGGCGCGAATCGCAGTGGATCAGGTCGGAAAGGAATGGCGATGACCGCCGCGGTGATGTCATACGAGGAAGAATTCTTGAACAGGCCCAGTCTTTCGGCGAGAGAGATCCAGGTTCTCCGAGAATGGCTGAACTCGGATTCGAAGTCAGAGGTGGCGGATAACCTCTTCATCTCCGTGAGCACCGTCAACACCCATCTCGCGCGGATCCGCGCCAAATACGCGACGGTGGGCCGGCCGGCGACCACGAAGGCGTCACTCGTCGCCCGCGCCGTCAAGGACGGGATCGTCGACCTCTACGACCTCTGACGCATCCGGCCGGGCCGCGCGGATCGGCCCGGCCCGGTCAGAGGTGCTCCGCCAGCCCGAACTCGGCGAACAGCGTCGTGTCGAAGAACGCGACGACATGCCCGACGCCGGCGGCCGTGACGTCGACGACCTGGAGGTGGAACGCGCGATGCACGCCGTCGGCGGGGTCGCGCATGTAGAGGCCGAACGCGGCGCAGCCGTTGGCGACGACGGGCCGCAGCACCATGTCGCCGGCACCGCGGGCCGGGCACTTGTCGCCGATGAGCCGCGTGATCGCCCGCGGTCCCCGGTACCAGCCGGTGAAGGGCGGCATCTCCCATACCGCGTCGGCGGTGAACAGCCGTTCCAACTCGGCGAGGTCGTACTCCTGGAACGCCGCGACGTAGCGGTCCAGCAGCGCGCGGGCCTCGGGGCCGTCCGGATCGGATAGTTCGCGGGCGTCGCCGCGCCGCTCGGCGATCGCCGCCCTGGCGCGTTGCAGCAGGCTGTTGACGGTCGCCGTGCTCACCCCGACGGCGTCGGCCACCTCCTGCGCGCGCCAGGCGAAGACGTCCCGCAGCACGAGCACGGCGCGCTGGCGCGGCGGGAGGAACTGCAACGCCGCGACGAACGCCAGCCGCACCGATTCCCGGCCCGCGATCACCGCGGACGGATCGGCGTCCGAGCCGTCGACGCGCCCGGGCTCCAGCCAGGGGACCTCGGCATTGCTCTCCAGCGCGCCGAGCGGATCGGCCGGATCGGCGCCCAGGCCGGACGGCAGCGGCCGGCGCTGCGTCGACTCCAGCGCGTTGAGGCACGCGTTGTTGGCGATGCGGTGCAGCCAGGTGCGCAGCGACGAGCGGCCGTCGAACCGGCCGTACCCGCGCCACGCGCGCACGATGGTCTCCTGCAGCAGATCCTCGGCGTCGTGATGGCTGCCCATCATCCGGTAGCAATGCGACATCAGCTCGCGGCGATACGGCTCGGTGAGCCGAAAGAACTCCTCGTCCAGCGCGGGATCGACGGTCATCTGGCGAATCTAGCCCGGGGGTCCGACATCGCCGGTGCTTCAGGGGTGAGCCGGACCGGTCGAGCCGCGGACGACGAGCTCGGCCGGAAGCCGGATGTCGGTCGGCGTCGGTCCGGCCGGATCCCGTAGTCGTCGCAGCAGGACGTCGGCTGCCTCGGCGCCGAGCCGGTCGACGTTTTGACGGACCGTCGTCAGATCGAAGACGGGAGCCAGCGCGTGATCGTCGATTCCGACGACGGCGACGTCCTCGGGCACGCGCAGACCCAACCGGCCGGCGGCGGCCAATACCCCGAACGCGAGGTCGTCCGCGGCCGCCGCGATCGCGGTGGGCCGGCGCTGCGAGGTCAGCAACGCGTGCCCGGCCCTCGCCCCGCTCGCCGAGGTCCAGTCCGGCAGTGCGATCCCGTCGGTCCGAGGATCGAGACCCGCGGCTTCGATCACGTCGCGGAACGCCTCCTGCCGTGCGTGCGGTGTCTCGGTGAACACGAAGCCGGGCTCGAGTTCCCCGACGTACGCGATGTCCCGGTGGCCGAGATCAAGGAGATGGCGAGTCGCCATGCGCATCGCCTGTGCATCGTCGATGCACACGCATGGTCGCCCGTTGAGCACCGTCCCCATCGAGGTGAGCGGCAGGTCGAACCGGTCGAGCAGGTCCCGCTCCTCGTCGGAAAGCGGGACGCAGAGCGAGATCACGCCGTCGACGCGTTTGACGAGCATCCCCTGGTCGAGTTCGCGGCGGCCGCCGAACGACGTCTCGTCGAGATCGAAGAGCATCGTGCGGTATCCGCCTTCACGCAGCCGCCGCTGGATGGCCGTCACCGCGCTTGCGAAGTACCAGTAGGTGACGCGATAGGCGACGATGGCGATGACACCGGTCTTGCCGGAGGCGAGCGCCGTGCCCGTGGGCGCCGCGACGTATCCGAGTTCGTCCGCGGCCCGCCGGACGCGTTCCCGGGTCTGTGGACTGACCCGGTCGAGGCCGCGCAGGGCTCTGGAAGCCGTGGAGATGGAGACCCCCGCGGCGTTGGCGACATCGACAATCGTGCTCATCGACCTCGGACCGCCTCGACTTCCTCGGAACCGCAGCCGACGGCTCGCGGCGCGGGTCCCAGGATGCCATAACCGGACGATCGGCCGGCCGCGTCCGTGGCGGTGACGAGACGGACCGCGGTGAATGAAGCGATCGCTCGCCACGGGCGAGGAGCCCGTGGCGAGCGACGGACGGACGAGCATCAGTCGGTGATCGTCCTTCCGGAGGTACCGGCCGCCAGGTGGGCCGGCCCGGCGGCGGCGGACGGCGTGGTCTTGCTGGACTGCACGACGAGCACGTCGCAGTCGGCCAGTCGGGCCACGTCGCCGGGGACCGAGCCGAGCAGCGGTGCGCCGACGGAGCCGAGGCCGCGATTGCCGACGACGATGAGGTCGGCCTTCTGTTCGGATGCGTAGGCGACCAGTCGTCTGGCCGGATCGCCCTCGACGACGATTCCGTCGCGGAGCTTGACCCGGGCCGGATTGACGCGTTCGCGGGATGCTTCCAGGGCCTGACGGGCCGCCGCCTCGCCACGTACCTGTCCCGGCCGGGTGTCGCCCGGATTCGTCATCATGAGGCCGGCTTCCTGCCGTGCCGACATCGGGTTGTACGAGGTGATGATGATGAGTTCCGCCTCGGCGGCCGATGCGACCTCGGCCGCTCGCTCGACGGCACGCAGTGCGCTCGGTGATCCGTCCGAGCCGACGACGACCCTGTCGTAGCCGACGATCTGGCGGAAGGTCAGCGGAATGACCGGCGACTGCTCCTTCGGCGGACGGATCCAGGTCATCGCGATCGCGGCGACGGCGAAGAGCACGCCGGAGAAGCGCAGTGCATTGGCCGGATTCTCGCCGAGCAGGTGCTCGTAGATCCAACCGAACGTGAGGCTCTGGATGATCATCGGCACGACGATCATCATGTTGATGATGCCCATGTAGACGCCGTAGCGCTCCTTGGGAACCATCGACACGACCATGATGTAAGGCACGCCCATCATCGACGCCCAGGCGATACCGAGACCGATCATCGGCGCGATGAGCATCCATTGATTCGTCACCTGCGGCAGGTACCACATCGCGCCGGAGGCCAGCAGCAGGCAGCCGCAATGGACCCATTTCGCGCCATACTTGCGCGCCATGGCGACGAGCATGAACGCGGTCGAGAAGGTGACGATGTTGTAAAGGCCGTTGGCGAGGCCGGTGAGACCGACGGCCTTGCCGAAGTCGGCGTCCTGCGGCCCGGCGTCGAAAACGCTGCGGCCGAGACTCAGTGTGATGAACTGCCAGTAGATGACGATGGCGAACCACTGGAACATGTAGACCAAGCCCAGCTTGTGCAGCGATGCCGGCATGTCCTTGACGGCGATCACGATATCCGTGATCGCGTTGCCGTGCTGCTGCTTGTGCCGCAGTTCTGCCAGCTCGGCCTCGGTCGGCGGATCCTCCTTGGTGCTCAGCGTCGTGACGAGGATGGAGCCGATCGAGCACACCGCGCCCAGCCAGAAGGCTGCGAGCACCCAGTACGGGATCCCGGCGTCGGTCGTCGCATCGCTGAGCTTCTGAAAGACGAAGAGCGACAGGTTGGCCAGCGTGATTCCGAAGCCGGTGAAGAAGGACTGCGTCATGAAGCCTTTGGCCAGCTGCACATCGGACAGCTTGTCGGCGAGGAACGCCCGATAGGGTTCCATCGCCGTGTTGTTGCTGGCGTCGAGCAGCCACAACAACAGCACCGCCATCCACAGGGCGCTGATGAGGGGAAACAGGAACAGGCAGATCGCGCAACCGATCGCGCCGATGAGGAAGTACGGCTTCCGTCGTCCCCACCTCGGACTCCATGTCCGGTCGCTCAGTGCGCCGATCAACGGCTGAATGAGCAGGCCGGTGATCGGTCCGGCGAGATTGAGTAGAGGCAGGCTGTGTGGATCGGCGCCGATCAGGGAGAAGATCGGATTCACCGCGGTCTGCTGCATGCCGAAACTGAACTGGATTCCGAAGAATCCGCAGTTCATGAACAAGATCTGTCTGTTGGTCATCAACGGTTTCCTGGCGGAATCCGTTGCCCCGGGCGTCACATCCGTGCCCGTGATCATGTGGCCTCCTTGCGGTGGGTTCGTCCGTTCGCTGCTGCGCCGCGAACGACGGTCGCCGACCCGCCCGATCGGTGGGGCCGGAGCGGTCGGTGGGTGACCTCGACGGCACGCCTGGCGCATCGACACGTGCTTGCCGAGCCGCGAGTCGCCGTCGTTACGACAGCATGTCGAAGCGTTTCGTCAAGCGTTTGACATTTCGCGGATCGAGTCATGAATGTGATGCAAGACACAGCATAAAATACTTGAATCAAGATTAACGGGCAACCATGTGGCGCTGATCATCCGACTGATGAACGTTTCGTCGTGCTTGATCGGGATGTGCGCGGCCGTTACATGTAACCCGGACGCAGGACTGTCCGGGAGCGGGTGAGCGACTACCGGCGCCGGATGCATGAGCGCGGCTTCCCATCCCGGTCGGTGGGACCACCGGACTCCGGCAGGGGCCGGGCAGGTCGGGCGCACGGTGAGCCGGAGTCGACGGTCAGGCGGTTCGGATGGGCCACCCGAGTTCGTCGGCGGCGTCGGTGATCATCGCGGCGAGGTCGGGATGGGTCAGCGAGCGGGCGACGGCGGGCCACGCGGGGAACGAGTCGGCCGCCGGGGCGTAGACCACCAGCATCGGCCGGAGAGTCATCGTGGACGGGACGTGGAGCCCGTCCAAATCCGGCCAGGTCTGCCTGATCTGTCGTGCCCAGGCTCGGCAGGTGCTCTTGTCGGCCGCGTGTAGAGACGCCGATGCGCCGTTGCGAACCGCCCAGGTGCCGGTGAGGTCGAGGAGTCGAAGGGGCCGGGTCGGGCGCCATCCGGCGAGGGCCCGGTGGTCGGAGAGCGTGACGGCTCGGCGGTCCTGGAACACCTCCGCGAGAGACGTCGTCACGTCACCGGCCGCGTAGAGCACGCCGTTGTCCGGATGGTCGGCCGCGGGCTCCGGTTGCGGATCCCATCGAGAGGCGACCGGGCCCCACGTGCGCAGCCGATTCCACGGTCGGCGGTACGGCCCGGTGGTCGGATAGACGGTGAAGAGCGCTCGGTCGTAGACGACGACGTCGTCCGGGACGGCGGTGAGGGCCCGGCGGGGACGACGCGGATTCTTCACCGCGGTCGATTCCGCGAGCTCCATCTCCTTCACCGCGGTCGATTCCGCGAGCTCCATCTCCTTGCCGCCGCGGGCGGCGTCACTGCCGAGCCAGGTCGTCGGCCAGCCGGATCGCCGGGTCCGCGCCGCCGCCGTCCGCCAGCCAATCGGCCACGGCGCGGCCCTGCAGGGCCGCGCGCGGCGTCGTCATGAAAGTCGCGACGTCGAGCGGGTGCAGGTCGCCGGGCAGCGCCGCGAGGACGTCCCGCAGGTGCGGGATCGGCCGACCGCCGGGGAACTGCCAGGCGGGGAACACGCGCTCCCGGCCGCGCCGCAGACCTGACGAGTACAGGTCGCCGCGGATCGCGCTGCGCCGGATGTTCGCCGCCGCCGTGTCGAGGAGACGGGCGACCTCGCCGGTCGTGTATCCGTCGCGGGTGGCGTCCCGGTCGGCCTTCTCCGCCTCGATGGCGATGCGCCGCCGGGCGGCGGCGAGCCGCCGCGGATCGAGCGCGTCCGGTGCGACCCCGCCGCTGCCGTGCAGGAAGGTCCGCTCGGACTCCGTCATGGTGTCGGTGGAATCGACCGCGTCGCCCAGGATCGACATGAACTCGGCCGGGCTCAACGACGACCCGGCGGAGGCGAGGACGCGGCCGAGGACATGGGGAGACACGGCGCCGGTCATGAACACCACGATACGCCGTATCGACGTGACGTCTGCGTTTGCGCACCGGGCCGGCCCGGGGAACAATTGTCGCCGTGCAGCAGCCGCAGCGGATCACGGAGCAGGACGTCACGTACGTGACGACCGCGATCTCCATCCGCCTGCCCTTTGCGCGCGTCCTGTGTCGAATGCGCTGACCGCCTCCGACCTCCCTTTCTCGAGCGCGCCGTCATCGGCGTGCCCAGCTCCCAGGACGCATTCTCATGACTTCTGCACTCATCCGTCCCGTCGGTCCCGCTGCCCGCTCGACCGCTGCCCGCTCGACCGCCGCCCGCACCGCGGCGCCCCGATCGTCCGGACCCCGCCGCGCCGTCGCACGGCCTGCCATCACGACGCCCAAGCTCGCCATCTCGGACAAGCCCGCGGCGGCGGTGCTGCGCATCGCCCGGCTGCGCGGCCCGATCTTCCGAGACGACGCCGCGGCGGCCACCGGGCTCTCGGTGTCCACCGTCAACCGGCAGGTCTCGGCGCTGCTCGCCGGCGGTCTGCTGCGCGAGCGCGCCGACCTGACGCCCCCCGGCGCGATCGGACGTCCGCGGCTGCCGTTCGAGCTCAATCACGGCGCCTACCTCACGCTCGGCATCCACATCGGCTTCAAGACGACGTCCATCACCACCCACGATCTCTTCCATCGCGTCGTCGGCGCCATCTCCATCGCGACGCCCACCCCCGAGGACCCGGTGGCGAGCCTGACTGCCATCGGGCTCAGCGCCCGTGCGTTCCTCGACCGCTGGCGGGGCAAGCACGTGCTCGGTGCCGGTGTCGCGATCGGCGGGCACGTCGGTCCGCGCGGCGTCGTCGACCACCCGCGGCTCGGCTGGCACGGCGCCCCCGTCGGCGACGCGATCGCGCGGGCGCTCGGCGTACCCGTCGCCGTCGCATCGCACGTCGAGGCGATGGCCGCCGCCGAACTGCTGCTCGGCGCCGACAGCGGCCGCGGCAGCTTCCTCTACGTCTATGCCCGCGAGATGGTCGGCATCGCGTTCGCCGTCGACGGCTCGGTCTACCACCCGGCCGGCGGGCCGCCGGTCATCGGGCACTTCCCGGTGGGAGCGACGACGCTGCTCGATCCCTACCGGACCGGCCAGCTCGAAGGCAGTGTCAGCGACACCGGGATCGTCGCCGCCGCCAGGTACGCCGGACTCGACGTCGCCGATGTCGCCGACGTCCATGCGGCGGCGAAGAGCGGCGACGAGACGGCTCGCACGCTGCTCATCGAGCGCGCCGAGGCCCTCGGCCGGGCCGTGGCCTTCGTCTCGGACATCTTCAACCCGGATCACATCGTGCTCGGCGGCCAGGCGTTCACCGACGCCCCGTGGACGCTGCCGCACCTGTCCCGCACGGTGTCGACGACGTCCGTCGTCGGCGGCCGGGACGTCCGGGTCTCGCGGACGGCGAGCACCGTCCAGCAGCAGGCGGCGGGCGCCGTCTCGCTCGACGCCGTCTACAGCGATCCGATCGGGACGCTCGCGCTGACGGCTTGATCGGCACGTACCCGCCACTCTGTGTAGCGATTGTTGCGTTGGTTGCGGAGGCGTAGGTTGGATGAATGAGCCGAGTGAAGATTCGGGATACGGCCGGTGTCGTGCCAGCAGGGGAACCGATCGCCGGGCGCGCGGAGGGCGGCGTCGGTCGCATTCGTGTGGTCCGGGCTGCGCCATCGGGCCGGTACCGACCCTCGTCTGACCGGTCGCCACGGATCGCCGGCGGGCGGACCGTGGACATCTCGTGGCCGTCGGCCGAGCCCGAGGGGCTTGCCGAGGACCTCTGGGGCGGATCGCCCACCATCGCCGAGCGGCAGGAGGCCGCCGAAAGGCAGTTGGCGCGGCAGTTCGAGATGCGACGTGAGGTCATCGCCGACAGCATCACGGTGGACGCGGCCACCCGCATCTTGGGTGTCTCGGAGCAGGCGATCCGCGCGAGTCTAACGCGTGGCGACCTCCTCGGGATCAAAGACGGCAAGCAATGGCGGCTGCCGGTGTGGCAGTTCGACGCGGACGGCCCGCGGGGTTTCCTGCCCGGCATCGCTCGTGTCGCTGACGCCTTCCATGGCGGTGCGGTCCGGCTCTCCACGTGGATGACCTGCGAGAACGCTGATCTTGACGGCCGTACTCCGGCCTGGGCGTTGGCCTCCGGCGATGTCGCCGATGTTGTTCGTGTGGCGGCCGCCGCGACGGCCGCGGCGTGGTAGCAGGCCACCCTCGGCCGCGACGCCCGCTACCCCGTCGTGGCCGTGTCGTCCACTGGCCTCCATCGTCCCGTCGAGGTTGGGTGCGCATCTATCACGAGTCCGCTCATACCCCGGACGGCCACACGCACCGCGGCTACGGCCCGCTCTACCGCTTCGACCCGCATGTCGCCGGCGCCGGCGGATCTCCGGGCGTGTGCGCTGACGGGAGGACCGTCCTGTACGTCGCCGACACTTTGGCGACCGGGCTCGCCGAGGTCTTCGGGGACCAGTTCGGCGGCGACATCTGTCCTGCCTACCGGGCGGCGATCATCACGGCGGCACAGCCGCTCCGGCTCTTGGACATCGCGACGCCCGGTGCGGCGATGCGGATCGGCGCCTATCAGACGCTCGGTGCGGGAGAACAGCCTCGACGGTTGAGTCAGGAGTGGGCCCGTGCGATCCATGACGACCAGCCGGCGGACGGGGGAACCCGGATCCGCGGCGTCTACTACCGCACCGCGCACACGGGTGGCGCCGCGGTCGCCTTGTGGAACTGCGACGGCGAGGTGGGTACGGCGACGGCATTCGGGGTGCGGCAGGACTTCGCATTGCATGACATCTGGGGCCGGGTCGTCGTGGCCGCGGAGTCCGCCGGAATGACCGTCACCAGGCAGTCGACGTGCCCGGCGTGTCCGTAGTCGGATCGCGCGTCACCCGACGCCGAGCGCGCCCTTCATGAGGTGGGCGAGCTGGGCGGGGAGCTCGGGGCGTCCCCAATTACGGCGGACGCGGATCGAGTCGTTGGCGATCGACAGCGCCGCGTGGACAGTGACGGCCGCCGCGGCGGGGGAGATCCCGGGTTCGAGGCGCGTGACGAGGTCGGCCCACAGCGCCACGTAACGACGCTGACCGGCGAGCAGTTCGGCTGTGCCGGGCCCGGTGACGGCGTGTCGTGACGCGTGGGAGACGGCCAGCTCGGACGAGCCGGTGAGCACGCCGACGTAGGAGTCGACGAGCGCGGCGAGCCGGCCCGCCGCGTGGCGCGATGCCGCGTCGACCGTCGGATCATCGACCGCCGCCGGGTCGCCCGAATCGAGCGCGGCCACGGCCCCGGCCTCGACCAGCGCCGCTGCCCGGCGGCAGATCGCCTGAAGCAGAGCCTGTTTCGAGCCGAAGTGCTTGTAGACGCTCGGGCCGCTGATACCGACGGCGGCGCCGATCTCGTCGATGCCGACGTCGTGATAGCCGCGGACGCGGAACAGATCGGCCGCCGCCGTGATGAGCCGACTCGGCCGGTCGTCGCCGAGCGCGGGCGCCACGGACCGGACGCGCACCGCGGGCGGTTCCGGCGGCAGCAGCCGCACACGATGGACGACGACGCCGAGCCGGGCGCGCAGCTCGCGCGTCGGCATCCGGACGTGGTGCACACTCGCGCTGCCCGCCACCGAGAGGATGGCCCAGGCCGGCCCGCGCGCCTGTCGCGGCGTGAGGTCGGGCCGGTCGGCGAACAGCGCGCGTGCCCAGACGTCGAGGATCGCCGACGTCCGCCGCCCGACCTCCCGGTTCTGTTCCTCGGACAGGTGCAGGGTGTTCCACCGCCACAGCGCCATCGCGTCGGGCTTGGTGACGGCCAGCGTGACGAGCGCGCGTACCGCCTCGTCCGGATCGGTCATCGGCAACGCGGCGGTGCACGTCTCGATGTCGGCGACGGAGCCGAGGACGGCCGCCGCGAGCAGACCCTGCTTGTCGGCGAAATGCCGGTACAGCGACGGCGGCGTCACACCGACGGCGCGGGCGATCTCGGCGAGCGAGACGTCCGGATAGCTGCGCCGGCGGAACGCCTCACCGGCCTTCGCGATGATCTGATCGCGACGGTCGGCCGGCCTGCGCGCTGCGGGTGTGGTCGTCATGGTGAACACAGGTTAGCGGCATCAACTGTGATTTGACGAGCAACTATGGCGTTTCAAGTTACTGCGGGTTAGCCTGTTGACAAGGCGGGTGCTGACGCGCCCAACAGCCCCGGACCCACGGACGACGACGTCTGCGAGTGTTCGACCACCGAAAGGAAGCACCAGCGTGAGTCAGGAAGCGTTCATCTACGAGGCGATCCGCACGCCTCGTGGGAAGCAGAAGAAGGGCTCGCTGCACAGCGTCAAGCCCGTCGATCTCGTCACCGGACTCATCGACGA
>JBGANR010000037.1:0-23023 GCA_044222225.1 Mycobacteriaceae bacterium
CCGGCGCCGACGGCGTGACCGATCGCCCGCTGCTGTCGCACGTCAGCGGCATCATCGCGCTCGAGCTCGAATACGACGCCGCGCACCGCGACCGGCTGCGCGCGTCCGGGACGGACCTGCTGCGCGGCCTGCTCGACGAGCTTCCTGCCACACAGCATCGAGGACGCCCGACGCCTGGCGCACGCCACCCTGGGCCCGTTGCACGACCACGACCGCGGCCACGACGGCGACCTCGTCGGCTCGGTGCGGGTGTTCCTGCGCAACGACGGCGCCTGGCAGCGCAGCGCCGACGAGCTGGGCATCCATCGGCAGACCCTCGTCTACCGGATGCGGCGCGTCGAGCAGCTCACCGGGCTCAAGCCGACGTCGACCGAGGGCTCGGCGATGTTATGGCTCGCCCTCGCCGCGGCCGATCGTGCCGGGCTGTCCCTGGACGACTGCGTCACCCGCGAGAATCAGCCCTTCAACCGGCTGCCCGACGGGTCGTAGAACGGCCGCGTCGACAGTTCCGCCTCGTACTCCCGGCCGCCGCAGTCGACGGTGAACGCACCGCCCGCCGGGACGTCGGCGGCGACGTATCCGATGCCGCAGGCCCGCCCGATCGTGTATCCGTAGCCGCCGCTGGTCACCCGGCCCACGATCCGGCCGTCGGACAGCAAGCTCTCACCGCCGAGCAGCAGCGCCGCCGGATCACGAAGCGCGACGTGCACCGCCCGCCGGCGCGCTGGCCCCCGCCGGCGCCGCTCGACGGCGTCACGCCCGATGAACGGCACGGCCTTGCGCATCGAGAGGGTGAATCCGAGGCCGCTCTCGTCGGGATCGTCGAACGGGCCGATGTCGTGCCCGAGATGGCGGTATCCCTTCTCGCTGCGCAGCGAATCGAGCGCGTGATATCCCGCGTTGCGCAAGCCGAGATCCACGCCGGCGGCGACGAGCGCGTCGTAGACGTTCACGGCCTGATCGGCCGACGGATAGAGCTCATAGCCGAGCTCGCCCACGAAGCTCACGCGCAGGCACAGCGCGTGCCCGTCGGCGACCTCCACCTCGCGGGCACTCAGGTAGCCCTGGGCCTCGTTCGACCAGTCGTCCGGCGAGACCAGCGTCATGAGCTCCCGGCTGTGCGGACCCATCACGCCGATCGTCGCGTATCCGGCAGTGGCGTCGAACACCGCCGCCGCCCGGCCGCGGGCGAGCCCGCGCAGCAGGCCGAGCGTCTTGTGCTGCGAGTACGCGGGGGCGATCACCCAGAACCGGTCCGGCGCCAACCGCACCACCGTGCCGTCCAACTCGATGCCGCCGACGCGGTTGAGCATGAGCGTGTAGCGCACCCGGCCAACGGCCAGGTCGACGTCTGCCGTGCAGAACCGTTGCAGCACGTCGAGCGCATCGGTGCCGACGACCTCGACCTTGGTGAAGGAGCTGAGATCGAACAGCGCAACGGCCTCCCGGGCGGCGCGGTGCTCCGCGCCGACGGCGTCGAACCAGTTCTGCCGGCCGTAGCCGTATTCGTACCGCGGCTCCATGCCCGCCGGCGCGAACCAGTTTGCCCGCTCCCAGCCGGTCATCTCGCCGAAGCAGGCGTTCGCCGCCGTCAACCGCTCGTGCAGCGGCGTACGCCGGACGCCGCGGGCCGTCACCGGCTGCAACTGCGGCCAGTGCATGGCGTAGAGCCGGCCGAGCGCCTCCCGCGTCCGCTCGTGCAGGTAGCGCCGGTTGCTCTGGACGCGGGCGAAGCGTCGTACATCGACGGACGACGCGTCGAACGCGGGGCCGCCGCCGACCATCCACTCGGCCAGCGCCCTACCCGCCCCCGGCCCGAAGATGATGCCCTGGGAGTTGAAGCCCGCGGCGACGTACAGCCCGCCGACCTCGACGGTCTCACCGAGACAGAACGCGGCATCGGGCGTGAACGCCTCCGGGGCGTTGAGAAACCTGTCGTAGCCGATGCCGCGGAGCACCGGCACCCGCTCCTCCGCGTTTCGGCGCACGGGCGCCACATGGTCCCAGTCCGGCGGGAACTCGGCGAAGCCGCCGGGATCGATCTCGTCGACCCGGCGCGGCAGCCCGTTCGGCTCGAACGCGCCGACGAGCAGCCGGCCGCGCTCGTGCCGGACGTAGAGGTAGCCGTCGAGGTCACGCAGCACCGGCAGCGTCGGGACCGCGCCGGCGACGGGCTCGGTGCGCAGGTGGACGTGCTCGGCGGCGTACAGCGGCAGGCTCACACCGCAGGCCGCGGCGACGTCCCGGCTCCACAGGCCCGCGGCCAGCACGACGCGCTCACAGGCGACGTGGCCGAGGCTCGTCGTCACCCCCGTGACGCGACCGTCGTGCCGCGTGATCGCCACGACGTCGACCTGCTCGCGCAGCACGACGCCGCGCTCGACCGCCAGCTTCGCGAAGGCCAGCGCGGCATGGCCGGGATTGACCATCCCGTCCTCGGGCAGGTGCAGCCCGCCGAGGAGGCCTGCCGTGGACGCGAGCGGCCACAGCTCGCCGATCCGCTCCGGCGTGACGAGCGTCGCCGGGACGCCCGTCTGCCGGGCGACCGCCGCCGTGTAGCGGAGCTCGTCCATCCGGCCGGCCGTGCGCGCCAGCGACAGCGAACCGCACCCGTTGAAGTCGACGTCGATGCCCGACTCGGCGCCGAGCCGCCGGTAGGTCTCGATGCCGTACGACGCCAGCTCGGTCATCGCCGGCGTGCCGCGCAGACTCGAGGTGAGGCCGGCCGCATGCCACGTCGTTCCGCTGCCGACGACGTTGCGCTCCAGCAGCAACACGTCGTCGTCGCCGAGTCCGGCCAGGTGATAGGCCGTGCTCGTGCCCGCGATGCCGGCTCCGACGATCACCGTGCGGACGCGGTCGGGCAGCGTGCGGTCGGCGGCGCCGGGCGCGAACGCGGTCGCGGTCAGGTTCTTGTCGACGAGACGTTCCATGCGCGGGCTCCTCACGGATCGAGTTCCCGTCAGTCTTCAGCACGCGAACCGGCCCGAGACATACTCCGACGGCACAGTCACGGCCCGCCGCGTCATACATCCGTATGAACTACTTCCCGGCGATCTCCCGCGCGCCCCGACCCGCCAGCTCGTCGGCCTTCTCGTTCCCAGGATCGCCGTTGTGGCCCTTCACCCAGCGCCATTCGACCTCGTGTTGGGCCGCGAGCTCGTCGAGCCGACGCCAGAGGTCGTCGTTCTTCACCGGCTTCTTGGCGGCGGTCTTCCAGCCGTTGCGCTTCCAGCCGGCGATCCAGCTCATGATGCCGTTGCGGACGTAGCTGCTGTCGGTGTAGAGCACGACCGTCGACGGCCGGGTCAGCGCGGCGAGCGCCTCGATGGCGGCCTGCAGCTCCATGCGGTTGTTCGTCGTCGGATTCGCACTGCCGTACAGCTCCTTGACGTGCTCCCCCGCGCGCATCAGCACGCCCCATCCACCCGGCCCGGGATTCCCCAGGCAGGCACCGTCCGTGTAGATCGTCACCGTCGTCACGGTCGTCCATTCTCCGCATCGGACGTCGCGCGGGGCACGCGGGCTGCGGCCGTGATACCCGCCGGTCGGCCACGAGGTGTTCACTTTCCGGCCACCGCGGCGATTCCGGGCAGCCGACGGCCGTCGATACGGTGCGTCCGTCCCATTCCGCCGGCCCCGGAGATTCGACATGTCTGTTGTACCGCGTCACAACCTGCTCACCGACTTCTCCTCGGGCCGCGCCCGGATCACCTGCAAATACAAATGCGGTGAGGCCTGCTGGCACGAGGAGTCCAACACCTCGACCAACTCCTACTTCGGCGACGTGATCGCGGACGTGTCCCGCCGCTCGCTGCTGCGGGGCGCGGGCGTCGTCGCCCTGGCGTTCGGCGCCGGCGGCGTGCTCACGGCGTGCGGCGACGACACGAGTACGGCACCGCGGGATCTCGGCCCCGTCGTCCCCGGCACCGACTTCACGCCGATCGCGCCCAACACCGAGGACGCGGTCGTCATCCCGGCCGGCTACGAGCAGCACGTCGTCGTGCGCTGGGGCGATCCGATCGTGCCCGGCGCGCCCGCCTTCGACTTCGACCGGCAGACCCCCGAGGCACAGGAGAAGCAGTTCGGCTTCAATAACGACTTCGCCGGCCTGTTCCCCGTCGACGGCGAGCCGCACCGCTACGTGCTCGTGACGAACAACGAATACACGAGCGAGCAGTTCATGTTCAAGGGCTACAAGGAGAAGGCCCCGACGCCGGAGCAGGCGAAGATCTCGATGGCGGCGCACGGCCTGAGCGTCGTCACCGTCAAGGGCGCGCCGGGCACGGGACGGCTCGACGTCGAGATCCACCGGCGGAACCGGCGGATCACCGCCACCACCCCGTTCCGGCTGACGGGGCCGGCCGCCGGCTCGTCGTTCGTCAAGACCGCGGCCGACCCCGAGGGCCGGACGCCGCTGGGCACCTACGCGAACTGCTCCGGCGGCGTCACGCCGTGGGGCACGGTGCTCTCCGGCGAGGAGAACTTCAACGGCTACTTCGCCAATGCGAGCAAGGTGACCGACGAGACCGCCAAGAAGACGCTCAAGCGCTACGGCTTCACCGACGACGCCGACTTCCATCAGTGGGCCACCGTCGATCCGCGGTTCGACCTCGCCAAGGAGCCCAACGAGGCCAACCGGTTCGGCTACGTCGTGGAGCTCAACCCGTGGGATCCGGCGTCGACGCCGGTCAAGCACTCGGCGATGGGCCGCTGCAAGCACGAGGGCTCCAACGTGCACGTCGCGAAGGACGGCACGGTCGTCGCCTACTCCGGCGACGACGAGAAGTTCGAGTACATCTACAAGTTCGTCTCGTCGAAGAAGATCCTGCCCGGCCGCTCGGCCACCGCGATGGCGCACAACCTGACGATCCTCGACCACGGGACCCTGTACGTCGCCGAGCTGACCGGCGACGAGCCGGACGCGATCGACGGCACCGGCAAGCTGCCGAAGGCCCGCCGGTTCGCCGGCAAGGGCGAATGGCTGCGGCTGCTCACCGTCGACGACGCCGGCAAGGCGACGTCGCACATCGACGGGATGTCGCCGGAGGAGGTCGCCGTGTTCACGCGCCTGGCCTCGGACAAGGCCGGCGCGACGAAGATGGACCGCCCCGAGGACATCGAGCCGCACCCGACCACCGGCAAGGTGTACTGCGCGCTGACCAACAACGACAAGCGCGGCACCGCGGGCAAGGCCGGGGCCGACGAGGCCAACCCGCGCAACGAGAACAAGAACGGCCAGGTCATCGAGTTCACCGAGACCGACGACAACAAGGGGATGTCGTTCACCTGGGAGCTGCTACTGGTCTGCGGCGATCCGAAGGCCGCCGACACCTACTACGGCGGCTTCGACAAGACGCAGGTCAGCCCCATGTCCTGCCCGGACAACGTCGCCTTCGATCCGCACGGCAACCTCTGGGTGACCACCGACGGCAACGCGCTGAAGTCGAACGACGGGCTGTTCGCCGTTGTGCTCGACGGGCCCCGGCGCGGCGAGACCAAACAGTTCCTCACCGTGCCCAACGGCGCCGAGACCTGCGGCCCGATCATCACCGCCGAGCGCGTCATGGTGTGCGTCCAGCATCCCGGCGAGGACGACGGCGCGAGCGCCGACAAGCCGATCTCGCACTGGCCGGACGGCGGGAACAGCCAGCCGCGGCCGTCGGTGGTCGTCGTGTGGCGGACCGGAGGCGGGAAGATCGGCGCCTGACGGACCGGCGTGGCGAAAACCTCTGCGATAGAACTCTTGTGGCCGGCGCCACCGGGCCCTACCATTACCGAATCCCATTCGATTAGCGGCGATCGGCCGAGCCGTCCGCCGGGATTCGGAGTGCTCCATGACGGTCTCCTCCAGCCCACACCCCGGCGGCCCCGAAGAATCGACCCGGCCCGACGACGGCGAGTTCAAGAAGGTCCTCGGACTGCCGGGGCTCGTCCTGCTCGGCATCGTCTACATGGTGCCGCTGACGGTGTTCACCACCTACGGCATCGTCACCGAGATCACCGGCGGCAGGCTGCCCGTCGCCTACGCGTTGACGCTGGTCGTCATGCTCTTCACCGCACGCTCCTACGGCAAGATGGCCGGCGCGCTGCCCGTCTCCGGATCGGCGTACGCCTATGTGTCGACGTCCTTCGGTCCCGGCATCGGCTTCCTCGCCGGCTGGTCTCTGCTCATGGACTACGTCTTCCTGCCGATGATCAACTACCTCGTCATCGGCATCTACATGAACGCCGCACTGCCGATGATCCCCGCCTGGGTCTTCGTTCTCGGCACCATCGCGCTCGTCACCGCCGTCAACCTCGCCGGCATCTCGTCGCTGGCCAAGGCCAACGTGGCGATCGTCACCGTGCAGACGATCTTCGTCGTCGTCTTCGTCATCATGTCGGTCTCCACGCTGACCGGCCGGGGCGAGGTCGACCTCGTCGGCCCGCTCGTCGGCCAGGGTGACACCGGCGGTATGACGACGCTGTTCGCCGGCGCCGCCATCCTCTGCCTCTCCTTCCTCGGCTTCGACGCCGTCTCGACGTTCGCCGAGGAGAGCAAGGACGCCACCCGGGTCGTCCCGCGGGCGATCATCCTCACCACCCTGCTCGCCGGAGCGCTGTTCGTCGGCCTCGCCTACCTCAGCTACGTCATGCTGCCGACGGCGACCTTCGAGGACGTCGACGCCGCCTCCCTCGACGTCATGGCCGAGGTCGGCGGTTCGTTCCTCTCCACGTTCTTCACCGCGGCGGCCGTGGCCGGCGGTCTGGGTTCGGCGCTCACCTCGCAGGCCTCGGTCGCCCGGATCCTCTTCGCCATGGGGCGCGACGGCGTGCTGCCCAAGCCGATCTTCGGCCGGCTCTCCCGCCGCGGCGCCCCGGTCGCTGGCATCGTCATCACGTCGGCCATCGCCCTGCTGGCGCTCGTGCTCTCGCTGACGACGATCTCGTCGATGATCAGCTTCGGCGCGCTCGTCGCGTTCTCGCTGGTCAACCTCACCGTCATCAAGTACTTCGTCATCGACGGCGGTCGGCGCAGCCCTGGCGAACTCGTCTCCTACCTCGTGATGCCGCTCATCGGTTTCGCCTCGACGGCCTGGCTGTGGACGAGCCTCTCGTCGCTCACCCTCATCATCGGCCTGTGCTGGGCCGGCGCCGGCCTGCTGTATCTCGCCGTTCTGACGCGCGGTTTCACGCGTCCGACCCCGCAACTGGACCTCGGCGAGCACTGACCTTTTCGAACTGACCGGTACTTGTCACTGAGAGAGCCGACGCGTCCGTATACGTCGCCTCGCCCCTCTCAGCGACAGGTACCGGTCAGTCCGTTTTTCGCGTGGTCGGCCACGCACCCGTCGGGCAGGGGCTGATCAGGCGTTTCGAGCGGTTTCAGCCGTCGTTGAACGCCGGGACATACGGCCGGCAGGGGTGACCGCGCAGGAAACCGCACAGCGGTTGCGGCCCGGCCGGGGCGACGCCGTCGAGCACCGGTAGCACAACGGACGATCCAGCCAGGTCGACCACGACGTCCGTGCCGCCGGCGGGGGTGTCGAACTGCCAGGCCGACAGGTCGCCGCCCGGCGCCGAGAGCACGAGCCGGATGCGCGAGCCCTTGCGGAAGGCGTGCTGGACCGTCGGCAACGGGATGCGCAGCGTCGTGAATCCGGCGGGCAGCGGCTCGGCGACCGTGAAGTCGGGACGCATGTCGAGTTCGGTGGTGCCGGCGGCGGGACGTCGGAAGCTCGACCGCAGCACACCCGTCGCGACGTGGGTCTCGACGCCGCCGGGCGCGACCTCGGTGAGCGTCGCCTGCAGGTCCACCACCGGGGCCGACGCCCGGATCCGCAGGTCGACCGAACCGGGCCCGAGCAGCACCGTGTCGGCGGCCAGCGGCGCGCCGAGGAAGCCGGCGCCGCTGCGTCCGGGCGGACGTCGCCAGTCGTAGGCGGGATGCGGCCCCCACGACTCCACCGTGCGCCGGACCTCGCGGAACATGCTCGGCGGCCGCGTCGCGGGGTCCGGCCGGAAGGCCAGCTCGCCGGGGGACACCCGGCTCTGCAACCGACCGCCCGGGGCGGTGAACAGCCTGGTCGGGACCACTTCCCGCGGCGGCCAGGCGTCGAACGACCGCTGCCAGCGCGACGAGCTGCCGCCCGGCCCGGCCTTGCCCGCACCGTTCTCATAGAGCGCCCAGACCCGCGGCGTCTCGGCGCGGAAGCGCGCGGCCGTCGCGGCGTCAGGGGCGTCGGTGAAGCGCAGCGGCGGGATCTCCTGCGCCGGCGCCATCGTCATGAAGGCCAGCCCGCGGCCCAGCTCTGCGCCCGCGCCCTGCGGCCGCGGCGGCCGACCCGCGACGAAGATCTGCAGGAACTCGGCCCAGCGCGCCAGGATCTGCGGGCCCATCGAGTCGGGGTGCGGCCCGTTGATGACGTTGATCCAGACGTCCCGCTTGCCGTCGAACAGGCGCAGCAGGTTCGTCCACTGCGAGCCGGTCTGCTCGTCGGCGCTCGTGCCGGCGATGAACACCGGCACGTCGATCTTCTCGGTGAGCTCGGGGATCGACCGCTGCCGATACACCGACGCGCTGCGCAGCGGATTGGCACGCACCACCTCGAACGGGTCCTGCGTCTGCAGGCGCAACCGCTGGTTGTCGCGGCAGACGCGGTCGCCGCGCCGGATCTGCTCGATCGCCCACTTCTGGCCGCCCGCCGGCGCCGGCGCGGCGTGCTCGAGTCGCTGTTTGAGCCACGAGTTCGCGAAGCCGCGGTTGAACATGCCGCCCGGCATGCCCGTCGAGTAGAGGTCGTCCGTCGTGCTCATCGGCGTGATCGCCGCGAGATGCGGCGGCCGCAGCCCCGCGACGTACATCTGGCTGATCCCGGAGAACGAGACCCCGACCATGCCGACCTTGCCGCCGGCCACCCAACTCTGCCGGCCCGCGATCTCGACGGCGTCGTAACCGTCCGCCGCAGCCTGCCGGTCGAAGAGCCCGAAATCGCCTCCGCTGCACCCGCTGCCGCGCATCTGCACGATCACCGACGCGAACCCGAGCAGCTGCGGAGCGACCGTCGTCCCGAGGATCACCGACGCCACCGGAGTGTCCGCGACCGGTTTGCGCACCGCTCCGGACGCCGCGCCGAGCAGCGGATCGCCCGGCGCGGCGGCCGCATAGCCGGAGTACTCGATCACCGTGGGGAACGGGCCGTCGGAGAGCTTCCTGCCCCACGGCAGCCGGACGGTCGCAGCGAGTGTCACGCCGTCGCGCATCCGGATGTAGTTGAGGCCCTCGTGCAGCGTCTGCCCCTCGTATAGCGACACCGGCGGCCGGTCGTCCTCGCCCGTGACGACGACGTCCGCGCCGGTGCCCGACGTCTCGAAGCGGTAGCGGCCCGGGTCGAGGTCGCGGACGAGGAACGAGCCCAGGCGATCGACGGCGCCGCGGCCGGCCTCCGCGCCGCCGGCCGTCACGAGCCGGACCTGCGCGCCGGGCGTCGCCCCCGTCACCCAGGCCTGCCCGACGCCGCCGCCCGCCTCGAGCCTCGGCTCGGCCGCCGCCGGCACGGCGAGCACGCCGATCGTCGCCAGCACACCGGCCACGACCACGCCGAAGCGTCGCCAGGTCGCCATGGGTCTCCCCTTCCCACGGCCCGACTCCGCGAACTCCGATCAGTCCCCGAGCACGTGCGCGAGATAGTCGTTGCCGAACGTCCGATCGGGGTCGAACCGCTCCCGCACACCGGCGAACTCGTCGAACCGCGGGTACGCGGCCCGTAGATCGCCGGCGGTGCGGGTGTGCATCTTGCCCCAGTGCGGACGTCCGCCCATGCCGAAGAGCAGCTCCTCGACGCGGGCGAAATAGTCGTCGACCGGATCCCGGTGGTAGCGGTGCACGGCGATGTACCCCGTCGCACGGCCGGACGCCGTCGACAGCGCGAGATCGTCGGCCGCCGCGGCACGCACCTCGACGGGGAAGCTCACACGCCAGCCGCCCTCGGCGACGAGGGCACGCAGCCGCCGCAGCGCCTCGGGCATGTCGGCCAACGCGATCGCATACTCCATCTCCCGGAACCGGACGTTGCGGTCGTGAGCATAGACCGTGTGCGAGGCGTCCGTCACGGTTCCGTCGGAGACGACCGACGCGGCGAACCGGTTGAGACGCGGCGTCACGGCCGGGAAACGTGCCCCGATCTCGGACAACGCCCGCAGCGCATGGTTGCTGACGAACTCCTCGTCGACGTACCGCCGGAGGCGTCCGGGCCGCTCCTGCGGCGTCGACGCCGGCAGCCGGGTGCCGAACGACGCGAGCGCGACGTCGGTGTGCGGGAACCAGAAGAACTCGTAGTGATCGTTGTCACGGACGTCGTCGAGGAAGGAGTCGATGGCCTCGTCGGCGGGGCGGGCGCGCTCGTCGCGCCGGACGGCGAAGCTCGGCACCAGCCGCAGCGTCACCTCGGTGACGACGCCGAGCGCCCCGAGCCCGACGGCGGCCGACGCGAGGTCGGGGTCGTCCGCACCGAGCCGGCGGACGTCGCCGCGGCCGTCGACCAGCGTCAGGCCCGTGACCTGCGTCGACAGCCCACCGAAACCGCCGCCGGTGCCGTGCGTGCCGGTGGCGATCGCGCCGGAGATCGTCTGCCGGTCGATATCGCCGAGATTCTCCATCGCCAGCCCGTGCGCCCCGAGCAGCCGGGGCACGACATGCAGCGGGGTGCCGGCGGCGAGCGTCGCGGTGCGCGCCGCGGCGTCGACGGCGATCAGGCCGGTCATGTGCGTCAGGTCGAGCTGCACCCCGGGCGCGAGCGCGATGCCGCTGAAGCTGTGCCCCGACCCGACGGCCTTGACGCGCAGCCCGTCCCGGCGAGCCGCGGCGATCGCGTCGACGACGTCACCGGTGGTGCCGACATACGCGACGCGCGCGGGCGTGATGGCCTGGGTGCGGGCCCAGTTTCGCCAGGTCCGGTAGCTCTCTCGTCTCACTGGACACCCTCCTGATCCGGGCCGGTACGGCCTGCGCCGACCGGCCTCGGCGCCACGTCTACAGGAAACACCGGCCCTCGCCGCGGTACGTCGGCACCTCCCCCACGGCGACGCCGCCGGCCACGAGCAGCGCCGTGCGGACGTGCTCGCACACCTCGCCCGATTTCGCGTGCCGGAACCACACCGTGTCGCCCGCCTGCAGCCGACGCGCCGCGCGGCCGGCCAGCGGCGTCTGCACCTCGCCGGCGGCCTCCCGCCCCAGGTAGCGCAGCCCCTCCAGCCACACCGGACGCGGCAGCCTGTCGGCGCCGGGCGGCCCGGAGGCGATCCAGCCGCCGCCGTGGCAGGTCGCGATACGCGGCGACGGCTTGCGCGCGACGGCCAACCCGAACGCCGCGGCCGGCGCGGGCGTGAACGCGCGATAGCCGTCGAAGAAGTGGCCGCCGAGCAGCCCGCTGCCGAAGGCGAGGTCGGTGACGGCGGGGTCGGCGGCCGTCCACTCCAGCGAACCGGTGCCGCCGCCGTTGACGAACTCCAGGTCGGCGACCTGCGCCAACGCCGCGACCTGCGCGGCGCGGCGGCCGACGAGCTCGTCGCGGGAGGCGTCCTGCAGCGTCCGGACGACGCGGCTCGTCGCCAACCCTGTGACGGATCGATTCCGCAAGCTCCATCTCCCGGCCGGGACGGGGCGCGCCGCGTCGCCGATCCCGGCGAGCTGTGCCTCGTAGCTCATCGCGCCCACCAGCCGTACCCCCGGCCGCGCCGCGACGGCCTCGGCGAGCTCGCGCGCCTCACCCACCTCGTGCACCGGCGAGCGATGCACTCCGACCAGCCCGAACACCCGGCTGCGGTAGGACGCGTCGAGGTCGATCGCAACGCGCAGCTCCCGTCGCCTGCCCGCGGGGACCGTGCCGCGTGCGGCGTCGATGATGTCGAGGTGGGCGACGGAGTCGACGAGCAGCGTCACGGTCGTGGCGGCGTCGGTGCTCGTCAGTTCGGCGATCTCGGCGGGGTCGACGCTCGGGTAGCCGACGAGGACGTCGACGCCCGGCCGGTGCCGGACCAGCCACAACGCCTCGGCCAGGTCGTAGGCGAGCAGGCTCGTGACGGCGTCGAGCTCGAGCGCCGCCTCGATCACCGCGCGGATCCGTACGGACTTCGTGGCCAGCCGCAGCGGCCGGCCGCCGGCCCGGCGCACGAGGTCGGCGGCGTTGTGCCGCAGCGCGTCGAGCTCCACGACGAACGCCGGACGCGCCCGGCCCGACGCCGCGGCGTCGATGGACTCCCAGTAGCCCTGCGGGTCGTCGCGCCAACGAGTCGTCCCCGGGCCGTCGAGATCGATCACGTGCCCCTCCGTTCCGGCGCCGTCAGCCGGGCTTTCTCAGGTACCCGAGGAACATCCTGCCGAAGGTCTCCGCGACGCGTCTGGCCTCGGCCGTGTCGGCGGCGAGGAGGATGCGCATGAGCACGCCGTCGCCCGCGGCGACGAAGACGGGGGCGAGCGTCTCGTGCGGCTCGACGAACTCGACGTCGTAGAGCTCTTCGACGAGCTTCATGAGTGTGACGGCCATCGCGTCGTACCGGGCGTAGGACGCCGCGGCCAGACCCGCGAGCCCGGGTGTGCGGCTGGCGTACTCGGCGATGCCGAGCATGGCGCGTTCGCGCTCGCTGTTGCGGGCGAGGAACTCGACGTATGCGGTGAATCCCACCGTCATCGCGTCTTCGGCGGTGCCGCGGGCCTCGATCGGACGCGCCCGCATCTGATCGGCGAGCTCCACCATCAACTCGCTCGCGATCACCGTGCCCTGCGAGACGAGCTCGGCGAACAGCGCCTCCCGGTTGGGGTAGGCGTAGAAGAACGACGCCTGACTGATCCCGGCCGCCGACGCCACCCGCCGTGTCGTCGCCGCCTCGACGCCGCCCTCCGCGATGAGCTTGAAGGCGACGTCGACGAGTTGTCGCCGTCGCGCTTGTACCGATCGGCGTTCTCCGCCGCTTTCTCGACCACCCGACATGGCCGCAGGTTAGTCGTTGAAGTCACGGTGAGCCGACGTCGTTTGTCACGAATACGTCGGTGTAAACGGACGATATCCGCCGCACCTCGCATCAAGCCCGGACCGGTACCGGCGCGGCGCGTCATATCGGGAGCCTCTGCCGACCTTCGCGACGATTATTGTCGCGAGGCGCGTCAGGGGCTACCGATACGACGCCGTCCATCTGGTAAGCACACGGGCATGGCCACAGCACTCATCACCGGGGCGAGTCGCGGCGTCGGCGCGGCGATCGCCCGGGAGCTCGCCGCCGATCACGACCTGCTGCTCGGCGGTCGCCCGTCGCCGCGGCTCGACGCGCTCGCCGCCGACCTGGGCGCCGTCGCGTGGCCCGTCGAACTCACCGACGACGCGGAGATCGCCGCCGCAGCCACACCGATCGAATCGCTGGACGTCCTCGTGCACAGCGCCGGCCTCGCCTCGCTCGGATCCGTCGCCGAGACCCCCGCCGCCGAATGGCGCCGGCTCATGGAGGTCAATCTGTTCGCCGTCGTCGAGACGACGCGCCGGCTGCTGCCCGCGCTGCGCGCCGCCGGCGGGCACGTCGTCGTCATCAATTCCGGCGCCGGACGGCACGTCCGACCCGGATGGGGCGCCTACGCGGCGACGAAACACGCCGTCCGCGCCTTCGCCGACGCCCTCCGCGAGGAGGAACCGACGCTGCGGGTGACGTCCGTCTACCCCGGACGCGTCGACACCGACATGCAGCGCGACCTGCACGACGTCGAGGGCCGACCCTACGATCCGGGCGTGCTCATCCGCCCCGAGAGCATCGCCGCCGCGGTGGGGCACCTCGTCCGGGCGCCGCGGGACGCGCTCATCACCGAGTTGGACGTCCGCCCGACGCCCCGGAACCGACGGCCATGACCAGCGAGGCGACAGACGACCGCGAAGCGACGGCAGAGGTACGTGCCCCGGAGCGCGGCGAGCATCCGGGCGACGATCAGGCCGCGCCGGCCGACGATCAGGCCGCGCCAGCCGAGGACCAGGCGGACGACCCGGCCGTCCACGCCTACCGCGCGGCCCTCGACATGCTCGAGACCTTCCCGCAGTTCGTGCTCGCCAACGCGCTCCTCGCCGCGCGCCGGCACCCCGCGGCGCTCTGGTTCATCCGGCTGCTGCGGCTCGACTTCACCGGCATCTCCGTGGGGACGCTGTTCTACTGCTGGTCGCTGACGCCGTCGCTGCTGCCCCGCGACTGGCTCTTCCAGGGGCTCGTCGGCGGCATCACCTGGGCGCTCGGCTACGCCGCGGGCGTCGCGCTGGGTTGGCTGCTCGACCGCTACTACCTGCAGCATCAGCGATGGTGGCCACTGCCGCGTCCGATCAAGCTGTGGCTGCAGACGCTCGTCGTCGTGGCCATCGTCGTCGCCGTCCCGGTGATGCTGACGCAGTCGGCGCGCTGGCAACGCGAGCTCGCCGGGCTCATGGGCATCGAGGGCTCGGCGACGCCCGGCTACCTGCGGACGGCGATCATCGCCGCCCTCGTCGCCGCGGCCGCGATCGCCGGCTGGCGCGTCCTGGCCGACCTGGTCAAATTCGTCGCACGCACACTCAAACGCCTGCTGCGCATTCCGGACGGCCTGGCCCGCCTGGCCGGGCTCGTCATCGTCGCGGCGTCCGTGGCGGCCCTGTTCGACGGCGTCCTGCTGCGCGGCGCGGTGTCGGTCATCGACACCCTGTCGATCTCGACGAGCCACGGCAACCGGCCCGGGGTGGTCAGCCCGACGCGTCCGGAGCGGTCCGGCAGCCCCGAATCGGTGGCCGCGTGGAACACGCTCGGCTACGAGGGCAGGCGGTTCGCCGCCGGCGGGCTGCACGCCGAGCAGCTCGCCTCCCTCTCCGGACGCCCCTCGAAGGAGCCGGTGCGGGTCTACGTCGGCGTCGAGTCGGCGCCGACCGCCGAGGAGCGGATGGCGCTGGTCACCCGCGAGTTGGAGCGGACGGGCGCCTTCGACCGCCGGGCCGTCTTCGTCATCCCGACGACCGGCACCGGCTGGGTCAACTCGACGACCGCGCGGGCCATCGACCTCATGTACGACGGCGACGTCGCCGTCGTCGCGGCGCAGTACTCCTATCTGCCGAGCGCGGCGTCGTTCCTGCTCGACCGGGCGGCGGCCGCCGAAGCGGGGCGCCAACTCGTCGACACGGTCATCGCCGCCCGCTCCGCGCGGCCGGCCGGCAAGCGTTCCAAGCTGTACGTCTACGGCGAGAGCCTCGGCACCCAGGCCGGCGAGGGCGCGTTCGCCGACATGGCGGACATCCGCGCGAAGGTCGACGGCGTGCTCTGGGTGGGGCCGCCGAACTCCAACCGGATCTGGCGCACCTACGTGGACCGCCGCGACCCCGGCACCACCGAGGCCGACCCCGCCTACGCCAACGGGCTGTTCCTCCGGTTCGCGACCAGCGGCTCGGAGGTGCGACGCGCCCGCGGACCCTGGATGACGCCACGCGTGCTGTACATCCAGCACGCGTCCGACCCGGTGGTGTGGTGGGATACCCGGCTCATCTTCGAGCGCCCGAACTGGCTCGAAGAGCCGCCCGGACGCGACCGGCTGCCGTCGATGCGCTGGTTCCCGATCGTCACGTTCTGGCAGGTCTCCGCCGACCTCGCCAACGCCGCCGGCGTCCCCGACGGCCACGGCCACAACTACGGCGACGCCGTGCTCGACGGCCTCGTCTCCATCGCCGCCCCCGAGCGCTGGGCACCCTTCGACACCGAGCGCGTCCGGCTGGCGTTGCATGCGACGGCCGATGTCGACGGCCAGGAGAAGTGAGGGAACAGCGACTTCGCGCCTGCAGAACAGCGACTTGATACTTGCAGAACAGCGACTTCATGCTTGCAGAACAGCGACTTGTGGTGTCACATGGGGGTGTGACCTCGACCGATCTCATCTCCCGCCACTCGTTGCCGTGGGCGCGCGAGCTCGTCGACGCCTTCCCCGCCGTGGTCGTCGAAGGCGCGCGACAGGTCGGCAAGAGCACTCTCGCCACGATGCTCATCGAGGGCTCGGGCCGCCCGGCGCGCTACCTCACACTGGACGACGACGTGCAGCGAGCCGCCGCCCGGAGCGACCCACAGGCCTTCGTGGACCAGATACCCGACGGACTGCTCGTCATCGACGAGATCCAGCGCGCCCCTGAGCTGTTGCTGCCGATCAAGGCGTCGATCGACCGGCACCGCGGTCCGGGCCGGTTCCTTCTCACCGGGTCGGCTGATCTGCTGCGGCTCGAACGGACACCCGACTCCCTCGCAGGTCGCGCCGTCACGCTGTTGCTGCGACCCCTGAGTCAGGGCGAGATCAACGGGCACTTCGACGACTTCGTCACCCGTTTCCTCGCCGGGGTCGATCCCTTCGAGGTGCGTTCGACGGTCTCCCGAGAGGACTACGCGAACCTGCTTGCAGCTGGCGGGTACCCCGAGGTCTTCCAGCGATCACCACGACTGCGTACCGCCTGGTTCGACGGGTACGTGGACCGGATCGTTCAACGTGACGCCCGCGACGTCCGCCGGCTGGTCGACGGCGACCGCCTGGCCTCTGTCCTTCGCCTCATCGCGGCGAACCAAGCCGGCGAGGTGGTCCGTGCGCGCCTCGCGCGGGACGCCGACATCCCCGAAACCACCATGACCGCCTACCTCGACCTCGTCGAGACGCTGTACCTGGTCGAGCGGATCCGACCGTGGACGGGCAACCTGACGACTCGGCAGACCGGCAAGGCGAAGGGACTGATCACCGACTCCGCGCTGGCGATGCACCTCTCGGGAGTCTCGGCCGCTCGCGCTGCCGCGCTCGTCGGCGGTGGCGAGTTACTGGGTCCGCTGCTGGAAGGTCTCGTGGTCTCCGAGCTGCGTAAGCAGCAGACCTGGAGCGACACGAGATTCTCCGTCTTCCACTACCGCGAGACGTCGGGACTCGAGGTGGATGTTCTTCTCGAACTCGACGACGGCCGGGTCCTCGGCCTCGAGGTGAAGGCGAAGCAGACCTACAAGCCCGAGCACTTCCGTGGTCTGCAGCGGCTGGCAGAACGTCTGGGCGAGAGGTTCGCGGGAGGGATCGTGCTCGGCACCGCGAACCAGGGCGTGCGGTTCGGCAGGAATCTCGGCGGGTTGCCCATCGCCTCCCTCTGGGAGCTCTGACCGACGTCAGGGGATGACGTTCACCAGCCGCCCGCGCACGACGATCACCTTGCGCGGCGCACCCGTCAGCAGCGAGGCGATCTTCTCGTCCGCGAGCGCCGCGGCCTCGACGTCGGCGTCGGACGCGTCGGCCGCCACCGTGACGCGGCTGCGCACCTTGCCCTTGACCTGGACGGCGTACTCGACCGTGTCCTCGACCAGCCAGCGTTCGTCGGCCTGCGGGAACGGGCCGTGAGCGAGCGGGGTCTCGTGGCCGAGCCGGCGCCACAGCTCCTCGGCCAGGTGCGGCGCCACCGGCGCCACCAGCAGCACGACCGTCTCCACCGCCGCGCGCGGCGCACCGTCGGGATACGCCTTGGTGAGGTGGTTGGTCAGCTCGATGACCTTGGCGATGGCCGTGTTGTCCCGCAGGTTCGCGTAGTCGTCGCGGACGCCGGCGATCGCCTTGTGGACAGCGCGCTGCGTCTCGTCCGTCACCTGCGACCCGTCCGTCACGCGCGGCGCACCGGTCTCCTCGTCGACGACCAGCCGCCAGACCCGCTGCAGGAACCGCTGCGCACCGACGACGTCCTTGGTCGCCCACGGCCTGGACGCGTCGAGCGGGCCCATCGACATCTCGTAGACCCGCAGCGTGTCGGCACCGTAGGCGTCGCAGATCTCGTCGGGGGCGACAGAGTTCTTGAGCGACTTGCCCATCTTCCCGTACTCGCGCGCGACCTTCTCCTCGCCGAAGAAGAACTCGCCGTCGCGCTCCACCACCTCTTCGGCCGGCACGTAGACGCCGCGCGCGTCGGTGTACGCGAACGCCTGGATCATGCCCTGGTTGAACAGCTTGCGGTACGGCTCGGCCGAGCTGACATGGCCGAGGTCGAACAGCACCTTGTGCCAGAACCGCGAGTAGAGCAGGTGCAGCACGGCGTGCTCCTGGCCGCCCAGGTAGAGGTCGACGCCACCCGGATCGGACGCCCCGTGCAGCTCCGGCCGCGGCCCCACCCAGTACGCCTCGTTCTCCGGCGCGCACAACTGCTCGCTGTTCGTCGGGTCGATGTAGCGCAACTGGTACCAACTGCTGCCCGCCCAGTTGGGCATGACGTTGGCGTCACGCCGGTAATGCTGCAGCCCGTCACCCAGATCGAGCTCGACGTTCACCCAGTCCACGGCCTTGGCCAGCGGCGGCGACGGCTGGGAGTCGGCGTCGTCCGGATCGAAGGAGACGGGCCGGTAGTCGTCGACCTCGGGCAGCGCGACGGGCAGCGCGTCGGTGCCGAGGGCGTGCGGCCGGCCGTCCTCGGAGAACACGATGGGGAACGGCTCGCCCCAGTACCGCTGCCGCGCGAACAGCCAGTCGCGCAGCTTGTACTGGATGGTGCCTTCTCCGGCGCCCAGCTCCTCGAGCCCCGTGACGGCCGCGGCCTTCGCCTCGTCGACGGCCAGACCGTCGAGGAAACCGGAGTTGATGGCCGTACCGGGCCCGTTGTACGCCTCGCCTTCCACACGAACGCCCGATTCGGGTGCGATGACGTCGACGATGGGCAGCCCGAAGGCCATCGCGAACTCGTGGTCGCGGGCGTCGTGCGCGGGCACCGCCATGATCGCACCCGTGCCGTATCCGGCGAGTACGTAGTCGGCGATGAACACGGGCACGTCGGCGCCCGACAGCGGATTGCGCGCGGTGGCGCCGACGAAGACGCCCGTCTTCTCCTTGGCCTCCTGACGCTCCAAGTCGGACTTCGCCGCGATCGACGCGCGGTACGCCGCGACGGCCTCCTTCGGCGAGCCCGCCCCGCCCGTCCACCGCGGATCGACGCCGTCGGGCCACTCGTCGGCCACCAGCTCGTCGACGAGCGCGTGCTCGGGCGACAGCACGACGTAGGTGGCGCCGAACAGGGTGTCCGGACGCGTCGTGAACACCTCGATGGGCGCATCGCCGCCGGACGACGCACGAGCCGTGAACGCCAGCCGCGCGCCGCGCGAACGCCCGATCCAGTTGCGCTGCGCGATCTTGATGGGCTCCGGCCAGTCAAGCCGGTCGAGGTCGTCGACCAGCCGGTCGGCGTACGAGGTGATGCGCATCATCCACTGCCGCAGCCGGCGGCGGAAGACGGGGAAGTTGCCGCGCTCGCTGCGACCGTCGGCCGTCACCTCCTCGTTGGCGAGGACGGTGCCCAGACCCGGGCACCAGTTGACCAGCGAATCCGAGAGGTAGACGAGCCGGTGCCGGTCGACGACGTCAGCCCGCGCCCCCTCGTCGAGGTCGGCCCAGGCGCCCTCCGGCGCGACCCGGGCACCGGATGCGAACTCGGCGATCAGCTCGGCGATCGGACGTGCCCGGCCGGCCTCGGCGTCGAACCAGGAGTCGTAGATGGTGAGGAAGATCCACTGCGTCCAGCGGTAGAAGTCGACGTCGGTGGTCGCGACCCGCCGCCGTTCGTCGTGGCCGAAACCGAGCCGGCGGATCTGCTGCAGGTAGCGCGCGATGTTCGTCTCGGTGGTCGTCCGCGGGTGCGTGCCGGTCTGGACGGCGTACTGCTCGGCGGGCAGACCGAACGCGTCGAAACCCATCGTGTGCAGCACGTTGTGCCCGAGCATGCGGTGATAACGCGCGTAGACGTCGGTCGCGATGAAGCCCAGCGGATGCCCGACGTGCAGCCCAGCCCCGGACGGATAGGGGAACATGTCGAGCACGAACAGCTTGTCGTCCGGAACCGGGCCGGCCAGGTCACCGACGGGGTTCGGCGCACAGAACGTCCCCCGCGCCTCCCATTCCCGCTGCCAGGCACTCTCGAGCTCGCCCGCGAGCTCCGCGGTGTAGCGGTGCGGCGGGACGGCGGCGGGAACAGGGCTCTCAATCACCGTCACAGGGTATCGACCCCCACTGACAGAACCGGATCGCCACCGGGTGGACCGACCTTCTAGGCTAAGACGATGACCGCCGCCGTCTACGTTGCCGTCGCGCTGGCCGTCGTCGTCGGCGCCTATTTCGTCACTGTCGGTATCGCCGGACTCACCGGTCGCCTGCCGTTCCGCGGACGCTTCGGCGTGCGCACCCCGGACACCCTGGCGAACCCGGACGTCTTCGCCGCCGCCAACCGCGTCGCCGGGCCGGCCGTCACCGGCGGCGGAGCGATCTGCCTGGTCGGAGGCGTGAGCGGGCTGGTCGCGGGCGGTTGGCTGGGACTCGGGGCCGTCGTCGTCGCCCTGGTCGCGGGCGTCGTCGTCATCGGTATGGGCGCGAGCTACGGCGCACAGGCCGCGGCGACGCTCATGGTGCCCGCACCGTCCGCCTGCACCTCGGCCGCGGCTCCGCCGGCAGAGCCCGCCCACTCCGAAGGCGAGTCCTGCGAGACGGCCGCCGCGGGCGGCTGCGGGAGCTGCGTCCTGCAGGGATCCTGCGAACGCCCCGGGGCGACGTCCGCGTGACGGCGGCACGGCCGCCGTCCTTCTTCAGCCGGTTCAAGGTCGACGGCTTCATCCTCGCGATCCTCGGGGCCGTCGCCGTCGCCTCGGTCCTACCGGTGCGCGGGGCGGGCATCGCCGTCGCCGACTGGGCCGTCACCATCGCCCTGGCGGCGTTGTTCTTCCTCTACGGTGCGCGGATCGAGCCCCGCCAGGCCCTCGCCGGCCTGGCGCATTGGCGACTGCATCTGACGATCCTGGCGATCACGTTCGTCGTGTTCCCGCTGCTCGGCGTCGCGCTGCGGCCGCTGCTCGCCCCCGTCATCGGCGACGAACTCGCCCTCGGCGTCCTCTATCTGACGTTGGTGCCGTCGACGGTGCAGAGTTCCATCGCGTTCACCTCGATCGCCCGCGGCAACATCCCGGGCGCCATCGTCTCGGCGTCGGCGTCGAACCTGCTCGGCGTCTTCCTCACGCCACTGCTGGTGGTCGCGCTCATGACGACGTCCGGCGACGTGCACATCGGCGCCGAGACGGTGCTGACGATCATGGCGCAGCTGCTCCTGCCGTTCCTCGCCGGCCAGCTCGCGCGGCCGCTCGTCGGCGGCTGGGTGCTGCGCAAGGCCGCCTCGCTCAAATACATCGACCGCGGCGGCATCGTCCTCATCGTCTATGTCGCGTTCAGCGACGGCGTCCGCGACGGAATCTGGAGCACCGTCTCGGTGTGGCAGGTGCTCGCGCTCCTCGGGGTGTCGGTGGCGCTCGTCGCGGCGATGCTGTGGTTCACCGGCGCACTGGCCCGCCGGCTCGGCTTCGATCGCGCCGACGCGATCGCCATCCAGTTCTGCGGCACCAAGAAGAGCCTGGCCACGGGCCTGCCGATGGCGGCCGTCCTGTTCGCGGGGCAGTCGATCGGCCTGCTGGTGCTGCCGCTCATGCTGTTTCACCAGGTCCAGCTGATGATGTGCGCCTGGCTGGCGGCGCGCTACGCGCGGTCGGCCGAACCGAGCTGAGGAACCGGCGTCGTATCGGTAGCCCCACAGCGTCGTGGCGACGATAATCGTCGCTTCGATCCTCTACGGCTACCGATATGACGCGCGCTCAGTCCGCCGGCGTCTCCGGGCGCGGCATCGAGCGTCCGTCCGGGGCGATCATGCGGCCGAGATGCTTGGTGGTGCGCAACACCACGGACCGGTCGATGATCTCGACGTCGCGCACCCCGCGCTCGATGACGGCCTCCACCTTCGCGATGTCGTCCAGCGAGCGCAGCCACATGGCGAGCACGATCGTCGCAGGTCCGACGGCCGCCGCGATGAGCCGCAGGTCGCGCATCGTCGACAGCCGCTCGATGACGCGGTCGCGCATCCGGGCGGGCGTGTGCAGGAAGAACCAGGCATAGGCCGATCGCCCCGACGCCGGGCGGGCGATCTCGGTGCGCAGGACGATGCGCCTGCTCGCGATGAGTTCGGTGAGCGTGCCGCGCACCCGGTCGGGGCCGACGCCGAGCCGGGTGGCGAGATCGGCGGCGCTGGCGCGTCCGTCCCACTGCAGCTCACGGACGAGCCCGTCCTCGATCTCGGGGTCGATACGACCCCGGCGGGACGACGGCGGCGTCCGCGCCAACTGCTCGACGGCCGCCACCTCCTCGGCGTTCAGCGCCTGCAGCCGCCACACGCGCGCGTCCCACATGGGGCCGACGAGGATGTGGGTGACGGTCGAGGTGATGTCGCCGTCGGCGGTCATCGGACCGAGCAGGTAGTCGGTGAATCCGGCCGCCGACTCGGCCACCACCGTCGCGACGATGTCCCGGCCGCCGACGGTGATGTCGATGGTGATGACCTCGGGATCGGCCGCGAGCCGATCGGCGACCGCCATCGTGCGGCCCTGCGCGCAGCGCAGCTCGACGAGCGCCAGCGCCACGCCGCCGCCCGCGTAGGCCGTGACCCAGGCCAGGCCCTCCTTCTCGAGCCGCGCCCACCGGCGCGCGGCGGTGACGGGATCGCAGCCGAGGATCGGCCCGAGCGCCGACCACGACGCCCGCGGCGCGATCTGCAGCGCGTGGACGAGTCGCAGCTCGTCTTCGCTCATCGCGACGCTGCTGTTTCCGGGCCTCGGTTGCCACAGATCCTGCAGGCCACCGGATCGTTCGTCCGACATTCTGCGTAGCGTAGCGGCTCTGCAGAATATTCTCGGCATGGAACACGGAGGTAACGTTCCGAGGGGATTCTGAGCGCAGATTCAACTCCCTTTAGGGCTCTCTCCGGAGGTACCAATGGCACCAGCCGCCCCCACCGACTCGTCGGCCCCGGAACGGACGTCGCTCCGCGACATCGCCTTCCCCGCGCTAGCTGTTCTTCCCACGGACGTTGTGGACGCGGTCGATGGGTGAGAGGCCTCCGATGCCGGTGTGGGGGCGATGGTGGTTGTAGTGGTGTAGCCAGGCGTTGTAGGTCTCGGCGCGGGCTGCGTCTGAGAGGTAGTG